>NZ_JBFAPZ010000004.1:0-588526 GCF_040676935.1 Saccharopolyspora sp. NPDC049426 | reverse complement strand
AACCAGACGATCGCGCAGATCGAGCTGTTCACCAAGCCCGGTGAGTACGCCAAGGACGTCTACGTGCTCCCGAAGCACTTGGATGAGAAGGTCGCGCGTCTGCACCTGGACGCGCTGGGTGTGAAGCTGACCAAGCTGACCAAGGAACAGGCCGCCTACATCGGCGTCGACGTCGAGGGCCCCTACAAGCCCGAGCACTACCGCTACTGAGCAACCAGCCGTGAGTCTCCCGGTCTCCCACCACTCCCGGGAGGCTCACGGCTGGCCGTGTCCCCCGCAGGCGTAGCGGTGGAAGGTCATGCCGCCGTCAAAACTCCTGTGCTCGACGAGGTTCAGCGGCACCCGGGCCTTCGACGGGAAGATCCGGGTGCCGCCGCCCACCAGCACCGGCGCGGTGTAGATCTCGACCTCATCCACCAGGCCCGCGTCCAGCGCTTGGCCGCCCAGCACCGCGCCACCGATCAGCAGGTCCTCCGCGCAGGACTCCTTGAGGCGCCGAACCGCATCCGGGTCGAACTCCCGCATCAACCTGGTTCGCGTCGTGGAGACACCGGCCAGGGTCCGCGAGAAGACGACCTTCTCCGCCTTGCGCCACAGGTGCGCGAAGTCCTCCATCAGCGGGCCCTCTGCGGTGAAATCGCCTGTCTCCCAAGCGATCATCTCCTCGTACATGCGTCGCCCGTAGAGGTAGGTGCCCGCGTCGCGTTCCCGGTCGATGATGAACGCGAACACCTCGTCGCTGGGAACGGCCCAGTCGTAGCGCTCATCGGCGTCGTTCAGGTAGCCGTCGAGCGAACCGATCGCGGAGTAGATCAGCTTCGCCATGCGCACCTCCTCGTGCAGCCCGGTGGCCCATCGTGCCCGAACCGGACCCCGATGTGCACCCGGCAGCCGAGTTCGTCTAATCCAGCAGCAGTTCCTCGGGCTCCCGGCGATGTGTTTCCGGGGTGGGGGAACCGTAGCCGAAGCGCAGCACCGCCTGCGGATGCAGCGAGCCGCCGAGCATGCGGCGCAGTTCCTCGCGGGTTTCAGGGACCTCCGGCACTTGCGAGAGCACCGAGGAGGACAACCCGTGGGCGCACGCGGTCAGCAGCACTCGCTGCAGCGCCTGACCGGCCCGCACGTCGTCGGTGCGGCTGTCGTGCAGCGAGCACAGCACGGCCAGCAGCGGCTCGCGCTCGAAGTCCTTGCCGGCAACCCTCGCGGGAGCCTGCCCGGCTGAGAAGTCCCGCACCACCCACAGGTCCTGCGGCTCCGGCAGAGGCCCGGAGGCGACGGCGGGAACCCCTTCGCTGGTGTCGCGGTCCCGGCCCGTCCAGTGGTCCATCTCGGCGCGGAAGCGCTCGTCGTCCATCTGCACGCGGTGCGCCTGGTGCACCAGGTCCCCGAAGGGGTCGAGCTCGGTCCGGACGAGCACGTGCAGCCGTCCCTGCTCCCGTTGGGCGGCGCTGACCAGCGCGTGCCGGTCCGCGATCGGGACGGGGGTCTCCTGGAACGGTCGGCGGTTGTTGCGGCGCCGCGGAATCGCCTCGTACAGCGCTCGTTCGGCGGGGACCTGGGCGGTCCGACCGCCGCTGCGGACCTCGGCGAGCGTGGTCGGTGGTGCGAGCGGGGAAGGCGGGTCGACCACCGGGCGGATCCCGGCGTGTTCGAGCGCCAACCGCAGGTTGAGCAGAGCGGCGCCGCAGGCCAGGCGCAGCTCGCGGTCGTCGGGATCGGCGGCGGGCAACCGTCGCTGCGGGTCGGCGTGGACCTCGATGACGTGTTCGGAGAGCCGGAACCGCCACGGCTGCCGGTTGTGCAGCGACGGAGCGCGCCCGGCGCAGCGAATCACGTCCCGGGTCTGCTCGGCCGACAAGCCCAGCGCCGTCGGAAAGGAAGTCATCGCCCGCCCCTCGACGATTGCCGAACAATCCGAGTCTCGCAGAGGCTCGGCTAGTGCGCTGGGTGCGGCGTGCGCGCGGTCGAGCCGCGCACGAGCAGTTCGCTGGGGAAGCAGTCCCTGCGGGCCGGGAGGTCGCGGTCGCCGATCCGCTCCAGCAGCCGCGAGACCGCCGCGCGCGCCATCTCCGCGATCGGTTGGCGGACCGTGGTGATGTCGTAGGAGTCCCAGGCGGTCAGCGCGATGTCGTCGTAGCCGATCACCCACACGTCCTCCGGGACCCTGCGGCCCAGCGACACCGCGCCGTCCACGGCTCCCAGCGCGGTCAGGTCGTTGGCGCAGAACACCGCGGTCGGCGGGTCGGCCCGGTCCAGCAGGTCGCGCATCGCTGAGCGGGCGACGTCGTGCGCGAAACCGCCTGGCGCGCTGAGGTCTTCGGACAACGGGTGGCCGAGCTCGGCGAGGCGTTCGCGGAAGCCGTGCTCGCGGTGCCGGGCGGTGCTCGGCAGTTCGGGGCCGCGCAGGAAGCCGATGCGGGTGTGACCGGTGGCAACCAGGTAGTCGGCGACGGCCCGCCCGCCCGCGACGTTGTCGGTGGTGACCTGGTCGCAATCGAGCTCGTCGAGCCCGCGGTGCAGCAGCACGATCGGCTCGGCGCGAGCCACCGCGTCGCCCAGCTGCGGCGTCGCCTCGGTCACGGTGGTGAAGATCAGCCCGTCCACGGTTCCCTCGTCGAGGGATTCCAGGGCGCCCGAGCCGTCCGGGCCGTTCCACAGCACCATGCGCTGACCGGCCGCGTCGAGAGCCTCGGCGACGGCTTCGAGCAGCTGCGGGTAGAAGGGGTTGGTGATGTCGGCGACGACGACGCCGACGGTCGCGGTGCGGCGGGTGCGCATCGTGCGCGCGGCGGCGTGCGGCCGGTAGCCGGCCTCCCGCATCGCCGCCAGCACGCGTTCCCGGGTCTGCGGGGCGACCTTGCCGTTGTCCTGCAGGACGCGGGACACGGTCATCTGCGACACGCCTGCCAGCCGTGCCACGTCCCGGCTGGTGACCACCGGGCACCTCCTTCGCATTCTGCATCGAGGAAGGCCATCCTACGGGGTTTACGTAAACATCCGCGCGCTCTATCGTCTGTGTGTACGTAAACATCCTGGGAGGGATTCATGACGTTCGCGCTGAAGCGGGCCGAGCAGACCTCGGCCGCGACCACGACCTCGCTGCCCGACGTGCAGGAGAAGGTCGCCGCGATCATCGCCGACATCCGCGCGCGCGGTGACGAGGCGGTGCGGGAGCACTCGGCCCGCTTCGACAAGTGGGAGCCGGAGGCGTTCCGCCTCTCGCAGGCGCAGATCGGCGAGATCATGGCCAGGGTGCCCGAGCAGGTCATCGCCGACATCGAGTTCGTCCAGGAGCAGGTGCGGGGATTCGCCCAGAAGCAGTTGGAATCGATGCGGGAGATCGAGGTCGAGACGCTGCCGGGCGTGCACCTGGGGCACAAGCACATCCCGGTCGCGGCCGCCGGCGCCTACGTCCCGGGCGGGCGCTATCCGCTGCTGGCCTCGGCGCACATGACGATCCTCACCGCCAAGGCCGCCGGCGTGCCGCGCGTCATCGCCTGCACGCCGCCGATCCGCGGCGAGGTCCCCGACGCGACGGTCGCCGCGATGCACCTGGCCGGTGCCGACGAGATCTACCTGCTTGGCGGGGTGCAGGCCGTGGTCAGCATGGCGCTCGGCACCGAGACCATCGAACCGGTCGACATGCTCGCCGGACCGGGCAACGCCTTCGTCGCCGAGGCCAAGCGGCAGCTCTTCGGTGAGATCGGCATCGACCTGTTCGCCGGTCCGACGGAGGTGCTCGTCGTCGCCGACGACAGCGCCGATCCGTTCGTCGTCGCCGTCGACCTGCTCAGCCAGGCCGAGCACGGACCCGATTCGCCCGCGGTGCTGATCACCACCTCGGAATCGCTGGGGCGGAAGGTCATCGAGCACATCGACGCGCTGCTGCCGGAGATGCCCACCCGCGACAACGCCGAACCCGCCTGGCGCGACCACGGCGAGGTGCACGTGGTCGCCGACCTCGACGAGGCCTACCGGATGGCCGACACCTACGCCAGCGAGCACGTGCAGATCCTCACCGAACAGCCCCGCGAAGCCCTGGACAAGATGCGCAACTACGGCGCGCTGTTCCTGGGGGAGGGGACCTGCGTGTCCTACGGCGACAAGGTGATCGGCACCAACCACGTGCTCCCGACGCGAGGCGCCGCCCGCTACACCGGTGGTCTGTGGGTCGGCAAGTACCTCAAGACCGTCACCTACCAGGAGGTCACCGACCCGGCGGCCAGCGCGCACCTCGGCGAGGTCTGCGGCCGCGCGGCGCGGGTGGAGCTCTTCGAGGGCCACGCCCGATCCGGAGACGTCCGAGCCGCCAAGCACGGAACGGCCGACCTCCCCTGGGCGCCGAACGCCCTGGCACGTCCCTGAACGCGAAAACGAAAGGCACACCGACCATGTCGGTCGACGCAACGACGCGTGCCCCGAAACGGTCCGCGTCGCGCACGCTCGTCTCGAGCACCATCGGCAGCATCATCGAGTGGTACGACTTCACCATCTACGGCACCGCTGCCGCGCTGATCTTCAACCGGCTGTTCTTCACCGATCTCTCCCCGGCGGCCGGGACGCTAGCGGCCTTCGGCACCTTCGCCGCGGGTTTCATCGCCCGGCCCCTGGGAGGCTTCGTCGCAGGCCACTACGGCGACAAGCTCGGGCGCAAGGCGACGCTGGTGATGACGCTGACGCTCATGGGCGGCGCCACGACCCTCATCGGTCTGCTGCCCACCTACCAGCAGATCGGCATCGCGGCGCCCGCCCTGCTGGTGCTGCTGCGGTTGGTGCAGGGGTTCGCCGTCGGCGGCGAGTGGGGCGGCGCGGTGCTGATGGCCGTCGAGCACGCCCCGGACGATCGCCGAGGCCGCTACGGCGCCTGGCCGCAAACCGGCGTCTCGGCCGGTCTGCTGCTGGGCACCGGAGCGTTCAGCATCGTCTCGATGCTGCCCGAGCAGCAGCTGACCGCGTGGGGATGGCGGATCCCGTTCCTGCTCAGCGTCGTGCTGGCGGTGGTCGGGCTCTACATCCGGTTCCGCATCAGCGAACCCGAGTCCTTCACCGAGGCCCGTCCCGCGAAGCGGCCTCTGGTGGAGGTGCTGCGCACCCATCCCCGCGAGATCCTGATCGCGGTGGGCGTGCGCTTCGCCGAAGGCGGCAACTACTACGTGTTCACGGTGTTCATCCTGACCTACATCACCGAGCACCTGGGATTGCCCAAGCAGGCGGGCCTGACCGGGGTGATGCTGGCCGCGGCGATCAACATCGTCGCCCTGCCGCTGTGGGGCGCGTTGTCGGACCGGATCGGCCGCAAGCCGGTGTTCATCGCCGGAGCGGTGTTCATGGCGCTGTACGCGTGGCCGTTCTTCTGGCTGGTCGACACCCGTTCGCCGGTGCTGATCGCGGTGGCCCTGGTGATCGCCCTGGCCGTTCCGCACGCCGCGGTGTTCGCGCCGATCGCGGCCTTCTACGTCGAGCTGTTCGAACCGCAGCTCCGCTACAGCGGGCTGTCGATCGGCTACCAGATGGGCAGCGTCCTGCTGGGCGGCTTCACGCCGCTGCTGGCCACCAGCCTCATCCTCTGGTCCGGCGGGAAGTCCTGGAGCGTGGCCGTCCTGGTGGCGTCCGGGGCGCTCATCGCCGCTGTCGCGATGAGAACGGCCCCGGAAACCCACCGGAAGCCCCTCACAGAACAGGCTTCCTGACCGGCCCGACCCGGGGGTGACGTGGGCGGATCGTCACCTCCGGGTTCGGGTGCCAGGAGTCGTTGAGGAATCGCGTTGCGTGGCGGTGCCGGTGGCAGAAACCCCCGAAGGGAAGGCGCAGCGTTCCTAGACAGCGCCTGAAAGCCTCGTGAAGATTTCCGCCGATTTTCGGATCGCGCGGTTACCTCGGTCGGATCAACGCCAATCGGCTGGCTCGGCCCTTGATCTGTCGGCTGGGTTTGGGCAAGCTTGAGCCCGCACAACGGGCGGTCGGGGGCCTGGCGGGACGAGCCGGGTATGCGTCCGAGAGGAATGATGCGGACGCCCTGTGGAGGCCGGAGTAATGCTCACCCCTGATGACGTGCGGAATGTCGTCTTCGGCCGGGCTTGGCGCAAGGAACGCGGATACGACGAGGCCGAGGTCGACCACTTCCTCGGACGGGTCGAGGCGACGCTGCGCGGCAAGCGGGCGGTGAGCGCTCGTGACGTGCTGACCGCCGAGTTCAGCCCGCGCAGGCGCGGCGGTCGCGCCTACAAGAAGGCTCAGGTCGACGAGTTCCTGGACAAGGTCGCGCTGACGCTGATGAAGCTCGAAGTGCGCGCCGACGAGCGTCGCAAGTCCCGCCCGGCGGAGGAACCCGAACCCGCGCGCAAGCCCGCCGAGAACCGCGAGAAGCCCGCTGAGGTGCTGGTGCCGAAGCGGCCCGCGCGCGAACCGGCCCCGGTGGCCGAAGCCGCCGCCGCGAGGCCGTCCGAGCAGTTCCGCGGTCTGCAGCCGGCGACGTCGCAGAGCTCCGCGCTGGACAAGGCCGAGGTCGACGCCTTCATGGACCGGGTCCAGGCCACCCTGCGGGGCATCGACCACCTCACGTCCAACGACGTGCTCAACGCCCGGTTCAACCCACCGGCTCCGGGGATGCCGGGCTACGACGAGGCGGGCGTGCTGGCCTTCCTGGTGATGGTGTCCTCCAGCATCCGCAACATCAACCGCAACACCAGCACCAACATGAGCGCGGTGACGGCCACGGGCACCAACCCGCACCCGGTGACCGCGACGGGCGCGAACATGCGGCCGGTCGCGACCGGCACCAACATGCGGCCGGTGACCGCCACCGGCACGAACATGCGCCCGGTGAGCACCGGGACGAACCTGCCGCCGGTCACCGGCACGGGCACCAACCTGCCCCCGATCGCCGCGCAGACCGGCGCGTTCCCGGGGCACGCCGGGGACAACCGGCCGTCCCGGCAGCGGATGATCCCCGGACGCCGCCGTCCGCCGAGGCGCTGAAACCACCGGTGCGCGACCCCTCGGTCCGGTAGCGTTACCCGCCGTGAACGGCGATCGCGCGAACAAGCTGCGGCGGTACTGGGACAAGTCCGCGCCCTCGTACGACGGCGTGATGGCCCGCTTCGACCGCTACCTGGCGGGCGACAGCAGGCAGTGGGTCTGCTCCCGGGTTCGCGGTGAGGTGCTGGAAGTCGCCATCGGGACCGGTCTGAACCTGCCGCTGTACCCGGCCGGCACGCCGCTGACCGGGATCGAGTGGAGCCCCGCGATGCTGCAGCTGGCTCGGCGACGTCGCGCCGCCCTCGGCCTCGACGTCGAGCTGCGGGAGGGCGACGCGCGTTCGTTGCAGTTCCCCGACGGCGCGTTCGACACCGTGGTGTGCACGTTCTCGCTGTGCGCCATCCCCGACCACGAGCAGGCGATCACCGAGATGCACCGGGTCCTGCGGCCCGGCGGGCGACTGCTGCTCGCCGACCACGTGGTGAGCACCGCGTGGCCGGTCCGGCTGATCCAGCGCGCCGCCGAGGTCGTGACGGTGCCGACGGGCGGCGAGCACTTCCGCCGCCGCCCCTCGCGGCACCTGCGCGCCGCGGGCTTCGAGGTGCAGGAGTCCGAGCGCTTCAAGCTCGGCCTCATCGAGCGCCTCGTCGCGGCCAAGCGCGCCTGAGTCAGCTCGACGCGATCGTCTTGATCACCGCGTCCTGGAAGGCGGTCAGGTCATCGGGATTGCGGCTGGTGATCAGGTTGCCGTCGACGACGACCTGCTGGTCGGTGACCTCGCCTCCCGCGTTGCGGATGTCGGTGCGGATGCTGGGGAACGACGTCAGCTGCCGCCCCTTCACCACATCGGCCTCGACCAGCGTCCACGGGCCGTGGCAGATGGCGCCCACGGGTTTGCCCGCGTTGACGAAGTCGCGCACGAACGACACCGCGGTCCCGTCGCGACGCAGCTGATCGGGGTTGATGGTGCCGCCCGGCAGCACGAGCGCGTCGTAGTCGCGCACCGAGACACGGGCGACCTCGCGGTCGACCGGGAAGCGGTCGCCCTTGTCGATGTCGCCGTTCATCGCCTGGATCTCCCCGGCGTGCGGCGACACCACCTCGACCTGCCCGCCCGCGCGTTCGATCGCGTCGCGCGGGCCCACCAGCTCGACCTGCTCCACGCCGTCGGTGGCCAGGATCGCGACCTTGCGGCCGCTGAGTTCGTCAGCCATGGTTGAACCTCCGTTCACGGGTACCGTTCGGTGAGGTACCCGCGAGCGGAGGTTTCCCAAACGCGTCCACTGGGGACCGTGTCAGTCGTCGATCTCGGCCTTCCAGGCCGTCTTCTGCTCGTCGGTGGCGAAGCACGCGTCGAACGAGTTGCGCGCCAGCGTCTTCAGCTGTTCGTCGGTGAGGCCCAGCTCGCTGCGCAAGGCGGCGAAGTTGTCGTCGACGTAGCCGCCGAAGTACGCGGGGTCGTCGCTGTTGACGCAGGCCAGCAGGCCCGCGTCGAGCATCGCCGGAAGCACGTGGTCGGAGAGCTTGTCGACGGTCCGCAAGGCCACATTGGACAGCGGGCAGACCGTCAGCGGGATCTGCTCGTCGCGCAGCCGGGCCACCAGCTCGGGGTCCTCCATGGCGCGGATTCCGTGGTCGATCCGCTCGACGCCGAGGACGTCCAGGGCGTCGAGCACGTAGTCCGGCCCGCCCTCCTCGCCGGCGTGGGCGACGCGGTGCAGGCCCTCGGCCGCCGCGCGCCGGTAGACCTCGGCGAACGGCGCCGGCGGGTGCCCGACCTCGGCGGAGTCCAGGCCCACGCCGATGAAGCGCTCCCGGTAGGGCAGCGCCAGCCGCAGCGTCTCGGCCGCGGCCTCGGGTCCGAGGTCGCGCAGGAAGCACAGGATGAGGTCGGTGGACACCCGGGAGTCGCGCAGCGCTCCGGTGATGCCCTCGAACACCGCGCCGATCGGCACGTCGTTGGCCAGGTGCACCTGCGGGTCGAAGAAGATCTCCGCCCGCCGCACCCCGGCACGTTCCGCGCGCACCAGGTAGGCGCTGGTCAGGTCGTAGAAGTCCTGGTCGGTGCGCAGCACCGGCAGGTTCGCGTAGTACAGGTCCAGGAACGACTGCAGATCGCTGAAGTCGTACTTCGCCCGGAGCTCGTCGAGATCGCTGGTCGGCAGCGCGAGTCCGTTGCGCTGGGCCAGCTCGACCAGCATCTCCGGTTCGAGCGTCCCCTCGATGTGAATGTGCAGTTCCGCAGTCGGCAACATGTGAATTCCTCCCCGGAACAAACCTACCGGGGCACCTCGCCGTCCAGCGGTGCGGTCGGGGGAGCGGGTTCGCCGACGATCTCGGTGCAGGTCAGCCCGTCGGAGGCGGCCGGTGTGCCGGTGAGGTCGCGCGCCTCGCTCTGGGTGAGGGCGCTGCAGGGCACGAACCGGCCGTCCACCAGCAGCGGGCGGCGGATCTCGCCGAGCGCGCCGTAGGCCAGCACGTCGGCGGCGGGACCGGTGTCGAGCTCGACGCGTTCGGGGCCGTGCAGCCGCACCAGCCGGTAGCGCTCGCCGCGGCCCTCGCACTCGTCGAGGACCCGCCGCTGCCCGGCGGTGGCCAGCCACACCGCGTGGTGCTCGACGACCCCGGGAGACGAGACGAGCACGGCCGGCCGCTGGCCGTCGCGAGCGCGCACCCCGGAGGCCCACACCGCGGACAGGCCCGTGCATGTGGCGCTGAGGACCACGACCGGGCCCCGGAGGCCGAGCTCGGAACGCAGCCAGGTGATCTTGCTCGGGCAGACGTTGGAGCCGTAGGCCAGCACCGGCCACCGGGCCGACAGCGGCTCGGCACCCGCACCGGTCAGGAACTCGTCGAGGCAGCCCGCGCCCACCCGCCAGCCCGAGGGCAGCGAGGGGTCGGGCGTCAGGCGCCACCCGGTTCCGTCCAGGTGCAGGTAGGAGTGGGCGGGACGCGCACCGGGGTAGGGGTCGGCGGGGAACTCCTCGTCGCGGAACGTCGCGGCGCCCAAGGTGTTGACCACGGTCACCGCTCCAACATGCCCACCTCGGACGGGTCCGCGCAAGCCGATCGGGCGTCTAGGGTGCCGGGCACGCTGCCGTTCGTCGAGGAGGACGAAGATGGTCGAGACAGTGCGCGGACAGGTTCCGGCCGATCAGCTGGGCACAGTGCTCATGCACGAGCACGTCTTCGTGCTGAACGAGGAGATCCGCCGCAACTACCCCGAGTTCTGGGACGAGGAGGAACGGGTCGCCGACGCGATCAAGCGCCTGCGCGAGCTGGCCTCGCGCGGGGTGGACACCATCGTCGACCCGACCGTGATCGGGCTCGGCCGCGACGTCGAGCGCGTCGCCCGCATCAACGCCGAGGTCGACCTCAACATCATCACCGCCACCGGCCTCTACACCTACGACTCGGTGCCGTTCTTCTTCCGCCTGCACGGCCCGGGCACGCTGCTCGGCGGCGACGAGGTGATGGTGCGGATGTTCGTCAAGGACATCACCGAGGGCATCGCGGAGACCGGGGTCAAGGCCGCGTTCCTCAAGTGCGCCATCGAGGAGGAGCTCACGCCGGGCGTGGAGCGCGTGCTCAACGCCGTCGCCGAGGCGCACGTGAGGACCGGTGCGCCGATCACCGTGCACACCAGCCCAGCCCACCGCACCGGCCTCGTCGCCCAGGAGGTGTTGCGGCGCAACGGAGTCGACCTCGGCAGAGTCGTGATCGGGCACAGCGGCGACACCACCGACACCGACTACCTGCGGGAGCTCATCGACAACGGTTCCTACATCGGGATGGACCGCTTCGGGCTGGACGTCCTGCTGCCCACCGACGAACGGGTGGCCACCATCGCCGAGCTCGCGCGCGGCGGACTGGCCGATCGGATGGTGCTGGCCCACGACGCGTCCTGCCACATCGACTGGTTCCCGTCGGGGGTGGTCGAGCAGGCCCTGCCGAACTGGCATTACACGCACATCCACGACGTGGTGCTCCCGGCGCTGCGCGAAGCGGGCGTCACCGAGCAGCAGCTGACGACGATGCTGGTGGACAACCCGCGCCGCTACTTCGACTGAGCCCGCGGGCGTTTACAAAGCGGATGCCCTGACCTACTTTCGGATCGAGATCGTTCCGCAAGGGGGGGCAGATGAGCAGTCGCCGTGACCTGCCTGCGCGCCGGAGGGCCGCGATCGCCGGTCTCGGCATGACCGAGATGGGCAAGGTCTACGGTCGCACCGCGCAGCAGTTCGCCGCCGAGGCGGTTCGCCGGGCCGTGGCCGACGCGGGGCTGCGGCTCGGCGACGTCGACGGCCTGCTGGTCTCGGCGGGACTGGCGGGCGGTGTCGACCTGAGCCTGCAGGACGACCTGGGGCTGGTGGACCTGCGGCTGCTCAGCCAGATGCAGTCGTTCGGGTCCACCGCAGGCGCGATGGTCCAGCACGCGGCGATGGCCGTCGAGGCGGGCATGGCCGACACCGTGGTCTGCGTGTTCGCCGACGCCCCGCTGCGCGAGGGGGCCTCGACCGGCGCCGCCTACGCGGCCGACCGGTATTCGCCGAAGGGCTGGGGCGGCATGGTCGCCAGCAGCGGGTTCACCGGCCCCAACTCGTTCTACGCGCTGGCCGCGCGACGGCACATGCAGGCCTACGGCACCACCAGCAAGCAGCTCGGCGAGATCGCCGTGGCGCAGCGCGAGTGGGCCGCGATGAACCCGCTGGCCCGGTTCCGCGAGCCGATGGACATCGCCGACCACCAGGAGTCCCGGCTGGTCGCCGAGCCCTTCCACCTGCTGGACTGCTGCCTGGTGTCCAACGGCGGCATCGCCGTCGTCGTCACCCGCGGCGATCGCGCCGCCTCACTGGCCCAGCCGCCGGTGTCGGTGCTGGGCTGGGCCCAGGCCCACCCCGGCGGCTCGCTGCGCCGCGATGACGACCTGGGACTCGTCAGCGGCGCGGCCCAGGCGGGCCCGCAGGCGCTGCGGATGGCCGGGGTGTCGCTGGCCGACATCGACATCGCCGAGCTCTACGACTGCTACACCTTCACGGTCCTGCTGACCCTGGAGGACTACGGCTTCTGCGCCAAGGGCGAGGGAGGTGAGTTCGTCTCCACCCCGGGCGTGCTCGGTCCCGGCGGCTCGCTGCCGGTCAACACCGGCGGCGGGCAGCTGTCGTCCTACTACATGTGGGGCATGACGCCGCTGTCGGAGGCGATCATCCAGGCCCGCGGTCAGGCGGGCGCCCGCCAGGTCCCCGACCACGAGCTGGTGCTGGTGTCGGGCAACGGCGGCATCTTCTCCCACCACAGCACGCTGGTGCTGTCCGCCTGAAAGAGGTTCCATGGCCCTCGTCCCGGTCGCCAGAGACCACGCCAGCGCGGAGTTCTTCGACGGAACCCGCATCGGTGAACTCCGCCTTCCCCGCCGCCGCGACACCGGCGAGCACCTGAGCCCGCACACCCCGATCGCCCCGGACGACGACGTCGAGCAGGTCGCGGCGAGCGGAACGGGTCGGGTGGTGTCCTGGAGCGCGGTGCACCACAAGCTTCCCGACGGCGGCACGTTCCGGCTCGTGGTCGGCATCGTCGAGCTCGACGAAGGCCCCTGGTGGTGGACCCGGCTCGACGGGGTCGACCCCGACGCCGACCTCAGCGACCTGCGGGTCGAGGTCGCCTTCGAACCCTCGGGCCCGGAACCGGAGCACGAGGTCATCCCGTACTTCCGCCCGGAGAGAGGCTGACGGTTCCCACGCCGATGTCGCGCGATGGTCCGTTCGCGGGAGATCCGGCGCGGTTCCACGGAATCCACAATGGACAAACCGGCCCGATCGCGCACTGCGCCGTGCGGGTGACTACCGTGCGGGGAAGGAGTGCTGGGGAGGCGCGTTGTGATCGGGATCGAGGACGTCGAAGCCGCTGCGGGTGTCATCTTAGGGCACGTGGTGCGCACGCCGACGGTGACCAGTCCGGGGCTGTCCGAGCTGCTCGGCGCACCGGTGACCGCGAAGCTGGAGCTGTTGCAGCGCACCGGGTCGTTCAAGGCTCGCGGTGCGGTGGCCAAGCTGCTGTCGCTGACCGAGGCCGAGCGCGCGGCCGGTGTGGTCGCGGTCAGCGGCGGCAACCACGGCATCGGCCTGGCGGTGATGGCCGGTGCACTGCACGTCAAGGCCACCGTGGTGATGCCGCGCTCGGCGCCCGAGCGTGCCGTGGAGGTGGCCGAGTCCGCCGGGGCCACGGTCCGCCTGGCCGACGACATGGCCGGGGCGTTCGCGCTCACCGACCAGCTCCGGGCCGAGGGCAGCACGCTGGTGCACCCCTTCGACGATCCCGCGGTGATCGCCGCGCAGGGCACGGTCGGGCTGGAACTCGCCGAGGACGCGGGTGAACTCACCGACGTCCTGGTCAGCATCGGCGGCGGTGGTCTGATCTCGGGCGTGGCCACCGCGCTGCGCGCGAAGCGACCCGGCGTGCGGATCTGGGGCGTGGAAACCGAAGGGGCCGAGGCGATGTCGGCCGCGCTGGCGGCCGGCGGCCCGGTGGCCGTCGAGCTGTCCTCGATCGTGTCGACCCTCAGCGCCCCGGCCGTCTCCGAGCTGACCTACCAGCACGTTCGCGAGATGGTCGAAGACGTGCTGGTGGTGCCCGATTCCGAAGCGGTGCAGGGCGTTCTGGACCTCGCCGGGCACGCGAAGCTGTGGGCCGAACCGGCCGCCGGCTGCCTGCTCCCGGCCGCACGCCGGATCATCGCCGAGCGCGAGGACGTCAAGCTCGGCCTCGTCGTCTGCGGCGGCAACGCCACCCCGGCCGACGTCATGGCCTGGGCCGACCGCTTCCGGGGCTGAACGCGCAGCGCCCAGCCCCGGTGCCGGTCACTCCGAGCGGTGGATCACGCGCGCCGAGGTCTGGTCGCGGGCCAGCAGCAGGATCTGGTCGACGTTGACGTGCGGGGGACGGGTCGCCACCCACGAGACGGTCTCGGCGACGTCCTCCGCGGTGAGCGGGTTGGTGCCCTGGTAGACGGCGTCGGCCTTCTCCTGGTCGCCGCGGAAGCGGACCAGGCTGAAGTCCGTCTGGACCAGGCCCGGGTCGATCTCGCACACCCGGATCGGCTGGCCGAACATCTCCAGCCGCAGCACTCGGGTCAGCGCCGCGACAGCGTGCTTGGCCGCGTTGTAGCCGCCGCCGGTGGCGTAGGGCTCGCGGCCCGCGACCGATCCGATGTTGATGACCTGCCCGTCACCGGACTCCAGCAACTTCGGCAGCAGCGCGCGGGTCACCCGCAGGGTGCCCATCACGTTGGTCTCGTACATCCACAGCCAGTCCTCGTCCTTGGCGTCCAGGATGGTCTCGGAGCCGACCGCGCCGCCCGCGTTGTTCACCAGCAGGTCGCAACGCTCGACGGCGTCGGTGAACGCGTCGACCGAGGCCTGGTCGGTGACGTCGAGCTCCAGCGCACGGGCCCCGATCGAGTCGGCGACCTCCTGCAACCGGTCCAGCCGGCGCGCGCCGAGCACCACCTCGAAGCCGGCCTCGGCCAGGGCCTTGGCACTGGCGGCGCCGATCCCGCTGCTGGCCCCGGTGACCACCGCTACCGGCGTTGGCTTGCCCATCGAAACTCCTCCTCGAACCTCAGCCTTCAGCGCTCAACCTAACCGGCCGAGGAAGATCGGGTCGCTCGTGGTGACCGCGCGGGGACGAGATCACGACCCCGGGCTGTCGGGATCGTGCTTCGGGCGGGCGCGGAGGTGTGCGCGTTCGCCCTGCTTGCCGAACAGGCTCAGGAACTCCACGGCCTGGTCGTCGGCGGCGCCGAACCAGTGCGGAACGCGGGTGTCGAACTCGGCGGCCTCACCGGGGGAGAGCACCAGGTCGTGCTCGCCGAGCACCATGCGCAGACGCCCGTTGAGGACGTAGAGCCACTCGTAGCCCTCGTGGGTCTGCGGATCGGGCTCGTTGCGGCCGCTCCCGGCCGGGAGGATCAGCTTGTACGCCTGGATGCCGCCCGCGCGCCGGGTCAGCGGCAGCATCGTCAGGCCGCCCCGCTTGACCGGCCGCATGTGCACCCGCGGGTCGCCGGTGGGTGGGGCGTCGACGAGCTCGTCGAGCGTGACCCCGTGCGCCTTGGCCAGCGGCAGCAGCAGTTCGAGGGTCGGTTTCCGCGAGCCGGACTCGAGTCTCGACAGGGTGCTCACCGAGATCCCGGTGGCGTTCGAGAGGTCCGCGAGGGTCGTTTCCCGCTGCCGTCGCAGCGCCCGCAACCTCGGCCCGACGGCGTCCAGCGCTTGCCCGAATTCCGCGTCCACCCCTCCACCTTGCCACTGCGGCAACCGGGATTGCCACGATGCTCACCCGGGCGCACGAGCGCTCAGCCGTTGTTGCGGTAGATCTCGTCGTAGCGGGAGGCCCGCTGGGCGCGGGCTTCGGCGTGGGCGGCTTCGCGCGTCGCCCGGCCGGTGCCGATGGGGTAGCCGTGCTTGTGCAGCCGGTACTCGCAGGTGTGCTCCATGTAGGACAGCGAGTACCACAGCGCGAGGATGACTCCGCCGAGCACCGCCATCGCCCGGATCCACAGCGGGCCCGGGAGCAGCAGGAACAGCAGGCCGGGGGAGATCTGGACGAGGCTGCGCGCGGTGTGCCGCAGCACCCAGGTCCGGCAGGTGACGTCGTGGAGCACCCATTCGCGGTGCCGTGCGGGCAGGCGGCCGCCGAAGGCGTACCAGACCCACCGCAGCGGATTCGGTCGCACCAGTCGGGCTTCGGGGTGTTGGCTCACACCCGATATTTAGCACACTAACTATTAGCGCGTAGCGGAAGGTGAGTAAGCTGACCCCGTGCAGACTCCCGACCTGGGCGAGGACCCGCTCGCCCTCGACCGCCAGGTGTGCTTCGCGCTGTCGGTCGCCTCCCGCAACGTCATCTCGCTCTACCGGCCGCTGCTGGCGCCGATGAACCTCACCCACCCGCAGTACCTGGTGATGCTGGCGCTGTGGGAACGCTCGCCGCGCTCGGTCACCGATCTCTGCGACGTCCTGCACGCCGACGCGGCCACGCTGTCACCGCTGCTCAAACGCCTGGAATCAGTGGGCTACGTGCTGCGCACCCGCAGCCGCAGCGATGAGCGCAGGCTGGAGGTCGCGCTCACCGAGGAAGGTGCGCGGCTGCGCGCCGAAGCCGAGAAGATCCCGTACAAGATCGTGGAGACCCTGGGCATGGAGCTCTTCGAGCTCGAAGAGCTCCACGAGGCGCTGACCAAGGTCATCTCGGCAAGCCGCCGGGCCCTGGACGCCCGGTGACGATCACTTCCGGAACGAACGTGGACTGATCATCGCGAGAAGGATGAACAGTGCGTGCAGCGCGCGGTAACCCGGTGGTTCCGCTGCGCCGTCCACAGAGGAGTGAAACGCGAGATGACGTGCTCTGATCGGGATTTCCGCTAAGCGAACGGGAAAACCGGCAACCGGCGTTCGAGGAACGCGCCGACGCCCTCGGCGGTCTCGCCGGTCTTCACCGCGACCTCGTGCCAGTGCTCGGCTCGCTCGGTCAGCGGCGCGCCGCGTCCGGCCAGGTCCACCAGCTCCTTGGCCGCGCGCACGCTCAGCTGGGAGCGTGCCGCGATGGTCCCGGCCAGCTCGGCCACCCGCTCCGCCGGATCGGCCACGACCTCGTCGACCAGTCGCATGGCCAGGGCGCGGGGCGCGTTGAAGAAGTCCGCGGAGAACAGCAGCAACTTCGCCGCCGACGGACCGACCAGTTCGGTCAGCCGCGCGATGCTCGACGGCGGGTACACCACGCCGAGCTTGGCCGGGGTGATGCCGAAAACGGCGGACTCGGCGGCGATGCGCAGATCGCAGGCCGCCGCCAGCTGGCAGCCGCCACCGATGCACAGGCCGTTGATCAGCGCGATCGTCGGCAGCGGGCACTCCAGCAGCGCCCGTTCCGCCGGTTCGGTGGCGCTCGCTTCCGGGCCCTCGATCTCGTGCAGCTCGGAGATGTCCGCGCCGGCGCAGAACGCGTCTCCGGCACCGGTGAGGACCACGACCCGGACCTCGGGGTCGGCGGTGGCCTCGGCGAGCAGTTCGGGCAGCCGTCGCCACATGGCGGCGTTCATCGCGTTGCGCTTGCCGGGGTTGTCGATCGTGATCTGGGCCACTTTCTGATCGACTTCCAGCCGCAGTTCCCCGTTGCTCATGCCGCCTCCGCGCCGTTGCCGCCTGCTGCCCGGCGGATCGTATCCGCAGATCGACACCGGTGACCCAGGGTCGTGTCCGGGGTAACGGCAGTGCGGTCCTCACCTGATCGGGATCGCCCGCGGCTCGGGTCTAGCCTGACCGTCGGCCGTGCGAAGAACGTGAAAACCAGTGAGGATCTCCGGAGATGTTCACGCGGAAGGATGGCGCACAGGATGGATGAGGAGACCCGCAGCAGGTTGGCGGAGATGCGCTCGCTGGCGGAGGAGCTGCACCCGGAGACGATCGAGGCCGAGATCGGCCGTGCCCGGGTGGAGGCCTACCAGGCGGGGATCAAGTTCGCCGCGGACTTCATCGAGCACGGCCCCAAGGAACGCAGCCGGCCCGACACCGACATCCCGATGCCGCGTCGGTAGTGCCGAGGTCCGCACCGCCACTGGGTTCGCCTCGCCGATGTGACCGCGGGTAGAGTGCCTGACCTGCGGTTCGGGTACGGGGTGAAGGTGGGGAGCGGCAGATGGTCACGGGCAAGGTCGTCCGGTTCGACGAGGTGCGCGGATACGGGTTCGTGGCGCCCGACGGCGGTGGCGAGGACGTCTTCATCCACGTCAACGACCTGACCTTCGACAAGCGGCTGGTCGCCCCCGGTGCGGTCGTCGAGTTCGACCCCGAGGACAGCGACCGTGGCCCCAAGGCCTCCAACGTCCACATCCTGCGCCAGTCCGCCGCTCCCGGCGAGCAGCCGCCGGAGGAGGAGCTCTTCGACGTGCTCTCGGCGAAGGAGTTCCACGAGACCGTCACCGAAGCGCTGCTGACCTCCGCGCCGACGATGACCGCAGAGCAGATCCTGCAGGTCCGCCAGAAGCTCACCCAGATCGCCGTCCGCCACGGCTGGGTCGACGCCTGATCCGCTCGGCGCGGCGAGCATCCCGCGGGCGGCATCGCTGATCGCCCGACTTGACCGAATCAGACGGCCCGGCCCGACGGGCGGTCATGGCCGCTTCGGCGCAACCTGGGACGGACCCGTCCTGGTCGAGCCGGAGGTGGTCGGCGGTGCGAGCGGTACGCGTGCACGAGTACGAGCAGAAGCCTGTCGTCGAATCGGTCCCGGATCCCGAGGTCACCGGCCCCTGGGACGTGCTGGTGGAGATCAACGCGGCCGGGGTGTGCCGGACCGACCTGCACATCATCGAAGGCCAGTGGAAGGACAAGAGCGGCGTCGCGCTGCCCTACGTCATCGGCCACGAGAACGCCGGAACGGTCCGCGAGGTCGGCTCAGCCGTCAGCAACACCGCTCCCGGTGACCGCGTCATCCTGCACCCGCTGGTGACCTGCGGGCTCTGCCGGGCCTGCCGCTCCGGCGACGACGTGCACTGCGAGAACTCCAGCTTCCCCGGCATCAACGCCGACGGCGGCATGGCCGAGCTGATGCTGACCAACGCCCGCTCGGTGGTGCGCCTCGACGACGGCCTGGCACCCGCCGACGTCGCCGCGCTGGCCGATGCCGGGCTCACGGCCTACCACGCGGTGCGCAAGGCCGTGCCGCTGCTGCACGCGGGCACCCACGTGATCCTCATCGGCGCGGGCGGCCTCGGCCACATCGGTCTGCAGTCGGTGCTGGCCATGACGCCCGCCGAGATCACCGTCATCGACCGCTCGCAGGAGGCGCTGGACCTCGCGACGCAGCTCGGTGCCCACCACGCGGTGCTCGCCGACGGCTCGCACGTGGACACCGCGCTGGAGATCACCGCAGGTCGGGGTGCCCACGTGGTGCTCGACTTCGTAGGTGAAGGCGGTACCGAAGCCGAAGGTGTGGCGATGACCAGGCAGGCGGGCTCGTACTTCGTCATCGGCTACGGCGGGCGGGTGGACATCCCGACCATCGACGTGATCTCCCGCGAGATCAACGTGATCGGCAACCTCGTCGGCTCCTACAACGACCTCGACGAGCTGATGGCGCTGACCGCGCGAGGCCAGGTCTCGCTGCGCACCCGCGAGTACGGGCTGGACGAGGCGCTCGGCGCGCTCGCCGATCTCGACGCAGGCCGCATTCCCGGCGGTCGAGCGATTCTCGTGCCATAGGAAGGAACCGGACATGTACGTCAAGGGCGACGAGCAGTACTTCATCGTGGACGGGCACATCCACTTCTGGGATGGCACGCCCGCGAACCAGGCCAACCGCTACGGCACGGGGTTCCTCAACTGCTTCTACGACTACCACTCCAACCTCAGCCCGGAGGAGCACAAGTGGTCGCTGGAGCACTTCCAGCTGCAGAGCGAGCAGGACGTGCTGCACGACCTGTTCGAGGTCGGTTACGTCGACAAGGCCATCTTCCAGCCGACCTACCTGACCGACTTCTTCGTCAACGGCTTCAACACGACCGAACGGGACGGCACTCTCGCCGAGAAGTACCCGGATCGCTTCATCGTCAACGGCAGCTGGGACCCGCGCGACGAGGAGGAGGGCCTGACGTCGCTGGAGCGGCAGGCGGAGCGCTGGAACCTGCGCGGCGTGAAGCTCTACACCGCCGAGTGGAAGGGCGCCTCCAAGGGCTGGAAGCTCTCCGACCCGTGGTCCTACCGGTACCTGGACAAGTGCCAGGAGCTGGGGATCCGCAACATCCACGTGCACAAGGGGCCGACGATCTACCCGCTTAACCGGGATGCCTTCGACGTCGCCGACGTCGACGACGCGGCCACCGAGTTCCCGGAGCTGAACTTCATCGTCGAGCACTGCGGCCTGCCGAGGCTGGAGGACTTCTGCTGGATCGCCACGCAGGAGCCCAACGTCTACGGCGGTCTGGCGGTGGCGATGCCGTTCATCCACTCCCGGCCGCGCTACTTCGCCCAGATCATCGGTGAACTGCTCTACTGGCTGGACGAGAACCGGCTGACCTTCGCCAGCGACTACGCGATCTGGACGCCGCAGTGGTTGATCGAGAAGTTCGTGGACTTCCAGATCCCGGAGGACATGCAGTCCGAGTACGGCGTGCTCACACCCGACGTCAAGCGCAAGGTCCTGGGCCTGAACATGGCCAAGCTCTACGACATCGAGGTGCCGGTGCAGATCCCGTCCGCGCGGGAGGCGGTGGCCCGATGACCGCGGCCTCCACTGTGGACACCGACGTGGTGGTGCGGGCGCTGGGCTCGGTGGTCGATCCGGAGCTGGACCGGCCGATCACCGAGCTCGGGTTCGTCGCCCGGTGCGAGGTGCGCGGCGACGGGGTGGAGGTCGACCTGCGGCTGCCGACCTACTTCTGCGCACCGAACTTCGCCTACTTGATGGTCGCCGACGCCCACGGCGCGCTGAGCTCGTTGCCCGGGGTCGGCCGCGTCTCGGTGCGCCTCCTCGACCACTTCGCGGCCGAGGAGATCAACGCCGGCGTCGCGGCGGGAGAGGGCTTCGACGCGGCGTTCCCCGGCCTCGCCGCCGGTGAGCTCGACGAGCTCCGCGCGGTGTTCCTGCGCAAGGCCCACGCGGCGGAGCAGGAGCGCCTCGCCGGAATCCTGCTCAAGTCCGGTCGCACCCACGAAGACCTGACCGCCCTGACCCTGGCCGACCTCCCGGACACGACGGCGCTCCGCCGCCTCCGCCGGCGACTCGGCCTCCGCGACGACGACCGGGCGCCGCTGCTCACCGACGACGCGGGCGATCCGCTCACGCAGGACGACCTCCCGCTCCGCCTGAGGATCGCCCGCACCACCCGGATCAGCATCGAAGCCAACCAGACCTGGTGCCAAGGCCTCCTCGACACCCGCTACCCCCACCCACAACCCCCAACCCACCCCCACTGACCAGATTTCAATGGAAATCGGGGTCCGGATTTCAGTGGAACTCCGGTCCCGAACTTCAGTGGAACTCCGGTCGACAAAGTTGAATCGGTAGTGATGATGGGTTCAGTGGGGAATGAAATTAACCGCCGCGGGTGGGGTCGGTTTGGGAGGTCGGGTTGGGTTGGGGGTCAGACCGCAGGGAGGGGTTGGGGGTGGTTGAGGAGGTCGGCGAAGGGGTCGCCGGTGGTGGCGAGGCGGTCGAGGACGGTGCGGATGGTCCAGCGGTCCGGGGTGAGGTCGGGATCGTCGAGCTCGTCCCACTCGAGGGGCACCGAGACCGGGGCGCCGGGCCGGGGGCGGGCGCTGTAGGGGGCGACCAGCGTCTTGTTGAGGACGTTCTGCGTGTAGTCCAGCCGCGCCAGCCCGCGCCGCTCGGTCTTCGTCCACGCCCAGCTGACGAGTTCCGGGACGGTGTTGCCGACGGCGCGCGAGACCTTCTCCACCCACGCCCGGGTCTCGGCGTAGGTGTAGCGCGGCTCGATCGGAACCCAGATCTGGATGCCGCGCTGGCCGGTCACCTTCGGTTTCGCGACGACGCCCAGGTGATCCATCGCCGCCCGGTGCAGCCTGGCCAGCGTCAGCACCTCGTCGAAGCTCGTCTGCTCGCCGGGGTCGATGTCGAACAGCGCCCAGCTCGGATGCTCCACGTCGCTGGTCGGCGAGGTCCACGGGTGCAGTTCCAGCGCGGCGTAGTTGGCCAGCCAGGCGAGCGCGGCGGGGCTGTCCGGGACGATGTAGCGCTGCACGTCGTCGACGTCGGCGCCCGGGTACTCCCAGGTCGACAGCCACTCCGGGGCGTGACTCGGAGCCTGCTTGTGCCAGAAGCCGGTGGAGTCCACGCCGTTGGGGAAGCGGTGGCTGTTGAGCGCCCGTCCGGCCAGGTACGGCAGCATCACCGGCGCGATCTGAGCGTGGTAGGCGACCAGCTCGCGCTTGGTGATCGGCTCCTCGCCGTCGCGGCCCGGGAAGAGGACCTTGTCCAGGTTGGTCAGGGAGATCCGGCGGCCCTGCAGGTTCCAGGTCCCCTTGGCCCTGAGCCCTTCCAGCTCGGCGAGCTCGGAATCGGTCGGCGGCTCCCAGCTCGGGTGGAGCCGGATCTCGGCCTGGTCGGCCGGCAGGTCCCCGCGCCACATCGCATCCGGGTCGGCGGCGACCTCCTCGTTGGTGCGACCGCTCTTGACCGACCTCGGGTGCTGCTCGGGATCCCAGCCGTCCTCGGCGTGCTCGTCGCGCTTGTGCAGCAGCAGCCATTGCTTCTCGCCGCGCCGGACCAGCACGAACCGCCCGCGCAGCTTCTCGCCGTGCAGCTCGAAGTGCAGGGTGCCGGCTTCGAGGGCAGCGGCCGTGTCGTCCTCTCCCGGAGTCCAGGTGCCGCGGTCCCAGACGATCACGTCGCCGCCGCCGTACTCGCCCGCCGGGATGGTGCCCTCGAAGTCGGTGTACTCGAGCGGGTGGTCCTCGACCTGCACGGCCATCCGGCGCACCGAGGGGTCCAGCGTCGGTCCCTTGGGCACCGCCCAGCTCAGGAGCGCGCCGTCGAACTCCAGCCGCAGGTCGTAGTGCCTGCGACGGGCGCGGTGGCGCTGCACGACGAACCGGTCGCCGGTTCCGGTGGTGCCGTCGCCGCGGGGCTCGGCGGTGCGCTCGAAGTCGCGCTTCCGCCGGTAGGTCGCCAGTCGGCCTTCGTTCACGGGTTCAGCCTGACACGGGCGAGCGCAGGTCAGCGCGTCGTGAGGAGCGGCTCGCCGGAGTTCGGCCTGATCGCCGGGTCGCCGGGTTGGCATAAGATTGGTTGAAAGCGAAAGGAGTTTGACCATGCCGCAGCCGCAAGGGGCCGAGCTGGAGGCCATCCGGACCCGCCGCGACGAGCTTCGCGACCAGTACCTGATGCCGAGTGGGAAGCGTCCGGCGCCGACCGTCAAGGGCTTCCACCACGTCGCGCTGATCTGCAAGGACGTCGAGGAGACCATCCGCTTCTACCAGGAGCTGCTGGGCTTCCCGCTGGTCGAGCTGGTGGAGAACCGCGACTACGCGGGTTCCAGCCACTTCTTCTTCGACGTCGGCAACCGCAACCTCCTGGGGTTCTTCGACTTCCCCGGTCACGACCACCCGCCGTTCGAGGAGACGATCGGCGCGGTGCAGCACATCGCGCTGTCCACCGACGCCGACAACTTCGCCGCCTCCCGCGAGCGTCTCGACGAGGCCGGCATCAGCTACGTCGGCCCGGACCGGGGCATCGACGACAGCCTCTACATCCGCGACCCCAACGGGATCGGCCTGGAGTTCTACCGCGAGGAGCTCGCGGTGTTCAACGGAACGCCGCTGCTGGGCTGACGGTTCCCCGCGTCCAGCGGAGGTCGGCCGCCCGGTTTCCGCTGCGATCGCGGCGTTCTGCGCTGCGTAGACTGTCGCCGTGGAGTTGTTGCGCGGGGCGTTGGGCGTGGGCGGGGATCAAGCGCTGGAGGTGGCCACGGCGCACGCGATGCTGCGGCGGATCAGCGCGGGCGAGGCCGGAGCGGCGCTCCGGATCTACCGGCCCGAGGCGCGGGTGGTGGCCTTCGGCCGCCGGGACAGCCTGCTGCCGGGGTTCCCGGACGCCGTCGCCGCCGCGCGGGACGCCGGGTTCACGCCGGTGCTGCGGGCGCCTGGGGGACGGGCGGTCGCCTACACCGAGAACTCGCTGGTCGTCGACCACGCCGGGCCCGATCCGGGGCGGCTGGCGGGCTTGGAGGAGCGGTTCGTCGGCTACGCCGAGCTGTGGTCCGAGGTCCTCGCTCAGCACGGAATCGACGCGCAGGTCGGGGCGGTGCCGGGGGAATACTGCCCCGGCGCGCACAGCGTCAACGCCCGGGGACAGGTCAAGCTCGTCGGCACGGCGCAGCGGATGGTGCGCGGCGCGTGGCTGTTCAGCGCGGTGGCGATCCTCGACGACGCCGACGTGCTGCGACCGCTGCTCACCGAGGTCTACCGCGCCCTAGACCTGCCCTTCGACGACGACTCGGTCGGCTCCATCGCCGATGAGGCCCCCGGTCGTTTGCTGGACGGGTTCGAGGACTCGGTCATCGCCGCCTACGACCAGCGCTGCGGGCTCGATCCGGCGGCGCTGCCGGAAGAACTGCTGACCCGCGCCAAGGCGCTGGCCGAGGACCACCGCGTCACCGCGTGACGGGCAGCATCAGCATCGCCGGGCCGTTGGGCGTGCGCAGCTCCAGCGACCGGGTGTCGTTGCGTCGCACCGGTGTCGTCACCTCGAGCACGGCGGTCATCTCGGTCCCCGGCCCGGTCTCGGCGATCTCGGTGGACAGCCGCAGCAGCCCGCGCCGTCGGGGAAGTCGCTGACCCGCCGGCCTCGGTACCCGTCGGGGGTGTGGTCCCGGTGCAGGTGCCCGACGGCAGGCAGGCCATAGTGGCCAGGCCGGACGACTCCCCGGTGGTGGCCTTCGACGCCGCCTGCACGCACGAGGGCAGCCCGGTCAAGCCCGAGGTCGCGGAGTTGACGTGCCCTTGCCGCGGTTCGGTTTTCGACGCGCTGTCGGGCTCGGTGAACAAGGGCCCGGCGGCTCGCCCGCTGGCCTCGATGCCGGTCCGGGTGGAGGGCGACCAGATCGTGACCGCGTGAGTCCGCCGGTGGCTCCACGGCAGGTGGCGCTACCCCGGAGGGGTATTCTGAATTGACATCGGACCTGGCTTGAAGAGATACCCCCTGGGGGTATAGATTCGGGGTGTCGGCGCGAGGCGTCGGCGTGCAACCCGCGAACCGAGAGGGATGGACCGATGAGCGAGACGACCTACCACGTGACCGGAATGACCTGCCAGCACTGCGTGGCTTCGGTGACCGAGGAGGTCGGCGCCATCGACGGTGTGACCGACGTGAAGGTCGACCTGCCCAGCGGTGCGGTCACCGTCGTCGGCAGCGCGCTGGAGGCCGCCGTGCGCGCGGCAGTTGAAGAGGCCGGCTACGAGCTGGCCTCATGACGGACCGGACGGCGCGAAGGGAACTGGCATGACCACGGTAGAGCGCTCCGCGAACCGGACCGTCGAGCTGGCGATCACCGGCATGACCTGCGCTTCGTGCGCCAACCGGATCGAGCGCAAGCTCAACAAGCTCGACGGCGTCGCCGCCAGCGTCAACTACGCCACGGAGAAGGCGCAGGTCACCGCGCCGGACGGCCTCGACCCGCAGCGGTTGGTCGAGGTCGTCGAAGCGGCCGGTTACGGTGCCGCGCTGCCCACCGCGGAGCCGGAGCAGGAGGAACCGGCCGACGCGCTGCGGCAGCGGCTGCTCGGTTCGCTGGCCCTGTCGGCGCCGGTCGTGGTGCTCGCGATGGTGCCGGCCCTGCAGTTCACATACTGGCAGTGGATCTCGCTGGTGCTGGCCGCGCCGGTGGTGGTCTGGGGTGGCTGGCCGCTGCACCGCGCGGCCTGGCTGAACCTGCGGCACGGCGCGGCGACCATGGACACCCTGGTGTCGATGGGCACGCTCGCGGCGTTCCTCTGGTCGCTCTACGCGCTGCTGTTCGGGCACGCGGGCATGCCCGGCATGACCCACCCGTTCGCGCTGACCATCGAACGCGGCGATGCCACGAGCTCGATCTACCTGGAGGTCGCCGCCGCGGTCACCACGTTCGTGCTGGCCGGGCGCTACTTCGAGGCGGGCGCCAAGCGTCGTGCCGGAGCCGCGCTGCGGGCGCTGCTGGAACTGGGCGCCAAGGACGTGGCCGTGTTGCGCGGTGGTGCAGAGGTCCGGGTGCCCACGGCGCAGCTGGCCGTCGGCGATCGCTTCGTGGTCCGGCCCGGCGAGAAGATCGCCACAGATGGCGTGGTGGAGGAGGGCGGTTCGGCCGTTGACGCCTCGATGCTCACCGGTGAATCCGTTCCCGTCGAGGTCGGCCCGGGTGACGCGGTCGTGGGTGCGACCGTCAACGCCGGTGGCCGGCTGGTCGTGCGCGCCACCCAGATCGGGTCCGACACCCAGCTGTCGCAGATGGCGCGCATGGTCGAGGAGGCCCAGACCGGCAAGGCGCAGATCCAGCGGCTCGCCGACCGCGTGTCGGCGGTGTTCGTCCCGATCGTGATCGGCCTGGCGCTGCTGACCCTGCTGGGCTGGTTGGTCGCCGGGCAACCGGTGACGGCGGCGTTCACCGCGGCGGTGGCGGTGCTGATCATCGCCTGCCCGTGCGCGATGGGCCTGGCCACGCCGACCGCGCTGCTGGTGGGAACCGGTCGCGGCGCGCAGCTGGGGGTGCTCATCAAGGGACCGCAGGTCCTGGAGTCCACCCGTCGGATCGACACGGTCGTGCTGGACAAGACCGGAACCGTGACCACCGGGCGGATGCAGCTGCTCGACGTGCACACCGCCGAGGGCACCGGCCGCGACGAGGCGCTGCGCGTGGCCGGAGCCGTGGAGAACGCCTCCGAGCACCCCATCGCCCGCGCCATCACCACCGGCGCGCGCCACGAGGTCGGTGAGCTCCCGGAGGTCGGCGAGTTCGCCAACCTGGAAGGTCTCGGAGTCCAGGGGGTCGTCGAGGGGCGTGCGGCGCTGGCCGGTCGCGCGGCGCTGCTGGAGCAGTGGGGCCTGCACCTCGACGGACCGCTCGCGGAGTCCAAGGCGGCGGCCGAGTCCGAGGGCAAGACCGCGATCGTCGTGGCCTGGGACGGCGCGGTGCGCGCCGTGCTGGTCGTGGCCGACACGGTGAAACCGACGTCGCAGCAGGCGATCTCGCAGCTGCGCGAGCTCGGCCTGACCCCGGTCCTGCTCACCGGCGACAACGCGGCGGTGGCCGACGCGGTCGCCGCGCAGGTCGGCATCGACGAGGTCATCGCCGAGGTCATGCCCGCCGACAAGGTCGAGGTCGTCAAGCGCCTGCAGGGCGAGGGCAAGGCGGTGGCGATGGTCGGCGACGGCGTCAACGACGCCGCGGCCCTGGCGCAGGCCGACCTCGGCCTGTCCATGGGAACCGGCACCGACATCGCCATCGAGGCCGGTGACCTGACGCTGGTGCGCGGGGACCTGCGCGCCGCGGTGGACGCGATCCGGCTGTCGCGGCGCACGCTGACGACCATCCGGGGCAACATGTTCTGGGCGCTGGCCTACAACGTGGCGGCGCTGCCGCTGGCGGCGGCCGGGCTGCTCAACCCGATGATCGCCGGCGCGGCGATGGCATTCAGCTCCCTGTTCGTCGTCGGCAACAGCCTGCGCCTGCGTCGCTTCCGCACCACGGCGCGGTAACCGGCTCACCGCACAACGCCCACCCGGTCGATGATCGGGTGGGCGTTCGCGCGTGCCCCGCTTGACCAGGTGCGGTCCAATTGGGGCATGGCGGAATTCAGCACAGCAACCCTGCAACCAGGGCAGATCGAGTCCAACGACCAGGGCGAGCGCATCGGCAGGTCGACCGGTGGTCGACTGGTGCAGCTGCGCCGCCGGCGCGCCGACCGCGGCTTCGTCGTCACCGTGGACGCCGAACCGCGCTCGGAGGTTCCCGCGGAGGTGCTCACGCTCGAGTGGTCGGCGGCCAACTCCGCGTTCGACCGCTTGATGCACGAGTACTGAGTCCGGCGCACCCGGCGTCGAGGCGGGCGAGGGCTCGAACGCCGGTTTCGGATTCTGTATCCGATCACGCGGGTTTCGGTCACACGGGCCTCGGGTAGTGCGGGAACGTCCCACAAACGCAAAAGAGGAGGCCGATCATGACCACGGCTCGCGACATCATGCATCCCGGTGCGGAGTGCATCGGGGAGAACGAGACCCTCTTCAAGGCCGCGCAGATGATGCGCGATCTCGACGTCGGTTCGCTGCCGATCTGCGGGCACGACCGGCTGCACGGCATCATCACCGATCGCGACATCGTGCTCCGCTGTTGCGCGGAGGGCCGCGACCCGGCACAGGTCAAAGCGGGCGAGTTGGCGCAGGGAGCGCCACACTGGATCGATGCGCGAGCGGACGTCGACCAGGTGCTGACGATGATGGAAGAGCACAAGATCCGCCGGATGCCGGTGATATCCGACCACCGGTTGGTCGGCATGATCAGTCAGGCCGATCTCGCCCAGCACATCGGCGAAGACCAGCTCGCGCACTTTGTGGAAACGATCTGCGCCGGGAAGTGAGATGACGACACGGGTGTTCGTGGTAGATGACCACGACGTGATCAGGCGCGGCATCGCCGCGCTGGTCGATGCCGAGCAAGACTTGGAACTGGTGGGAGAAGCGGGCAGCGTGGCCGAGGCGCTGGCCTGGGTGCCGAAGCGGAACCCCCAGGTCGCGGTGCTCGACGTGCGTCTGCCCGATGGCAACGGCGTCGAGCTGTGCCGCGAGCTTCGCTCCCAGCTGCCGGAGCTGCGCTGCCTGATCCTGACCTCGTTCGACGATCACGAGGCCCTGATGGACGCGATCATGGCCGGCGCCAGCGGATTCGTGCTCAAGGGCGTGGTCAGCCAGGAGCTGGTCAGCGCCCTGCGCACGGTCGGCGCGGGCAAGTCGCTGCTGAGCCCGCAGCGGACCGAGGCCATGCTCAACTGGCTGCGCAAGGAGCAGGAGAAGGCCGACCCGCTGCGGGAGCTCACCGCCCGCGAGCGGCAAGTGCTGGAGCTCATCGGCGAGGGCATGACCAATCGCGAGATCGCCGAGCGGATGGTGCTGGCCGAGAAGACAATCAAGAACTACGTGTCGCAGATGCTGGCCAAGCTGGCGATGCGGCACCGCAGCGAGGCCGCGGTGCTGGCCACCGAACTGCGGCTGGACCGCGATTCCCGCAACAAGCACTGAGGCGCCGGAGCCCGAGGAGGGCGTCGATGTCACAACCGCCGGACCGCGACGACGCCGAACAGGTGCTGGCCCGGTTGCTGCCCGCCCTGCGGGAGCTGCGCGACGGCAACTTCCGGCGTCGCCTGGTGGTCACCGGCGACGGTGCCGCGGCGGAAGCGGCCGCGATCTACAACGAGGTGGCTGAGCGCAACCAGCGGCTGGCCGGTGAGCTGCAGCGGGTGGGGGAGTCGGTGGCGCGAGGTCAGCTGCCGGTCGCCCCGGTGGCCCTCGACGGGGACGTCGAAGGCGGGTGGGCGCTGGCGGCGGACTCGGTGAACTTCATGGCCGACAACCTCACCAGCCAGGTGCGCGACATCGCCAACGTCGCCACGGCGGTGGCGGCCGGTGATCTGACGCAGAAGATCGACGTCGACGCGCAGGGCGAGATCCTGCAGCTCAAGAACACGATCAACACCATGGTCGATCAGCTCTCGGCGTTCGCCGCCGAGGTCACGCGGGTGGCCCGCGAGGTGGGCACCGAGGGCAAGCTCGGCGGCCAGGCGCGGGTGTACGGCGTGGCGGGGATCTGGAAGGACCTCACCGACAACGTCAACATCATGGCCGACAACCTGACCAACCAGGTGCGCGGCATCGCCCAGGTGACCACGGCCGTGGCGCGCGGCGATCTGTCCAAGAAGATCGACGTCAACGCGCGCGGCGAGATCCTGGAGCTCAAGACGACGATCAACACGATGGTCGATCAGCTCTCGGCGTTCGCCGCCGAGGTCACGCGGGTGGCCCGCGAGGTGGGCACCGAGGGCAAGCTCGGCGGCCAGGCGGAGGTCGCCGACGTCTCCGGCACGTGGCGGCGGCTGACCGAGAGCGTCAACCGGCTCGCCGGGAACCTCACCACCCAGGTCCGCGCCATCGCCCAGGTCGCCACCGCGGTCACCGAGGGAGACCTGACCAGGCAGATCACCGTCGACGCCTCCGGCGAGGTCGCTGAGCTCAAGGACAACATCAACGCGATGATCAGCAACCTCAAGGAGACGACCCGCGCCAACCAGGAGCAGGACTGGCTCAAGACGAACCTGGCGCGGATCTCCGCGCTGATGCAGGGTCAGCACGACCTCGACGCGCTCGCGCAGCTGATCATGTCCGAGCTCGCGCCGCTGGTGTCGGCCCACCACGGCGCATTCTTCCTGACCCGCACCGCCGAGGACGGCCACCGCTACCTGGAGCACACCGCGGGCTACGGCAGCCCTCCGGCGCGCGAGGGCCCGCCGCTGCGGTTCGAGTTCGGGGAGTCCCTGGTGGGGCAGGCGGCCGTGGACCGCAGGTCGATCCTGGTGGAGGACGCGCCGCCGGACCACATCCACATCACCTCGGGGCTGGGCGCCTCCGCGCCGATCAGCGTGGCCATCGTGCCTGTGCTGTTCGAGGGCGCGGTGCTCGGCGTGATCGAGCTCGCCGGGATCCACCGGTTCAGCTCCGTGCACCTGGACCTGCTGGACCGGCTCAAGGAATCCATCGGCGTCGAGGTCAACACCATCGTGGTCAACACGCGCACCGAAGCGCTGCTCGGTGAATCCCAGCACCTGGCCAGCGAGTTGCAGGCCCGTTCCGAGCAGCTGCAGAACCAGCAGGACGAGCTGCAGCGCTCCAACATCGAGCTGGAGGACAAGGCCGCGCTGCTGGCCAGCCGGAACAAGGACATCGAGCTCAAGAACATCGAGATCGAGCAGGCCCGCCAGGAGCTCGAAGAACGCGCCCGCCAGCTCTCACAGGCCTCGGCCTACAAGTCGGAGTTCCTGGCCAACATGTCCCACGAGCTGCGGACACCGCTCAACAGCGTGCTGATCCTGGCCAGGCTGCTCGCCGACAACATGGACGGCAACCTCACCCCGCAGCAGGTGGACCTCGCCAAGACCGTGCACCAGGCCGGATCGGACCTGCTGCAGCTGATCAACGACGTGCTCGACCTCTCCAAGGTGGAAGCCGGGCAGATGAACCTGCTGCCCGAGGACGTCGAGCTCGGCGAGCTGGCGCGCAGCGTGGAGTCGATGTACCGGCCGGTCGCCGCGGAGAAGGGCCTGGACTTCCGGGTCGTCGTCGCGCCGTCGCTGCCGTTGAGCGTGCACACCGACCGCAGCCGGCTGGAGCAGATCGTGCGCAACCTGCTGGCCAACGCGGTGAAGTTCACCGATCGAGGCAGCGTCGAACTGCGGATCCGCCCGGCCCAGCCCACCGAGGTCAACAGCGGGGCGCTGCGCCGGGCCCGGCAGCGCATCGTGTTCTCGGTGCGCGACACCGGGATCGGCATCCCCGCCGACAAGCTGTCGCTGATCTTCGAAGCGTTCCAGCAGGTCGACGGCACCACGGTGCGCAAGTACGGCGGCACGGGCCTGGGCCTGTCGATCAGCCGGGAGCTGACGACGCTGCTCGGCGGTGAGCTGCAGGTGCGCAGCGAACCCGGCCAGGGCAGCACCTTCAGCCTCTTCCTGCCGAGCGAACCCGCTGTCGACAAGACGCCTCAGGTGTTGGAACCCGCGGGCGATGACACAGCTGTCGAGGTAGTGCCTGCGGACGACGAGACGCTCGCGATCGAGACGCCCGCGGGCGAAGCCTCCGTGGCCGAAACACCGCCGCACCCGCGGGTTCCGTCCGAGGCCGAGAGCAGCCTGGACGTCTCCGTCGAAGGCATCGATCCGCCGCTGCGCTCCAGCGAGCTGATCAACCGGGAGACGAAGCCGCACGTGCACCGCACCGCCGAGCCCGGACAGCGCGGCGCGCTGCAGTTCAACTCGGAGAAGGTGCTGGTCGTCGACGACGACGAGCGCAGCGTGCACGCCATGCGGGTGCTGCTGGAGCAGCACGGGCTGCTGGTCGTGCACGCCGACAACGCCCTGGGCGCGCTCCGGGAACTGCGCAGCCACAACGACATCGTCATCGTGCTGATGGACGTGATGATGCCGCAGCTGGACGGCAACGAGGCCATCCGCATGATCCGCGAGATGCCCCGCTACCGGGATCTGACCATCATCGCCGTGACCGCCAAGGCGATGAAGGGCGACCGCGAGCAGAGCATCGCGGCGGGCGCAACGGAGTACCTGACCAAACCGGTCGACGCCGACCGGCTCCTGGACCTGCTCTCGGAACACCTACCAGCGGGAATGGTCACCGAAGTCGACTAGCGCCCGCCGTCCGCCACATCGCGCACAACGTTGCGCACTGTGCACTCGCTGGATAGGACTATTGCGTGATTCGCGCAGCGATCTCTATGGTTAGACCAAGCCCGACGGGGGGTGCTCGTTGGGTGTTCCGGCGAGCAGAAGAGCAGGTGATCATGGGATCGCGAGTCCTGGTCGTGGCCGATGACCTCAGCGGTGCCGGTGATTCCGGAGTTCCCTTCGCGCTGCGCGAAATGCGCACTCTGCTGGCGTTGGACGACACCGGTGACGCCGAGGTGTTCGTGGCCGACACCGACAGCAGGCACATCGAACCCGATCTCGCCGCCAAGCGCGTGCACGAGGCACTGGACGGGCACGCGCAAGGCCGCGTCGTTTTCAAGAAGATCGATTCCACGCTTCGCGGCAACGTGTCCGCCGAAGTCGGTGCGATCGTCGAGCACGCCGACGGAGCGGGGGTGCTGCTGTGCCCGGCCTCGCCGGCCACCGGTCGCACCGTGCTCGGCGGAGTCGTGCACATCAACGGAATTCCGCTGCACCACACCGATTCCTGGAACACCGAACCCGACGACCCTCCGGCGGACATCGCTGCCGCGCTGGACGGGCTGAAAGTCCGCCACGTCGCCCTGGCCTCGGTGCGCGGCAAGCCCGCGCAGCTGCGCCAACGGGTCGCGCAGCTGCTCACCGAAGCCGACGTGGTCATCTGCGACGCGGTGTCGGAGAGCGACCTGCGCGCCGTGGCCACCGCGGGCTCCGCCGCGGCCGTCCCGCCGCACTGGGTGGGAGCCGCCGGCCTGGCCGACGCGCTGGCCGAACTGCTGCGCCCCGGATACGACATCGAACCGCCACCTCCGGTCGACGGACCCGTGCTGGCAGTGGTGGGCAGCGCCCACCGCGTCTCCCGCCAGCAAGCCGACTACCTCGCCGAACGCTTCGGGCACACCCGTCGGCTCTCGGCGCGCGCCCTCGTCGACGCCGAGCCCGCCGCGCTCGCGCGCATCGGCGAACAGCTCCACGACGCGCTGTGCACCGGTGACGTGCTGGTCACCGTGGATGGCCCGGTGGAAGCGTGCCTGGCGCGAGAGCTCACCGCCGCGCTCGCGGAGGTGTGCGCACCGGCGACCGAACGGGCCGGGCTGCTGGTGCTCACCGGCGGCGAAACCGCCCGCGCCGTCCTCGGCAGGCGCGGGGTCAGCGGGTTACGGCTGCTCAACGAGCTCGAACCCGGTGTGGTGCTGGGCCGCACCATCGAGAAGGAGCCCGGTTACGTCATCACCAAGGCCGGCGCGTTCGGTGCGCCGGACACCCTGCACCGCGCGGTGTCCGCGGTGCGTTGCGGAAGGGCCGTCGCGTGACCTTGCCTGCCATCGCCGTCACCATGGGCGACGCCGCTGGAGTCGGTCCCGAAGTGATCGTGCGCGCGCTCGCCGAACCCGAGCTGCAGGGCCTGGCCCGCCCGGTGGTGATCGGCGATGCCGCCCGGTTGACCCGGGCCGCTGAGATCTGCGGGATCGACGTGCGCGTCAAACCGGTCTCCGGACCGGCCGAGGCCACCGAGGACCCGGACACCATCGAGGTGCTCGACCTCGGCGGCATCCCGCCGGACCTGCCCTTCGGGGAGCTCTCCGCGCTGGCCGGTGAAGGCGCCTACCGCTACGTCGCCAAGGCCGCCGAGCTGGCGATGGCAGGGCAGGTGCAGGCGATCTGCACCGCGCCGCTGAACAAGGCCGCGCTGCATTCCGCCGGGCACCGCTACCCCGGGCACACCGAACTGCTCGCCGAGCTGTGCGGTGTTCCGGAGGTGTCGATGATGCTGTCCACCGGGACGGTGCGGGTCATCCACGTGACCACGCACATCGGGCTCATCGACGCCATCGAGCGGATCGAACCCGGACTGGTCGAGCGCACCGTGCGACGCGGCCACCGCACGCTGGTGGACTCCGGCGTCGCCGCGCCCCGCATCGCGGTGTGCGGCATCAACCCGCACGCGGGGGAGAACGGCCTGTTCGGGCACGGCGAGGAAGAGGCCAAGATCGAGCCGGCGCTGGACGCCTGCCGCGCCGACGGCATCGACGCGCAGGGCCCGCTGCCGGCCGACACGGTGTTCTTCTGCGCCGGACGAGGCGATTTCGACCTGGTCGTGGCGATGTACCACGACCAGGGGCACGGGCCGGTGAAGATCCTCGGCCTGGAAGCAGGGGTGAACATCACCGTGGGGCTGCCGGTCATCCGGACCTCGGTGGATCATGGGACGGCCTTCGACATCGCGGGCACCGGAAGGGCCGAGGCGGGCAGCATGCTGGAGGCCCTGCGCCAAGCGGCGGCACTGGCCGGAAGACCTTGATCCGGTTCTGGGAGGATCGCGACGTGAGCGCGGAAGTCGAAGGACGCCTCTCGGCAGGGCAGCGCCGGGCGTTGATAGAGCGGCTGGTGACCGAGCAGGGCGCGGTCCAGGTCGAGGAGCTGGCCGCGTCGCTGGCGGTCACGCCATCGACGATCCGGCGCGACCTGCAACTGCTGACCGACCAGGGCAAGCTCGCCCGCACCTACGGCGGCGCGATGCCGGCGACCAGCGCGGAACCCTCGCTGGGGCAGCGCACGGCGCTGGCCTCGGCGGAGAAGGACCGCATCGCGGCGTGGGCGGCCGACCAGGTCTCCACCGGCGACACGCTGATCCTCGACGCCGGCACCACCACCGGGAAGCTGGCCCACCGGCTGCGCGATCGCGCCGGGCTGACGGTGATCACCAACAGCGTGATGGCGTTGACCGAGCTGGTCGACGCCGACCCGGTGCAGGTGGTGTCGCTGGCCGGCGAGCTGCGGCACATCAGCCAGGGCTTCGTCGGTCCGCTGGCGGAGCTGACGTTGTCCCGGGTGACCGCGGACAAGGCGTTCCTGGGTGCCGACGGCCTCGATTCCCGCCATGGCATCTGCGAGGCGAGTCTGCTGCAGACCCGCCTCAAGGAGCAGATGATCGCCCAGTCCCGCGAGGTCTTCATCCTCGCCGACAGCAGCAAGCTCGGCGCCAAGCCCTTCAACGCCTGGGCGCCGCTCCCGGCGACGTGGACCCTCGTCACCGACACCAACGCGGACGAGACCGACCTGGCTCCGTTCCGCTGCCTTGCCGGGGTCAGCATCATCACCGTCTGACCTCGGGTTCACGGCCCCGCCGCTCAGCGGTGGTGGTGCGCACCGGGCGGTTGTGGTCTGAACTGACGGTGGTCGATGTCTCCTTCGCCCGGTCAGTCCGGATCACAACCGCCCGCTGCCCGGGATCTCGGCCACAGTGGACTTCGCGGCCGCGTTCCCGGTGTTACCGTTCGCGCGGCTAACGACCGTCGCGGTGTGGAGGTGGCGCGGTGAACTCCCGGGTCGCGCTGTACATCGGAGGGCTGCTCGGGCCCTTCGGCGCGGGCATCGTCGCCGCGATGCTGCCGGAGCTCAGCGCCGACTTCGCCGTGACGCCGAGCGTGGCCGCGACCTCCACCACCGCCTACCTGCTGCCCTTCGCCCTGGTCATGCTCGTGTCCGGCAGCCTCGGCGAGAGGTGGGGGAGCAGCCGCACCATCCGCGTCGCCTACATCGGGTACGCCGTGGTCGCAGTGCTGGGGGCCATCGCGCCGTGGTTCTGGCTGTTCCAGGTCACCCGCGCGCTGCAGGGCGTGGCCAACGCCTTCACCACGCCGCTGCTGCTCTCCAAGATCGCCGCCGGGACACCCCGCCAACGACTCGGCCGCGCGATGGGCACCTACGGCGCGATGCAGGCCATCGGTCAGACCACCGCACCGCTGGTCGGCGGGCTCGCCGCGGAGAGCGCCTGGCAACTCGCCTTCGTCGGCGTCGCCGTCGTCGCCGCGCTGCTCGCCGTCAGCCCGCTGCCACCCGACTCCGAGCCCGCGGGCACCCGCGCGCCTGCGGCGCTGCGCGACGCCTGGACGCCGGTGGTGCTGCTCAGCGGAGGAATCGCCGGCGTCGCCTGGATGTGCTCGGCCGGACTGCCGTTCCTGGTCTCCTTCCGCCTCGACGACGCCTTCGCCCTCAGCCCTGGCGCGCGCGGCCTGGCGCTGACCGCCTACGGCGTCGCCGGAGTGCTCGGCGCCCGGCTGACCGGCAGCGCCGTCGACCGCTTCGGCGTGCGAGCCATGCTGATCACCGGCGTCCTGTCCGCAGCGGTCGCCGTCGCCGCGATCGGCCTGGTCGACTCGCTGCCCGTGGTCGTGCTCGCCTGGGCCGCCGCCGGGGTGTGCGGACAGCTGATCCTGGTCGCCGTGCACTCCACCGTGCTCGGCGGCAGCGGCGGGAGCGGGGCCATCTCGGTGGTCACCGCATGGCGCTTCCTCGGGATGTCGGCCGCACCCGCGGTCTTCACCGGGCTGTACTACCGCGACCCCGCGCTCGGATTCGGGCTCGCGGGCCTGCTGCTGGCACTGATGATTCCCGTTGTTTCCATTTGGTGGCCTCGGAGGCCCCGCGCCTCCGACTGACTTATCGCAGCTCGCAGCGGATTTCGGGCACCGAAGCGTCCATTTCACGCCATCTCGTCACCAGATTTGTGTCACCCAATGGTGATCGTTTCTGTGTCACGCTTCCCCCGACTCGACCACGGGGAGAGGGAATCATGAAGATCACCCGCTGGAAGCCATTATCGCTGCTGTGCGGAGCGGTTCTGGTGGCCGTGCCGACCGCCGCCGTCGCGGTGGCCTCGCCCGCCCAGCCCACCGCCGAGGACTACTACCAGGACGCCATCGGCAAGACCGGCCCCGAGCTGGAAGCCGCCCTGCACGGCATCATCAGCAACGGCGTGACCACCCTGAACTACGACGACGTCTGGGAAGCCCTCAAGGTCACCGACGAGGACCCCAACAACACCGGCAACGTCGTCCTGCTCTACACCGGCCGCTCCCAGGCCAAGGACACCAACGGCGGCGACGCCGACCAGTGGAACCGCGAGCACGTCTGGGCCAAGTCCCACGGTGACTTCGACACCGTGCCCGGGCCGGGCACCGACGTCCACCACCTGCGGCCCACCGACGTCACGGTCAACTCCGACCGCGGCAGCAAGGACTTCGACATGGGCGGCACCGAGTCCGCCGAAGCCCCCGGCAACTTCACCGACGACGACTCGTGGGAGCCCCGCGACGCCGTCAAGGGCGACGTCGCCCGGATGATCTTCTACATGTCCGTGCGCTACGAGGGCACCGACGGGTTCGCCGACCTCGAGGTCAACGACCAGGTCGGCAACGGCAGCGCCCCCAACATCGGCAAGCTCTCGGTCCTCAAGCAGTGGAACGAGCAGGACCCGCCGGACGCCTTCGAGCAGCGCCGCAACGAGGTCATCTTCACCGACATCCAGCACAACAGGAACCCGTTCGTGGACCACCCAGAATGGGTCGAAGAAATCTGGTGACCTCTGAGGTCGTCGGCTGCTTGATCTGCTCGGCGGTGCGGGTAGCGGAACCTGAGGCGGCCCTCCTGCTCCGGGCGCCTCGACTTATGTATGCCAATACACGGCGTCGAGGCGTCCTCACAGGAGAACCGCCTCAGAACCCGCGGCGGTGCGAGTTGCTCTGGTGGGGTGAGGAGGAAGCGACTGCGTCGCTTGCCTGACGTGCGCCATTTGAGTGCCGGCTCAGCCTGGGATGACTCCGTCTTGGACGAGGCCTCGGTAGATGGCTTCGCTGACGACCTGCAGCGAGGACATGGGCCGGATCATCACCGTGAAGGTGGTGATCCGGTCGTGGGCGTCGAGGTGGATGAGGTCGATGCCCTCGACCTGCTTGCCGTCGACGACCGTGCGGAAGTGCAGGACGTGGGCCCGGGTGCTCTCGCCGTCGGGCGTCTGCCCCTCGCCGGGGAAGTCACCGACGTAGCGGAAGTCCTCGAAAGTCCGCTGCAGCACCCGGAAGAGCGCGCGCACGGTGTCGATGCCCTCGAACGGCGTGAACTTCACCGGACTGAAGAAGCGGATGTCCTCGGTGAACTCCTCGACCGCTGCGTCGAAGTCGCCCGCTTCGATGGCTGCGCGAAAGCGTCCTGCGGCGTTCATGTTCCTCGATCCTGGTCGTCGTCGAGTGCTCGGATCGTCTCCTCGCACCACTCCAGCAGCGCCTGCTCGGTGTGGATCCCGCCGCTGAGCACCAAGTGCTGGTGCAACGCCTGGCCGGACAGCTTCGCGGTGCCGGGGAAGTCCCGCCGCTCGATCTCGCGGTAGATCGCCAGCCGCGCGGCGTGCTGGTCGCGATGCCGCGCGATCTCCTCCCGCACCTGCGCGACGTCGCCGAACGACGCGCCGCGCAGCTTGACCGTCAGGTCGTTGCGGGTGGAGGCAGGTTCAGCGATCCAGCGCGCGAGCTCCTCGCCACCGGACTCGCTGACCCGGTAGACCTTCTTGTCCGGCCGCTTCTGCTGAGCGACCTCGTCGCAGTCGACCCAGCCGAGCTCGACCATCCGCTTGAGGCTGCGGTAGATCTGCTGGTGGCTCGCCGCCCAGAAGTACCCGATCGACTTGTCGAACCGCCGCGCCAGCTCGTACCCCGAGCCCGCGCGTTCCCGCAGCGACACCAGGATCGCGTACTCCAGAGACAACGGCAGCCTCCCTCTCAGCCGGCGACGAGCTTCCCGAGCCGGTGGTGGATGAGCTCGACCGCCTCCGTGACGATGCGGTCGACCAGGTCCCCGACGGTCGGAACGTCGTTGATCAGTCCCTGGACCATACCGACGCTCCAGATGCCCAGTTCGGTGTCACCCTGCTCGTAGACCTGGCGGCCCCGGGCGCCGGCGACCAGCTCGCGGACGTCCTCGAACGCGCCGCCGTCGTCGAGCTTGGCGACGACCTCGCGGCTGACCGAGTTGCTGGCCACCCGCGCGGTGTTGCGCAACGGGCGGAAGATCAGCTCGGTGTCTCGCTCGTCCGCCTCGGTGATGCGCTTCTTGACGTCGTCGTGGATCGGCGACTCCTGGGTGCACATGAAGCGGGTGCCCATGTTGACCCCGTCCGCGCCGAGGGTCAGCGCCGCGACCAGGCCGCGGGCGTCGGCGAAGCCTCCGGAGGCGATGATCGGGATGTTGAGCTCGTCGGCGGCCCGGGGGATGAGCACCAGGCCTGGGATGTCGTCCTCGCCCGGGTGCCCGGCGCACTCGAAGCCGTCGATGCTCACGCCATCCACGCCCAGCTGCTGGGCCTTGAGCGCGTGCCGCACGCTCGTGCACTTGTGCAGGACCTTCACCCCGGCGGGCTTGAAGGCCGCGACCTGGTCGGCCGGGTTGGACCCAGCGGTCTCCACGATCGTGATGCCGGATTCGATGATCGCCTGCCGGTACTCCGCGTAGGGCGGTGGCGTGATCGCGGGCAGGATCGTCAGGTTGACGCCGAAGGGCTTGTCGGTCAGGTCGCGGCAGCGCGCGATCTCCTTGACCAGAGCTTCCGGCGTGGGCTGGGTCAGCGCGGTGATCATGCCCAGAGCGCCGGCGTTGGCGACCGCAGCCACCAGCTCGGCGCGGCCGACCCATTGCATGCCGCCTTGCACGATGGGGTGCTCGACGCCGAACTCCTCGGTGAACCTGGTCCGCAGCACGATGCTCACTGCCCTTCTGAAAATCAAAACCACTCCGGCGAGGCTCGACGTTACTGTGCACCGAGTTGCAATGCAACTGGTTGCATAGGTGCGCGATCGGGTGGACTCCCGGAGAGCGCTCGCGGGACGGCGAGAGATCCGCGGGTCAGAAGTTCACGTAGCCGCCGTCGACGGTGAGCGCGTCGGCGGTGTGGTACGCGCTGGCGGGACTGGCCAGGTACACCGCCAGCGAACCGAAGTCGCCCGGCTCGCCCCAGCGGCCGGCCGGAACCCTCGGCAGCACCTTGCGGTGGAAGGCCTCCGAGTCGAGCATCGGATCGGCCAGCGGAGTGCTCACCCAGCCCGGCAGCACCGCGTTGGCGCGAATGCCGTGACGGGCCAGCTCGATCGCGATCGACTTGATCATCGACACCAGCGCGCCCTTGCTCGCCGCGTACGCCTGCCCGCGCGGCTGGCCCTGCCGTGCCGCCAGGCTGGAGGTGCCCACGAGGCTCCCGCCCTCGCCCTGCGCCAGCATCTGCCGCGCCGCCGCCCGCAGCGTCAGGAACGCCCCGTCCAGGTCCACCCGCGTGACCCGCCGGAACTCGCTGAGCTCGGTGTCGACGAAACGACTTCCGGTGCCACCGATCCCGGCGTTGGCGAAGCAGGAGTCCAACCGCCCGAAGGTCTCCACCGTTCGCGCCATCGCCTGCTCGACCTGCTCCTCGTCGCCGACGTCGCAGCGCACGGCGAGCACCTTCCCGCCGTGCCCTTCGAGCTCGCGCGCCGCAGCCTCGTTGCGCTCGGCGTTGGTGCCCCAGACGCACACCGAAGCCCCGGCCGCCGCCAGCGCGTCGGCCATCGCCAGGCCGATCCCGGAGTTGCCTCCGGTGACCAGCGAAACGTGCCCCGTCAGGTCGAACGGATTGGGCTTCTCGCTCACTGGGTGCCGCCTCCCTGCGGGGTGTGGGACTGCTCGCGGTACTGGCTGCGCAGCGTCGTCTTGAGGACCTTGCCGCTGGGGTTGCGCGGCAGCTGCTCGACCACGCGGATCTGCCTGGGCCGCTTGTACCCCGCCAGGCGGGCGCGGCACCAGCTCTCGATGTCCTCGTCGGTCGGCGGATCGCCGGGCTCGCGCGGAGCGATCACCGCCAGCGGGGTCTCGCCCCATCGCGGGTCCGGGACGCCGATCAGCGCCACCTCGCCGACCTTGGGATGTCCCGAGAGCGCTTCCTCGACCTCGGCGCAGTAGATGTTCTCGCCGCCGGAGATGATCATGTCCTTCTTGCGGTCCACCACGTAGATGTAGCCGTCGGCGTCCTGGCGCACCAGGTCGCCGGAGTGGAACCAGCCGCCGCGGAAGGACTCGGCGGTCTCCTCCGGCTTGTTCCAGTAGCCGCTCATCACCGTCGGTCCCCTGTAGACGATCTCGCCGACCTCGCCGGCGGCGACGTCGTTCATCTCGTCGTCGACGATGCGCACCTCGACGTTGAGCATCGGCGTTCCCACCGAACCGATCTTGCGCAACGCGTCCTCGGCGCGCAGCGCCGTGGTCACCGGGCTGCACTCGGTCTGCCCGAACACGGTGCTCAGCTCCGCCTGCGGGAACGTCGCCATGATCTGCCGCAGCAGCGTCGTCGACGCCGGTGCCGCGCCCCAGCTGATCCGCCGCATCGCCGAGAGGTCGTACTCGGCGATGTCGGGCAGCGAGCAGATCGCCTGCCACTGGGCCGGCACGAAGAAGCAGCCCGAGATCCGCTCGCGCGCCAGCATCTCCACCGTCTCGCGGGGGTCGAACCGCCCGGAGGACGACAGCACGATCCGGCCGCCGCGCAGCAGCGGCCCCATCAGCCCCGACACACCGGCGATGTGGAACAGCGGCACCCCGACCAGGTACACCCGGTCGTCCTCGGAGACCCCGTTGTGGATCAGCAGGCTGCAGGTGTGCATCAGCAGGTTGTAGTGGGACAGCACCGCGCCCTTGGGACGCCCGGTCGTGCCGGAGGTGTACATGATGAACGCGGCGGAGTGCAGGTCCACCTCGACCTCGTCGTGCTCGGGCGAGGCAGCGGCCAGCGCCTGTTCGAAGTCCGCCGACTCCGGGCCCGCGTCGCCGCCGCCGACGACCAGCGCGAACCGCGTCTCGGGAGCCTGCCGGCGGGCCTCGGCCACGGTCTCGGCGAGGAACGAATCGGTGATCACCGCGCTCGCGCCGCTGTCGGTGAGGGCGTAGGCGATCTCGTCGGCCACCAGCCGGAAGTTGACCGGCACGCAGATCGCCCCGATGCGCGAACCGGCCACGAACGCCTCGATGGTCTCCAGGTGGTTGAGCGTGGCGACCGCGAAGCGGTCACCCGCGCCCAGCCCGCGGTCGCGCAGCGCGCCGGCCAGCCGCGTGACCCGCTCGTCGAACTCGGCGTAGCTGCGGGAGACCTCGCCGTGCCGCAGCGCGATCTCGTCGGGGATCTTGCGGGCGTGACGCGCGAGCTGGTCGCTGAGCGTCATGCCCTGGCCGGGCTGTGCGGACATCGTCACCTCGCCGTTGAGGGGATGGGCCAACTCATCGTGCGGGCGCGGCCGGAGGCGGTCAAGGCGAAGACTGGGCGTTTTGTCCACCCCGGCGTAATGAACTTCACGCTGCGCGAAGGGGTTTCGGGAGCTCCGGTTGTTCCAGGCCTGGTCTCCGGCGTGCAAGGCTGATCTCGGAGCAAGTGGTCGAGCCAATGTCGCGGCGAGGTGTCAACGGAGAGTGACCGAGAAAGAGCAGCCCTTCGAGCTGAGAACCGTTGCCCTCGCGGCCTTCGGACCCACCCTGCTGTTCGCGACCGGCGAAGGCGCGATCCTGCCGATGATCCCGCTGATCGCCGCCGACCAGGGCGCCGGACTCGGCGCGCTCGGCCTGATCGCGGCCATGATCATGGTCGGTGAGCTCGTCGGCGACCTGCCCAGCGGCGCGCTCGTGCACCGGCTCGGCGAACGCACCGCGATGATCCTCGCCTCGCTGGTGTCGATCGCCGGACTGCTCGGCTGCTACTTCTCCACCAACCCGTGGCTGCTCGGCGCCAGCGTCTTTCTCGTCGGGCTGGCCACGGCGGTGTTCGCGCTGGCCAGGCACGCGTTCATCACCACCGGCGTTCCGCTGCGCTACCGGGCCCGAGCGCTGAGCGTGCTCGGCGGGCTGTTCCGCGCCGGCTACTTCATCGGCCCCTTCGTGTCCTCGCTGGTGCTGGTGATCAGCCCCGAGAAGCGATCGGTGTTCCTCATCCACGTCGGCTTCGCCGTCGCCACGCTCGTGCTCCTGCTGTTCACCGGCAACCTCACCGGCGCCGACGAGCCCGGCAGGCGCGAAGCCCACCACGGCCTGCTGCCCACCATGACCCGCCACCGCGGCGTGCTGCTGCGGATGGGCTCCTGCGCCGCGCTGCTCGGCGGACTGCGCGCCTCCCGCAACGTGGTGCTGCCGCTGGTCGCCGTCGCCGCCGGACTCCCGCCGTCGACCACCGCCCTGATCATCGGCATCGCGGGCGGTGTGGACTTCGCGCTGTCCTACTCCTCCGGGCAGATCATGGACCGCTGGGGACGGCTGTGGGCGGCGGTGCCGTCGATGACCGGCCTGGCCATCGGGCACATGCTGCTGTTCGCGGTCACCGACGTGCCGACCTTCGCCGCCGTGGCGGTCCTGCTCGCGCTGGCCAACGGCACCAGCAGCGGCATCCTGATGACCCTCGGGGCCGACCTCGCCCCGCACCCCGGACCGGCCCCGTTCCTCGGCGCCTGGCGCTTCACCGGCGACTTCGGCCAGGCCGTCGGACCGCTGGTCATCTCCGGTCTCACCGCGCTGGCCGGCGTCGGGATCGCCGGTGCGGGCATGGGAGTCCTCGGAATCCTCGGCGCCGGTCTGCTGCTGCGGTACACGCCGCGCTACGTGCCGCGCCGGCCCGCGCTGAGCCTGCCGAGCGATCGTTAGCTGGGACACATGGCCCGCGTGGTGGAGTGATCGCTGGACACCCCGGATGATCGAATTGGTCGAACACCTCGCCGAGAAGGGGGAGTCGGGTGTCGGCTAGCAAGAAACCTGTCTGGATGTCGGTCGTGGCGGCGGTGCTGCTGGGCGCGATGTGGCTCGTCTTCGAGTCCGGGCTGCTCGATTCGAAGGTCAGCGCGGCGACCGGTCCCGCCGGCGACCAGCTCGCGGAGCTCGCGGTCGCTCCGGCCGGCTCGATGACCGGGTACTCGCGGGAGAAGTTCAAGCACTGGATCCCGCAGCCGGACGCCGGGAAGAACTGCAACACGCGCGAAGCGGTGCTGGCGCGCGACGGCCAGAGCGTCAAGGCCAATTCGGCGTGCGAGGTCACCTCGGGTTCGTGGACGAGCCTCTACACCGGCGAGAAGGTCGCTCAGGCCAAGGGCGTGGACATCGACCACATGGTTCCGCTGGCCAACGCCTGGCGCAGCGGCGCCAGCAAGTGGGACGACGCCAAGCGCCAGCAGTTCGCCAACGACATGAGCCTGCCGCAGCTGGTCGCGGTGGATTCCAGCTCCAACCGCAGCAAGGGCGACCAGGACCCGTCGACCTGGAAACCCACCGCCCAGGGCCAGTGGTGCGTCTACGCCACGGACTGGATCACGGTGAAGAAGAGCTACGGCCTGTCCGTCACCGACGCCGAGAAGAAGGCGCTGACGGACATGCTCGCCACCTGCGAGTGAACTGCGCGGGTGGGGGATCGAGCTCGGCTCCCCCCACCCGCCGCGCTCAGCCGCCCAGTGCCTGCTTCGCGCCCGGGTGCAGCGGCACCGGGTCGCTCCTGGTCGCCTGGCCGCGGTCGATCTGCTTCGCGGAGGGGTGCACGGCCTCCAAGTCCGCCTTCCGGTCGAACAGCAGCTTGGTCACCGCGCAGGCGTTGTTGGCCGCGAAGTCCTCCCGCACCACCAGCAGGTTCGGCACCTCGACCGTGGGCACGTCCGCCGGAAGACCGTAGGTCGCCCCCGGGATGGTGCCCTGCTCGTAGACCGGGCTGATCTTGTTCAGCTCCGGCAGCAGCGGGGTGATGTCGATGAACTTCACCGCACCGCCCAGCGTCGTGGTCAGATCGGTGATCTCCGGCGTCGGCAGACCGCCCGACCAGAACAGCCCGTCGATCGTGCCCGACTTCATCCCGTCCACCGACTTGCCCAGCGCCAGCCGCTGCGCCTGGATGTCGGCACCCGGGTTCAGGCCCGCGGACTCCAGCAGCCGGTTCGCGATCACCTCGGTGCCCGACTTCGGCGACCCCGTCGAGATTCGCTTCCCGCGCATGTCCGCGACGCTGTTGATGCCCGAATCCGCCTTCACCACCACGTGCGTGGAGTTCGGGTAGATCCTGCTCAGCGCCTGGATCGACTGCTGCTGGCCGTCGAAGGAGCCCTTGCCCGCCACCGCGTCGGCGGCGGTGTCGGCCAGGGTGAAGGCGATGTCGTAGTCGCCGGCCACCAGCTGCTGGATGTTCTGCACCGAGGCACCGGTTTCGGCGGCCGTGGCGCGCAGCTTGGTGTTCTGGCTGATCACCTGCGCCAGACCACCGCCGAGCACGTAGTACACGCCGCCGGTGTTGCCGGTGGCGATGGTCAGCCTGCCGTCACCGGCCTCGCAGGACGCCGCCTGCCCGGCGGGTGGTTCCTGGACCTGCTTGCCACCGCAGCCGGTGAGCACCAGCGCCGCCGCGGCCGCGGTCGCCAGCAATGCTTTAATCCGCATCGAGCTCCTCCTTGAACTTCGCCTTGCGGCGCAACACCAGCTGGGCGAGCAGGCCCAGCACGCAGAAAACGAGCCCCACGGCGATGACCGGGGGTTCGAGGTAGAGCAGGCACAGCGCCCCCGGCGCGAACAGCGCGCGCACCAGGGCGGGCACCGGGCCGAACAACCAGCCGCCGGTGACCACGCTCAACGCGCCCACCGCCACGACCGACACCGCCAGCACCCACAGCACGGTCACCGCATCGGCCTGCAGCAGCAGCGCCGCGCCGTTGTCGGTGAGCACGAACGCGATCGGCACCAGGAACGCGGGAAGCGTGTACTTCCAGGCCTGCATCATCGTGCTGATGACCCGGCCGCCGGTGATCGCGGCGGCGGCCACCGCCGCCAGCGCCGTCGGCGGCGTGACCTCGGACAGCACCGCGTAGTAGAAGATGAACATCGCCCGCTCGGCGTCGGCCACCCCGAGCTCGCCGAGCGCGGGGCCGATGACCACCCAGGCGATGATGAACGACGCCGTCACCGGCACCGCCAGCCCCAGCACCCCGACGGCCAGCGCCGAGAACACCACCGTGAGCACCAGGATCACCGTCGGGTCGGACGAGATCGCGTTCGCCGCCTGCACCAGCGCGTCGGCGAGCTCCTGGCCGAGGCCGGTCTTGGTGATCGTCGAGGTGATGATCCCGGCCGCAGCGCACACCGCCACCACCGGCAGCGCCCCGCGCACCCCGAGCGACAGCGCGTCGACCATGCTCCGCGCCCAGTCCAGCACCGCCCGGCCAGGACCACCGGTGGCGCGCACCAGGTTCGAGACCAGCGCGAACAGCGCCGCGACACCGGTGGCGTAGACGACGGCGGCGAACGGCGGGATGTTCATCGCCAGGAACACCACGATGATCGCCAGCGAAAGGAAGTGGTACCCGCCGCGCAGCAGGATCCGCCACGCGCTGCCGTGCTCGGTGTCCACGGCCTCGGCGCCGAAGCGCCGCGCGTCGGCCTCCACCGAGAACACGATGCCCAGGTAGTACAGCAGCGTGGGCACGCACGCCCAGATCAGCACCGTCAGGTAGGAGGTCTGGAGGTACTCGGCGATGATGAACGCCGCCGCGCCCAGCGTCGGAGGCGACAGGATCGCCCCGATGCCCGAGGCCGCGAGCAGACCACCGGCGTTCTCCTGCGGGTATCCGGCGCGGCGCAGGATCGGCCAGGTGATCGATCCCAAGCTCACCGCCGTCGCCGTGCCCGAACCGGACACGGTGCCGAGCAGGAAACCCGACAGCACCGCGGTGCGGCCAGGAGCGGTGCGCGAGCGCTTGAACGCCGCGAAGGAGAAGTCCACGAAGAACTGCCCGGCGCCGCTGGCCGACAGCACCGCCCCGTAGAGGGTGAACAGCACGATGTAGCTGGCCGCGACGTCGAGGGGAGTGCCGTAGAACCCGCTGGCGTCGTTGTAGAGCGCGTTGATGATCTGGCTGAAGTCGACCCCGGCGTGCGCGATTCCCCAGTGCTGCGGGAGGAAACCGCCGTAGTAGGCGAAACCGACGAAGGCAGCACAGATCACCGGCAGAATCCAGCCGGTGGTGCGCCGGGTCGCCTCCAGCACCAACAGCAGCAGCAGCGACCCCGCGAGGATGTCCAGACCGGACAGGCTGCCCTGCCGGTCGAGGAAGGCGTCGAAACCGCCCGAGGTGAACGGCAGCACCGGGTAGAAGCCCACCAGCAGCGCCAGCGCGGACAGCGCCCAGTCGTACCAACCGGGATCGTCGCGTTCGCCGGAACCGCGCCTGCCGCCGGGGCGGTAGGACAGGAACACCAGCGGCAGCGTGCATCCGAGGAAGATGACCAGGTAGAACTGGTTGCCCTTGGTCAGCGGGAAGAAGACCTGCCGCAGCACCAGCAGCGCGACCGCCAGGGCCGCCAGGTAGACCAGCAGTTCCGGTCGGCGGGAGAGCCGACGGGCGGGTTTCTCCTCGTCGTGGGTCGCGGCGATCTCGCCGGGATCGGTGGTGCCTTCGGGAAGTTCCTCGCGATCAGGCCGTGTCGCCCGGCTCATGCTTCGCCCTTTCGGCCCGTTGTGCTCCGGCGGGATGTAACCGAGGTCACTTCCCGGTGCAACAGGATGCGCGGGCGAACAGGGGATGTCCATAGATCGACTCGCCGGGTTCGGTTGCGCTTGGCAACCGTGACAGGACTCCTATGCTGGGCCGCATGGCGAAGTACTTCGACGTTCATCCGGACAACCCGCAGCCGCGCTCGATCGGGCAGGTGGTGGAGATCCTCCGGGGCAACGGACTGATCGCCTACCCGACCGACTCCTGCTTCGCCCTCGGCGCCCAGCTGGGCAACAAGGACGGCATGGACCGGATCCGCTCCATCCGAAACCTCGACGACCGGCACCACTTCACGCTGGTGTGCCAGAACTTCGCGCAGCTCGGCCAGTTCGTGATCATCAACAACGCGGTGTTCCGGGCGATCAAGGCGTCCACACCGGGCAGCTACACCTTCATCCTCCCCGCGACGAAGGAAGTACCGCGCCGGCTGCTGCACCCCAAGAAGAAGACCGTCGGGGTCCGCATCCCCGACCACGTCGCCGCCCAGGCCCTGCTGGCCGAACTGGGCGAGCCGATGCTGTCGAGCACCCTGCTGCTGCCGGGGCAGGAGGAGCCGATGACGCAGGGCTGGCAGATCAAGGACGAGCTGGACCACGTCCTGGACGCGGTCATCGACTCCGGTGACTGCGGCGTCGAACCCACCACGGTCGTCGACTTCTCGACCGACGAACCCGAGGTGGTGCGAGTCGGCGCGGGCGACCCTTCGCGGTTCGAGTGATCGAGGGCCCGGATAGCGGAATCCGAAGCGGCGGCTTCCGCTTTCAGCTCCGCTCGGCGAGCGGGAGCCGGATCCCCTTGGCCTCCAGGCGGGGCAGCACCTCGGCGACGAAGTCCTCGAGCTCGCCGACGTAGTCCAGGAACGCCAGCGTCATGCCCGAGAGGCCGGCCTGGGCGTAGCGCTCGATCTCCTCGGCGACCTCCTGCGGGGTGCCGATCAGCGGGCAGGTCCCGTGCCCGGCGGCGAATCGGGTGCGCAGGGTGTCTATGATGTCGTTGGCAAAGGACTGGGCGTACATGCCCTGCAGCCGCATCAGCTCCTCGACCGCGTCCCAGTCGGCGTTCTCCTCGGCGTAGTGGCGCAGGAACTCCTCGGCCTCGGCGCGGGTCTCGCGGCACACCACGAAAGCCGGCGCCATCACCCCGACGTCGCGGCCGTGCCGGGTGCGCGCGTCCCGCCGAACCTCGGTGACCACTTCGGATCCGTGGCCGGGATCGCTGAGCGCGGTGAAGACGAAATCGGCGTTGCGCGCGGCGAAGGCGCGGCCCTGCGGGCTGGATCCGGCGTTGATCAGCGGCAGCGTGCCGTTGACCGGCTTGGGGCTCGCTCCGACTCCCTTGAGGTCGAAGAACCTGCCGGGCAGGTCGAACCGGCCTTCGCGGGTCCACAGGGCTCGGACGTGGTCCCACCACTCCTGCGCGAGGGCGTAGCGGTCGTCGTGGGATTCGGGCAGTTCCAGGCCCATCGCCTGGTATTCGGGCTGGTTCCAGCCCGCGACGATGTTGAGCCCGGCTCGGCCTTCACCGACGTGGTCGAGCGTGGCGAGCTGCTTGGCGCTGACCACCGGGTGGTTGAAAGCGGTGTGGACGGTGGCGAACACGGTGATCCGCCGGGTGGCGGCGAGCAGTCCTGCCGCCCAGGGGATGGGCTCCAGAACGCTCTCGTGGAAGCCGGAAGTGCCCGGATAGCCGATGAATCGGGCGATGGGCAGGAGGAAGTCGATCCCGGAGTCGTCGGCGAGGCGGGCGAGCCGGAGGTTGTCGGCCCAGCTCGCACCCCACCTGTCGGCGACGTTGGTGATGGCGAGACCGCCGGAGCAGTTGGGGGAGAAGAGGCCGAGCTTGAAGTCCCGGCTGGTGAGCAACGTGCTGGACATGGTTCTCCTCATCCGATTGTGAATGGATTTCACCTCGAACGGGAGGGCTGGGACAAGATCCTCTTCTTCCCGGAACGGCGTCCCCGCACGCGCTCGGACCACCGAGAAAAATGTGACTCCGGTCACTACACGGCCGGGCGAAAGAGGCAGACGTGTCCACGAGGGACCGTGTAGTGTTCGTGTCGGTCGTATTTTTCTGGGGTCGTGTTCGCGCACACTCGCAGGATGGTGATGCGAGCGTGCTGCTTTCTGGTTGTAGCTGGACAAGTCGCCGTTCGATCCGCGGCCCAGGCCGTCACGCAGTGTGACGGTCTGATGTAGTACCGGCTCCCAGAAGGAGAGAGCAAGCATGGCACAGGGAACCGTGAAGTGGTTCAACTCGGAAAAGGGCTTCGGCTTCATCGCCCCGGACGACGGTGGCCCGGACGTTTTCGTCCACTACTCGGCCATCGACGCCCGCGGCTTCCGCAGCCTCGATGAGGACCAGAAGGTGAGCTACGAGGTCAGCCAGGGTCCGAAGGGCCCGCAGGCGGCCGACGTCCGCGTCATCTGAACACGGCGTCTCACGTAACACCGGAACGAACTGCCGATTGAGGTAGCCGTTCCACTTCAAAGAGCCGGTCACACGGCCCGCAGACAAGAAGCCCCGCACTTCGGAAACGAGTGCGGGGCTTCTTGCGGTTCAACCCGATTGGTCTCAACCGGCGGAGCTCACCCGGTGCAGGGCCGCGGAGACGTGCGGAGTCATCGGCTCCCCGACCATCTCCCGGCTCTCGGCGTAGTCGAGGGCGTCCCCGCGCAGCGCGTAGGAGCGTTGCGCCGCCCGAACGTCCTTGGCGGTGGCCGTCGCCAGCACGGTCTCCGTCTCCAGCGTCCAGAGCCCCGGTTGCGCGCTGCCGTAGAAGATTTCGAGCAGGCCGGTGGCGTGCGTCAGCAGCAGCTCCAGTCGGCCGTCGGCGCCGGGACGCCACCAGCCGGTCTCCCAGGCGGCCGGGCGCAGCACCTGGCCCTCGGCGTCGAGCAGCCACGCCTGCGCCTGGTGGCGCAGGAAGGGGCGCCCGTCGTGGGAGATCGTCACCTGCTGGCCGAAGCGGAACGGGCCGTCGATGGTCGGGTAGTCCACCTCGCCCTCGCCGCGCCACACGCCGACCAGCTCCCGCAGCGGCGCGCACGCGTCGTGCAGCGGCGGACCGCTGCCCGGCTCGGCGGTGTCGGCGGGGATCGGCAACCGGGTGAAGTCCTCGGGAATGCTCACCCCGGCAGCCTAGAAGCCGGTGCGAGCGGTGTTCGCACCGACACGGCGGGGCGTGCCGGCATCTGGGAAATCCACAGTGGACATTGCTCGTGGTAGGTGATCGTCCTTGTCGTCACCGGCGACGCTGTGCTTGTCTGCGAGTGTGTACCGGATCTACTGCTTCCAGAAGCTCGCGGTGACCGTGGAAGGCGTCGACTTCGCCGACCCGGCGCTCGCCGACGAACCCGACGTGCGCGAACGAGGTGTTCGCCTCGAACTGCGCGGCCTGTCGGAGTCCGCCGAGGCCGGCTCGATCTACTCCTCCAGGGCGGCGTGGCTCAGCCGTGCCATCTGCCGCTTCGACCTGCTGGAATCGCGGCCGCGCGCGGCCGACCGCATGCACTGGCACCCGGAGATGTCCGACGGTGAGCCCGGCGCGCGCGTCTTCGACGCCGAGCTGTCGGCCGACCCCATCGCCTGGATGGCGCGAGCCCTGCGCGACGTCGGCCCGTTGCTGCAGCGCGCGGGGCTGGATCCCGCCGCGCACGCCGGCGACGTGAGCGCTATGGCCGAGTCCGCGGGCGAGATCACCGACGTGGTCGCGAAGATCCTCGCCGAAGCGCGCAAACCGTGGCCCGAGGTGACTCGCGACGAACGCGGATTGGCGCAGATCAACATGTGACCCCGTTGCACCGTGGATTTCAAGAACGTGCCGGTTCTGAGCAGAACGTGAATTCCGAGGGCTATTCGCAACGCTTTCCCGAGAGAGTGACATCGCTCAAACGGTTGCGAAATGTCCGCATCGGAGGCGACGGCTACGGCCGGGTGGTGGTCTGGTCCCGAGACCGGATCTCGCGCACGCGCGCAGCTCACCGAGGCCCTTCACCGCACGCCCCAACGGGCACCGACTACTCCGTTCGCGGGTCGGCGGGATGACTGACCGTGATTGGAAGCTTCCGGGGGGTGGCGTGGTCGGTCATTTAACTGCCGGTTATCGTTTGTGCAACGGCGCTGCCACCCGACGGGTTGAGCATTTCCCCATGAGAAGCAGGTAGTCGGGTCCAGTGGATCGGGCGCCGCCGAGAAGAGGAATCCTCCCATGGTGCGTGCTGTCGGAACGTTGGCTGTCGTTGGTGCCGGAGTCATCGGGTTCTGGGTCGGATACTTGTTCGACGCCCGGCGCAACCCGATGACCGGTGACCTGGAACCGGCCCTCGCGGCCTGATCCTCCGCTCGTTCCGCGGTGGCTGGTCCGCCCGTCGGTCCTCGGCGGAAGCCGGGTGACGAGGATGCGCCCTCGATGCTCGCCTGACCACGCAGACTCCAGGTTGTCACCCGCCAGGGGTAAGTGGACCGTCGTCACCGTTTAAGCTCTGCGAGGAGCAGTCCTGCGAGGTTAGGTGGCGAGCGCGTGAGTCAGCGTTCGACGCGGTTCACGCGTCGCGACCCGGCGCGGCGAGGCGCGCGCATCGTGGCCGCGGTACTCGGTTTGCTGTCAGCGCTGCTGGCGGTCGCGGTACCGCTTCTCCCGGTGAACCACGACGTCACGACCCTGAAGTGGCCCACGGCCGAAGGCACCCGTTCGGTGTCGGCTCCGCTGCTCACCCACGAACCCCTCTGGCTCAACGCCACCGTGCCCTGCGCCGCGGCCCGCAACCTCGACGACCGCGTCAACGGAGCGGGCGAGCTGCTGGCCACCAACGCGCCGTCGGGCACCTACGGCGGCCTGACCGGCATGCACCTGCAGATCGACAACGGGCAGGTCAGCTTCTTCTCGCGCGGCCACCAGATCGGCGCGGCGGCCCTGCCGGCGGGGGACTGCGCGATCACCGTCAACTCCGACGCGGGGGAGACCCGCGCGGACGTCGCGGGCGTGCCGCTGGGCTCCGCGGGCGGTGACCAGCGACCGCAGCTCACCGGGATCTACTCGCAGCTGGACCACCAGCGCGATGACGTGCGCGGACTGGACTTCCAAGCCGGTGTCGACACCCGCTTCGCCACGACCCCGACGGCGCTGAAGACCACGACCATGGTGCTGGCCGTGCTGTGCTTCATCGGTTCCCTGCTCGCGCTGCGCAAGCTGGAGATCCGCGCACCCGTGCGGTGGCTGCTGCCGGTGGGCTGGTGGCGGCTGGGAGCGCGCGACGTCGTGGTGTTCGCCGCGCTCGCGGTCTGGTGGCTCATCGGCGCCATGACCGCCGACGACGGCTACATCCTGACGATGCTGCGCGCCGCCCCGGACGCCGGTTACGTCACCAACTACTTCCGCTGGTTCGGCAACCCCGAATCGCCCTTCGGCTGGTTCTACGAGATCTACGCGCTGTGGGTGCACATCTCCGCGGCCACCCCGTGGGTGCGGCTGCCCGCGCTGTTCCTCGGCGTCGTCAGCTGGTTGCTGCTCAGCCGCGGCGTGCTGCCGCGGCTCGGCCAGCAGGTCCGGCGCAGCGAATCGGCCGGGTGGGCCGCCGCCGCGGTCTTCCTCGCGTTCTGGCTGCCCTACAACAACGGTCTGCGGCCCGAACCGGTCGTGGTGCTGTTCTTCCTGCTCTCGGTCTGCGCCGTGGAACGCGCCGTGGCCACCGAGCGGCTGACCCCGGCGGCGCTGGGACTGCTGGCCGCCGCCCTCGGGCTGGGCGCGAACCCGCACGGCATGGTCGCCGCGCTGCCGTTCCTCGCTGCGGCCAAGCCGCTGCTCCGACTGCTGTGGCGGCGCATCCGGGAGGTCGGCGCGCTGCCCGTGCTGGCCCCGATCGCCGCGGCCGGTCTGGTGATCCTGGTCGGGGTGTTCTTCGACCAGACGCTGCAGTCGGTGCTGGACTCCGTCGAGCTCAAGACCGAGTTCGGCCCCAACGACTCCTGGTACGAGGAGCTCGGCCGCTACGAGAAGCTGTTCGACAAGTGGCCGGACGGCTCGCTGACCCGCCGCTTCCCGGTCCTGCTGCTGATGCTGTGCATCGTGTCCAGCGGTGTGGTGTTCCTGCGGCGCGGCAAGATCCGCGGAGCTGCTGTGGGGCCGAGCAGGCGGATGCTGGGCATCGCGGTGCTGTGCTTCGTGGTGCTGGCCGCCACCCCGACCAAGCACACCCACCACTTCGGCGTGTTCGCCGCCATCGGCGCGGTGCTGGCGGCGCTGACCGCGCTGGCCACCAGCGCCGCCGTGCTGCGCTCCCGCCGCAACCGGGCCGGGTTCTTCGCCGGGTTGATGGTGGTGTGCGCGTACTCGGTGACCGGCACCAACTCCTGGTGGTACGTCTCCGGCTGGGGCGTCCCGTGGTTCGACAAGGCACCCAGCCTCGACGGACGGCACGCCAGCACCGCGTTCCTGGTCGTCGGATTCCTCGCCCTGGTCGTCGCCTTCGTCGAGCACGTGCGCCACGGCGAGCCGCCGGTGGTGACCCCGACCGCGCGCAAGCGCGTGCTGAGCCTGGGCGCCGCACCGCTGACGATCACCTGCGCGCTGTGCCTGGTCGGCGAGGTCGGGCTGTTCGCCGTCGGCATCGAGAAGCAGCGCGGCAGCTACAGCCTGGGCCCGGACAACGTCAAGCAGATCACCGGGAGCAGCTGCGGGCTGTCGGACTACATCAACGTCGAAGCCGACCCCCGCCGCGGAGTGCTCACCCCGTCGGTCAACCAGCCGCGCGTGTCCAGCGACCCCGCGCAGCCCCCGGACTACCTGCGCGCCGAGCAGCAGGGCTTCCACCGCTTCGGCCATCCCGGCAGCGCGCAGTACACGCCGCCGTTCGGCTACGGCGGTGACGACGCGCCGGTCTGGGGGACCTTCGACACCGACGCGACCGGCACCGGCGAGATCCGCACCCCGTGGTTCGACCTGCCGCCGCAGGCGACCGAGGGCACCACACCGGTGGTGATGCAGTTCGCTGGCTCCTCGACCGGCGGGAACTCGCTGCGCGTGGAGTGGGGCCGCGAACTGCCCGGCGGCTTCGAGATCAGCGGGCACCGGGACTTCCCGTTCAACAGCGGTGCCTGGCATGACGTGCGGTTCGACGCCCCCGGAGCCCAGAAGGTCCGGATCGTGGCGGCCGACCAGCGCGACGACGAGGGCGGGTGGCTGGCCTTCAGCGCCCCTCGCGTGCCGGTGCTGACCACCATGACCAACCTGATCGGCAGCCAGCCGACGTTCGTGGAGTGGCCCGCGGCGCTGGTGCACCCGTGCCTGCAACCGGCGAAGATCCGCAACGGCGTGTTCGAGATGCCGCGGTTCCGGATCGCGGGCGGCGGCATCATGCGCGACATGGGGCAGTCCTGGTCGGCCCCGGGCGGCGGCGGCCCGTTCGGCTGGCTCAACGTCGGCGCCAGCGTCCGGCAGCTGCCCGCCTACCTGCAGGGCTCGCCGAACCGGGACTGGGGAACGATCTACGTGGTCGACCCGTACAACCCGGACACAGTCGGTGCCGAGGCGGCGATGCAGGTGCGGAGCGAGACGCACTGGGGTGACTGGAGCCCGGGTCCGCTCACCGACGCCGTCAAGCTCCCGGGCCGGGTGCCCACCTCGGATGGCCGGACCGATCTGCGCCCGGTGGAGCCGGCGATCATCGGCGACGAGAGCTGACGCCTCGCAGCGCCTCGTGGTGTGAGAGTGGCCATTCGGACACCGCTCCACCGGTTGTGATCGATTAGGATCGCTAACGGGTGGGCGCCCGGGCGATGACGCCGCAGTGAGCGCCGAAAACCGCGTTGAGGAACAGCAATGCTTCGCGCGCGCTTCCACAGTGGACCGCGCGCTGGGGTTGGAGGCGTCGTGTCGGGTGTGATCCAGGGCTTCGGCGTCATCGGCGCCATCGTTCTGGTCGGTTACGTGCTGGGGCGGACCGAGGTGCTCGGCGACCACGGGCGCGAGGTGCTCGCGAAGATCTCGTTCTACGTCGGCACCCCGGCGCTGCTGCTGCAGATGCTCTCCGAGTCCGACGTGCACGTCCTGTTCTCCGCTCCGCTGCTGGTCACCGCGCTGAGCACGTTCGCGGCGGCGGCGCTGTTCGTGCTGGTGGCGTTGTGGCGGCGGTGGAACGTCCGGCGCACCACCATCGGCGCGCTGTGCTCCAGCTACGTCAACGCCGGCAACCTGGGCATCCCCGTGGCGGTCTACGTCCTCGGCGACGCGACCCTCGTCGCTCCGGTGATGCTGTTCCAGCTGCTGGTGATGACGCCGATCGGGCTGACCGTCATCGACTTCGCGCAGGCCGGGGAGAAGACCTCGACGTGGTCGCGGCTGCTGGCACCGTTCAAGAACCCGATCGTGATCTGCTCGCTGCTGGGCGTCTCGCTGTCCCTGCTGGGCTGGCGCATCCCCGGGCCGGTCTCCGAACCGCTGACGCTGCTCGGGCACCTCTCGGTGCCCACCGTGCTGCTCGCCTTCGGCGTGTCGCTGCGCGGCTCGCAACTGCCGGCGGGCGGGGCCGAGCGGTGGCCGGTGCTGGTGTCGGTCGGGCTGAAGTCGTTCGTGCACCCGGTCATCGCCTGGGCGATCGGCGCGGGGCTGTTCGGCATGGAAGGCGCCCCGCTGTTCGCGGCGGTGGTCATCTCCGCGCTGCCCGCCGCGCAGAACCTGTTCGTCTACGCCTCCCGCTACAACGTGGGGGTCCGGCTGGCCCGCGAGTCGATCCTGCTCTCCACGATCCTGTCGGTCCCGGTGCTGGTCACGGTCACCGCCCTGCTGGGCTGACCCGCGCTCAAGCCCGGTGCATCGGCGGCGGGGTGTGGGCCGCGACCTCCGGGGGCGGGCCGGTGAAGGGCTCCACGTCGACGTGCGTGCGCTGGCCCGCGCACCCCTGCGACAGGCGTGAGGCGGGGACGTCCTCGGTGAGGACGTTGGGGTTGCCGTGCGCGCACAACTCCTGGCCCGGCTGTTGCGGATCGGGTTGCGGATCGAACCACGCCCCGGTGGGCAGCACCGCGACACCGGGACGCACCCGGTCGCTGATGCGGGCACCGGCCAGGCACGAGCCCCGGTCGTTGAACACCCGCACCACCGAGCCCTCGGTGATGCCACGAGCGGCGGCGTCGTCGGGGTGCAGCGTGATCGGTTCGCGGTCGGCGACCTTGGACTCGCGGCTGACCGCGCCGACGTCGCCCTGCCCGTGCAACCGGGTCGGTGGCTGGTTGGCGATCAGGTGCAGCGGACCCCGACGCTCCTGCGGCAGCCAGACGGGGTGCCCCGGGCAGTCGTCGTAGCCGAACGACTCGACCGTCGCCGAGTGCAGCTCGATGCGTCCGCTGGGCGTGTGCAGCGGGTCCCCCTCGGGATCCGCGCGGAACCGCACCAGCGGCGGGTTCTCGGGCATCGCGGGAAGCCGCAGCTCACCGTCCGCCCAGAAGGTGTCGAAGTCCGGCAGTTCGTGGCCCAGGGCGCGCAGCTGGTCCCGCCACTTGTCGTAGAGGTGCTCCAGCCAACCCCGGGCGCTGCGCCCCTCGGTGAAGCGCTGCCGCACGCCGAGCCGTTCGGCGAGCCCGCTCAGGATGCTGAAGTCGTCGCGCGCCTCGCCGATAGGGTCCAGGACGCGGTGCATCGCGGTGAGGTGCGTGTCGCGGCGCCCGGCGCCGAGGTCTTCGCGTTCCAGCGTCGTGGTCGCCGGGAGCACGATGTCGGCGTGCCGGGCGGTGGCGGTCCAGTGCGTCTCGTGCACCACCACGGTTTCCGGCCGGGCGAACGCGCGACGCAGCCGGTTGAGGTCCTGGTGGTGGTGGAACGGGTTGCCGCCCGCCCAGTGCACCAGCCTGATGTCGGGGTAGGTCAGCCGCTGTCCGTTGTAGTCGTACCGCGCTCCCGGGTTGAGCAGCATGTCGGCGATGCGCGCGACCGGGATGAACGTGCCGACGGGGTTGGGGCCCTGCGGCAGCGTCGGCAGCCACAGCACCGGCCCTTCGTCGCCGACGTCGGCCATCGAACCGTAGCCGTGCCCGAAACCGCCGCCGGGCAAGCCGATCTGACCCAGCATCGCCGCGAGCGCGATCCCGGCCCACACCGGCTGCTCGCCGCCCCGGGCGCGCTGCAACGACCAGGTGACCGTCACCAGCGTGCGCCCCGAGGCCATCCGGCGGGCCAGTTCGCGGATGTCGTCGGCCGCGATCCCGCAGATCGGGGCCGCCCACTCCGGTGTCTTCGCGACGCCGTCGGTCTCGCCCCGCAGGTAGTCGGCGAAGACGTCGAACCCGGTGCAGCAGCGGGACAGGAAGTCGGTGTCGTGCAGGTCCTCGGCGAGAAGGACCTGCGCCAGGGCGAGCTGCATCGCCACGTCGGTGCCGGGCTCGATCGAGTACCAGCGCCCGCCCGCGGGAACGTCGGCGGTCAGCGGGCTGATCGAGGCCACCGCGACTCCGGGATCGGCCGCCGCGGCGGCGCTGGTGTGCCGGGTGACACCGCCGGGCGAGACCGACAGGTTCTTCGTCGGCAGCCCGCCGAAGGCCACGATCAGGTCGGTGTGCTCGCGCACGGTCGCCCAGCTGTCGGCGTAGCCGAGCACCGCGGCCGAGCTGCCCACCACGTGCGGCAGCAGGACCTGCGAGGTCCCGAAGCTGTAGTTGTTCCGGGAGGACGTGTAGCCGCCGATGGTGTTGAGGAACCGGTGCAGCTGCGACTGCGCGTGGTGGAACCGCCCGGCGCTGCCCCAGCCGTAGGAACCGCCGAAGATCGCCTCGTTGCCCGACTCGACCCGCACCCCGTCCAGCTGCGCGGCGACCAGGTCCAGCGCGGTGTCCCACTCGACCTCGACGAACTCGTCCCGGCCGCGCTGCGCGGAGGGACCCGGTCCGCCGGTGAGCCAGCCGCGCCGGATCGCCGGGCGCATGACGCGCGTGTCGTGCCGCGCGATGCCCGGCACGTTGCCCAGCAGTGGCGAGGGGGCCGGGTCGTCGGGGTGCGGCCGGACCCGGACACCGCCGTCGGCGTCGGCGGCCGCCCGGTAAGCGCCCCAATGCGCGGTCGTCGGCACCCAGCGCTCGGTCGGCATCCGGCTCCTCCCGTGGCCGGAGGTGCTCCGACCTGCGAACTCGTGGTCGGCCCCGATGCTACCGGCGCTCGGAGAACGTCACCGACGCCTCGGCGGAGACCTGATCCGAGCGCACCGACATCGTCCCGTCCTCCTCGCCGCACACCAGCACCGGATCACCGGAGAACACCGGGCGGCGCAGCCGGTAGGACACCGAGCCGAGGCTCCCGTGCTCGCGGGCGAGCTCGGTCATGAGCAGCACCAGCAGCGGTCCGTGCACCACCAGCCCCGGATAGGCCTCGACCTCGCGGCAGTAGGGCTCGTCGTAGTGGATCCTGTGCGTGTTGGCGGTCAGCGCGCTGAACCGGAACAACCGCGTCGGCTCGCCGACGAACCGCTGTTGCCACGGCACGCCGGAGGACGGGAAGTCGGTGGGCCGCAACCGGTCCGGGCTCTTGGTGTCGGTCTCACCGCTGCGGTAGACGTAGTCGACCTCCTCGGCGATCCGCAGCCGGCCGTCCTGGCGGAACTCGCGGCGCTCGGTCACGAACGCCATCTCGCCGGAACGACCCTGCTTGACCTTGACACCGCCCAGCTCGGTGGTCCGCTCGGCGGGAGTGCCCAACCGCAGGGGCTCGTCGATCGTCACCCGCCCGCCCGCGAACATCCGGCGCCGATCGGGCACCGGCGGCAGGAAGTCGCCGTTGAGCGGGTGCCCGTCGGGGCCCAGTTCGGAGTGCGGCGGCCAGGACAGGAAGTGCACCCAGTGCCAGAGCGGAGGCAGCTCGTCGACCGGCGCCGGTACCTCCAGCACGTTGGCCAGCGCCCGCGACTGCTCCGGCTCCATCGAGTCGTGCTCGACCACGGCCTCCGGCCGCCAGTCCCGCAGAAACTCCTCCAACACCCGATACCTCCTCGTCGACCTTCGAGGTGCCCCGGTCATCCAAACATGCCGGAAGCCTCAGCGGAGGTAGACGCGGGCCGGATCCACCTCGTGCCTGAGCGTGCGGAGCTCGGCCTCGGTGGGCGGGGCGATGGTGCTGAGGTCGTCGGCGACCTGGAGGTCCCAGCCGGTGGCCTCGCGGACCTGATCGGCGGTGACGCCCGGGTGGGTGGCCACGAGGCGGAGCTCCTCACCGGCTCCGTCGCGCGCGAGGATCCCGAGGTCGGTGATGACCCGGGTGACCCCCTTGCCGCGCGGGCGGATCCCGTCGGCCAGGGCGCGATCCGGGCCAGGGGAGGTGCAGAAGTCGAGTTCGGCGGTGAACGAGCGGGGGTCGTGGCGCCGCATCACCACGAAGACCTCGCCGGAGTTGGCCATGACCTCCATGGCCCCACCCGAACCGGGCAGCCGGACCGCGGGGGAGTGCCAGTCGCCGATCACCGAGGAGTTGAGGTTGCCGAAGCGGTCGATCTGCGCGGCACCCAGGAAGCCGACGTCGATCCGCCCGCCCTGCAGCACGTAGCCGAACAGCGCGGTCATCGGCAGCACGGCCTCCGAACCGGTGATCAGCACCGCGTCGGCGATCGTCTCCGGCAGCTGGTCGGGATGCGCTCCGCACACCCCGGACTCGTAGACGATCTCCACGTCCGGCGCCACCGTCCGCTGCGCCAGCGACACCGCCAGCGTCGGCAGACCGATCCCGGCGAAAACCGTGTTCGCACCGGCGAGTTCGCGCGAAGCGACCGAAGCCAGCAGCTCCGACGACGTGATGGACATGATCCTCCTCAAAGCCTGCGGCCGTAGTTGACCGGCTCGCTCCACGCCTCGCCCACGGCCAAGCCCGCCCAGCGCTGCTCGCCGAGCTTGGCGACGTACTCGGAGTGGTCGGCCGTGCCGAACACCCACTCGTCCAGCCACGTCCGCAACCGGTCCGGATCGCCGCTGATCCGCGACCACTCTCGGTAGAACTCGCCGTCGCGGTCGTAGTAGCCCTGCACGAACGCCGGATGCGCGCCGCGCGAGCACTCCACCACCGCGTCCACCGCGTGCGCGGGGATCACCGTGCGGTTGGGGTCGGAGCGCACGACCTCGTCGGCCACCACCTCCTCGACCACCACGATCGCCTTGCGCGCGGCGTAGACCGCCTCGGCCTGGATGCCCGTCAGACCCCAGATCTGGGTGTTGCCGGACCGGTCCGCGCGCTGCGCCTGCACGATCGTCACGTCCGGGTTCAGCGGCGGGACCACGTAGATCTGCTCCTCGCCGCCGTCCTGATCCGGATAGGGCGAGGTGACCTTGCGGATGCCCGGGTTGATGCCGGGGACATCGCTTCCGGCGTAGGAGCGCAGCGGGTAGAACGGCAGCCGCTGCGCACCGGCCAGGTAGCGGCAGATCATGCCGTAGTGGCTGTACTCCTCGAAGTCCAGAGCGCCCGCCTCGACCCGACGTCGCAGCTCGCCGAGCGATCCGGCCGTGGAGTTGCCGACGAACGAGGAGATCAGCCTGCTCACGCAGTCACCCGCGATGAGCTGATCGGTGACCACGTCCGCGGTCATCCGCGCGATGGTCAGGTCCCGGCGGCCCTGCCGGATGATCTCGTGCCCGGCCGCGGTCGGGATCAGGTGCGTGAAGCCCTCCAACGACACCGTGGCGCCGTCGGTGACGAACTCGGCGATGGCATCCCGCATCGACGTGGTCTTGTCCGACTTGCTGACCTGCGACATCGATGCCCCCAGGGGTTCTGCGGTTCGCCTGCGCCTCAGCCTGCCACCCCGGATTGAGACAGGTCCAATACCGAATTAGTGTCAGATCCAGAGCGGAGTCGAATAGATCGGGGATGGGTGTGGAGCTGCGCTACCTGACCGCCTTCGTGGCGGTCGCCGAAGAGCTGCACTTCGGCCGCGCCGCCAAGCGACTGCAGATGGCCCAGCCGCCGCTGAGCCAGCAGATCAGGCAGCTGGAGAAGGAGCTCGGCGTGCGGCTGTTCGAGCGCAACACGCGGTCGGTGCGGCTGACCAACGCGGGGGAGTCGTTCCTCGAACCCGCGCGCACCGTCCTCGACGACGTCGACATCGCCGTCGGCGCGGCCAGAGCCGCCGGGCGAGGCGAACGGGGGCGCGTCACCGTCGGGTTCGCCGGGGCCTCCAGCCACGAGGCGCTGCCGGTGCTCACCCGCGCGGTGCGCGCCGCCCACCCGGGCCTGGAACTGGTGATGCGCGGGCAGACCTACGCCGACGTCGCCCTGGCCAAGGTCGCCGACGGAACCCTGGACCTCGGATTCGTCCGGATGCCGGTCAACCAGCCCGGCGTGAACACCCGCGTCATCGAGGTCGAAGAGCTCATCTGCGCCCTGCCCACCGACCACCGGCTGGCCGAGCTGGACCGCGTCCCCATCGCCGAGCTCGCCGAGGAGCCCTTCGTCAGCTTCCCCTCCAACGCCGGGTCCACGCTGCGCGACGCCCTGGTCAAGGCGTGCGTGGCAGGCGGATTCACCCCGCGCGTGGTGCAGGAGGCACCGGACTCCTACACGATCCTCGCCCTGGTGGCGGCCGGTGTCGGAGTCACGCTGACGCTGACCTCCTGCCAGCACATCCAGCAGACCGGTCTGGTCTACCGCCCGCTCGCCGGCGAACCGACCCGCTTGCGGGCCGCGCTGGCCTGGCGCGAGGACAACACCAACGCCGCGCTGCACACCGTCCTCGGCATCGCCGAAACCGCCCTGCCCACCCCTGATTGATCTGAGCTGCGTCTCAAAGGGGTGTCGATTTTGTATTGGACGCCCCCGCGTTCGGCCTGCCACGGTTGCCGCGATCACACCGGGTTCAAAGGGGAACGCATGAGCAGCGCGCGCACGGCGAACCGTGCTGGTTTCGGGGCCTTCATCGGCTCCACCATCGAATGGTTCGACTTCTACATCTACGGCACCGCCTCCGCGCTGGTCTTCGACAAGGTCTTCTTCCCCGAGCTCGACGGCGCCCTGGGCACGCTGGTCGCCTTCGCCACGTTCTGGGTCGGCTTCCTCGCCCGCCCGCTCGGCGGCATCATCTTCGGCCACGTCGGAGACCGGTTGGGCCGCAAGAAGACCCTGGTCATCACCCTGCTGATGATGGGCATCGCGACCACCGCCATCGGACTGCTGCCCGGCTACGCCGAGATCGGTGTGTGGGCACCGATCCTGCTGGTGTGCATCCGGATGGTCCAGGGGATCGGGCTCGGCGGCGAGTGGGGAGGCTCGGTGCTCATCGCCTCCGAGCACGCCCCCAGGGGCAAGTCGATCCTCTACGGCGCCTTCGCCCAGCAGGGCTCGCCGGTCGGCAACACGCTCAGCACCGTCTGCTTCCTGCTGATCAGCAAGCTGCCCGAACCCGACATGCTCACCTGGGGCTGGCGCATCCCGTTCCTGGCCTCGGCCGCACTGGTCGTGGTGGGTCTGTTCATCCGGCTCCGCGTCACCGAGTCCCCGGCGATGGAACGGCTCATCCAGACCAAGAAGACCGCGAAGCTGCCGGTGTGGGAGGTCGTCCGCTCGCACCCGGGACTGCTGGCGTTGGGCATCGGCGCCTGCACCATCGGCCTGTCGGCCACCTACTTCAAGTCGACGTTCGCGCTCGCGTGGGCCACCAGCGACCTCGGGTTCGCCAAGACCGACTTCCTGACGATCATCCTGGTCGCCAACATCGCCCAGATCCTCGTGCAGCCCTTCGGGGCCGTGATCGCCACCAAGATGCGCAGTCTGTCGCGCGCGGTGACGTTCATGCTGCTCCCGGAAGTGGTGCTGCTGCCGCTGATGTTCGTGCTCATCGGCACCGAGAACTACTGGCTCGCCATGATCGGCGTCGCGGTGGCCACCGTGCCGCACTGCCTGTACTACGCGGCGATGGCAGGCATCCTCGCCGGCCGCTTCCCGGCCGAGGTGCGCTACACCGGGCTCTCGCTGTGCTACCAGCTCTGCGGCACCCTGCTCGGAGGAACCACCCCGGTGGTGGGCCAGTTCCTGCTGAGCGCGTCGGGCTCGATCAACGTCGTCATCGCCTACGCGCTGTTCCAGGTGCTGCTGACCCTGGGCTGCATGCTGTTGCTGCTGCGGCGGCCCAGTCATGACGAACGCGACAACCCGGGAGGCGAAGGTGACCAGAGCACGCTGGATCCGGCGGCCGGAAGGGTCCAACTGGGGTGACTTCGGGCCTGACGACAGGCTGGGCCGGATGAACCTGCTGACCCCGCAGCGGGTCCGGGCCGCGGCTGCCGAGGTGCGCGAGGGCATCACCCACGCGCTGAGCCTGCCGCTGACGCTGCCCGGCGGGAACGGGTTGAACCCCAACCGGTTCCCGCCGGTCCTGCGTCCCACCCGCCGCTTCGGCGAGATCAACTTCAACTACGAGCTGCGCCGCAGGGTCGAGGGCGCCACCGACGTGCTCTGCGACGACCTCGCCGTGCTGCACCTGCAGTACTCGACGCAGTGGGACTCCTTCGCCCACGCCGGAGCGCTGTTCGACGCCGACGGCGACGGAGTCGCGGAACCGGTGTTCTACAACGGGTTCCGAGCCGATGAGGACGTCGTCGGGCCGTCCGAACTGGACGAATCCGGGTTCGACGGCCTGCACGAGCGCACCACCTCCACCGGCGGAGCGCTGGGCATCGACAACCTCGCGCGCACCGGGGTGCAGGGCCGGGGCGTGCTCATCGACCTGCGCAGGCACCTCGGCGAGGAACGCACCACCGTCGGCTACGACACCCTCGCCGAGATCATGGCCGCCGACGGGGTCGAGGTCGAGGAGGGCGATCTGGTGTGCCTGCACACGGGTTTCGCGCAGCGGCTCGTCGAGATGGACGGCGACCCCGACCCGGACGTCCTGCACGGCGCGTGCGCGGCCCTGGACGGGCGTGACGAGCGGCTCCAGCAGTGGATCACCGACACCGGGCTGAGCGCCCTGATCGCCGACAACTACGCCGTCGAGAACCTGCCGGCACGCCCGGCCGACCCTCCGGCACCGGCGCTGCCGCTGCACCACCACTGCCTGTTCAAGCTCGGCGTGCACCTCGGCGAGCTCTGGCACCTCACGCCCCTGGCGGACGACCTCCACCGCCTCGCCCGCTCCCGCTTCCTGCTCACGGCCCCACCCCTCAACCTCCCAGGAGCGGTCGGCTCCCCGACCACCCCGGTCGCCACCCTCTGACCTGGAACGTCCACCGGCAACCGCCCGCTCAACATCTGCTTCGGTGATCTCAGCTGAGATCACCTCAGTTGCAAGCCGGTCGGACCGGTGGGACGGGGTCAGTGCGGGGGTGGGAGCTTCGGGAGGTGGCCGGTGGCGTCGAACTGCCAGGGCAGCGGCTCGCCCAGTGCCGCCATGTCCGGGTGTTCGGCGACTTCCCGGGCGTACGCCTCGGAGACCTCGACGCGCGGCATCGACAGGGTGTTGCGGATGCGCACCACCTTCGCGGGTCGCTCCTGCGGGCCTCGCGTGAGGTGCAGGGCGGCCACGATCGCGTCCCGGTCGTTGGCCAGCGCCATCGGGATCCGCGCGCCGTCCGGAACGCCCGATGTCAGCGAGTTGGTGTAGAACGAGCCGAACTCGATCTGGTCCACGCACCCCTGCGTGGTCAGGTCCGCCAGGCCCAGCCCGCACGCGTTGCCGTTGGTGTGCTCGGTCAGCCCGAGCACCACGATCCGCTTGATCGGCGTCGCGTGGAACTTGTCGGCGTTGACCGGTGCGCGGCCGGTGATGTTGGGGTCCATGCCCGCGCCGCTGATGTCCTTGCCGATCTCGTCGACCACGAGCACGTCGATGTCGGACATCAGCAGCTTCGGCATCAGCGACTTCGCCTCCGCCAGCAGCTCCGCTTCGCGCTCCAGCATCCGGTCGGTCGCGACCAGCTCCAGCCGGGCGATGTTCTCGTAGGCGTTCTCCACGACCGCCACCGCGAACTCGAACGGGACCACGTCCAGTGCTGCCGAGGCGGCCTCCGGGATCAAGGTGTCGAACTTCTCGAAGCCGTGCCTGTGCAGCGTCGCCGCGCCCCGGTGCTTGCCCAGGCCGATCGCGATCATCTTCGCCAGACCGCTCTCGTGCGTGCCCCGGAAGTCGGTGTGCGGCTTGACCCTGCCGAGCACCACGACGCTGTCGGCCTGCGCGGCTTCGGCGTCGAAGTGCACCGGTGTGCCGTCGGCGAGGCTGGTGATCACCACGGTTTCCATGGACGAGATCACCGGTGTCCCGACGGTCTCCTCGGTGACCCCGTACTCGGCCAGCACCTGCCGCTGCCCCTCCGCGGTGCCGCCGCCGTGACTGCCCATCGCCGGCACCACGAACGGCTTGGCGCCGTGCTCGGCGAGCGCCCCGACCAGGGCGATCACGATGCGGTCCAGCTGCGCGATGCCCCGGCTCCCGACCGTCACCGCGATGCGCTTGCCGCTGACCGGGTGCGCGCGGTCGTGCTCGGCCACCTGCGCGCGGAGGGTGCCTTCGAGGTCGTCGACCGACTCGGCGGCGTAGCGCTGCTCGATGGGGAGCATCCTGGGCAGCTCGACATCGGCACCGGCCAACCGGACTTTCTCTACGTTGAACATCTCTGTGAGTCCTTCTCAGCGCTGCGACCAGGGGTTCTCCCACCTTGGCAGCTCGAACGACCGGGATCACCCCCGTGTTCGGCCGTGATCACCGCGGCGTGTCCCGGAGGCCGTCCCACGGTCTCTATCGTGGGGGGATGATGCGTCCGGGGCCTGCGCGGTGGGTGGCCTACCAGTACGGCGGCAGGTTGCCCGAGCGGTACCGCGACTGGGTCCTGCACGACGCGACCTGCCGGACGTGGGTACTGCGGGTGCTGATACGGGGGTTGTTGCAGGTCGCTCCGATCGGGGTGGTGCTGTTCCTCGCGCTCGGCGTGCTGGGCGGGGCGTGGCCGATCGCCGCGGGAGCCTTGCTGCTGGGGGTGCTGGTGGTGGCGCGGATCGTGCTGACCAGTTCGGTCGACAGCGTGGACAGCAGGCTCACCCGGTACGGGTTCCCGCCCGGGCACGGGTCGGCCGTGCGCGGACGTCGGGATGCCGAGGCCGCGGAGCGGTACCGGGCGGTGTGGCGGCAGGACCCGCCTGAGACCTGAGCCACCCGGCGGCCGTCTGATTCACCAGCGGCTTTAGTATCAGCAGGTGTCCGTTGAGCTCACTCCCGCCGCGATCTTCCGGGCCGGCACCAGCCTGCGACAGGTGGTCCGGCGCACGCCGCTGGAAACCAGCAGCCGCCTCAGCGCGGAGCTCGGCGTTCCGGTGCGCCTCAAGCGCGAGGACCTGCAGGTCTGCCGGTCCTACAAGGTGCGCGGTGCGTTCAACCTCATCTCCGGGCTCAACGCCGAGGAGCGCGAGCGCGGGGTGGTCTGCGCCAGCGCGGGCAACCACGCGCAGGGCTTGGCGTTCGCCTGCCGCGAGCTGCAGATCAAGGGTCGGGTCTACCTGCCGGCGAACACCCCTCGGCAGAAGCGCAAGCGGATCGCCACCATCGGCGGCGAGTGGATCGAGCCGGTGATCGTCGGTTCCTCGTTCGACGAGGCCAGCGCCGCGTCCAAGGCCGACGCCGAGCGCACCGGCGCGGTGTACGTGCACCCCTTCGACGATCCGCGCACCATCGCCGGTCAGGGCACCGTGGGCCTGGAGATCGCCGAGCAGCACGACGGCCCCATCGACACCGTGATCGTGCCGGTGGGCGGTGGCGGACTGCTGGCCGGGATCGTGCTGTGGCTCAAGGAGCACTTCCCGGAGATCCGCGTGGTCGGTGCCGAGCCCGCCGGTGCGGCGAGCATGCGGGCCGCCTTCGACGAGGGCGCGCCGGTCAAGCTTCCCGCGGTGGACACCTTCGTCGACGGCGCGGCCGTCGGCCGGGTCGGCGACCTCGGGTACGAGGTGGCGCGCGAGCTGGTCGACGAGCTGGTGGCCGTGCCCGAGGGCGCGGTGTGCACGGAGATGATCGAGCTCTACCAGACCGAGGGCATCATCGCCGAGCCCGCGGGTGCGCTGGCCAGCGCCGCTTCCCGGATGCTGGAGCGGGAGCCGCGCGGTCCGGTGGTGTGCGTGGTCTCGGGCGGCAACAACGACCTGAGCCGCTACGGCGAGATCGTCGAGCGCTCCCTGCTGCACGAGGGGCTGCGGCACTACTTCCTGGTCACCTTCTCGCAGGAGCCGGGAGCGCTGCGGCACTTCCTCGACGACGTGCTCGTCGAGGGTCAGGACATCGTCGCCTTCGAGTACGTCAAGAAGAACAACCGGGAGACCGGTCCGGCGCTGGTGGGCATCGAGCTCGACAACGCCGACGACCTCGACGACCTGCTGACGCGGATGAAGGAATCGCCGCTGCAGATCGAGCAGGTTTCCCCGGGCTCGCCGCTGTTCTCGTTCCTGGTCTAGGTCAACCGGCGGACGCGGGTTCGCGCGAGGGCGTCGTCGGCGGTGGCTTCCCAGAGGGTCACCTGCGCGCGGCTGCCCTGGTAGTCGAGCTGGGCGATGGCGTTGCCGAAGAACGGCCCGTCGATCCGGCGCCAGTGCAGCGGCAGCGGGGGGACGCCCGCGCGTTGCGACATCGTCCGCAGCAGGCGGGCCGCGTTGTGCGACCAGGCGGCGTGCAGCGGCCCGCGCAGGGGCTTCGGGGCTTGGTTGTGCAGCGGTGAGCAGGTCAGCTGGGTGATGCGGGAGTTCAGCGCGCGCGGGTAGTCGGCCTCGGCGAAGTAGCTGTGGTGGACGTCGCCGGAGAGCACGCTGATCGTCGCGGGCGCGTCGGTGTCCGCGGCGCGGTCGCCGATGAGTTCGGCGAGGCGGTCGAAGGACGCGCGGAACGCGGCCCAGTGCTCCAGATCGCCTGCCTGGCGGACCTTCTCGGCGAGCCCGGCGTGCTCGCCGGTGCAGGCGCGTTCGTTCCACGACTGCAGGTGGTGCACGGCGGGCGGCAGCAGCCACGGCAGGGATGAGGCCAGCACCAGGTGCCGGCGGTCGGCGGCGGCGATGTCGCGCAGCCAGGCGAAGTCGCTGTCGGAGAGCATGGCGCGTTCGCCGGTCTCCAGGATCCGTCCGCAGCGGGTGTCGAGCACGACCAGCCGCACGCCCCCGAGGTCGCGGTAGTAGCTCCAGCGCATGCCCTTCTCGCCCTGGTCCTCGCGGTCGGCGCGGGCGGCCATCTCGCGCAGCACCGGCAGCGCGTCGCCGTGGCGGCCGACCTCGCGGACCTCGCGGAAGACGGGGTCGGCGGCGAGGTCGTCGGGGCTGAGGTTGCCGATGTGCTGGTAGATCCAGTAGGCGACGAGCCCGCCGAGGAGGCGTTCGCGCCACCAGGGTTGTCCGGAGATCGCGGTGCGCCAGCTCCGGGAGGTGTTCCAGTCGTCGCGCACGTCGTGATCGTCGAAGATCATCATGCTCGGCAGCGTCGAGAGCAGCCAGCGGATCGGGGGGTCCCGCCAGGCGTGCCGGTAGAGGCGCGTGTACTCCTCGAAGTTCACGACCTCATCGGTCGGTGGTCGGCGCAGGCCGCGCAGCTCGGCCAGTTCGCGGCGCACGGGAGGCGTGGGCTGGTCGGCGTAGACCTGGTCGCCGAGCAGCATGATCAGGTCTGGTCGCTCGTCCTCCGGGGTCGCGGCGACGCGGGCGGCGGTGGCGGTCAGCGCGTCGGGTCCGTGGCGGTCGCGGCCTGCGGTGGGCCGGTCGAAGTGGCACGAGCCGAACAGGGCGGTGAGCCGGTCGGTTCGGGTGACCGGGCGGATCACGCTGGGCGCGGTGTCCGGTAGGGGCCAGACCAGGTGGTCGTCGAGTCGCACCTGGTAGGGCGTCGGGCCGGTGACGTGGGTGCTGAGCAGCGCGTAGTGATGGCCGCCGACCTGGAAGGTGTGCTCGGCGGCGTCGAGCACCTCGACGGTGCAGGGCCCGTCGGTCTCCACCCAGACGGTCGCCCGGTTCTGGTCGACGTAGCGCAGCAGGGGGCCCAGCACCAACTCGGTCACCGGTCCTGGATACACCACGTGGGAGCCCGGGGAAACTCGGCGCCGCGGTGTCCACTGTGGTCTGGACGTGAGAAGGCGGGCCCGGTGTCGAGGGGTCGGGCCCGCCTTCTCGTCATCGCGGTGGTGCCTACTTGATGGCGCCGACGTTGACGTCGATGCAGGCGTAGAAGGCGTTGGCGGTGTCGGCGACGTTCCACACCGCGAGCACCTTCTGCGGACCGCTGAAGCCGGACAGGTCGAGGTTGTGCGACAGCTGCTGCGGCGGCTGCTGGCCACCCTGGTCGAACGAGCCGACGAGCTTGTCGCCGATGTAGTACTCCCAGGTGGTGGTGGCGTGCGCGGCGGTCAGCTTCCAGTTGAAGGTGGCCTGGGTGCCGATCGGGGTGGCGGTCCAGCCCTTGGAGTCGTCGTCGAGCTCGGCGAAGCTCTCGTTGCCGCCGCTGCAGCTCTTGAGGCCCTTCGGGCCCTCGACGCTCTGCGGCTCGTAGGTGATGGAACCGCACTGCACGGTGCCGGCGGCGCACTGGGCCTGGCGGCTCGGCGGTGCGTCGACGTAGCCGTGGGCGCTCGCGGTCCCGGCGGGGATCGCGATCAGGAACGGTGCGACGGCGGCACCGACCATGGCTGCGGAGATCTTGCGATTGGGCATTGTCAGCTCCTTCGGGGGAAGTCGCGACAGGGTGAATCGATTCCGAACAGCGGCGCCGATGATCGGTGCCGACTGTTCAGAATTCCTGTCGCGGAAGGGGATTCGCCGAATCAGTTAGTGGTCTGGACCATAATTCGGACGCCTGGTCGAGTCAAGGACGAATCGGCTCCGCTTCCGCGGAGAAACGCTAACAGATGCCTCATGACCTGCGGTGGAATCAGTTTTTGTCGGTTGATCCGAAAATTCCCAGCCGCATTCCCGTTTTTCTTGGACGAATCCATGAAAGCGATCAACAACGTTGTTCCGCCCTCTGAAAACGCCCCGGACAGCCGTCGCTCCCGCGTTCGCCGGAGCCGGGATCGCGTTGGTGTGAACGAGGGCGCGGCGGCGCCGGTGCGGCTCGGAAGGCGCCACGGCGAGGGGCCGCGCGAGGAGGGCTCAGCGGCTGCGCTTGAGGAGGGCGTTGGCCGCCGCGTAACCCGAACCGCCGCCCATGCCCGGACCCGGGTGGGTGGCGGCACCGATGTGCCACAAGCCGGGGATCGGGGTGGCGTGGTTGCCGGCGGCGGGCAGCGGCCGCCACAGGTAGTTCTGGTCGAGCTCGGTGCTGCCGCCGTACGGATCGCCTTGCCCGGCGCTGGGGTTGTGCGCGGTGAGCTCAGCCGGGCTGATGATGTCGACCGCGCACACCAGGTCGTGCAGTCCGGGAGCGTGGTCGTTGAGCCGGTCGAGCACCCGGCGCGCGTATCCCTCGGCCAGCTCGCGGGTCCAGCCCTGGCTGGTGTCGAGCTCCCCGGCGGAGTCGCCGAGCGGGTGGAACGGCAGTTCCTGCAGCTGCAGCCACAGCGATGCCGCGCCCCGGGGCACGCGGGTCTCGTCGAGCAGGTACTGGCTTCCCACCACGACGGTGGGACGGCGCGGCAGGAGTCCCGCTTCGGCTTCGGCGCAGGCGATGCCGGTGCTCGACGAGCCGTTGGTGAGGTGCACGATCGGGAACGCCGACAGCCGCTCGTCGCGCCACTTCAGCGGGGCTGACAGGGCGACGTGGATCTGCATCGCCGCTCGCCCGTACCGGAACTTCTCGGCCTGGCGCACCAGCTGCGGGTTGACGGCGCTGGGCGGGAGCAGTCGACCGTAGAGCGCGGAGGGCGCGACCGAGGCCATCACGCCGCGCCGCGCGCGCAGCACCCGGCCGCCCGCGACGACGCCGATCGCGCGGCCGTCCTCGACGAGGACGCGCTCGACCTCGATGCCGGTCTCGACCTGCACGCCCAGCGAGTCCAGCAGCTTGGAGAACGCGGTCACGAAGTTGCTCGCGCCGCCCTCCACGACGGGCAGACCCGCTCCGTGCAGCCCGGCGGCGAGCAGGCCGGTCATCAGCCCACCGGAGGCGTGGTCCGGTCCCAGCCCGGCGTGCAGCAGCCAGGGCGTGAAGAGGTGATCGACTTCGTGGCCTCGGAACTCGCGCCGGTACAGGGCCCGGCCGCTGGTGGCCAGTTGCCGCAGCCAGCCCTCGGCGCTGCGCACACCACCGGTGTTGATCAGCTTGGCGCCCTGCCACAGCATCGACCAGGACCGCAGCTCGCCGCCGAGCATCCGGTTGATGGCGGCGATGTTGGCGCCGATCCGGTCCAGCATGGACAGGTAGGCGTCCCGGTCGTCGTCGTGCTCGAAGGCTTCGACGGTGGTGGCCGGGTCGCGGTGGCTCATCGTCACCCGGCCGTCGTCGGCGACGCTGGCCGCGGCCCAGGAGTCGGTGTTGCGGTAGACCAGCCCGTGCTCGTGCAGCTGCGGGCCGAGGGAGGCGTAGGCCGGGCCCGCCAGGAACAGCGGGTGCCACGACGAGTAGGTGTCGTGGATGTAGCCGGGGACGGTGCGCTGCTCGGATGCGATGAACCCGCCGAGCCGGTCGCTGCGCTCCAGCACCAGCACCGACCGGCCCGCCCGTGCCAGTTCGGCGGCGGCGACCAGGCCGTTGATGCCGGCTCCGACGACGATCACATCGATTTCGGCGTTCATCGGCCGACCTTCCCGGGGCCCGCGAGCCCATGATCACCACATCAAGCGGAAAGATCTTCGCATTCGAACCTATACCGATCAAGGCTTGGCGGTGGGAAGGGTTTTCGGGAACCCGGGTCGGTGCCACCGTCCACACAGCACCGCCGAGCCCAGCGACAGCACCGCGGCGAGCGCCAGGGCGACCGGTGCGCCCCACGTCGCGAGCGCCACCCAGCCGAGTCCGATGCCGACCACGCCGCTGACGGCCTTCGCGCTGTAGACCAGCCCGTGCACCTCGATGCTGCGGTGCTGGCCGAAGGACTCCCGGGCCAGCGCGGCGAACAGCGGGTAGAAGGCTCCGCCGCCGGCTCCGGCGATCGTCGCTCCGGCCACCAGCCATCCGGCGGAGGCCTGCTCGATGCCGATGAGCAGCAGCACCTGACCCGCGGCTTGGACGGTCACCACCCAGCGCAGCGTGCGGCGGCGACCGAGGCGTGCGGCGATCGCCATCGCCAGCGTGCGGCCCGCGCCGTTGGTGGCCACGAACAGCGCGATCGCCGCGACCGGGGACAGCGGCGCGGCCAGCAGCGCCAGGAAGGCCGCGTCGAACAGGGAGACCGCGGCCGCGCAGAACAGGCTCGCCGCCATCACCGCGAGCGCCGGGGTCCGCAGCGCCTCGGTGACCGAGAACTCCCGCGCGGCGGGTGGGTTCGCCCGCGCCCAGCGGTGGTGGTCGACGTGCGCCGGCCACCAGTGCCGCGGCGGGTCGGCGATGAGCAGGCCGCATCCGGTCACAGCCACGAGCAGCGCGGGGGCGAAGGCGGTCAGCCCGGCCTCGACGTGCCGGGGTGCGAGGGTCAGGGCGATGACGAACGGGGTGGCGCCGTAGGCGAAGGCGCCGGTGACGATGCCGACCCGGGCGGCGGGGTTCTCCGGGAACCACTTCTCGGTGGTGGAGGTGCAGGCGGCGTAGACCAGTCCAGCCCCGATCCCGCCGAGCGCTGCGTACCCGGCGAGCACGCCCTGGCCGAGGCTGAGAACGCCTGCGGCGCAGAGGAAGCCGCCGGTGATGAGCATCGCCCGCGGTCCGGTCCGGTCGTGCTGGCGCAGGTGGGCGCTGGGCAGTCCGGCGCCGGCCTGCAGCACCGCCCAGGCGGCCAGCGTCCAGCACAGGTCCGCGAGGTCGTGCCCGGCGGCCAGCAGTCCGGGTATGGCCGCGCCGAAGGCGTACTGCATGGTTCCGACCAGCAGCATCGGCAGCCAGCAGGCCCACAGCATCGCCGCGCGGGGCAGGCCGGTGAGCTCGCGCGGTCGCTCGCCGACCCGGTAGCGGCGGCCGTGGTGGTCGCGCGCCTCCAGCTTCGGCGTGTGCAGTCCGATCATCGCCCACTTCTCGGGCATCGGTGTCACCGTCCGCTCGGCTCGGGTGTTGCTGCTCACAAGGACTTCGCCAACCGGACATCCCAACGGCATACTGTATGCAAGGAACGAATCGGGAGGAGGTGAGCACAATGCGGATCATCGGGAGCATCCTGCGCCGTCTCGAACGCATGCCGCGTGGATTCGCGGCGGACGGGCGCATGTTGGGACTGGCCACGTCCGCCGCGATCGAATCGGCTCGTCAGGACGACCGGTGCGGTGGCGCGCGGCCCGAGCCGAAGCACGTCGACGAGGGGCGACTCGTCAACGCGCGCGGCTGATCGTCGGTGGTGGTGACCGGTGCGCTCATCTCCCGGCACCACCCCGGACCAGCCGTTCCTGCACCCACACGAAACCGATCGCGAACCCGACGCTGATCAGCGCCTGGTAGATCAGGAACGAAACCGGTTGCGGCGGCAGCGAGAAGCTGTCGCCCACCGCCAGCCTGGTGCCCACCTCCTGCACCAGCCGCGCCAGCGGGAACGCGATCAGCCAGTACAGCGCGACGGGTGCGAACGCGCCGCCGCGCAGCACCCCGCGCAGCCGCAGCGCGCTGCACCCGGCGCCGAAGGCCGCCAGCGGCACCGCCAGCATCAGCCCCGCGGTGACCGCCCACCCCGCCGGTGCGCCGGCGACCAGCGTGAACAGCGCGGTGAACAGCCCGGCGACGGTGCCGATGACCAGTCCTGGGGCGGTGATCCTCGTCGTCTCGGTCATGTCAGCTCACGACCACTCCGAAGCGCACCAGGCTGTAGAACAGCATCCCGAGGTAGAACACCGCACCCGCACCGATGATCAGGTTGCTCCACCACTTCGGGCGGATCGGTTTGGGCAGCATCCTGTTGTTCACCAGCAGCAGCACCACGCAGTAGGCGCCCATCGCGAAGGTGGACAGGAACGCGAGGATGTCCAGGATCGCGCTCGGCCCGTCGGCTGGGCCGAACAGCAGGATCAGGATCCCGAAGATGATCACGCCCCACAGGAACGCGGCGTAGAGGTGCGACATCCGGAAGCGCTTGGCCCCCGGTACGAAGTTGTAGGTCATGTCGGCCTGGCCCCGGGAGAACGAGTCGAACAGCCCGAGCGTCGCGTTGAGCCCGATCAAGGCGATGAACCCGAGGAACACCGTGCCCAGCAGCGGAGAACCCGCTGAGGAGAAGGCGTCCGACATCGCCGACAGCGCGGCCTCCCGCTCGCCGCTCTCGATCAGCGACTTCACGTCGGGGTTCTCCCGCGAGGCCGACTGCGCCAGCACCGTGAACGAGATCGTCACCAGCATCGTGACGCCCCAGAACAGCAGCAGCGCGTCGAAGGTGACCCAGCGCCGCCAGCCCTTCCACTTGGCCATCTCGGCCGGGTCGTCGGTGTCGAACATGAACCCGCGCGAGGGCATGACCTCCTCCTCGCCCGCGTGCCTGAGGCCGCGGATGCGGGGGATGTGCGCGCCCATGCCGGCACCGGAATCGCGCAGGTGCAGCGTGTACCACATCTGCTGCATGCCCGACGGGCCCGCGAAGGCGATGGCGCCGACCACCACGGGGAACCACTCCGGTGACATCGCCGCCTCCGGGAAGTACCCGAAGTGGAACATGCCCGCGATCGTGCTGGTCAGGTCACCGAGGTTGCCCACCAGCGAGGCGATGACCGCCGTGCCCACCACCAGCAGGCCGATGAGGATCGACAGCACGCTCTCCAGCAGGCTGTAGATCACCTTCGCCATGGTGAAGATGACCCCGACCAGCAGCAGCCCGACGCACCCCGACACGTACCAGGGGATTCCGGTGATCTGCTCCAGGGCCGCGGCTCCGGCCGAGAGGTGACCGGGCCAGATGTAGACGGCCATCGCGGTGATGAAGAAGAACCACATGAGCGGTTTCGCCACGCGCGCCGCACCGGAGAAGATGCTCTCCCCGGTGGCCATCGCGTAGCGCGCCATCTCCAGCATCACCACGGCCTGCAGCGTGACCCCGATCAGGAACAACCACCGGATCTCCGGGCCGAAGATCAGCACCAGCCGGGGCCACATGTAGGATTCGCCCATGCCCACACCGAGCGCGACGAGGAACACGGTGGGGCCGAGCAGGTGGATGGACGGCGGCGCGTCGGGGAGCTTGCGGATGGGCATGGGCTCCAGCCCGCCCGCGCTCCAGACCCGGCCGTCGGATTCTAATACCGGTTCTTGATCGTCTCTCCCAGGCGCCTTGTCAGCGTCCACATCGGACCTCCTTGTCCATTGTTTGCTGTGGAGCTTTGCTCGGCGGTGCAGGCGGCGGAACCGGCTCAGGTGAGGTGAGGAGAAACCGGCCCCGCCGCGTGCCTGTCGGGCGGCCGATCAGCCGAGCAGTCCGGCGGACCTGGCCCACCGGTACTTCGCGCCCAGCACCGCCACCGGCTTCTCGGTGGTGTAGGGGAAGGCGACGATGCCGTGGTCGAACAGGTAGTCCGCCGCCTTCTCCACCTCGGTGTCGCCCGCCAGCGACACCACGATCGGCTTGTCGATACCTTCCGCGCGCGCCTCCTCGGCCACGCGGGAAGCCAGTTCGGCGAACACCATCGGAGGAGTGACGATGGTGTGCCAGTAACCCAGGATCAGCGAGTGGATCCGCGGATCCCGCAACCCGAGCCGGATGGTGGCCTCGTAGGTGCTCGGCGGCTCACCACCGGTGATGTCGACCGGGTTGCCCGCCGCGCCGAACGGCGGGATGTAGCGCCGGAACTCCGCGTCGAGGTCCGGCGGGATGTCCATCAGGTCGAGACCGTTGGCCACGCAGGCGTCTGACAGCAGCACACCTGACCCGCCGGCACCGGTGATGATCACGACGTTCTCGCCCTGGGGCGTGGGCAGCACCGGAAGTCCGCGCGCGTACTCCAGCATCTCGTTGAGCCCGGGAGCCCGCACCACGCCCGAGTGGCGCAGGATGTCGTCGTAGACCTTGTCGTTGCCGGCCAGCGCCCCGGTGTGCGAACTGGCCGCTCGCGCGCCCATGTCGGTGCGGCCCGCCTTGAGCACCACCACGGGCTTCTTCTTCGTGATGCTCTTGGCGGCCCGCACGAACGCCCGGCCGTCCTTGAGGTCCTCCAGGTGCATCGCCACTACGTTGGTGTTGTCGTCGTGCTCGAAGAACGTCAGCAGGTCGTCCTCGTCCACGTCGGACTTGTTGCCCAGTCCGACGATCGCCGACACACCCATCTTCGTGGTGCGCGAGAAGCCCAGGATGGCCATGCCGATGCCGCCGCTCTGCGAGGTCAGCGCTACCCCGCCGCGCACGTCGTAGGGGGTGCAGAACGTCGCGCACAGGTTCTGCGGGGTGTAGTAGTAGCCGTAGATGTTGGGGCCCAGCAGCCGGATCCCGTGCTTGCGGGCGACCGCCACGACCTCCTCCTGCAACTCGTGGTTGCCCGTCTCGGCGAATCCGGAGGGGATCAGCACCGCCGCCGCGACGCCTTTCGCGCCGCACTCCTCCAGCGCCGAGGCCACGAACTTCGCGGGCACCGTGAACACCGCGACGTCCACCTCGCCCGGCACCTCGGCGATGCTCTTGTACGCCTTGCGGCCCATGATCTCGTCGGCCTTGGGGTTGATCGGGTGGATCTCGCCCGCGTACCCGCCGTTGATCAGGTTCTTCATCACCGAGTTGCCGATCTTGCCGTCCTCGTTGGAGGCCCCGATCACCGCGATGCTGCTCGGCGTCATCAGCCGCCGCATCGACTCCAGGATCTCCTCCTGGGAGCGCTGCGGCGCCACCGCGGGCTCCTCGGTCTGCAGCACGATCCGCACGTCGGCCGCGGTGGCGCCCAACGGCGTTGCGAAGACCGGGTTGAGGTCCAGCTCGGCGATCTCCGGGAAGTCGCTGACAAGCTCGGAGACCCTGCGCAGCACCTCAGCGAGCGCTGCGGCGTCCACCGGTTCCGCGCCGCGCGCACCGCGCAGCACCTCGGCGGCGGCGATGTCGTCGAGCATCGCCCTGGCCTCCCCGGCACTCAGCGGCGCCAGCCGGAACGTGACGTCCTTGAGCACCTCCACCAGCACACCGCCGAGACCGAAGGCGACGACCTTGCCGAAGGTGGGGTCGGTGGTGGCCCCGACGATCACCTCCTGGCCGCTGACCATCTGCTGCACCTGCACCCCGGCGATCGCGGGGTTCTCGGTGTGGGCGTGGGCGTTGGCCAGGATCTGCCGGTAGCCGGCGCGCACGTCGTCCTCGCCGCTGACGTCGACGAGCACGCAGCCGGCGTCGGTCTTGTGCAGGATGTCCGGCGAGACGATCTTCAACGCCACCGGGCCGCCGAACTCGGCTGCCAGCGCGACCGCCTCGTCGGCGCTGGTGGCCAGGCCCTCACCGGCGGTGGGGATGCCGTAGGCGTCGCACAGCTGCTTGGCTTCGGGGGCGGTCAGCGCGGCCCGGCCCTCGGACCGCACCGCGTCGAGCACCTCCCGCACGCGGGCACCGTCGTATGCCACTTCAGATCACTCCGTTCGCCTTGAGCTCGGCCAGTTCGGACTCGTCGATGCCCAGCCGGTCCCGGAAGACCTCGGCGGTGTGCTCGCCGAGCAGGGGCGAGCGCTGGACGTCGACGGGGGAGTCGGAGAGCTTGATGGGGCAGCCGACCGTCTTGAACTCGCCGCGCTCGGGGTGATCGACGCTGACGATCATGTCGTTGTCGACCAGCGAGGCGTCCTCGATGATCTCCTTGGTCGACAGGATCGGACCGCACGGCACGTTGTGCTCGTTGAGCGCGGCCAGCACGGTCCACTTGTCGTGACCGAGCGTCCACTCCTCGATCATGCTGAACATCTTGTCCAGCTTGGACAGGCGGACTTCCGGCGTGGCCCAGTCGGGATCGTCGATCAGCTCGGGCCTGCCGATCAGCTTCGCGATCGGTGCCCAGCCCTGCGGCTGCACGATGACGTAGATGTAGTCGTTGTCGCCGCCCGGCTTGCAGCGCACCGCCCAGCCCGGCTGACCACCGCCGGAGGCGTTGCCCGAACGCGGGACCTCATCGCCGAAGTCGGCGTTGGGGTACTCCCGCAGCGGCCCGTGCGCCAGTCGTTGCTGGTCGCGCAGCTTCACCCGGCACAGGTTGAGCACCGCGTGCTGCATCGCCACCGACACGCGCTGGCCGGCTCCGGTGCGCTCGCGCTGCAGCAGCGCGGCGAGAATTCCGGCCACCGTGTGGATCCCGGTCCCGGAGTCGCCGATCTGCGCCCCGGTGGCCAGCGGCGGGCCGTCCTCGAAACCGGTGGTGGACATCGAACCGCCCATGGCCTGGGCGACCACCTCGTAGGCCTTGAAGTGCGTGTAGGGCCCGTCGCCGAACCCCTTGATGGAGGCGTAGACGAGCTTCGGGTTGATCTCGCGCAGCTTCTCCCAGGTGAAGCCCATGCGGTCCACGGTCCCGGGGCCGAAGTTCTCCACCAGCACGTCGGATTCGGCCACCAGCCTGGTGAAGATCTCCTTGCCCGCCTCGGACTTCATGTTCAGCGTGATGCTGCGCTTGTTGCAGTTGAGCATCGTGAAGTAGAGGCTGTCGGCCTCGGCGACGTCGCGCAGCTGCTTGCGGGTGATGTCGCCGGTGGGTGCCTCCAGCTTGACCACGTCGGCCCCGAGCCAGGCCAGGATCTGCGTCGCGGACGGTCCGGACTGGACGTGCGTCATGTCCAGCACGCGCACGCCTTCCAATGCACTCATGACTGGCACCTCTTTGCTCCTGAAGCGGCGAAGCCGCTCGGTCGACTCTCGCTACTGGCACCTCAACGCGGAAAAGAGCTCCGGGAACGGGGTTTTCACTTGTACATGGTCTGGTTCATCGTTCCCGGCGCGTAGACCTCGGGATCGACCCAGACGTTGATCAACGAGGGCTTGCCGGACTCGCGCGCGCGTTGCAGCGCGGGGGCGATGTCGGCGGGGTCGTGGACCTCTTCGCCGTAGCCGCCGAGCATCTGCGCGAACTTGCTGTAGGGGATGTCGCCGAGGGTGTTGCCGACCCGGCCGCGGTCCTCGCCGTACTTGGCGATCTGGCCGTAGCGGATCTGGTTCATCGAGGAGTTGTTGCCGACGATGCCCACGAACGGCAGGTCGAAGCGCACCATCGTCTCGAAGTCCCACCCGGTGAGGCTGAACGCGCCGTCGCCGAACAGGCACACCACTTCCTTGTCGGGGCAGGCCTTCTTGGCGGCCATCGCGAACGGCACGCCGACGCCGAGGGTGCCCAGCGGTCCGGGGTCCATCCAGTGGCCGGGGGCCTTGGGCTGGATGACCTGGCCGGAGAAGGTGACGATGTCGCCGCCGTCGCCGATGTAGATCGAGTCCTCGGTGAGGAACTCGTTGATCTCGTGCACCAGCCGGTAGGGGTCGATGGGCGAGGCGTCGGAGTGCTGGCGCGGGAGGCGCTTGGTCAGCGCGGCGTTCTCGACCTCGCGCAGTTCCTGCACCCAGCTCCTGCGGCCGCCCGCCCCGTTGTCGGTGCGTCCGGACGCGGCCTGCGACAGGGCGGTGAGCACCGCGTCGGCGTCGCCGACGATGCCCAGGTCGACGTCGCGGTTGCGGCCGACCGTGCGGTAGTCCAGGTCGATCTGCACGACCGTCGCCTCGGGGGAGAGGCGCTTGCCGTAGCCCATCCGGAAGTCGAACGGGGTGCCGAGGATGATGATCAGGTCGGAGTTCTGGAACGCGTAGCGGCGCGCGAGCTGGAAGTGCAGCGGATCCCCGGGCGGGAGGGTGCCGCGCCCGGCGCCGTTGCAGAACGCGGGGACGTTGAGCTCGCGGACCAGCTTGACCGCCGATTCGGTGGCCCGGCAGGTCCATGTCTGGCTTCCCAGCAGGATGCAGGGCTTTTCGGCCTTGACCAGCAGGTCGGCCAGCTTCTGCACCGCGTCGGGATCGCCGGCAGAACGGGTGGTGGCCCGGTATCCGCCGGCCTGCGGGATGCGGGCCTTGTCCGCCGGGACCTTGGCGTCGAGCACGTCGCGCGGGATTTCCAGGAACGACGGGCCGGGGGAGCCGTGGAAGCACTCGCGGAAGGCCATCGACACCATGTCGGCGGCGCGTTCGGTGTGCGGCACGGTGGCGGCGAACTTGGTGATCGGGTTCATCATGTCCACGTGCGGCAGGTCCTGCAGCGAGCCCATCTTGTGCTGTGACAGCGCGCCTTGGCCGCCGATGAGCAGCATCGGGCTCTCCGCGCGGAAGGCGTTGGCCACGCCGGTGACCGCGTCGGTGGTGCCGGGGCCCGCGGTGACCACCGCGCAGCCGGGCTTGCCGGTGATGCGGGAGTAGCCGTCGGCGGCGTGGGCGGCGACCTGCTCGTGGCGCACGTCGATGACGTCGATGCCCTCGTCGACGCAGCCGTCGTAGATGTCGATGATGTGGCCACCGCAGAGGGTGAAGATCGTATCCACGCCTTCGGCTTTGAGCGCCTTGGCGACGAGGTGACCGCCGGAGATCTGTTCGGGTTCGCCTGCGTTGTCGGGTGCCGTCTGGGCCATCAGCGCTCATCCCCTTGTGTGAACACGCGTCTGCGGTCGTCTCCATACTGCATACCGTATGAGGTTCGTATCAGGGATACCGCAGCGAAGGGCGGGTGTCCATAGGTCGTCGCGGGATTCGTCGTCGTCCGCAGTGCGTCCACAGTCGACACGAGGAGTGCGGATCTGCTGGTCGGCGGTTCGATTCCGGCGTTCTTCGGAAGCGTGAGCGAGCGAGAATCTTGCCCGGTGGTTCACATACTGTATACTGAATGCACCGACACCTGCGCCTGGCCGCAAGACCAGAGCGGAGATCGATTGTGAGAGTCGCTGTTGTCGGCGCCGGTGCCATCGGCGCGTACGTGGGTGCCTGCCTGCATCGGGCGGGAGCGGACGTGAGCCTGCTGGCTCGTGGGGACAACCTGGCCGCGCTGCGCGCCGACGGCGTGCGGGTGCTCAGCCCTCGCGGGGACTTCCAGGTCACGCCCAACGCCACCGACGATCCGGCTGAGATCGGCGCGGTCGACCACGTCGTCCTCGGCCTGAAGGCCTATTCCTACGCCACCTGCGGACCACTGGTCCACCCCCTGCTCAAGGAGGACACCACGATCATCGCCGCGCAGAACGGAATCCCGTGGTGGTACTTCCACGGACTGCGCGGTCCCTTCGAAGGCCACCGCATCGACACCGTCGACCCCGGTGGCGCCGTCAGCCGGGTCCTCCCACCACGCCGCGCCATCGGCTGCGTGGTCTACGCCGCCACCGAACTCGACGCCCCCGGAGTGGTGCGGCACCGGGAGGGAACCCGCTTCTCCATCGGCGAACCCGACGGCAGCGATTCCGATCGCTGCCGCGAGTTCAGCGACGCCATGATCGCCGGCGGGCTGAAGTGCCCGGTCGAGGACGACATCCGCCGCGACATCTGGATCAAGCTGATGGGCAACGTCGCCTTCAACCCGATCAGCGCGCTCACCGGAGCCACCCTCGCCGGGATGTGCCGCCACTCGGGCGTGCGGGAGCTCGTGGCCGCGATGATGCGCGAATCCCTGGAGATCGCCGGCGCGCTCGGCTGCTCTCCCGACATCGCCATCGACCGGCGTCTGGCCGGTGCCGAACGCACCGGCGACCACAAGACCTCCACCCTGCAGGACCTGGAGAGGGGAAAACCCCTGGAACTGGAGGCGATGCTCACCGCGGTCGTCGAACTGGCCGACCTGGTGGGTGCCGAAGCCCCCACGTTGCGCACCGTCAACGCACTCGGCGACCTGCTCGGCCAGCGGCTCGCGCCCGGCGAACCCGCGACGGCCGGGCACATCCCACGGGAGTGAGCATGTTCGACCGCAGCAGCACCCGGGCCCGCCGCGCGCTCGTCGCGGCGGGTCCGGCCAGGGGCCGGCGATGACGGCCCGCAACCACCGAGACGCCCTCGACCGCGTCCTGCGCAGGATCATCGAGCCGCGCGCCCGCGAAACCGACGGTGCAGGACGGTTCCCGCGCGAGAACGTCGACGCGCTCGGCCAGGCCGGTCTGCTGGGCCTGACCCTGCCCACGCGGTACGGCGGCTCCGGTCGCGGCCTCGGCGAAGCCGTCGAGGTCACCGACCGGGTCGCCCGCGTCTGCGGGTCCACCGCGGCAGTGCTGGCCGCCCACTACGCGGCCACGGCGGTGCTGGCCCGCCACGCCGACTCCGAACTCCTGCGCGCGATCGCCGCAGGCGGGCACCTCAGCACCCTGGCGCTGGCCGAAACCGGCAACCCGGGACTGGTCCCGGCGGGACGGGCCGAATCGCGCGGGGGAGTGGTCGCCCTGTCGGCCCGCAAGAACTGGGTCGTCTCGGCCGGTGAAGCCGACAGCTACGTCTGGACCGGCCCGCCCGCCGGGCGGCGCGGCGGGCTGTCGCTGTGGCTGATCCCGGCCGAAGCGCCCGGCCTGTGCGTTCCCGCATCGGCCGACGCGGTCGGGTTGCGGGGGAGCGCCACCGCGACGATCACCGCGGACCCGGTCCTGGTGCCCTCCTCCGCCGCGATCGGGGATGAGGGAGGAGCAGCGCAGGAGCTGCTGGAGGTGATCCTGCCCTGGTTGTGCGCCCTGCAGGCCGCGCTCGCGCTCGGACTGATGGAGGCGGTGCTCGCCCGGGGCGTCGAATGCGTGACCGGCCCGCAGCCCTCCTGGTCCCGCTGGCAGGCCCCGCCTGCCGAGCAACCCGAGGTCAGGGCCGATCTCGCCAGGATGCGGACGAAGGTGGACACCGCCGAGCTGGTGCTCGCCGACGCCGTCCAGCACGGCTGGCACCCCGACGGTCTGCAACGACTGCTGCAAGCCCGCGCGCTCGGCGGCGAGAACGCCGTCCAGGTCGCCGAACTCGGCATCAAGGTGTGCGGTCAGCACGCGTTCCGGCAGGACTACGGCGTGGAACGCCGCTTCCGGGACGCCCACACCGCGGCCCACGGGCAGTTCGCGGTGGATCAGGCCTGGGACCACCTGGGCAGAATCGCCTGCGGCAACGCGCTTTTGGCCTAGGAAGGGGCTGTGAGAAGGAAAGAACGGCCGCTCCCCACAAGCGGCCGCTCCCGGTCCCCCTCCCTGAACGGTGACGCCGGCGCCGGCGCGATGAATCCCCCATCACCCATCGAACCGGCGCCCGGCCACCCGAGCGACCGCCGATCCAACACCGGACGCCCATGTGCCCCAGGCAGGCACCACGAATGGTGCACGAATCAGCTTTCTCGGTGCTTTCACAACGGAGAACCCGGAGCGTGTGGAGTTGATCTAGTCCTCGGCGCTGTGATCGAGGTAGCTCTTGCGGGTGTGCTCGGTGTGCTCGCGCATGAGGCGGGACGCGGTGTCGCCGTCCTTCTTGGCGATGGCGTCGATGAGCGCGGAGTGCTCGTCCCAGGCCTGCTTGCCGCGGCTCTTGGCGACGGGCGTGTGGTACCAGCGGACTCGGCGGTTGATCTGCGCGGCCAACTCGTTGAGGACCTTGTTGCCGGACATCTCGGTGATCTTGGCGTGCAGCTCGGCGTTGGCGGCCACGACCGCCTCGACGTCGTCGGCCTTGAGCGCGGCGAGACCGGACTTGTAGATCTGCTTGAGCTCGGCGACGCCGTCCTTGGTGGAGTTCACCGCCGCCAGCCGGGCGGATTCGGCCTCCAGCAGGGTGCGCACGCCGAGGAGCTGATCGGCCTCTTCGGGGGTGGGGCTGTGGACGAAGGCGCCGTACCCCGGACGTAGATCGACCCACTCGTCCTTCTGCAGCCACTGGAGGGCCTCGCGAACGGGCTGGCGGGAGACGCCGAGCGCCTCGGCCAGTTCCTTCTCGACCAGGTGCTGACCGGGTTTGAGCTCACCGGTGATGATCAGTTCGAGGATGGCCTCGTAGACCGTCTCGCGCAGCGGGACCGGGCGTGCCACCTGGCGGGCGGCGATGCCCTCGGACGGCTTCGAGGTCAGCGACATGCGGTCAGCTCCGGTTGCTCGTACCGACGGTGGCCACGGGCTCAGCCCGTGGTTTTAGCATACAGTATTCCGGACGGTGAGCGTGGAACCGCGAGCGCGGAACCGGTGAGTCCAGTGTGGACCAGCCGCTGGGCCGAACGGATGGATAACCGGTGTGGTCCTGGACACCATCCTCGGGTCGGACTACAACCACCGGTGCCAGGCCCCAGAGCCGAGGTCCGCGGGGAACGATTCGCTCCCCACTGCCGGAGGCGCCGATGAGCGTGCCCGCGTTGCTCCCGTTCGCAGCGGTCGCCGTGCTGCTCGCAGCAGTGGCCACCGACCTGCTCGCCTGCGCCCGGGGCCGCGCCCCCACGCGGCACGACCTGCCCGTGGCCGCAGCGGGGATCGCCGCCGCGCTGGTGGTCGCGGCCGGGCTGAGCATCGGGTCACCGGTGTCGGCCGGGCAGTTCCTGGCGGCCTGGGGTTCGGCGTTCGCGGTCACCGTGGACCTGGTCGTCGTGGTCGTGGTGCTGACCCACCAGGTCCCCGCCGCGAGGAGGCTGGTGGTGCTCGCCGTCGGCGCCTCTGCTCTGACGCGGATCGTGCTGGCCGCCACCGGAGTCACCGGTGTCGCGTGGATCTCGGCGCTGTTCGGACTGCTGGTGATCCTGGCCGCGTGGTGGCTCTTCCGCGGCGGCGGATCAGGCCTGCCCCGGGCCGGGGCGCTGAGCCTCGGCGCGGTGCCGGCGGCGGTGGCGCTCGGCGCCTTCGCGGTCTCGGCGACCGGCGGCGGATCGTTGGTGGTGCTGTGCGCGAACCTGCTTGCGCTGCTCGGCGCGGTCCGGCTGGTGCGGTTGACCGCCCGGCTGTGCGCGCGGGCGCCGGACGCGTCCGTCGGGTTCTCGGCGCTGCTGGTGTTCCTCGGCGTCAAATCCCTGCTCTCCGGGCTGTCCGGGCACGGGCCCGCGCACGACGCCGGGGTGACGGTGCTGTCGCTGGGGATGGCGCTGCTGGTGGCGGCGCTGATGGTGATCACCGCGGTGCGCGCCGAGCGTTGACGGATCGTCGTTCGCGAGCCGAAGATGTCCCCTTCGCTGATCATCCGGGCGGGAGGCGCGTTGAGCACTGGGACGCAGCACACGACAGGTTTCTTCCACGGCCGCACCATCGATGAGCTCGGTGAGCAGCTGCGCCGCGAGGAGCTGCGCGCCGTCGACCTCGCCACGGCCGCGCTCGCCGCGGTCGACGCGCTCGACGGCGAGCTCAACGCCGTGGTCACCCTCGACCGCGCAGGCGCGCTGCGCGCGGCGGAGAAGGCCGACGCCGAGCTGTCCGACGGCCTCGACCGCGGCCCGCTGCACGGCATCCCGGTGGCGGTCAAGGACATCATCGACGTGGCCGGGTCGCGCACCACCATGGGTTCGGCGCACTTCGCCGACCACGTGTCCACATCGGACGCCGAGTGCGTGCGCCGGTTGCGGGAGGCCGGTGCGGTGATCATCGGCAAGACCACCACGCACGAGTTCGCCTTCGGCCCCACCGGGGACCGCGCCCACAACGGTCCCTCTCGAAACCCGCACGACACGGGGCGGATGACCGGCGGGTCCAGCGGCGGCAGCGGCGCGGCGGTCGCGGCCGGGATGGTGCCGATGGCGCTGGGCACCGACACCGGCGGCTCGGTGCGCATCCCGGCATCGCTGTGCGGGATCGCCGGTTTCAAACCCGCCCACGGCGCGATTCCGACCGACGGCGTGTTCCCGCTGTCGCAGACCCTCGACCACGTCGGCGTGGTCGCCGGCAACACCGCCGACTGCCGACTGGCCTACCGGGTGCTGGCCGGACTGCGGCCGATGCCCAGCCGCGAGCACGGCTCGGAGGTGTCGATCGGCTGGATCCCGCCGGACCTGCTGCACCCCACCGACCCCCGGGTCACCGGCGTCGCGCGGACGGCGCTGGACGTCGGCGGGATCGACGTGCGCGAGGTACATCCGAGCGGGCTGGAGGGGATGCTGCGGGCGTTCGGCGCGATCCAGTTCAGCGAGGCTCACGCCGTGCACGCCGAGCGCATCGCCGATGCGCCGCAGCTGTTCACCGACGACGTCCTGGCGATCCTGCGGCTGGCCGGTGAGACCGCGGGCTGGCAGTACGTGCGGGCGCTCGGCGAGCGCGACGACTGGCGCGCCGAGGTCGCCGAGCTGCTCGGCGAGGTCGAGCTGCTGGCCATGCCCACCACCTGCGTCACCGCGCCCGAGATCGACCAGCGCGAGATCGAGCTCAACGGCACGCGGACTCCGGTGCGCGGCTCGCTGATCGGCCTCACCCGGCCCTGGAACCTCGCCGGAGCCCCGACGATCTCGGTGCCAGCCGGAACGGTGGACGGGCTCCCGGTCGGCCTGCAGCTGGTCGGCCGACCGGGACAGGAGGACCGGCTGTTCGCCGTGGCCGCCCGCGTCAGCCGTTGATCGCCTCGGCGATCGCCTTGCCGAGGTCCTCGGTCGCGGCGGTGCCGCCCAGGTCCGGGGTGCGCGGGGCGGTGGCGTCGCCGAGCACCTTCTCGATCGCGGTCACCACGTCCGCGCCCGCCTCGGTCAGGCCCAGGTGGTCGAGCATCATGCCGACCGACCAGATCTGGCCGATCGGGTTGGCGATGCCCTTGCCCGCGATGTCCGGCGCCGAGCCGTGCACCGGCTCGAACGTCGACGGGTAGCGGCCCTCCGGGTTGATGTTGCCCGAGGGGGCGACGCCGATCGTGCCGGTCACGCCCGGGCCGAGGTCGGAGAGGATGTCGCCGAAGAGGTTGCTGGCCACCACCACGTCGAAGCGCTCCGGGGTCATCACGAACCGCGCGCACAGGATGTCGATGTGGTCCTGGTCCACGCGGACCTCCGGGTACTCCCGGGAGATCTCGGCGAACCGCTCGTCCCAGAACGGCATCGAGTAGTAGATCCCGTTGGACTTCGTCGCCGAGGTCACGTGCGGTTTGCCGAGCCTGCGGGCCAGGTCGAACGCGTAGCGCATGATCCGGTCGGTGCCGAAGCGGCTGAACGACGCGGTCTGCAGCACCGTCTCGCGGTCGGTTCCCTCGTTCTGGCGGCCGCCGAGCTTCGAGTACTCGCCCTCGGTGTTCTCCCGCACCACCCAGAAGTCGATGTCGCCGGGCTGCTTGTCGCGCACCGGAGGCGTCACCCCCGGCAGCAGGCGCACCGGGCGCAGGTTGACGTACTGGTCGAACACCCGGCGGATCGGGATCAGCAGACCCCACAGCGAGATGTGGTCGGGAACGCCCGGGTACCCGACCGCGCCCAGCAGGATCGAGTGGTGGTCGCGCAGCCGGTCGAGGCCGTCCTCGGGCATCATCCGCCCGGTCTTGCGGTAGGTCTCGCAGCTCCAGTCGAAGTGGCGGTGCTCGAAACGCACGCCGTACTTCGCGCCGATCACGTCGAGCACGCGCAGCGCTTCGGGCATGACCTCGTTGCCGATGCCGTCGCCGGGCAACACCGCGATCTCGTACTGCTGCATGGGCACATCCCGTCGCAAGGTCGATTGGACACGTTCAGGTTCATCTAACGCGTGGGGACATCGGCGGGGAAGGGGCGTGCGGCAACGGTGGCGGACGACGCCATCACCGGCTACCAAGGACGGGTGACCGATGACGGCGCGGTCTCGGCGCTGCGCGAGATCGCCTTCTGGCTGGAACGGCAGAACGCGCCCACCTACCGGGTCCGGGCGTTCCGCCGGGCCGCTGCGGTCGTGTCCGAGATCTCCGGCCTGGACCGGCGGGTGGAATCCGGCGCGCTCACCGACCTGGAGGGCATCGGCCGCACCACCGCCGCGGTCATCACCCAGGCCCACCGCGGTGAAACCCCCGACTACCTGGCGAAACTCCGCGATGAGGCGGAGGTCCCGGAGCACGGCGAGACCCTGCGCGCCGCGCTGCGCGGGGACTGCCACACCCACTCCGACTGGTCCGACGGCGGGAGCCCGATCGCCGAGATGGCCACCACGGCGAAGGAGCTGGGGCACGAGTGGATGGCGCTGACCGACCACTCACCCCGGCTGACGGTGGCGCGCGGCCTGTCGGCCGACCGGCTGCGCGAACAGCTCGGCGTGGTCGGCGAGCTCAACCGGAGGCTGGCGCCGTTCCGGATCCTCACCGGCATCGAGGTCGACATCCTCGGTGACGGCAGCCTCGACCAGGACGACGACCTGCTCGCCGAGCTCGACGTCGTCGTGGCCAGCGTGCACTCGGACCTGCGAATGGCCTCGGGGCCGATGACCCGCCGCATGGTCGCCGCCGCGCGCAACCCGCGCGTCGACGTGCTCGGGCACTGCACCGGCCGGCTCATCGGCGACCGCAAGCGGCCCCAGTCGACCTTCGACGCGCGCGAGGTGTTCACCGCCTGCCGCGACCACGAGGTCGCCGTGGAGATCAACTCCCGGCCCGACCGGCTCGACCCGCCCCGCGAGCTGCTGAAACTCGCCCGCGACCTCGGCTGCGAGTTCAGCGTCGACTCCGACGCCCACGCGCCCGGCCAACTCGACTGGCTGGTCCACGGCTGCGCCCGCGCCGAGGAGTGCGGCATCGGTCCCGACCGCGTCATCAACACCCGTTCGGCAGCGGATATCGCCACCTGAAAGCCCCACTTGCGCGGTTCTCGGGCGGGCTGTCACCGTACGCGTGAGCCGCCGTTGCGACGAAGCAGCAGGTCCGAGCCCGGTTTTCGGGGCAACGGCACGTCGAGAGCGAGGCGCTCATGCCGGCCACCGAACACGCCGCACCCATCCGGCCGGGCCCCGGCGGGCCGCAGAACCTCGAGCGCTTCCGCGCGGACGTCGCGCGGATCATCGACGACTACCCGCACCAGCCGGTGTTCCCGCTGTTCGTGGAGCTGCGGGACCTGCGCGACAGGGCGATGAAGGTGCTGGAACGGCGGGTGCCAGCCGAACACGCCCGCGACTGGTTCCACACCACCGGACTGGTGTGCGCGGCGATGGCCAACGCCGCCTTCGACCTCGGGCACTCCGTGGCGGCCGAAGCCCAGGCCCGCACCGCGTTCCAGTGCGCCGAGCAGGCGGGCAGCGACGCGCTGCGCTGCTGGATCCGGGGCACGCAGAGCCTGGTGGCCTACTGGGACGACCGCTGCCGCGACTCCGTCGAACTCGCCCAGGACGGACTGCGCCACCAGCCCGAATCCGGCACCGCCCTGGTGCGGCTGGCAGCCGTGGAGGCCCGCGCGCAGGCGCGGCTGGGCGACGCCCACGCCGCCGAACGCGCCCTGACCCGGGCCGAGGAGGCCCGCGAGCGGGTCGTGGAGGCCGACGACCCGGCCGGATTGATGGAGTTCCCGGTCGCCAAGCAGTACGGCTACGCCTCCTCGACCGCCCTGTGGCTCGGCGGTCAGGTGGGTCTCGCGCGGGCCGAGCGTGACGCGATCACCGCCATCGCCGGGTACGCGCAGGAACCCGCCGAGCGGCAGCGCATCGGTGAGCTGTGCCTGGCGCGGCTGGACCTGGCCGCAGCGCGGCTGCGAGGCGGGGAGCTCGACGGAGCTGCCGAGCAGGTCGACCTGGTTCTGGCGGCGGCTGCCGGGCGACGGACCGAGGCCGTGCTGCGGCGCCTGCGCCGGCTCGGCAAGGCCCTGGAACGCACCCCGCTGCAGGCGGCCCCGGCGGCGGTGGAACTGCGCGAGAAGATCGGCTCGTTCTGCGCGGCCCGAGGGGTGTCGCCACTGGTCGGGCAACCTCGTTGAACCTTGAACTGCTGTTAAGCTCTGGAACGTGAGCGACACGCGCTGGTTGAGCGACCACGAGCAGCGCGCCTGGCGGAAGCTGGCCGCCCTGATGGCGGTCGTGCCGGCCGCTCTGGACGCGCAGCTGCAGCGCGACGCGGGACTGACGATGTTCGGCTACTGGGTGCTGGCGATGCTCTCGGAGGCGCCCGGCCACCAGCTGCGGATGAGTCACCTCGCGCAGCAGTCCAACGCCTCGGCCTCGCGCGTCTCGCACGTGGTGTCGCGGCTGGAGAAGCAGGGCTACGTCTCCCGCCGAAAGGCCGAGGACGACGCGCGCGGCAGCATCGCCGAGCTCACCGATGCCGGGATGGACAAGGTCGTCGCCTCCGCCCCCGGCCACGTCGAGCAGGTCCGCTCGCTGATCATGGACGGCCTCGACGACGACCACGTCCAACTCCTCGACGAGCTCTGCACCGCCCTGCTGGCCCAGGTCGACCCGGGCGGAACCCTCTCGGTGGCCCCGCCCGGCTGACCCGCTCTCAGGCCGCTTCGTCGGAGTCCGACTGCGCGGCGAACTGCGTGCGGTAGAGCTCCGCGTAGTGGCCGCCCCGGGCGAGCAGCTCCTCGTGGGTGCCCTCCTCGGCGATCGTGCCGTCGTCGATCACCAGGATCCGGTCGGCTTCCCGGATGGTCGCCAGGCGGTGGGCGATGACCAGCGCCGTGCGACCCGACAGCGCCGTGGCCAGCGCCCGCTGCACCGCCGCCTCCGACTCCGAGTCCAGGTGGGCGGTGGCTTCGTCGAGCACCACGATCGGCGGCGCCTTGAGCAGCAGCCGCGCGATCGCCAGCCGCTGCTTCTCACCGCCGGAGAGCCGGTGCCCGCGATCGCCGACCACGGTGTCCAGCCCGTCGGGCATCGTCTCGATCAGGTCTCCCAGCTGCGCGGTCCGCAGCGCTGCGAGGAGCTCGTCCTCGGTGGCCTCCGGGCGGGCGAAGGCGAGGTTCTCCCGGATCGTGTCGTGGAACAGGTGCGCGTCCTGGGTGACCACCCCGACGTGCTCGTACAGCGACGCCAACGACGCCTCCCGCACGTCGATCCCGCCGATGCGCACCGCGCCCGCGTTGACGTCGTAGAGCCGGCCGGCCAGGTTCGTGATGGTCGTCTTGCCCGCACCGGAGTGGCCGACCAGCGCGACCGTCTGACCCGGTTCGGCGCGGAAGCTGATGTCGTGCAGCACCGGGTGGGCGGGGGAGTTGTCGGCTCGTGCCACCGATTCCAGCGATGCCAGCGACACCTCGCTGGAGGCGGGGTAGCGGAAGGAGACCTGGTCGAACTCGACGTCGGAGGCCCCGGCGGGCAGCTCCCGGGCGTCGGGCTTCTCGGTGATCATCGGCTTGAGGTCGAGGACTTCGAAGACCCGGTCGAAGCTCACCAGCGCCGTCATGATGTCCACGTGCACGTTCGACAGCGCCGTCAGCGGCCCGTAGAGCCGGTTGAGCAGCGTCGCCAGCGCCACCAGCGTGCCCAGCTGGAACGCCCCGGCCAGCACCAGACCGCCGCCCATGCCGTAGACCACGGCGGTGGCCAGCGCCGCCAGCAGCGTCAGCGCCACCATGAACACCCGGCTGTACATCGCCGAGATGATGCCCATGTCGCGGACCTTCTCGGCGCGGCGGGCGAAGCGGTCGGACTCCTCGTCGGCGCGGCCGTAGAGCTTGGCCAGCATCGCCCCGGCCACCCCGAAGCGCTCGGTCATCAGCGAGCTCATCTCGGCGTCGAGCTGCATCTGCTCGCGGGTGATCCGCTGGAGCTTGCGGCCCACCCAGCGCACCGGCAGCAGGAACAGCGGCAGCATGATCAGCGAGATCACCGTGATCTGCCAGGACAGCGTGAACATGGTGGCCAGCACCAGCACCAGGCTCAGCACGTTGGACACCACCGACGACAACGTCGAGGTCAGCGCCCGCTGCGCGCCGATGACGTCGTTGTTGAGCCGGCTGACCAGCGCACCTGTCTGGGCGCGCACGAAGAACGCCACCGGCATCCGCTGCACGTGGTCGAAGACCTCCCGGCGCAGGTCGTAGATCAGACCCTCGCCGAGACGCGCGGAGTACCAGCGCTGGGCGAGGCTCATCGCCGCCTCCAGCACCGCGACCGCGGCCACCGCCAGCGCCAGCCACACCACCAGCGAGAAGTTCCGGGGAACGATGCCGTCGTCGATGATGGCCTTGAACAGCAGCGGGTTGACCACGCCGAGCACGGCGGCCAGCGCCACCAGCACCAGGAACGGCACGATGTCGCGCACGTAGGGCCGGGCGTAACCGGCGATGCGGCGCAGCAAACCGGCGGACAGGCGTTGCCGGGTGACGGACTTGTCGCTCGCGAACGAGCGCATCGTCGACCAGTTGGCGTTCACTTGGTGGTCCTTCGTGACGTGGTGGTGTTGAGCGTTCGGGTGATTACATCCTCGGACTTCGTGTTAGGTGGAAGTCAATGCGGCTCCCGGATGTTCCCCGCGCGCTGCCAAGCGGACGGTTGACCACCACAACGATTCGGCCACATCCCACGGCCGTTCGATGCGCCGGCAGAGGTTGATCTTGAACGATGGGCCTGCACCGCGCGGAGTGCCGCCCCCTGGACGCCTTCCGGAGTGCGGCGAGCTCGGCGAACCGGTCCTGGCTGGTGAAGGAGAACGACCACGTGGTGAAGGGCGCGGCCCGGGACGGTCGAACCGTCGCGGAGCTCGACGGCACGCGACTTCCGCTGCGCGTCGCGGACCGGTTCTTCCTCGCCGCGCACAGCGGGGAGGGCCGCATCTCCCCTCGGATCGACGGGGAACTGCTGGCGCTGGGATGTGCCGGCGGTCTGCTGGCCGAGCTGATCGTCGAGGAGGAGGTCGCCCTGACCCCCGACGTGCGGCCCAGCGGCAACGGGCGCTGCCCGGACTTCCTGTCCTGGACGGTGCTGCGCGAAGTCCGCCGCGAGTCCGGGCACGACCTGCGCACCTGGCTGGAGTACCTGGCGCAGACCGCGGTGGAGAAGGTGCGGTGCAGGCTGGTCCTGATCGACGTGCTGCGCGAGGTCCCGGTGTCCGGCGGGCTGCGCGGCGGTTCGGCGGCCGCGTGGCGCATCGCCGACGAGCAGCGCCGGAACACCACCGCGGAACTCGAAGAGCTGTTCACCGGAACCGAAACCGCCACCGGCAACGGCGTGATCACCGTGCCCGAACGGCTCGCCGAGATCACCTTCGCCCTCCTGGTGCGCGAGACCGGGGCGCTGCGCCACCTGCGGCTGTCCAAACAGGCGCAACGGCAGGGGGCGTTCCGCATGAACTCCTGGGAATCACTGCTGCCCGGCACGTTGCGCAGCCTGGTGCACGAGATCGCCGTCGCCCGCGGAAGATCCGCCATCACACCACGCCACTGAGAAGATCCGAGGAGCGCGACACTTGCCACCTTCGAACGTCTCGGCGGCACTGGCCGGATCCAAGCTGGGCGTGCTGTCGATCGTGTTCTTCACCGTGGCCGCCGGCGCCCCCGCCACCATCGTCGGCGGTGTCTCCGCCAACGGGTTCGCCGTGGCCGGAACACCCGGGTTGCCGCTGGGCCACCTGGCGATGGCGCTGGTCGTGGGAGCGTTCGCCATCGGCTACGTGACCATGTCCCGGCACGTCGACAACGCCGGCGCCTTCTACGCCTACATCGCCAAGGGGCTCGGCGGTGCCACCGGAACCGCGGCCGGGGCGGTCGCCGTGGTGTCCTACCTGATGATCCTCTCCGGGCTGGTCGGCGGGTTCGGCGTCGGCGCAGCGGACTTCGCCGAGCGGCTCACCGGCGTCGCGATGACCTGGTGGTGGTTCTCGGCGGCCGCGATCCTGCTGGTCGCGGCCCTGGGGGTGCAGCGCATCGACGTCAACGGGCGGGTGCTCGCCCTGCTGCTGCTGGCCGAGGTGGCGGTCCTGGTGGTCTTCGACGTGGCGTTCGTGGCCGCACCCGCCCCCGGCGGCGTCGCGTTCGGCGCGCTGAACCCCGCGGTGCTGCTGACCGGTTCGGCCGGGTCCATCCTGCTGATCGCCTTCACCGGGTTCATCGGCTTCGCCAACCTCACCGTGCTGGCCCAGCAGGCGCGCGACCCGCGCACCGTCATCCGCGCCGCCTCCCTGTCGCTGCTGATCATCAGCGCGCTGTTCGCGGCCTCCACCTGAGCGATCACCGAGGCCGCGGGGCCGGGCGAGGTCGTGGCAGCAGCAGACCGGCACTCCACGCGCCTGCTGTTCGTCCTGGCCGCCGAGCGCCTTCCGGTCGCGCTGGTCGACCTGGGAAACGCCCTCTACCTGACCTCGCTGTTCGCCGCGGCCCTGGCCTTCCACCACGTGTGCGCCCGCTACCTGTTCGCCCTCGGACGGGAGGGGATCGGCGCGGCGTGGTGGGCGCGGACGAGCACCCGCACCGCCGCGCCGGTCGCCGGATCGCTGGTGGCGACCGGCGCCGCGAGCGTCGCGGTGCTGGCCACCGGGATGCTGGGACTGGACCCGGTCGTGCACCTGTTCTTCTGGGGTGCCACGACCGGTGCGCTGGGCGTGCTGCTGCTGGTGCTGCTGACCTCGGTCGCCGTGGTCGGGTACTTCCGCCGCGTCGGCGGGCACGGCCACGGCGCGTGGCGCACCACGATCGCGCCCACCGCGGCATCGGTGCTGCTGGCGGTCGTGCTGGTGCTGGCGGTCTCCTCGTACGGCACCACGCTCGGCGTCGGCCCGGGGCACGCGCTGGGCTGGGTGGTTCCCTCAGGCCTGGCGGTGGTCTTCACGCTCGGCCTGGTCTGGGGCGTGGTGCTCAAGCACGCCAGACCGCAGGTCTACGCGCGCATCGGACTCGGCGCGCGGGCGACCGTGGTGCGGATCGGTCCGGAAGAGCTGGTCGGTCGTTGACCGACGGTCGCGGCAGGGCACCCGGCTCCGTGCCCTGCCGTGGCGACGAGACGTCAGGTTTCGGCACCCGTGTAGCGGAACTCCCAGGTTCCATCACCGTTCTTGCCGGCGCGCTCGTAGATCAGCCGCGGGGGCACGGCCTCCGGATTGCGAGCACGAGCGGGAAGGGTGATGCGCGGGATCGGTTTGCCCGATGAGTCGGCCGAAACGGTCAGCTCCTGACCGTCCTGCGGCCCACCGCGGAGCCGGACCCGGATGTCTGGCACGGCGACCCCTTTCCTTCTCCCAAAGACGCGAGGACAACGACATCGGCTAGGACCCGCGGCACCCGTGGCCCGGTTCCCGCAGTCACTTGATCGTGTGGGCGAGGAGGATCGTCCCGTCCCGGATCGAGGAGCTCATCCCCGTACATCCTGGTAGAAACGATTGATGAACGTAGCACGAACGGTGCGATTGACCTTCACCGCCGGTGCGGTCGAGTCCGACACGCACGTCAACCTCTCGGCGGTGCGCACCGACGGCGAGCACCTGTGGATCGCCGGCGACGAGACGGCCACGGTCGAGCGGCTCACCTGTGACGACCCCGGGAAGCCCGCCGAGTACCGCGAGCACGTGAGCTTCCCGCTCGCCGACGTCGTCGACCTGCCCGGCGAAGCCGACGAGGAGGTCGACGTCGAGGGGATCTCCCGCAACGGGCCGTTCCTGTGGGTGGTGGGCTCGCACAGCGCCAAGCGGCGCAAGATCAAGTCGCACCACTCCGACGCCAAGGCCGCCAAGCGGCTCGCCTCCGTCAGCGCCGAACCGAGCCGCCGGGTGCTCGCCCGCATCGCCCTGTCCGACGACGTGCCCGCCGAACGCACCCCGGAGGGCGCGCGCAGCGCCGGACTCGGCAGGGGAGGGCTCTACGAGCTGCTGGCCGACGACGACCACCTGGCGCCGTTCCTGAACATCCCCGGCAAGGACAACGGGCTCGACGTCGAAGGCATCGCCGTGCACGGCGACCCCGGCGAGGAGCGCGTCTACCTCGGACTGCGCGGTCCGGTGCTGCGCGGCTGGGCGGTGGTGCTGCTGCTGGAACCCCGCGAGGACGACGGGGAGCTGGAGCTGCGCAAGCTCAACGGCCACCGCTACGCCAAGATCTTCCTCGACCTCGACGGTCTGGGCATCCGCGACATGTGCGTGCACGGCGACGACCTGCTTCTGCTCGCCGGGCCCTCGATGGACCTCGACGGCCCGGTCCGCGTCTACCGCTGGCCCGGCGCGGCCACCCTCGACGCGGCGGACGTCGTCCACCGCGGCGAACTGCACCGCGAGCTCGACCTCCCGCACGGTGAAGGCGACGACCACGCCGAAGGGATCGCCCTGCTGCCCTCCGGTGAGCTCCTCGTCGTCTACGACAGCCCCGCACCGCACCGGCTGGAGGAGTCCGGCGCGGTGCTGGCCGACGTCGTCCCGCTCTGACCCGCCAGGCGGTCAGGCGTCCGGGTGGACCAGGACGTGGAGGGTCCTGGGTCCGTGCACGCCCTCGACGCGGTTGAGCTCGATGTCGCTGGTGGCCGAGGGGCCGCTGATGAACGTCGTCGGGCGGACCGGGTCCAGGCGGGACAGCGCCGCAGGCACGTCGTCGCTGACCTGGGACTCGCCGACCACGCAGATGTGCAGCTCCGGGACCAGGGTGGCCGCTCGGCGGCCCTGGCCCGGACCGTGGTCGAGCACGATCGTGCCGGTCGAGGCGATGCCCACCGCGGCTGTGGTGATCACCGCGTCGACCTGCTCCAACGCCGCCGTGCCGGCCTCCGCGTCGACGAGCTCGAACTCCTCTCCCAGCGCGTCCGACCACGTCTGTGGTGCCCCGTCCGGGATGAGCAACCGCCGCGCTCCCGCCGCGCGAGCGGTCGCGGCGATCGCCGGTGCGACGGCGTCGGCGGCCACCCGGTCCACAGTGGCCTGGTAATCGGCCACCGCTTCGCAGAACGTCCCCACCAGATCCGCCTGCGGGCGCGTCCTGCGGTAGTCGCGGGGAACGGACGACGGGGGAGTGCGCTCGGCATCGCGCAGCGCCCGCCGCACCCGGCCCAGCACCGCCTCGCGGGCCGAATTCGAACTCATGCCTTGCCTCCTCGGGTCCGCTCCCACCAGGACCGGAACGACTCCTGCGCGGGCGCGGGCGCGTCCCGCGCGTCGGTCCACCGCGACAGCGGCGCGGGCAACCGGCCGATCGTGCCGCGGCGGCCGATCACCTTCCGGCTCCACGACGCCAGCTTCTGCGCCACCGCCAGCCGCTTGGCATCGCCCAGCACCCACGAGGCCACGCCCATCAGCGCGTCCATCGGCTTGTCGCGGGCGCCCGAGTGCTCCTCGACGACGCGAGTCCGCAGGTGCACCAGCAGGTCCGGGATGTCGATGGCCACCGGGCACACGTCGTAGCAGGCCCCGCACAGCGAGGACGCGTACGGCAGGGATCTGTCCACTTCGGACGCGGTCCCGCGCAGCTGCGGCGTCAGAACGGCGCCGATCGGGCCCGGGTACACCGACCCGTAGGCGTGACCGCCGGTGCGCTCGTAGACCGGGCACACGTTCAGGCAGGCCGAGCAGCGGATGCAGCGCAGGGCCTGCCTGCCGACCTCGTCGGCCAGCGCGTTGGTGCGCCCGTTGTCCAGCAGCACCACGTGGAACTCCTGCGGCCCGTCACCGGCGGTCACACCGGTCCAGGTCGAGGTGTAGGGGTTCATCCGCTCACCGGTGCTCGACCGCGGCAGCAGCTGCAGGAACACCTCCAGGTCCTGCCAGCTCGGCACGATCTTCTCGATTCCCACCACGCTGATCAGCGTCTCCGGCAGCGTCAGGCACATGCGCCCGTTGCCCTCGGACTCCACGACCACCAGCGTGCCGGTGTCGGCGACCGCGAAGTTCGCGCCCGAGATCGCGACCTTGGCGCGCAGGAACTTCTCCCGCAGGTGCCGGCGCGCCGCCTCGGCCAGCCGCGCGGGCTCGTCGGTGAGGTCCTCCGGAGCCGGGGTGCCGACCTTGCCCATCTCGCGGCGGAAGATCTCCCTGATCTCCGCGCGGTTGCGGTGGATCGCGGGCACCAGGATGTGGCTGGGGGTGTCGTGTCCCAACTGGACGATCAACTCCGCCAGGTCCGTCTCCCACGCGTCGATCCCTGCCTCGGCCAGCGCTTCGTTGAGCTCGATCTCCTGGGTGGCCATCGACTTGACCTTGACGACCTCGCGTTCGCCGGTGGCCCGCACCAGCTCGGTGACGATCCGGTTGGCCTCCTCGGCGTCGCGGGCCCAGTGCACCGTGCCGCCCGCCTCGGTCACCGCGGTCTCGAAACGCTCCAGGTAGGTGTCCAGGTTGGACAGCGCGTGGGCCTTGATCGCCGCCCCGGACTCGCGCAGCTGCGCCCAGTCGTCCAGCTCGTCGACGACGCCGGCGCGCTTGCGGCGGATCGTGGAGGTGGCGTTGGCCAGGTTGTGCCGCAGCTGCGAATCCGCGAGCTCGCGCTTGGCCGCGTCCGGGAACGAGGGCATGCCCAGGTGGGTGGCGCTCACAGCCGGTCTCCTTCCGTTGAGGCCAGGATCTCGGCCAGGTGGAGGACCCGGACCCCGGAGCGCTGGCGGGACAGCAATCCGCCGATGTGCATCAGGCACGAGGAGTCCCCGGCGCACAGCACCTCCGCGCCGGTCTCGCGCACGTGGCGCGCCTTGTCCGAGCCCATCGCCACCGACACGTCGGGGTTCTTCAGCGCGAACGTCCCGCCGAAGCCGCAGCACTGCTCGGACGCGGGCAGCTCCACCAGGTCCAGCGACCGCACCGCGCGCAGCAGCCGCACCGGGCGTTCCCCGACCCGCAGCAGCCGTGCCGAGTGGCAGGTGGGGTGGTAGGTGACCCGGTGCGGGAAGTAGGCGCCGACGTCGGTCACGTCCAGCACGTCGACCAGGAACTCGGAGAGCTCGTGCACCTTCGGCGCGGTGTGCTCGACGGCCCGGGTCAGCGCGCGGTCGCCGTCGGCGACCATGGCGTGCTGGTGGCGGACCGAGGCCACGCAGGAACCCGACGGCGCCACGATCGCGTCGTAGCCGGCGAAGGCGTCGACGAAGGTCCGCACCGAGGACTTGGCCTGCTTCCGGTACCCGGTGTTGGTGTGCATCTGACCGCAGCAGGTCTGGGCTGCGGGGAAGTCCACCTCGCAGCCGAGCCGCTCCAGCACTTGCAGCGTGGCCTTCGGGGCTGACGGGAATAGCGTGTCGCCGAGACAGGTCGCGAACAGTGCCACCCTCATGGCCGCATCACCGGTTCCTCTCCGTCCGGGGCTCACGAGCATCCTCGCGCACCGCGCGCCACAACACCGGACCTGCGGACCATTATATGGTCCGACCACAGCGGAGACTTACCCTGGGTGCCGTTGACAGCGCGTGCGAAGGGGACCCGATTGACCGGCTTCGAATCCGACGCGGAAGCGGGGGACGCCGAATGGCGCCCGGTTGCGCGCACCCGCACCTACGAGCTGGTCATCGACCGGATCGAGGAGCAGATCGTCTCCGGCACGCTCCAGGTCGGTGACCGGCTGCCCGCCGAACGCGACCTGGCCAAGATGCTCGGCGTCAGCCGAGCCGCGGTCCGGGAGGCCTTCCGCGCGCTGGAAGCCCAGGGCGTTCTCCGCATGAACGTCGGCACCGGGCCCGATTCGGGCACCACCGTGGCGGCCCTGCCCAGCGAGGCGCTGACCCGGCTGCTGCGACTGCACGTGGCGCTGGCGAACTTCCCGGTCGCCGACGTGGTGCGCGCCAGGATCATGCTCGAACGCGAGAGCGCCCGGCACGCCGCCACCCGCGCCCGGCCCGACGACCTGCGCAGGCTCGGCGAACTCCTCGACGAGATGGACTCGCCCGACTGCGACCGTGCCCGCTTCAACGACCTCGACGCCGAGTTCCACGTCGGCATCGCCGAAGCCGGCGGGAACCGCCTCGTCGCGGACATGACCATCGCCATCCGGGAGTCGATGCGGCGACCGCTGCTGGCGGCGTTCGACGAGCTCGGAGACGACTGGTACCCGATCGCCGAGGAACTGCGCCACCACCACCGCGCGATCTACCAGGCGCTGCGCGACGGCGACGCCGATGCCGCCGAGAAGCTCACCGAGTCCCACATCCGCGCCTCCTACCGGCACGGCTGGGCCCAGGAGCTGACCTAGGTGCCGTGAGGAGCGCGGCGGAGCCGGTGTTCTCAGGTGTGGGACTCAGCTCGCACCGCCGCAGGTTCTGCTACCGGCACCGCTGAGCAAAGCAACCACGAAACCGTTCCGGTTCAGCGGACCACCGCGCGCGACTGCGGGGAGACCGCGAGGTCGGCGGCGATGCGGCGGGTGGTGTCCAGCAGGGGCGGCAGCAGGTCCTCGTGCGCGGCTTCGAGAGTGGTCCGGCTGGCGTGCGAGGAGATGTTGGCGGCGGCGACGACCCGGCCGTAGCGGTCGCGGATCGGAGCCGCGATCGAGCGCAGGCCCGCCTCCAGCTCCTGGTCGACCAGCGCCCAGCCCTGCGCCCGGATGCGCGCCAGCTCCTCGATCAGGTCGGCGCGGGTGGTGATGGTGTGCGGGCCCAGCGGCGCGAGGTCGACCTGGTCGAGGTGCGCGTGCAGCTTGTCCTCGGGCAGATCGGCCAGCATCACCCTGCCCATCGAGGTCGCGTAGGCGGGGAAGCGGGTGCCGATGTTGATCGAGACCGCCATGATCCGCGAGGTGGGAACGCGGGCGACGTAGACGACGTCGGTGCCGTCGAGCACCGACACCGACGCCGATTCGTGCACCTCGGAGACGAGCTGCTCCAGGTGCGGCTGGGCGATCTCCGGTAGCGAGACGCTCGACAGGTAGGAGAAGCCCAGCTCCAGCACCCGCGGGGTCAGCGCGAACACCCGGCCGTCGGTCCACACGTAGCCCAGGTGCACGAGGGTGTGCAGGAACCGGCGGGCCGCCGCGCGCGAGAGATCGGTCGCGCGGGCGACCTCCGACAGCGTCATCTCCGGGCTGGCGTCGTTGAACGCGCGGATCACCAGCAGTCCGCGCGCCAGCGACTGCACGTACCCGGTGCCGGTGTCGGACTCGGACTCCATCGGTGATCCCCCTCGTCGGCGCAGCTCCAGGTGAAGTTACTCCGTCTGCTCTTCGGCCAGGATCGTATTGGCGATGCCGAAGGCGGTGTTCGCGCGGGGAACACCCGCGTAGATCGCCACGTGCATCAGCACCTCCTTGATCCGCTCCGGTTCCAGGCCGTTGCGGCGGGCCGCGCGCACGTGCATCGCGAACTCGTCCTCGCAGCCGGTCGCGGCCAGGATCGCCAGCGTCAGCATGCTGCGCGTCCGCCGGTCGACGCCGTCGCCGGTCCACACCTCACCCCACGCGTAGCGGGTGATGAAGTCCTGGAAGTCCTCGGTGAACTCGGTCTTGCGCGCGTTGGCGCGGTCGACGTGCGCATCGCCGAGGACCGCGCGGCGCACCTGCATCCCCGCGTCGTGACGGGCTTCGTCGCTCATGCGGCTCCTCCGAAGTGCTCCAGCAGCAACCGGTTGACGGTCTCGGGCTGCTCGGCGTTGGCCAGGTGCGCGGCCGGCGACAGCACTTCCACCCGCGCGCCCGCGACGCCGGCGGCGATGCGCTCGGCGTGCGACGGGGGAGTGGCGGGGTCCTCCGCACCGGCGATCACCAGGGTGGGAGCGGTAATGCCGGGCAGACCGTCGAGGATGTCCATGCCGGCGATCGCCTCGCAGCACGCCGCGTATCCCTCGGCGTCGGCCTTGGTGATCATGTCGCCGAACTTCGCCCGGATGTCGGGGAGCTCGGCCGCGGCCGGGGTGAACCAGCGCGGCAGGGACGGCTCGACCATCGCGGCCATGCCGTTGGCGCGCACGGTCGCGGCGCGGTCGAGCCACGCGCTGCCGCCCAGGTCTGCCGAGGTGCAGATCAGCGCCAGCCGGCCGATGCGCTCGGGCGCGTGCTCGGCCAGCCACATCCCGGTCATGCCGCCCAGCGACACCCCGGCGAAGTGCGCCTCGGCGATGTCCAGCCGGTCCAGCAGCTCCAGCACGTCGCCGCCCAGCTGCGCCAGCGTGTAGGGGCCGGGCTTGCCCTCGGTGCCGCCGTGCCCGCGCTGGTCGTAGCGCAGCACGCGGAACCTGTCGGTCAGCGCCGGGACCTGCTCGTCCCAGAGGCGCAGGTCGGTGCCCAGCGAGTTGGACAGCACCACGACCGGCGCCCCCTCGGGGCCGGTCAGTTCGTGGTTGACGTTCAACGCTTCTCCAATCCGGTGTGTCCGGTGTGTGCGGCCAGTGCCCGGTCGATGAAATCCGATGCGGCGCCCAGGTAATCGCTCGCCGACGTGGCCGCGATGACGTCCTGTTCGGACAGCACGTCGCGCACCTTCGGCTCGGCGAGCAGTTCGGCCCGCAGCGTGCTGCCGCGTTCGACGGTGCGGCGGCACAGCTCGGCGACGAGTTCCTGGGCTTCGGTGCGGCCGAGCGCGCCGGCCAGCCGGGCTGCGGCGTTCTCGGCGAGCACCAGGCCGCGGGTGAGTTCGAGGTTGGCGGCCATGCGGTCGGGGTGGACGCGCAGGCCCGACAGGAGCTCTCGGGTTCGGCGGGCGGCGCCTGCGGTGAGCCTGAGCAGTTCGGTCAGCGGTTCCCACTCGGACTGCCACGCCCCGGCGGCGCGCTCGTAGGGCTGCGGCATCGCCGACAGCAGCGTCGCCACCAGGCCCGGAACCCGATGGGTCGCGGCGGTGATCAGCACCGACGTGGCCGGGTTCTGCTTGTGCGGCATGGCCGAGGAACCGCCCGGCTTGCCCTCGGTGAGCTCACCGACCTCGGTCTGGGCGTGCAGCTCGACGTCCAGGGCGATCTTGCCCAGCACCCCGGACACCGCGCCCAGGGCACCGGCGAGCTCGGCGATGCGGGTGCGGTCGGTGTGCCAGGGCAGCACCGGTTCGGCCAGGCCGAGTCGCTCGGCGAGTCCGGCCAGCACTCTGGGGCCGTCGGGTCCCAGCGAGGCGAGAGTGCCCGCCGCGCCGCCGAACTGGACGGCCAGCGGCACCCGCTCCAGCCCGGCGATCGCTTCGTCCAGGGCGGTCAGCCAGCCCGCGCAGCGCAGCCCGAACGTCGTCGGGAGCGCCTGCTGCAACAGCGACCGGGCGACGAGCACCGTGTCCCGGTGCTCGTCGGCCAACCGCGCGCACTCCCGAGCCGCTTCCCGGAGATCGCCGAGGATCAGGGCCAGGACGTCGCGGGTCACCAGCATCGCGGCCGTGTCGATGACGTCCTGGCTGGTCGCGCCCTTGTGCACGTGCGGCCGGGAATCCGGGCCGACCAGGGCGGTGAGGTCCTTGACCAGGGCGATCACCGGGGTCGCCGAGGACACCGCGCGCTCACCGATGGCGGCCGAGTCGAACTCCGCGGCACGGCAGTGCGCGGCGATGTCCGCGGCCGCCCCGGCGGGCACGATCCCGGCTTCGGACTGGGCGGTGGCCAGCGCCGACTCGAAGTCCAGCATCGCCTGCAACCACGCGTCGTCGCCGGTGCGCGCCGTCGCCTCCGGGGTGCTGAACATCGCACCGAACAAGCCGGCCTCCCTCGATCCCGTGTGGACTCGCGGCACCATCAGACCGCGAAGAACACCGTCTCGCCACCGCCCTGCAGGCGGATGTCGAACCGCAGGCCGTCGGCCTCGGCGACCCCGATCAGCGTGTCCCGGCGTTCAGCGGGCACCGCCGAGAGCACGGGGTCGGTGTCGTTGGCCGCCTCGTCCGGGAAGTACACGCGGGTCACGACCCGGTTGAGCATGCCGCGGGCCAGCACGGTGACGTCGATGTGCGGAGCCTCGGTCTGCCCGGCCGGGGTCGGCAGCGGACCCGGTTTGACCGTGCGGAACCAGAAGCGGCCCTCGGGGTCGGTGCCGCACCGGCCGAACCCCTGCCAGCCGGAGGACTCCGGGCGCGGGTCGTCGGGGTGGTCGAAGCGGCCCTGCTCGTCGGCCTGCCAGATCTCGATCACGCCGTCCGGGACGGGATCGCCGTTGCCGTCGCGGAGAACACCGCGCAGCACGAACGCGCCCTCGCGGTCGGCGGGGACCAGTTCGGGGCCGTCGTCCCAGAGCAGGCCCTCCGGCAGCGCGAAGAACGGGCCGACCGTCTGCGACGGGGTGGTGGCGGGAGCGCCCATCAGTCGTCGTCCTCCTCTTCCTCGTCCTCGAACACCGTGGCTTGGGGACCGCGCAGCACGATGTCCCACTTGTAGCTCAACGCCCACTCGGGCTCGGTCGACTCCAGGTCGAACCGCGAGATCATCCGCTCCCGCGCCTTCTCGTCGCGCACCGAGTTGAAGATCGGGTCCTGGGAGAACAGCGGATCGCCCGGGAAGTACATCTGGGTGATCAGCCGCTGCGTGAACGCCTGCCCGAACAGCGAGAAGTGGATGTGCGCGGGCCGCCAGGCGTTGTCGTGGTTGCGCCACGGGTAGGCGCCCGGCTTGATGGTGACGAACCGGTAGTTGCCCTCCGCGTCGGTCATGCAGCGCCCGGTGCCGGAGAAGTTCGGGTCCAGCGGCGCCGGGTGCCGGTCTCCCTGGTGCAGGTAGCGGCCCGCCGAGTTCGCCTGCCAGATCTCCACCAGCGTGTTCGGCACCGGCTTGCCGGAGGAGTCCAGCACCTTGCCGGAGACGATGATCCGCTCGCCCAGCGGTTCCCCGTCGTGCTGGGTGGTCAGGTCGTCGTCGTTGTCCGCGCACCGGTCCTGGCCGAGCAGCGGGCCGGTGACCTCGGTCAGGTACTGCGGCAGGTACTGCAGGGGCTGCTTCGGGTGCCGCAGCGTCGAGGACCGGTATTCGGCCGAATCCAGCGGCGCGTGCGAGGCATCGTCGGACGCGTACTCCGGCAGGATGAGACCGGATGCCGACCGAGTCTCATGAACAGTCATGGAAAAGCTCCTTGGACTTCACTGCGTTGTGGTCTCTTTGCTCGGCGGTGCGGGTGGCGGAACCTCAGACGTCTTCTGGCTCCGGGATCCGCGACTCATGCATGCCAACTTCGCTGCGGCTGTCCTCCCCAGAAGACGTCTGAGAACCCGCGGCGGTGCGTGTTGCTCAGGTGGCGAAAGAGGAAGCAACTTCGGTGCCCGCCTCGCGGTTAGACCGTAGCTTTCAGGGCGCGCAGGACTTCCAGCTCGTTTTCACTGGGCGGATCCTGGGTCCCGAGGTCGTCGGCCACCTTGAGGTCCCAGCCGGCGGCCTCCTGGGCCTGCTCGACGGTGGAGCCGGGGCTGAGCTCGGTGAGGGTGAGCTCGCAGGTCTCCGGATCCGGGCGCAGGACGCCCAGGTCGGTGATCACCTTGACCGGGCCGCGTCCGCGCAGGCCCAGCGCTTCGCGGTCGCCCTTGCCGGTCCCGTAGCCCAGCGAGGTCACGAAGTCCACGCGGTCGACGAAGCTGCGCGGGCTCATCCGCATCACGATCAGCACCTCGCGGCACGACGCCGCGATCTCCGGAGCGCCACCCGCGCCGGGCAGGCGCACCTTGGGGTTGCGGTAGTCGCCGCCGATGACGGTGGTGTTGATGTTGCCGAAGCGGTCGACCTGCGCCCCGCCGAGGAAGCCGATGTCGATGCGGCCCGGCTGCAACCAGTAGTTGAAGATCTCCGGGACGCTGATCACCGAATCCGCCGTGTCGGCCAGCACTCCGTCGCCGATGGACAGCGGCAGCCGGTCCGGCTTGGTGCCCAGGGTTCCCGATTCGTAGATCAGCACCAGGTTCGGCGCGTGCGTGCGGCGCGCCAGGTTCGCCGCCGTGCTGGGCAATCCGATGCCCACGAAGCACTTCGCTCCGTCGTCCAGCGACCGGGCGGCACCGACGGTCATCATCTCGTCGGAGGTGAACTCCAGGCTCATCGCGCGCTCCTCTCCGCACCGCGGACCTCGGTCGTCAGCCACTGCTCGAAGCGTTCGCGGTCCCGGCCGATCGGGTCCCATTCCTGGTAGTAGTCGTTGTCGCGCTCGTAGTAGCCCTGGGCGTAGGAGGGGTGCGCGCCGCGCGGCACCTCGGCGACGGCGGTGACCGCCCACTGGGGCAGCACGACGGCGCCGGGCACCGGGGTGAGCTCCTCGACGACCTCTTCGACGGTCACCAGCGATCGCTTCGAGGCCAGGACGGCTTCCTTCTGCACGCCCGTGATGCCCCACATCTGCACGTTGCCCGCCTTGTCGGCGCGCTGCGCGTGGATGATGCCCACGTCCGGGTTCACCGCGGGCACGGCCGTGAGCCGCTCGCCGGTGAACGGGCACTCGATGGGCTTGATGGTGTCGGTCTGGCCGGGCAGATCGGTGCCGGTGTAGCCGCGCAGTACGGCGAAGGGCAGCCCGGAGGCGCCTGCGGCGTAGCGGTTGGCCATGCCGGCGTGGCTGTGCTCCTCGATCTCCAGCGGCACCGGCCAGGAGTTCTGGATGGCGTCGCGGAAGCGGTGCAGCGACCCGACTCCGGGGTTGCCGCCCCAGGAGAAGACCAGTTTGCGCGCGCAGCCCGCGCCGATCATCTGGTCGTAGACGATGTCCGGCGTCATCCGGATCAGGGTCAGGTCCTTGCGGTGTTGCCGGATGATCTCGTGACCGGCGGCGACCGGGATGAGATGCGTGAAGCCTTCCAGCGCCACCGTGTCACCGTCGTGGACCAGCTCCGCGACGGCCTCGCGAAGGCTCAGGATGCGTGCCACCCCGACCACCTCTCGTTGTGCGCATAGTGAACAAGTGTTCTGTATGCGAACGATAGAGGACCCACTGCGGCCAGGTCAAGGGCGGTTTCGCCTGGTTGAAGGGTGTGGGAGCGGTCAGAGCTCGCTGGCGGCCGGGAGTCCGGCGGCGGGCAGGCCGAGGATCTCCACGGCGGCTTCGGCGGCCGCCGTGGCCTGCAAGTACCCGGTCTCGCCCCAGGCCAGAAGGTCACCGGCCTTGCTCGGGTGCACCAGCAGTCGCCGGTAGGTGCGCCCGCTGTCGGGGTCCGGTGCGGGTGGGTAGGCGCAGGAGATCAGCGCGGCCATCCGGACCTGCGCGTAGGGGGAGATGCCGTCGTTGACGCACTGGTAGCCGAGGTAGTGCGGCTCGTCGATGTCGACGGTGACCTCTTCCATGGCTTCGCGGCGCAGGATGTCGACGTAGGCGACCTCGCCCGGCTCCGGACGCCCGCCGGGCAGCGTGTGCTTGGTGCCGTCGAGGCGGATCAGCAGCCTGCCGTCTGGCACGAAGAGGAACCCGTACACCTGCCGCACCGCCAGACCCGCCGGAACGGGGTCGGTGTGCCAGGAGAACTTGGGCATTGGTGCGGGTCCCTTCGACAAGGTGCGGAGAAAAGATCACTTTACCCGAGAGGGCTGTGCGAGCACCTGCGTTCGAAAGGGTGTTTCCGCTGCGCACAGATCTCAAATCAGACATTCGGGATGGATTAAGTTCTGTGACCTGGTTCACAGGGCCGGTTCGGGTTGCTACACCAGATCGGCCGAATCCGCTCCAGCCAGGAGGCATCGTGGCCATCCAGGACCGAGAGGTACCGGAGGCAGGGGCCGTGGCCCGCGAACTGCCCAGCAGATTCCTGCCCGCGGCCAAATACCGAGACCTGCCCGAACCCCGCAAGTTCCGCCAGATCTTCGGGGCCAGCATCATCCTCACCGCCACCGCGATCGGTTCCGGCGAGTTCGTGCTGTGGCCCTACATCACCAGCCAGGTCGGGCTCGTTCTGATGTGGACGGCCGTGCTCGGCTTCTTCATGCAGTACATCCTCAACATGGAGATCGAGCGGTACACGCTTGCCACCGGCGAAACCGCGGTCACCGGCTTCACCCGGATCTGGCCGCCGCTGGGTGTGCTGATCACCGTCATGGCGATCATCCCGAACCTGTGGCCGGGCTGGGCGACCGGCGCGGCCACCATCGTCACCTACGTGGCCGGGGCGGGATCTCCGGTGCCCATCGCGATCGTGGCCATGGTCGCCATCGGCTCCGCCCTGACACTGTCCAAAGTGGTCTACAAGACCGTGGAACGCGTCGAGATGGTCCTGGTCGGCGGGATCGCGGTGTTCCTCGTCGTGGCCCTGTTCGTCGGAACCGGGCTGTCCGACTGGGCCGCGTTCGGCGCGAGCTTCTCCCACGTCGGCCAACTCCCGCCGATGGAGGAGGTCGGCGGGATCGCCGCGCTGCTGGGCGCGATCGCCTTCGCCGGGGCCGGCGGCGGCAACAACCTGGTCCAGAGCAACTGGGCGCGCGACAAGCAGATGGGCATGGGGCAGTACATGCCGCGCGTGACCTCGCCGTTCACCGGCGAGGAGGCCGCCGCCGCGGGGACCGGGCACATGTTCCTCGACAGCGACGAGAACCGGCGCCGCTGGAAGGGCTGGTGGAAGGTCGCCAACGCCGAGCAGTTCGGCACCTTCTTCCTGCTCGGCTGCGGAACGCTGGTGATCATGTCGGTGCTGGCCTACGCCACGGTGTTCGGCGTGCCGCTGCCGGATGACGACTTCGACTTCATCCGCGCCCAGGGCGAGATCTTCGGTCAGCGCTTCGGGGGCTGGTTCCAGACCGCCTTCTGGATGGCCGGTGCGATCGCGCTGTTCTCCACCCAGCTGGGCATCATGGACTGGGTCAGCCGGCTGACCGCCGACACCGTCAAGGTCACCTTCTTCCGCGGCAGCACGAAGGTCACCGAGAGCCGCATCTACTTCGCGGTGATCTGGGTGATGATCATCGCCGGGTCGGCGATCCTGCTGTCGGGCACCGAGGAGCCGCTGGCGCTGATCCTGATCTCCTCGTCGGCCGGCGGCGTCGTGATGTTCCTGTACTCGATGCTGCTGATCTTCACCAACCGCCGGTTCCTCCCGCGCGCGATCCGGCTGGGCGGCTGGCGGATGGTCATGATGTGCGTGGCCGTGGTGTTCTACGGCTACTTCTCCATCGCCCTGCTCGTCGACCAGTTCTAGACGGGGCTGAGCACGATCCAGACCTGACCGGCGTCCACCGGCAGCGGTGCGCCGGTCTGGTCCGCGTAGGTGGTGGGAGCTTCGGGGGACGGCCGGTTCCAGGTGCCCTCGAAGCTCTTGCCGTCGCGCAGCATCACCATCGGACCGCTGCCGATGCTCTCGGCCACCGGAGACGGGTTGCCCGCGGCGTCGCGCACCGCCGAATCGTGCGTGCGGACCTTCTGGACGATCACGGTCGAGACGCCGATCCGGCCGCTGTTGACCGCCGCGTAGGGCTCGCCGTCCATCGAGACCATCCACCGCCGCGACGGGTGGTTGTAGAAGAACCCGATGGTGGCGGCGGGGTAGCGGACCTCGTAGCGCTCGGTGGGCGCGCCGCCGTTGGGAACCTCGCCGATCAGCGGCCTGCTCGCTCCCGGCCACGGTTGCGCCGGCGGCAGCTTGGTCGAGTCGACGAACAGGTTGTGCGGCACCGGGCGGGCGTCGTCGCGGGAGTAGGCCTCGGGAGCGTTGGCGTCGGAGGCGTCGGTCAGCGGGGCCGCCGCGATGATCGGCAGCACCTCGGGGGCCGCGCCCGAGTAGGCCAGCGTCGGTCTCCCGTACTGCGGGAGGATCTCGGCGTCGGTCACGCGGGCGCTGCGCACCGGGCCGACGGTCTGGGGCTTGTGGGTGGCGAAGATGCTCAGTATTCGGCTCAGTCCGCCTTCGACCGGTTCGACGTAGACCACGTCCGCCGCGTCGATGCCCACCGGTGGGCGCCCATCCGAGGAGTTGTCGATCTTGATCGCCACCACGGGCGGTCCGTCCGGAGGCGCTGCGCCACCGCCCTGCTGGCCGGAGGTCGTCCCGCCGCCCTGCGGTGGGGGTGGAGCCGGAGTCGTCTGGCAACCCGTCAGAGCCAGGGTCGCGAGCATGATCAGCGCGGCGAAGGACGCGCATGAGCGGGTGCGCATGGTGCTGCCGAACTCCTTCCCCCCACTTTCCGAGGTTACGTATCCGGAAAGAATTCGCATTTCGATCGAGGTTGTGAGCCTGGGGGAGGCGCGCGCCGAAGTAAGTTAGCATTGCTAATGGTTGTTCGGAGCAACCGTTCTCCCGCGCCGCGAAGAAGGAGGTTCCTTGACCGAGGCACAGCCGCCCTCGACGGTCCGCACGCTGGTCAGCACCCTGTGGTTCCCCGCGTTCTTCATCTGCGGGTTCATGCTCTGCTACCTGCTGCCGATGCACGCGCCGAAACCCCACGACATGCCCGTCGTGGTCGTCGGCGACCAGGCCGCCCACCAGCTCGCCGCGACCTTCCAAGCGCGCATGCCCGGTGGCTTCGACATCACCCCGGTCCCCGACGAGGCCAGTGCGCGCGAGGTCATCACCCAGCGCGAGGCCGTCGCCGGGTACGACCCCACCACCGGTGAACTGCTCTACGCCAAGGCCAACGGCTCGGCGCTGATGATGATCCTGCAGCAGATCTTCACCCCGGTCGCCGCGGCCACCGGACACCACCTGGTGCTCACCGACCTCGCGCCGTCCGCTCCCGGCGACGTGATGGGCACCGGTCTGCTCTACTGCCTGCTGGCGATGAACATCCCGCCTTACGTCACGGTGATGATGCTGCTGCGCGCCGAACTGCGCACCCGTCAGAAGCTCGCCGCGCTGGTCGGGGTCGGCGCGTTCGCCTCGATCGTCTGCTACGCCGCCGCGCTGTCGATGGGCGTGATCTACAACCAGCCGTCGCTGCTGCTGGTCGGTTTCCTGCTGACCCAAGCCGTGGGCTGGACGTCGTTCGGACTCGTGCCGTTGGTCAAGCAGTTCCTGCCCGGCGTGGCGATGGGTCTGTTCGTGCTGCTGAGCATGCCGTCCTCGGGCGGTGCGATCCCGAAGGAACTGGTGCCGCCGTTCTTCCAGGCGCTGCACGGGGTTCTGCCGCTCGGGCAGGCGGTCGACGCGATGCGCGGCATCCTCTACTTCGACGGCGTCGGCGCTGCTCGCGGCATCCTCGGGCTGTGCTGCTGGTACGCCCTCGGCATCGCGCTGGTCGTCGGCCACCAGTGGTGGGTGCGGCGCAAGGCCGGGGCCGACCCGGAAGCGGTGACCGCCGCGGGCACCTACGAGCACGAGGACGACGGCGGCGTGGTGCTGGACCCGGTGTTCGAGGCGCCGAAACCCCGCAGGCACCGCACCCTCTCCGGCGCCGTGCGCGACAGCGGGGGAACCCCGGTTCCCGGCGCGGTCCTGACCGTCACCGACCAGTCCGGGCTGCAGCTGGCCCGCCTGGTCGCCTCGCCGGCAGGCGAGTACGAGGTGCACGACCTGCCCGAGGGTTTCGTGACGGTCGTGGTCTCGGCGCCGGGCAGGCGACCGGCCGTGGACCGGGTCAGGATCCGTTCAGGGCGGGTCGAGGGCCAGGACTTCGAGCTGCCGTCCGAGCGCGCCGTGGCGGCGCGGCAGTAGCCCGCGACCGCCGCCCGGATGCGGGGGCTGATCCGGGTTCGGGTGACGAGAGGTGACAATGAGGTCATGAGCAACACGCGGGTCGCGGTCGTGACGGGTGCCGGTTCGGGACTGGGGCGGGTGATCGCCCGAGCGCTGTTGGCGGAGGGGTACGGGGTGGCGCTGGCCGGGCGTCGCGCCGAGCCGCTGACCGAGGCGGCCGGAGACGCCGCGGGCGCTGAGGTCGTGCCCACCGACGTCACCGACCCCGACTCGGTCTCGGCGCTGTTCGACGCCGTTCGCGAGCGGTGGGGGCGACTGGACCTGCTCGTCAACAACGCCGGCACCTTCGGCCCCGCCGGTGACGTCGGCGAGCTCCCGGCCGCTGACTTCACCGCCGTGGTGCAGGCGAACCTGACCGGCTCGTACCTGTGCGCCCACCACGCGTTCCGGATGATGAAGGACCAGGAACCGCGCGGCGGCCGCATCATCAACAACGGTTCGATCTCCGCGCACGCGCCCCGGCCGCGCAGCGTCGCCTACACCGCCACCAAGCACGCCATCACCGGGCTGACGAAGTCGATCTCGCTGGACGGCCGAGCGCACGACATCGCCTGCGGGCAGATCGACATCGGCAACGCCGCCACCGACATGACCTCCGGCATCGCCACCGGTGCCGCCCAGGCCGACGGAACGGTGCGCCCGGAACCCACCTTCGACCCGCAGCACGTCGCCGACGCCGTGCTCTACATGGCCGGGCTGCCGCTGAACGCCAACGTCCAGTTCATGACCATCACCGCCACCACGATGCCCTTCATCGGCCGCGGCTGAGGCCGTTTGGGACTTTGGACTCGCTTTGCTTGGCGGTGCGGGTAGCAGAAACCCCCGAAGGGGAAAGCACAGCGGTTTCGTGGACTCCGTGCGCCGCTCCTGATGTATTCCGCTTACCCAGGGGGTGGACATCGGCGTCGCGGCGTACTCGCCACGAAACCGCTCAGAACCTGCGGCGGTGCCAGCTGAGTCCCACACCTGAAACGGCGGCTGTGGCCGCCTGCCCCTAGGCCCCGATCCAGGTCTTGGCGAGCAGTTCGTAGGAGCGGACACGGTCGGCGTGCTGGTGGGTGATGGTCGTGATGACCAGTTCGTCGGCCTCGGTCACCCGCTGCAGGGTCGTGAGCCTGTCGGCCACCTCGTCCGGGGTGCCGACGAACTGGGTGGCGAGCCGGTCGGCGACGACGTCCCGCGCTTCGGCGTCCCACTCGAACTCTGCGGCTTCGGCAGGGGAGGGGAACGGGAGGGCGCCTGCACCCGCGCGGATGCTGTGCACCCACGCGCCGTAGGGCGAGGCGAGTTCGCGCGCTCGCTCGCCGGTGTCGGCGACCACCACGTCCGCCGACACCACCACGTAGGGCCGGGCCAGGCGTTCCGACGGCCTGAAGTGCTCCCGGTACGACCGCACGGTTTCCAGCACCGTCGACGGCGTGATGTGGTAGCTCGCCGCGAACGGGATGCCCAGTTCCGCTGCGGTGACGGCGCTTTCACCACCGCTGGAACCCAGGATCCACAGATCCAGGTCGGCGCCCTCGGCCGGGTTCGCGCGCACCGGCTCACCGTCCGGTCCGGGGAAGCCGCCGTCGACGAACCGCCGCACCCGCTCCACCTGCTCCCGGTAGTCCAGTTCCTCGGCGGGGGCGCCGACGAGCTCGGCCTGCTGGCGCAGCCGCGCCGCGTACTTCTCCGATCGGGCCACCGCACGGGGTTTCGGCGGCACCACCAGGCCGTCGACGGTGGAGCCTTCGCTCTCGGCCGGCACGGTCAGCCGTTCGGCGAGCTCCTGCGTGCGCTTCTTCCCCGACCGGCCCACGCCCAGGTCCACCCGCCCGGGGTGCAGCTGGGCGAGGGTGCCGAACTGCTCGGCCACGGTCAGCGGCGAGTGCTGGCCCAGCAGCACCGCCGCCGAGCCGACGCGGATCGTGCTGGTCGCCGCGGCGATCGCGGTCAGCAGCACGGCCGGAGCCGCCGAGGCAACGCCGGGCGTGAGGTGGTGCTCGGCGACCCAGTAGCGGCGGTAGCCGAACTCCTCGGTGCGGCGCGCCAGGTCGAGCGTGTTGCGCAGCGCGTCCTCGGCGGTCTGCCCGGAGACGATGGGCGAGAGGTCCAGGACCGACAGCGGGACTGGCATCGAAAGCCTCCGGAAACCCTAGGAAACGGGCGCGGGCGTCAGGCCGAGGTTCTCGCGCAGCGTGGACCCCGGATATTCGGTCCGGTAGACGCCGCGCTCCTGCAGCAGCGGAACGACCTGCGCGGCGAAGTCGTCCAGCCCGCCGGGAGTCAGGTGCGGCACCAGGATGAACCCGTCGGAGGCGTCCTCCTGCACGAAGCGGTTCATCTCCTCGGCGACCGTGGAAGGACTGCCGATGAACGACTGCCGGGCGGTGACCTCGATGATCAGCTCGCGGATGGAGAGGTTCTTGGCTTCCGCGAGGTCCCGCCAGCTGCGGGCGGTGGCCACCCGGTCGCCGAACATGCGGGTGCTGGCCCTGCCCTGGGTGATGGAGTCGGCGTCGACCACCGGGTCGAACTCCGGCAGCGGGCCGTCCGGATCGAGCTCGCTGAGGTCGGTGTTCCACAGCTGCTCCAGGAACGAGATCGCCGTCGGTCCGCTGACCTGCTGCTTGCGGATGACGGCGGCCTGCTCCTGCGCGTCGGCGTCGGTGTCGCCGAGGACCACCGTGGTCGCCGGGAATACCAGCAGGTCCTCGCGGGAACGACCGTGCGCGGCCAGCCGGGACTTGACGTCGGCGTAGAAGTCCTTGCCCGCCTGCAACGTCCCGTGCCGGGTGAAGATCGCATCGGCGGCCGAAGCCGCGAACTCCCGACCCGCTTCCGAATCGCCCGCCTGGAAGATCACCGGTCGGCCTTGCGGGCTGCACGGCACGTTGAACCGGCCCCGGATGTCGAAGTGCGCGTCGGCGTGCTCGAACTCGCCCGCGCGCGGATCGGCCAGGAACACGCCCGACTCCGCGTCGGCGACGATCTCGTCACCGCGCCAGGAGTCGAACAGCTCGGTGGCGGTGCGCAGGAACTGCCGCGCGCGCTCGTAGCGCTGGTCCTCGGGCAGGAACCCGCCGCGCCGGAAGTTCTCACCGGTGAAGGCGTCCCAGGAGGTCACCACGTTCCAGGCGGCACGCCCGGCCGAGAGGTGGTCGAGGCTGGCGAACTGGCGCGCCACCTCGTAGGGCTCGTTGAACGTGGAGTTGATGGTGCCCGCCAGCCCGAGCCTCTCGGTCACCCCGGCCAGCGCCGCGAGCACCGTGAACGTGTCGGGTCGGCCCACCACGTCCAGGTCGTAGATCCGGCCGGCGTGCTCGCGCAGCCGCAAGCCCTCGGCGAGGAACAGGAAGTCGAACTTCGCCCGTTCGGCGGTCTCGGCCAGGTGCGCGAACGAGGAGAACTCGATCTGGCTCAGCGACCGCGGATCGGTCCACACGGTGGTGTTGTTGACCCCGGGGAAGTGCGCGGCCAGGTGGATCTGCTTGGTCACGACGTGCCTCCAGCGTTCGCGTATCGGTTGACCGGACGGGCCAGCCCGAGCCGTTCGCGCAGCGAGCCCGTCGCGTGCTCGGTGCGGAAGGCCTCGCGCCGCTGCAGCTCCGGCACGAGCTCATCGGTGATCGCGGTCAGGTCGCGGGGCAGTTCGCCTGGGTGCAGGCGGAACCCGGTCACGCCGCGCTCGGCCAGCGGCAGCAGCAGGTCCGCCAACTGCTCGGCCGTGCCGGTGAACACCGGTGCGTCCGAAGTGGATGGTCGGTCGAGTTCGTCCAGCCGTGCCCTGCGGTCCGCGGCGTCGGCGCCGAGGAACACCACCAGGTCGCCGAAGACGTGCGGCGGATCGCCCGAAACGCGTTGCGAGCGAACCGCGTCGACGGCTTCCCCGGCGGCCCGCGGGTCCGGCACGGGGATGAGCACGACGTCGGCGGAGCGGGCGGCGAACCGGTATCCGGCCGGGTCGTCGGCGGTGGCGATCACCAGCGGCTGGCCCTGCGGTGGGCGCGGGGTGATCGACGGTCCCTTGACGTCGAACCACTGGCCGCGGAAGTCGATGTAGTGCAGCTTGTCTCGGTCGATGAACCGGCCGGTGGCCACGTCGCGGATCTCCGCGTCGTCCTCCCACGAATCCCACAACCGGCGCACGACCTCGACGTGATCGGCGGCCTCGTCCAGCAGTTCGTCCGGGACGATCTCGCGGCGACCGAAGTGCGCGTTCTCGCCGGGGCTCGTGCTGACCTGCGGCAGCCACCCCGCGCGGCCGCCGGAGACGTAGTCGAGCGTGGCGACGGCCTTGGAGACGTGGAACGGCTCGGTGTGGGTGACCACGACGTGCGGCACCAGCCCGATGTGGTGCGTGCGCGGTGCCACGCGCGCGGCGATCAGCCCCGCGTCCAACCTGCCGCGCACCCGATCGACGCGTTCGTCGGGTCCGTCCGGGAGGCTGGACTGCGGGCCCAGCGAATCGGCGAAGGTGACGAAGTCCAGCAACCCGGACTCGGCGCGACGCACCAGGTCCAGCCAGTATCCGGCGGTGAACAGCTCGCCGGGTCTGGCGTGCGCGGAGCGCCACGAGGCCGGGTGCCAGCCGGTCCCGTCGAGCGCCACTGCCAGGTGCAACTGCGTTGGTCGAACCATCCTCGTGACCTCCCTGCGTCAACGGCGCGGGTCGAGGGGAACACCGCTGCGACGCGGTGCTGGGGGAGCGCGACGCACCACCGGCGTCGAGCCGGGGACGTGCGGGGAACGGGTGAGAAGCGGCGGGCTCTCGGCCTCTACCGCGGACAGGCGGCGGCGATGACCCGGAGCAGGTCGATGTGGTCCCGCGTGACCAATCGCAGCCGGTGACCCATGAACCCCAAGCTAGAACCACGCCCGAACACCGTCAACGCAGCCCAAGATGTGGGCATCAACGGAACACGCCCCAACCCCTCACCCGGATTACCCCGGTATTCGGGTGCCCGATTACTGCCGTAATCCGGTGCCTGAATACTGCGGTGTTCGGGGTGGTTCAGCGCAGGGTGATTCGGATGTCGTCCGGTCGGCCGGGGAGGACGTGGCCGATCACCGGGGAGCCGGGGACTTCGCCCACCACCAGGAGGCCGCCTGAGGTCTGGGCGTCGGCGAGCAGGAGGAGGTCTTCGGCGCTGGTGCCGCCCGGGTCCAGGTGGGGCCTCACCCAGTCGAGGTTGCGGCGGGTGCCTCCGCTGACGTACCCGTCGCGCACTGCCTCCCGGGCACCCTCCAGGTAGGGCACGGCCGAGACGTCGAGCTCGGCGGTCGTTCCGGAGGCGCGCATGGTCTTGAACAGGTGCCCGAGGAGCCCGAAACCGGTGACGTCCGTGGCGCAGACCGCTCCGGAGCGCAGCGCCGCCTTCGAGGCGCTCCCGTTGAGCTCGGTCATCGCCGCCACGGCGTGGGCGAACCGCTCGCCGGTCTGCTTGTGCCGGGTGTTGAGGACTCCGATGCCCAGCGGTTTGGTCAGCGTCAGCGGCAGACCCGGCCGGGCCGCGTCGTTGCGCAGCATCCGGTCGGGATCCACCAGGCCGGTCACCGCCAGCCCGTACTTGGGTTCCGGGTCGTCGACGCTGTGCCCGCCGCCCAGGTGGCATCCGGCCGCGGCCGCGACCTCCGAGCCGCCGCGCAGCACCTCACCGGCCAGCTCGAACGGCAGCACGTCCCGGGGCCAGCCGAGCAGGTTCACCCCGAGCAGCGGTGTCGCGCCCATCGCGTACACGTCGGACAGCGCGTTGGCCGCCGCGATGCGCCCCCAGTCGAACGCGTCGTCGACCACGGGCGTGAAGAAGTCCGTGGTCACCACGATCCCCGCGCCCTCGTCGGTGCACACCACCGCGGCGTCGTCGCCGGTGTCCAACCCGACCAGCAGCTTCGCGTTCGGTTCGGCGACCTCCGGCATGAGCCCGCCGACGACCTGCTCCAGCTCGCCCGGCGGGATCTTGCATGCGCATCCACCGCCGTGCGCGTACTGCGTGAGCCGATACCCGCCCATCGACGTCCCTCGCGGTCGGGGAACAAGTTGGCGGAGACGGACGGGAATCGAACCCGCCGCGCCGAGGTGCTCGGCGCCATCGGCTTTGAAGGCCGTGGGGGCCACCAGACCCCGAACGTCTCCGGCGCCCACTCTAGGAGCTAATGCCGATCAGCACAGATCAGTCGGTCACCGAGTCCGGGAGGCCGAACTTGGCGAAGTCCACGCCGAAGAAGCACACCACGTGCTCCACCCGCGTCTCGCCCAGTTCGAGCACGTGCAGTTGAAAGGGCCGGAACACGTCGTCGTCGCCTCGGATGTAGACGCCGAAGGCCAGCTGCCCGTTGGCGCGGGTGTGGCGCAGCCGCAGCCCGTCCGGCCCGGCCGGGCACTGCCTGGCGTTGAGCTGAGCGATGCGCTCGCCGCCGCGCACCCACAGCCGGAAGGGAGGCATCTCCCAGACGGCCTCTGCGGTGAACAGGTCGACGATCATCGACACGTCCTTGGCCTCGAAGGCGGCCACGTAGCGCTCCAGCAGCCGCTCCTGCTCGGCGGTCAGCGGTTGCGGCCGGTCGTCCTCGGACGGGGAGACGTCGGCGATCTGGGCGCGGGCGCGCTGCAGCACGCTGTTGACCGCAGCGGTGGAGATCTCCAGGGCGCCGGCGACCTCCGCGGCCCGCCACTTGAGGACGTCGCGCAGGATCAGCACCGCGCGCTGCCGGGCGGGCAGGTGCTGCAGGGCGGCGATGAACGCCAGCCGCGTGCTCTCCCGGAGCCCCACGATCGAGGCCGGGTCGGTGGCGGTGTCGGCGATCATCCCGTCCGGGATCGGCTGCAACCACGGCACCTCACCGGACTCGACCACCTTCTCGTGCGGCACGTCGTCGGCCGGAGCGCCCAGACCGCTGGGCAGCGGACGCCGCTTGCGGCTCTCCAGTGCCGTCAGGCAGGTCGTCGTGGCGATCTTGTACAGCCAGGTGCGCACCGAACTGCGGCCCTCGAAGCGGTCGTAGGACCGCCACGCCTTGAGGTAGGTCTCCTGCACGAGGTCCTCCGCGTCCTGCAAGGACCCCAGCATCCGGTAGCAGTGCGCGATCAGTTCCCGGCGGTAGGAGTCCGCCTGCGCGACGAAGTCGTCGGTTGGCGCGGTCGAGGTGACTGGCATGGCGCTGTCCTTCGGTGTGAGGTGGCCCAACCCATTGCCGAAGACGCTAGCGCGCGAGACCGACAAATGGGTCAGCAACGACCTTCGCGCCAATAGCCCATGAACGCCACCGCCTGCTTGGGGACGCCGTGCTCGTCGATCAGCAATCGGCGCAACCGCTTGATCACGGCCGCCTCACCCGCCAGGAATCCGTAGATCGAACCGGTCGCTCCTTCCGGCACCTCCCAGAGCACCCCCGTGTCGACGTCGACGTCGTCGAGCTCGGTCGCACGCGGGGAGGTGTCGCGGACCGGGCGCAGTTCGCGCAGTGCTCCGGCCACGCCCTCGGTGAGGAGCTTGCCGTGCGGTGCTCCGCCGCGCGGGTACCAGCGGACGTCCACCCCGGCGGGGCGTGCCCACTCCTGCGCGTCGCCGCTGTCGGGGACCTCGACGCAGACCACGCCGCGCGAGTCGGAGGGCAGCGATTCCACGATGGCCGCGAGCGCGGGCACGGCCGTCTCGTCTCCGGCCAGCACCAGGCGGTCGGCGGAGGCCGGGGGAGCCCACTCGCAGCCCCACATCCGGCCCGAGCCGGGCCGGTCCGGCGCGAGCAGGCCGATGACCTGGCCGGGTCGCGCGGCGGCGGCGAAGGTGGAGGCGGGACCGGCGTGGCCGTCGTCGAGCCCGTGCAGCACGAAGTCGACGTCGACCTCCCGGTCGTGGGACCGGAAGTCGCGCACGGTGTAGGTCCGCAGGTCGGGCCGGACCTCGTCGGGCAGGTCCAGCCAGCGCGGGTACCAGTCGTGGCCCTCGGGGAAGTCGTCGAGCGCGCGGCCCGGTTTGGGCAGCACGATCTTGATGCGCTGGTCGTGACCGCCGAACCCGAACTCGGACAGGCAGGCGCCGCCGAAGGTGATCCGCACGAAGCTGGGACCGAGCCGTTGCGCCCGGGTCACCTCGACCGGGAACAGGCGGTATTCCGGCTTCTCGACTGCGGTTCGTCCGGTTCGTGCGACTGTCATCCGTAACCTCCCGATGGTGATGCTAGGTTAGCCTAGCCTTAGAACCATGGGAGGTCGACCTTGCGTCACACGATCCGGGCCGCCGCGCTGACCGCGGTCTCGCTCGCCGCCATCGGCACGCTGTCCGCGTGCGGATCATCGCAGCCCGAACAGACCGGCAACGGCTGGTCCTACACCGATGACCGCGGCATCACGGTGACCCGCCCCGAGCGTCCCCAGCAGATCGTCGCCCAGGTCTCGGCCGGTGCCGCGCTGCAGGACTTCGGCGTGAAGATCGCCGGCACCTTCGGTCCGCTGGTGCGCGACGACGGCTCGGTCGAACCCGAGGCCGGCAGCCTCGACCCCGGGAAGGTCACCGACGTCACCGGCGCCGGGTACGGCGAGGTCAACCTGGAACGGCTCGCCTCGCTGCATCCGGACCTGCTGGTCAGCGGCAAGTACGCCGAGTACCCGGGCCTGTGGCACCTGGTCGAGGACCAGGAGCAGAAGGTCAAGCAGATCGTGCCGACCGCGGGCGTGCAGCAGTCCGGCATCGCGCTGCCCGCGGCGATCGGCAAGTACAAGGAGCTCGCCCGCGCGCTGGGCGCGGACGTGGAGTCGCCGAAGGTCAAGGCCGACGAGCAGGCGTTCAACGCCGCCGCGTCCCGGCTGCGCGACATCGGCGCGCGGATGAAGACCGAGGGCAAGTCGATCCTGGCGATCGGTGGCACGAAGGAGGAGTTCTTCGTCGTCGTGCCCGCCCGCAACCCCGACCTGGACTACTACGTCAAGGAACTCGGCCTGCCGATCACCACGCCGGCCAACCCCGACCAGGCCGGCGGCGGCTACTTCGAGCGGTTGTCCTGGGAGAAGGCCAACGCCTACCCCGGCGACATCATGCTCTGGGACGCGCGGTCGGCGTCGATGACGCCCGAGCAGATGAAGCAGAACCCCGTCTTCGCCGCCACGCCCGCGGCGAGCGCGGACCGGTTCGTCGAGTGGGACGCGGTCGCCCCGATGAGCCACGCCAGCTACGCCAAGATCATGAATGACCTCGCCGACCAGCTCGAATCCCGGCTGGCGGCCTGATCTCGCCTTCGGGTGCTCCGTGACCGGGGGTGAGCACCCGGAAGTTTTGGTCCGAACCGTCCATGATCGATGTCTGGTACATCGGGGACGGTTCGGACCAAAACCGCCTCGCTCCAGGGGCTTCGAGGTCGGGAGCGGGGGATGGTGTCAGTCGCCGAGTCCGCGGACGTCGGCGAGGAGTTCCAGGGAGCGCAGCCAGGCGGCGCGGTCGACGGCCGAGGAGACGACCATGAGCTCGTCGGCCTGGGCCTGCTTGGCGAACTTGTCGAGGTAGTCGTCCACCTCGGCCGGAGTGCCGACCGCGCTGTAGCGGGTCATCCCCTCGATCTGGCGGCCGGCGGGGGAGGCGAGCAGGGCGTCGATCTCCTCGGTGCTGAGGTCGCGGCCCTGAGCCAGCATCCGGCCCGCCCGGTAGCGCTTGGCCTCCAGGAGCTGCTGCTGGGCGTACTCGGTGCTGTCCGCGGCGATCACGTTGACCCCGGCGATGACGTAGGGCTCCGACAGCTGCGCCGAGGGCTGGAACTCCTTGCGGTAGTGCGAGGTCGCCGCCTCCAGCGCGTCCGGGGCGAAGTGCGAGGCGAAGGCGTAGGGCAGACCCAGCAGGGCGGCCAGCTGCGCGCCGAACATCGACGAACCCAGCACGTACAGCGGCACCTTCGTGCCGTAGCCGGGCGTGGCGTTGACCCCGGCGATGCGCGTCTCGCCGGCCAGGTAGCCCTGCAGCTCCAGCACGTCCTGCGGGAACGCGTCGGCCGAGGTGGGATCGCGGCGCAGCGCCCGCATGGTGCGCTGGTCGCTGCCCGGCGCACGACCCAGACCGAGGTCGATCCGGCCCGGGAAGAGGGTTTCGAGCGTGCCGAACTGCTCGGCGATGGTCAGCGGCGAGTGGTTGGGCAGCATGATGCCGCCCGCGCCCAGCCGGATCGTGCTGGTCCGGGAAGCGATGTGGCCGATCAGCACGCTGGTCGCCGAGGAAGCGATGGTCGGCATGTTGTGGTGCTCGGCGTACCAGATGCGGTGGTAGCCCCACCGCTCGGCGCGTTGGGCCATGTCGACGCTGGCGGTGAAGCTGTCCGCGGCGGTCTCCCCCTCGCCGATGTGCGCCAGATCGAGAACGGAGAGAGCCACAGTCACGACAGGATCAGCCTTTCCACACGCGCCACGATCCGGGACCCGTCGTCCCGGCCACCCTGGGCAACGCATCGCCGAGTCACGATATTTCCGGCCGCGGTGTGATCTGGTCCCCGATGCGCGGTGTGGCCGGGTGTGCGCCGTGCGTCAGGCGCGGGGACCGGGCCCGGTGCTGGCGCGCAGGACGAGGTCGGTGGCCAGTTCGACGCGGTTGGTCTCGAAGCGGCCGGTTTCGGCGTGCCGCAGCACCATCCGCGCGGCCTCGGCCGCCATCGTCGCGACCGGCTGGTTGACCGTGGTCAGGGCGGGCGAGATCCACTGCGCCATCGGCAGGTTGTCGAAGCCGATGACGCTGATGTCGTCGGGGATGCGCAGCCCGCGCTGCTCGACGGCTCGGTAGGCGCCCAGCGCCTGCTGGTCGTTGGCCGCGAAGATCGCCGTCGGCGGCTCCGGCAGGGCCAGCAGCTCGCCCGCGGCGTCCTGGCCCCGGTCGTGGGTGAAGTCGCCGTCCACGATCAGCTCGTCGGCGACCGGGAGGCCGGCCGCCATGAGCGCGGAGCGGTAGCCGTCGAGGCGCGCGACCGAGCACTGCAACTGCGGTGGGCCGCCGATGAAACCGATGTGCTCGTGCCCGCGCTCGATGAGGTGCTCGACGGCGGCGCGGGCCCCGCTCCAGTTCGTCGCGCCCACCGACGCGACCCGTGGATCGGGCTGGCCGAGGGAGTCGATGATGATGACCGGGACGCCGAGGCCGTGCAGCTGCTCGGCGTGGCGCGGGCCGAGCTCGGTGACGGCCAGGATGATGCCGTCGGAGCGCCGCGAGGTGAGGTTGTCCAGCCACGCGCGCTCGGTCTTGCGGCCGTCGTGCACCGCCGAGACCACCATGCCCACCCCGGCGTCGTGGGTGACGCTCTCGACGCCCCGCACTATCTCCAGCGCCCACTCGTTGTCGAGGGTGTGGAAGACGAGGTCGATCAGGCCCGCGCGCCCGCTGCCGTGGTTGGCCCGGCGCGAGTAGTTGTGGCGGGTGATGAGCTTCTCGACCCGCTCGCGGGTGTGGGCGGCGACCTCCGGACGTCCGTTGAGGACCTTCGAGACCGTCGGGACCGAGACGCCCGCCTCCCGCGCGATGTCGCTGATCGTCACGCGGCTCTTCTTCGCCTCAGCCACCCTGCCTCCTCGCTCGACCGACGTCACCGTACCTGAAAGTTTCGGAGCAACCGCCCGCACCCGATCACCTCACGGCGTCACCGTCACCGGCGTGTCCAGGACGCGGTCGGCTCCGACCTCCCGCACCTCGCCGACCAGCCGGAACTCGCCGGACAGCCGAGCGCGCGCGCTGTCGCCGCCCACGTGGACCTCGATCAGCCCCGGGTCGACGATGCGCTCGCCGCGCGCGCCGGTGTAGGCGGTCCGGTCGGCGTGCAGGCGGAACGACACCGTTCGAGACTCGCCCGCCGGCACCGAAACCCGCTTGAAACCGGTCAGCTGGCGGACCGGGCGGGTCACCTGCGCGACGGGGTCGCGCAGGTAGAGCTGCACGACCTCGTCGCCGTCGCGGTCGCCGGTGTTGGTGACCGAGCAGGAGATGTCCACCGAGCCGTCGGTGGCGATCTCCGCGGCGCTGATCGTCAGGTCCGAGTAGGCGAACGTCGTGTAGGAGAGGCCGTGGCCGAACGGGAACAGCGCCGTCGGGTCCAGCGAGCTGACCTCGCTGGCGGCACCCAGGGGAGCGGTCAGGTAGGTGCCCGGGTTGCCGCCCGGGGTGGCCGGGATCGACACCGGCAGCCGGCCCGACGGGTTGACCTCACCGGTCAGCACGTCGGCGAGCGCCGCGGCACCGGCCTCGCCCGGGAAGAACACCTGCACCACCGCCGCGACCCGGTCGGCGAACCTGCCCAGCGCGTACGGGCGACCGCTGGAAACCACCAGCACCACGGGTGTTCCGGTTTCCAGCAGCTGCTCCACCAGCGCTTCCTGGTCCCCGGGCAGGCGCAGGTCGGCGGCGTCGCAGCCCTCGCCGGAGGTGCCGCGCCCGAACAGGCCCGCCCGGTCGCCCACCACCGCCACGCACAGGTCCGCCTCGGCCGCGGCCGCCCGCGCCGTGTCGAAATCGGCGCCGCCCTCGGGGAGATCGCAGCCCTTGACGTGGTCGACCTGCGTGGCGATCCGGGCGATCTCGTCGCGGAAGGTCGGCAGGTCGATGCCGTGGGGCCAGTCCGGGTAGGACACGCCGATGTGCGCCGGGAACGAGTAGCAGCCCAGCAGCGCGAACGGGTCGTCGGCCAGCGGGCCCACCAGCGCCACCCTGCCGGGGTCGCGCACCGGCAACGTGCCGTCGTTGGCCACCAGCACCACCGACTCCTCGGCCAGCCGCCGGGACAGGTCCCGGTTGCGCGCGGAGTCGAACTCGCGCGGCTGCGCGACCTCCGGCGACCAGTCCGGGTCCAGCAGGCCCAGCTGGACCTTCTGGTTCAGCACCCGGGTCAGCGCGCGGTCCACCAGCGCCTCGTCGACCTCACCGGAGCGCACCAGGATCGCCAGCGGCTCGACGAAGCAGCGGGCGTTGGGCAGCTCCACGTCCACCCCGGCGCGCAGCGCGGCCGCGCCCGCCGTCCCGGGACCGTCGGCGACGCCGTGCAGCTTGTGCAGGAACGACACGCCGAAGTAGTCGGCGACGACGGTTCCGGTGAAACCGAGCTCGTCGCGCAGCAGTTCGGTCAGCAGCGCCTCGTCGGCGGCCGAGGGCATGCCGTCGACGTCGGTGTAGGAGTGCATGACCGAGCGGGCGCCACCCAGTCGCAGCGCCATCTCGAAGGGCGGCAGGACGACGTCGGCGAACTCGCGCGGACCCATGCTCACCGGAGCCAGGTTGCGGCCGGCGCGGGAGGCGGAGTAACCCGCGAAGTGCTTGAGGGTGGCCACGATTCCGCTGGACTCCAGTCCGGCGACGTAGGCGGAGCCGACCGCGCCGATCAGGTGCGGGTCCTCGCCGATGGTCTCCTCGACCCGTCCCCACCGCAGGTCCCGCACCACGTCGAGGACCGGGGCCAGTCCTTGGTGCACGCCCACCGAGCGCATGTCGGCGCCGATGCTCGCGGCCATCTCGCCGACCAGGTCGGGGTCGAAGGAGGCGCCCCAGGACAGCGGAACCGGGTAGGCGGTGGCGCCCCAGGCGGTGAAACCAGCCAGGCACTCCTCGTGCGCCACGGCGGGGATGCCGAACCGGCTGGACGCGGTGATCTCGCGCTGCAGCCGGGTCAGGGCGGCGGCGCCCTGGGCCGGTTCGATGGGTGCGCTGCCGAACACGCGGGTGAGCTGGCCCAGCCCGTTCTTGATCATCTCGTCCCAGGGCGGGGTGTCGTCGGCGAAGTCCTCCTGGTGCGGAGCGACGCGCTCCTCGGCTCCGGAGACGTAGATCCACATCCCGACGAGCTGGTTGAGCTTCTCCTCCAGCGTCATGCGGGACACCAGGTCGGCGACCCGCTCCTCGACCGGTAGTGCGGGATCGCGGTAGGGCTGGCGGTCCTCGGTCGGGCGCGACTGCGGCATGTGCGGCGACTCCCGTCTTGGTGGTGCGGTCGTCCGGACGACGCTTTCGAAACAGTTTCGGTCGGCGTCTCCGGAAACCAGGGGTCCAACGTTCGACAGATTGCCACATGGTTCACCGAAAGTCCTGTGTTGAGCCCGACAAATCACGGATGGAGCACGGCAAGAAAGTTTTGGAAACCCACTCTTGTAGATCGCTTCGGCGCTGCGGTACGGTCTCGCCGACCGGAAGCCGGGTGTGACCGCGTGCACACCGGCCGCCGGGACTCCGGAAGGTCCGCAACGGTGCGACGGGAGTTGACGATGCGTGGACTGCGACGTCTGTGCGCGATGGGTGCGGCGCTGGCGTTCGCGCTGACCTCCACCGGCTGCGCCGTGCTGCTGCCGCCGAGCGAAGGCAGCGCCGACGTGGTCACCACCTGGGCGATCAGCGGTGGTGGTGAGGAAGAGCTGATGCCCGCCGAGGGCGAGAAGTTCCAGCAGCGAACCGGTCGCCCCATGCAGACCCAGTTCTTCCAGAACGATCCCTACAAGAACAAGCTCTGGGTCTCGATGGGCTCCGGCACGCCGCCGGACACCTTCTTCGGCTGGGGCGGGGGAGCGCTGCAGGCGTTCATCGACGCGGGCAAGGTCGCAGACCTCGGCCCGGCGATGCGCGAGCACCCCGAGTGGCGGCAGAACTTCCTGCCCAGCGTGATGAGTCCCGTCGACATCAACGGCGGCACCTACGGCATCCCCGTCGGCGGCATCCAGCCCGTTCTGTTGTACTTCAACAAGGACGTCTTCGCCCGGGTCGGCCTGCAGCCACCGCGCACCTGGGACGAGCTGCTCGACCAGATCCCCAAGTTCCAGCAGGCGGGTGTCCTCCCGATCGCGCTGGGCGGCGCGGACTCCTGGACCTACCTGATGTGGGAGGAGGCCATCGTCGACCGGGTCGCGGGACCGGAGGCCTTCCGGGACGTGGTCGAGGGCAAACCCGGGGCGTGGCTCAACCCCGACATCATCAAGGCCAACGCCATGCTGCAGGACCTCGTGCGCAGGGGAGCGTTCGGCAACGCCTTCGCCTCCATCAGCGCCGAGCTCGGCCAGCAGCGCACGCTGCTCGCGAGCGAACGCGCGGCGATGATGGTCCACCTCGGTTCCGGTTACTCCGACCTGCTCGGCGACGACGAGAAGTGGGTGCGCGAAGGACATCTCGGCTGGGCGCCGTTCCCCGCCGTCGAAGGCGGCAAGGGCGATCCGGCCAACCTCGTCGGCAATCCCACCACCTTCATGTCCGCGACCGCGGGCCCGGACCAGCGCGAAGCGGTGGAGTTCCTGCGCCAGGAGCTGTCCAGCGACGCCTTCACCGAAGGGCGCCTGAAGCGCGGCGACGTCCCGCCGGTGACCGGTATCGAGGACCAGCTGCGCGCCTCCGAGGACGCCGGCTTCATGACCTTCGTCTACGACCTGGCCAAGAACGCACCGCACTTCCAGCAGTCCTGGGACCAGGCGCTGCCGCCCGGTCCCGCCCAGAACGTGCTGATCAACCTGCAGAAGCTGTTCCTCGACCAGATCAGCCCGGAAGAGTTCTCCCAGCTGATGGAGGAGTCCTCGCGATGACCGCCACCGAGGCGCTGCGCCCGACGGCGCCGGCCACCACCGAACGACGGAGTCGCTCCGCGCGGCACTGGACCGAGCCCTCCACCTGGTTCGCCGCACCCGCGCTGGTGTTCTTCGCGGCGTTCGTCGTCGCGCCCATCGTCGTGGTGATCGTGCTGTCCATGATGGACTGGAACGGCATCTCCGCCCCCGAGCTCAACGCCGCGGAGAACTGGGGCAAGCTGGCCTCCGACTCCGGCATGTGGCACTCGGTGTGGGTGTCGCTGCAGGTGATGATCCTGTGCTGGGTCGTGCAGACCCCCATCAGCATCCTGCTCGGCGTCTACGTCGCTGGGCAGCAGCGGCACCGGGCGGTGCTCGCCGCGCTGTTCTTCCTGCCGCTGGTGCTGTCGTCCACCGGCATCGGCATCCTGTGGCGCAACCTCGTCGACCCGGAGTTCGGGGTGCTGCCCGCGCTCGGGCTGCCCGGCCTGAACCTGCTGGGCGATGCGAGGCTGGCGCTGTTCACGCTCATCTTCGTGGTGTCCTGGCAGTTCATCCCGTTCCACACGCTGATCTACCAGGCGGGCGTGCGGCAGATCCCCGCGCAGCTCTACGAAGCCGCCGAACTCGACGGCGCAGGGCCGGTGCAGCGGTTCTTCCTGATCACGCTGCCGCAGCTGCGCAACACCATCGTCACCTCCAGCACCCTGATGCTGGTGGGCTCGCTGACCTACTTCGACCTGTTCTACGTGCTCAGCGAAGGCGGGCCCGGCGACGCCACCCGGATCCTGCCGGTGAACATGTACGTCACCGGTTTCCAGCAGTACCAGCTCGGATACGCCAGCGCGATCGCGCTGCTGCTGGTGGCGCTCGGCACCGCGCTGTCGCTGGGACTGACCAAGTACTCCGGCTTCGCCCGGATGCGCAGCGACCAGGAGGGCGCGTGATGCTGCGAATCAGAGGTCTGCTGCCCAACGCCGCGGCCCTGCTGTGGGCGCTGGTGGTGGCCGTGCCGCTGTACTACGTGGTGGTCACCAGCCTGCGGGCCCAGGAGGACACCACCGGCGCCAACCCGTTGTCGCTGCCCGGTTCTCCGACGCTGGAGAACTACGGCCTGGTGTTCTCCGACGGGTTCTTCAAGTTCCTGTTCAACAGCCTGCTCACCACCGGGCTGACCGTCGTGGTGGTGCTGCTCGTCGCGCTGCCCGCCGCCTACGTGGTGGTGCGCGGCAAGCGACGTCGGCACCAGTGGCTGTTCCGGATGTTCCTGGCAGGACTGGCGATCCCGCTGCAGGCCACGATCATCCCGGTGTACGTGATGATCGTGGAGGCCGGGCTCTACGACAGCCTGCTGGCGATCATCCTGCCCGCCATCGCCTTCGCGATGCCGCTGTCGGTGCTGATCCTCAGCAACTTCCTGCGCGACATCCCCGAGGAGCTCTACGAGTCGATGTGCCTGGACGGCGCGGGGCAGCTGCGGGTGCTGATGAACCTGGTCCTGCCGCTGTCGCGTCCGGCGCTGCTGGCGGTGGGCATCTACCAGGCGCTGCAGGTGTGGAACGGGCTGCTGTTCCCTCTGATCCTCACCCAGCGCGAGGAGACCGCGATGCTGCCCGTGATGCTGTGGCAGTTCCAGGGCCAGTACACCGTCAACGTTCCCGCCATCATGGCCGGTGTGGTGCTCTCGGCGATCCCGGTGCTGGTGCTCTACATCCTCGGCCGACGCTTCATGATCGCCGGACTCACCGCGGGCGCGGGCAAGTGAGAACCGTGCCGGTCGGCGGCCAGGGGCAGGCCGCCGACCGGCGCCGTCGGGCTTCGCTGAAGGTGGCGGCGTAGCCGCATGCACCAGGAGTGGCGCCCGGACCCAGTCCTCACGGCAGGCCCGCGCGGGGCACGTCGACGTGGACCGCTCGCAGCAGGTGGGGTTGTCAGGCCGGGGAAGAGCGGGCGGGCCTCGACCCCCCGAGAGACCGAGGCCCGCCCGCGGCGTGTCAGGACTTCAGCTCGACCACCTCGACGCCGAACGGCGGCAGCGTCACCTCCGACAGCGGCTCACCGGACAGGCTCCGCAGCGAACCGGTCGTGCGCGGGGACACCGTCGCGTGCTCCGCGTGCTGGCTGACCAGCCACGCGAACCGGCGTCTGTCCTCGTGCACCACGACGTCGGCGAACACCTTCGGGTCGTCCACCACGACCTCGCGGGACACCCCGGCGACCTCGGCCAGCGCGGCGTAGAGCCGGTGGCTGTCATCCGGGTTCACGCGCGTGCTGCGGGCCGCGAACAGCTCCACCGGGTACGTGCACAGCACCGCCTGGCCCTGGCCGGTCGCGCAGCGCAGCAGCGCCGGGTTGCCGTGCGCGTCGGTGGCCACCACCTCGGCCCCGTCCGGGACCACGGGCAGGAACGAGCGGCTGTGCTCGTTGCCCGACACCCGGAACCGCAGCGCCGCACCCCGTTCGATGCCGCCGAAGTCCTCGGCGAAGGTGAACACCACCTCCTCGTCGGTGACCTCGTCGACCACGCCGTAGGTGATCCCCTTGCGCACGCCGAAGGTCTCGTCGAAGTAGGGGATCCACGGCTGCCGGTGATGTCCCACCTCACCGGCGGTGTAGGACAGGTACAGCACCGCGCCCTCGGCGACCCGCTCGCGCAGCCGCTGCCACGTCGGGCCCTGGATCTGCTTCACGCACGGCAGCAGGTAGAGGTCGCAGTCGGCGTCGACGCCGTCGCGCTCCCTCGTGAATCCCACCGGCAGGTCCGCTTCCCGGGCCGCCGCGTACGCCTGGTGCAGCGTGTCGAAGATCAGCGGCCGGTCGTCGTCCTGGGTGAACGGGTACCCGCGTTCCAGGTACTCGGTCACCACCAGGCCCGCGCGCGCGTCGCTGCGGTGACAGCGGGCGAAGTCCACCTGTTCCAGAACCTCGGCGAAGGCGGCCAACTCGTGCAGCGGGGGTTTCGGCGCGCCCGTGTGATCGGTGATGCCGAAGTGCATCTCGAACGGGTGGTGCGAGTACGGGCCCTGACCGATCAGGTCGTCGTAGTCGGTGTTGTTCCACGCCACCCAGCCCGTCGAGCCGCCCAGCAGCGAGTTGTGCAGCGTCTGCCGGTAGTAGTGGCCGGCGTTCTCCGGCGACACCTGGTCGCTGGACAGGCCGAACTCCTCCAGCACCACCGGCTTGTCGGCCACCGCCGACAGCTCGCAGAGGAACGCCGCGATGAGGTGCTGGCGGACCGGGTCGCTGTCGATCCGGTACACGTGCGGACCCACGAAGTCCACCATCGCGCCCGTCTCGCGCACCGAGAACCCGTTGTCCACGCCGGTGACCTCGATGCCCCACGCGCCGTCGCCCAGCGACACCGGTTGGGTGCCGCCACCGGCGCGCACCGCCTGCACCATCAGCTGCGCCCACGCGCTGACCTGCTCGGTGGGCGCCTTCGGTTCGTGGCGCAACCGGCCGTAGATGGGCATCTCGTTGCTGAGCAGCCAGCCCGCCACCGCCGGATGCCCGGCGAAGCGCTCGGTCATCCGCTGGACGAACCACGCCTGCCGGGACACGAGCCACACGTCGGCGTAGAGGTCCCGGCCGCCGCGCCACTCCGGATCCCAGTTGTCGCCGGACATGTGCCCGACCAGGAACGTGGGGATCGAGGTCATGCCGATCTCGGCGTGGGCGTCCAGGAAGTCCTGGTAGTGCGCCACCTTCTGCTCGTCCACGGTGTCCGGGGTGGGCATGAAGTCCGGCCAGTAGAAGAACGACCTGGTCTGCCGCAGGCCGTGGTCGTGGAGCACCCGGAGCTCGTCGCGCACGACCTCCGGCGAGTAGTTCCGCCACATCAGAGGACCACCGGTGCGCGACCAGAAGTTGGCGCCCAGCCACACCTGGGGCTGTCCGGCCACCGTCACCTTCGCACTATTACGTCGCATGAAAACCTCTCCGCGGTTTGCCTGTTCTGTGGTCTTTTTGCTTGGCGGTGCGGGTGGCGGAACCTGAGCGGCTTCGTGGACTCCGTGCGCCACTCCTGATGTATGTCCAATACACGGCGTCGCGGCGTACTCGCCACGAAGCCGCTCAGAACCCGCGGCGGTGCAGGGTGAGTCCCACACTTGAAACTGCGGCTGTTCGGCGGATTCGGGTCATTTGACGGCGCCGGCGGTCAGGCCTTGTGCGAGGTAGCGCTGCAGGGCTAGGAAGCCGATGACGACCGGGATGCTGACGACCAGGGAGGCGGCCATCACCTCGTTCCAGTACACGGAGGTCTCCGTGGAGTACTCGCGCAGTCCGACCGCCAGCGTCCGCGAATCCGAGTCCGTCATGATCGAGGCGAACAGCGTCTCGCCCCACGCCGTCATGAACGCGTAGATGCCCACCGCGGCGATGCCCGGCCGCGCGGCGGGCAGCACCACCCGCCACAGCGCGCCGATCGGGCTGGCGCCGTCGATCAGCGCGGCCTCGTCGAGATCGCGCGGGATCGTGTCGAAGTAGCCGACCATCATCCAGATCGCGAACGGCAGCGAGAACGTCAGGTAGGTGACGATCAGCCCGAGCTGACTGCCGTAGAGCTCGATGCCGGTGTAGCGGCCGATCGTCGCGTAGATCAGGTACAGCGGTAGCAGGAACAGGATGCCCGGGAACATCTGCGTCGACAGCACCACGATCCGGAAACCGTTGCGCCCGCGGAACCTGTAGCGGCTGACGGCGTAGGCCGCCAGGATCGCCAGCGTCAGCGACACCAGGGCCGCACCCAGCGCCACGATGGCGCTGTTGATGAAGTAGTCCGCGAGATCGATCGTCGACCACATGTCGATGAACGGCTCGAAGGTGAGGTGGTCCGGGATCCACTGGAAGCGGTCCCGCACATCACCCAGCGGCTTCAACGCCGAGGTCACCATCACGTACAGCGGCACCAGCGCGAACAGCGTCAGCAGCGTCAGGCCCACGACCCGCAGGACGCGGAACCACCTCGGCTCAGGCATCCTTCATCCTCCGCGATGTGAAGGCCAGGTACCCGGCCGTGACGACCAGCAGGAACAGCAGCAGCAACGTCGACATCGCCGACCCGAGGCCGAAGTTCCAGGTGATGAACGAGTTGTTGTAGATGTGGATCGACAGCAGGTTCGCCGCGTTGGGCACCGACTTGTCGAACAGGATGTAGGGCACGTTGAAGTCGTTGAACGTCCACAGGAACAGCACCAGCACCAGGACCTGGTTCACCGGACGCAGCATCGGCAGCGTGATCGAGCGGAACTGCTGCCACAGCCCGGCACCGTCCACAGTGGCTGATTCGTAGACGTCGTTCGGGATGGACTGCATCCCCGCCATCAGCACCAGGAACGCGAACGGCCACAACCTCCACGTCGCCGTGGCCACCGTCGCCAGGAACGCGTTGTCGCCCAGCAGCCAGAACGTCTGGCCTCCGGTGAGGCCCAGGCCGCCCAGGGTCGCGTTGACCATGCCGTCGTCCTGGTCCAGCAGGAACTTCCAGATCATCGCCGCGGTGTAGACCGGCAGCGCGTAGGGGACCAGGAACAGGGTGCGCAGCACCGCACGTCCCCGGAACGAGCGTTGCAGCAGCGTCGCCGCGAACACCCCCAGCAGCCAGGACAGTCCCACGGTGAGGATCGAGAACCCGGCGGTCACCGCGAACGAGCGCAGCAGGGTGATGCCGACGGCGCTGTTGAAGTCCAGCGCGAAGCTGAAGTTCGACAGGCCGGCGAACGGCGCGTTGAGCCAGTCCCGCAGGTAGAACTGGGTCAGCTCCAGCACGCTCATGTACAGCCCGCCGAGCATCGGCAGCAGGTGCACCAGCAGCTCGAAGCACAACGCGGGGGCCACCAACAGGTACGGCAGCAGCCGACGGCTCGGCGACCACGTGCGTCTCGGTGGGGGTTCCGGCGTCGTCGCCGGCCGGGCGGGGGAGGGTGCGGCGGTGCTGGTCAACTTCCGGTACCTCGCATCTTCTGCTCGGCGTCGGCCAGCGCGGCCCGCACGTCCTCGGTGGTGACCTGGCGGCCCGTGGCGATCTCGGCGAACAGGTCCCGCATCGCCGAGCCCACGGTCGTCTCGAAGTGCGCCTCGGTCGGGATCATCGGTGCCGGTTCCGAGTAGTTGGCCAGCACGTCCGAGAAGACCTCGTCCTCCTCGGTGTGGAAGGCGGGATCGTCGTAGGCGTCGGTGACCACCGGCAGCGTCCCGTACTTCTTGTTCAGCGACGCCTGGATGTCCTTGCTGGTCAGGAACTCCACCAGCTTCAGCGCCTGCTCGCGCTTCGGGCTGTCGGCGAACACGGCGACGTTCGACCCGGCCACGTGGCTCAGCGCGGGCGTCCCGGCCCGCGGCAGCGGATCGGGCGCGGGCAACCGGACCACGCCGTAGGCGTCCTCCGACATCCCGTTGTCCTCCAGCGTCGGGATGACGCTGTTCTGGGCGATGAGCATCGCCGCGTTGCCGTCGGTGAAGTCCTCGGCGGCGCTGGAGGTGTTGCCCTCCTCGGCGTCGCCGGGGCTGACGACCTTCTGGGTCGACATGAGGTCCAGGTAGCGCTGGACGGCCGACACCGCACCCGGGGAGTCGAACTCGGGACCGTTGGCGGTGATGAGGTCGACGCCCTCCCAACGGGCGAACATGAAGGCGAAGTGGGCGTTCTCGGTGTAGCTGGCGCCCGCGATGGTCAGTCCCCAGCGGTTGCGGGCGGGATCGGTCAGCCGTTGGGAGGCGGCGAGGAACTCGTCCCAGTTGCGTGGGGGAGCCAGCCCGGCCTCGGCGAAGAGCTTCTTGTTGTAGAACACGCCGTAGCTCAACCCGTACAGCGGGAGCGAGGTCGGGACCTGGCCCGCCATGCCGGTCGAGCTCATGCTGCTGTCCAGGAACCGCTCCCGGCCGCCGAAGCGCTGCATCAGCTCGTCGTCGAACGGCACGAACGCGCCGGTGGCCTGCAGCGACGCGGCCCAGGTGTTGCCGAGGTTGACCACGTCGGGCCCGACCCCGGAGGTGGCCGCGCCCAAGATCCGGTTGAGCAGATCGGACCAGCCGATGACCTCGACGTTCACCTCGATGCCTGTCTGGGCGGTGAACTGGGCGATCTCGTCGTGCAGGATTTCCATGTCCTGCTCGGCGCTCTCGCCCTGATTGCTGGCCCAGTAGGTGATCGTGTTGGGGTCCTCGGCCGAGCCCGCGCATCCCGTCAGAGTCCCGGCGAGCAGGGCCGCGATGAGCGACACCGCCGCGAGTGAGCGTTTGATCACGAAACGACTCCTCGGCCTCGTCGGACCCGTCGTTGGGCCCGCCGCTCAAAGTAGGGACTTAACCGGTTAACAAGAAGACCCGGTCCGATCTGCGTGACCGATTCGTTACTTTTGGTGTTCGGGTGCTGCTCCGGTCAGCCGAACACCGGTGCCGCAGCGGTGCTCTCGCGCGCGATGAGCTCGCGGGGCTGCAAGCGGGAGTCGTCGGCGACACCCGTTTCGATCAGCTCCAGCAGCATCAACGCCGCTCGAGCCGCGGCAGCGCCCACGTCGTGCGAGAAGGCCGTGATCGCCGGGTGCACCACCCGGCACAGCATCGAGTCGTCCCACGCCAGCACCGAGACGTCCCCGGGGACGCGCACTCCGAGTTCGGCTGCCCGCGCCACCGACGCCACCGCCATCACGTCGTTGTCGTAGATGATCGCCGTCGGCGGTCGCGCCGAAGCCAGCAGCCGCGCCGTGGCCGCCACCCCGCCTCCCTCGGTGTAGTCGCCGGAATCGCGCACCAGCACCACACCGGGCCGTTCCTCCGCCGCCCGCCCGAGTTCCCGCTCGCGGCGAGCGGTGTGGCGCAGCTGCCCCGGTCCCTGGACGTGGCCGATCCTGCGGTGGCCCAGGTCGGCGAGGTGCCCGATGGCGCTGTCGGCGATGTCGTGCTCGTCGACCCACAGCACGGGAATCCCGGCCATGGGCTGTTCGGTTCCGAAGAACACCGCCGGTATCCGCAGCTCCCGCAACAACGCCGGGCGCGGATCGTCGACCCGCAGATCGGTCAGCAGCACCCCGTCGACCCGGCGCTCCGCCCACCACCGGCGGTAGGTCTCCAGCTCGGTGTCCGTATCGGACGCCAGCGTCAGCTGGAGGGAGAACCCGTGCGCCGAGAGCGTCTGCTCCAAACCGGCGACCACCTGCATGAAGAAGGGTTCGGTCCGCAGCACCTCCGGAGACCGGGCGAGCACGACGCCGACGGTGGCGGCCCGGTCGCTCGACAGAGCTCGCGCAGCACTGCTGGCGCGCCACCCCATGTCCGCGGCCACGTCGAGGATCCGCTCCCGCGTCTCCTGGGACACGCCACCGCGGCCGTTGAGCGCGTAGGACACCGCGGCCTTGGACACGCCCACCGCGCGGGCGATGTCGATGATCGTCGGTCGCTTCACCACGCGGCTCCCGGCCGGCAGGCCCCTCGAATCCTCCGGAACACCCGGGAAGTATGCCGGAGGGATGCGGCGCGGGGCTCCGGTCGGGCGGCTCGGTAGGATCCGATCCGCCCGCTCGCAGCTGCTCCCACGGGATGGCTCATGTCCGAAGCACCGCCTCCGACGCGTGATGCCGCTGACTTCGCGTGGTTCGAGCGCGACCGGGTGGTCGTCGTGGAAGGCGAGGTGCTGGCCTCCACCTCGGAACCGTCGGACCCGGGTGCCCGCGCCTTGTTGCCGCCGCGTTCGAGCTGCTAGTTCTCCTGGGAGATCTCGGCGAGCGAAGGGGCTGACCGGTGAGCGCAGGGGAGTTCGAGGGGCTGGCGGCGGTGGTCACCGGCGGCGGGTCGGGCATCGGCCTGGCGGTGGCGCGGAGGCTGACCGATGGCGGGGCGAAGGTCGCGGCGCTGGACCTGGACCCGGGCGCGGTTCCGGCCGGGATCCTCGGTCTCCGGTGCGACGTCACCGACGAGGACTCGGTGCGGAAAGCGGTGCAGGAGGCCGTCGAGCACCACGGTGGCCTGGACGTCGTGGTCAACAACGCGGGCATCGGCGCGCAGGGCACGGTCGAGACCAACTCCTACGACGAGTGGCGCCGCGTCTTCGACGTCAACGTGCTGGGCATCGTGCGCACCAGCCGCGCCGCCCTGCCGCACCTGCGCCGCTCGGCCGCCGCGTCGATCGTCAACACGTGCTCGATCGCGGCGACGGCGGGCCTGCCGGAACGCGCCGCCTACAGCGCCAGCAAGGGCGCCGTGCTCTCGCTGACGCAGGCGATGGCCGCCGATCACCTCGCCGAGGGGGTCCGCGTCAACTGCGTGAACCCGGGCACGGCCGACACGCCGTGGGTGCGTCGGCTGCTGTCGGCGGCGGAGGATCCCGACGCGGAGCTGGCCGCGCTGAACGCTCGGCAGCCCTCGGGCCGCCTGGTCTCCGCCGACGAGGTGGCCGCCGCGGTCGCCTACCTGGCGGGACCCGCTGCCGGGGCGACGACGGGGACGTCGCTGGCGGTGGACGGCGGCATGCAGGGCCTGCGGTTGCGGAAGTGACCGTCCTGGGCCGATCCGGGGTGCGGGTGAGCGGCCTGGGCTTCGGCGGTGCGGTGATCGGCAACCTCTACCGCGAGGTCTCCGAAACGACGGCGGCGGAGACCGTCGCGGCGGCGTGGGACGCCGGGATCCGCTACTTCGACACCGCACCGCACTACGGCCTGGGACTGGCCGAGCGCCGGCTCGGCGCGGCGCTGGCGGGACGGGCTCGGCACGAGTTCTCGGTGTCGACCAAGGTCGGCAGGATCCTCGAACCCGTCCCGAACCCCGGGCGAGCTCGCGACGTGGCGGGCGGGTTCGCGGTCCCCGCCGACTTCGCGCGGCGGTGGGACTTCAGCGCCGACGGCGTTCGCCGCTCCCTGGAATCCAGTGTGGACAGGCTGGGCCTGGATCGCGTCGACCTGGTGCTGCTGCACGACCCGGACGAGCACTGGGCGCAGGCGGTCTCGGAGGCGTACCCGGCCCTGCACGAGCTCCGCTCGCAGGGCGTGGTGGGGGCGATCGGGGTCGGGATGAACCAGTGGCAGATGCTGCGGCGCTTCGTCACCGACACCGACGTCGACGCGGTGATGCTCGCGGGCCGATACACGCTGCTGGACTCCTCCGGCGAGCCGCTGCTGGACGAGTGTGCTCGCCGCGGCGTGTCCGCGCTCGCGGCAGGCGTGTTCAACGGCGGGATGCTGGCCACCGACGATCCCGCCGCCCACGCCGTCTACGACTACCGCCCGGCACCACCGCAGGTGGTGAGCAGGGCGCGACGGATGGTCGAGATCTGCCGCCGCCACGGGGTGGCGCTCCCGCAGGCGGCCATCGCGCACGCCGCGCGGCACCCGGCAGTGGCGTCGGTGGTGCTGGGAGCGCGGTCGCCGGAGGAGGTCCGGCGCAACGCCGAGCTGTTCCACGCGCCCGTGCCCGAGGAGCTGTGGGAGGAACTGGCGGCGGCCGGGCCCTGACCGTCCGGCCGCCGCCAGCGGTCAGAAGCGGATGACCAACCGGCCACGGGTGCCACCGGCTTCGAGCCGCCGGTGCGCTTCGGCGCCCTCCTGGATCGGGTAGGTGTCGGCGACGCGCAGCGTCAGCGCGCCGTCCTCGACCTGCTGCCGCAACCGGTTGAGCTCGGCCTGCTCCAACCAGTAGTCGCGGACGAGCACCGCGTGGTACCGGATGCCGCGTTCGGCTTCGGCGGTGAACCCGCGCACCGTGGCGATGCCGCCGCCGTCGCGGACCGCGGCCTCGACCCGGTCGTTGAGCACCGCCGCGTCCACGACGCCGTCCACACCGCCGGGCGCGATCTCGCGGATGCGGGTGGCGACGTCGTCACCGCGCTCGACGATCTCGTCGGCGCCCAGCGAGGCGACCAGGTCGCGGTCGGAGTCCTTGGCGTCGGCGATCACCCGCAGGCCGTCGGCCTTGGCCAGCTGCACGACGTAGCCGCCGAGGGTTCCGGCGGCACCGGTGACGGCGAGCAGACCGCCGGGCGGCAGCCCGAGCCGGTCGAGGGCGAGGCGCGCGGTGAGCCCGTTCATCGGCAGCGTCGACGCGGCATCGTGACCGGTCCCGGCAGGGGTGCGGGCGACCGACGCGGCCGGCACCACGAGGCTCTCCGAGTAGGCGCCGTGGGCCCCGGACGGGATGACGATGGCCATCACGTCCTCGCCGACGCGCAGGTCGGTCTCGGTGCCCTCGCCGATCTCGTCGACGACGCCGGCGGCGTCCATTCCCGGCACGTAGGGCGGTTCGACATCGCGGTACCGGTCGGGGAACCAGCCGGCGCGACCGGCGGTGTCGGTCGGGTTGACCGCCGCCGCGCGCACCCGGATCCGCACTTCGCCCGGTCCCGGATGCCGCTCCGGCACCTCGTGCACACCCAGGACCTCCGGACCGCCGAACTCGGTGAAACCAACGACACGCATGTCGATCACAACCCGGGACGGGCGGCCGCTATTCCGCGGCGTCGGGCGGATCACGTGACCGAACCGCGCCCGCTAGTGTGCGTTCATGCGGAGGTTCCAGCAGGTGGACGTGTTCACCGACGTGCCGTACTACGGCAACCCGGTCGCGGTCGTGCTCGACGCGGAAGGTCTGTCGGACGCGCAGATGCAGCGCTTCGCGGCGTGGACGAACCTGTCGGAGACGACCTTCGTGCTGCCGCCGACCAGCGATGCGTCCGACTACCGGGTGCGGATCTTCACGGCCTCCGCCGAGCTGCCCTTCGCCGGTCACCCGACGCTGGGCACCTGCCACGCCTGGCAGTCGGTGCACGGCCGGCGCGACGCGGTGATCCAGGAGTGCGGTGCCGGGCTGGTGACGGTGCGCCGGACAGGAGGCGGACTGGCCTTCGAGGCGCCCCCGCTGCTGCGGTCCGGCCCGGTGGACCCGGGACTGCTGGAACGCATCGCCGCCGCGCTGGGCATCGACAGCGGCGAGATCGTGGACGCGCGGTGGGCCGACAACGGTCCAGGATGGGTCGCGCTGCTGCTGTCCGACGCCGATGCGGTGCTGGCGCTGGAGCCCTCCTACCGCGACGACCTCAAGATCGGTGTCGCGGGCCCGCACGCGGCGGGCGGACCCGCCAGGTACGAGGTCCGCGCGTTCTCCCCCGGCGTCGGCGGTTGCATGGAGGACCCGGTCACCGGCAGCCTCAACGCCTCACTCGCCCAGTGGCTGCTGACCTCCGGCCGCACGACGGCCCCCTACACCACCCGCCAGGGAACGGCCCTCGGTCGCGCCGGTCAGGTCCGCGTCGACACCGACGAGCGCGACGCCATCTGGGTCGGCGGAAGCACGATCACCTGCATCGACGGCACGCTCGAGATCTGAGTCCTCGCCCCACCACAGCGCAGGTGACCGAACCGGGCTCGCACGTGGTGCGGGCCCGGTTCGGCCGTTCCGGTCCGTTCCGCGGCTGCGGCTTCCGCGTCGCAGAAGCGGTGTCGCCCAGCCGGGGCGGCCGGGGGCATCGTGAAACGCGTTGCGGGTGAGCGCGTTCGCCGGTCCAGGACCGCGAGGCCCCCGCGGATGTGCCGTGCCGATCGTCCAGGAACGAGGCCCACATGAGCATGACCACGCGTGCCGCCATCTGCCGGGAGCCCGGTCGGCCCTGGGAGATCACCGACGTCGAGCTCGACGAACCGAAGGCGAACGAGGTGCGGGTCCGCTTCCACGCCGCCGGGTTGTGCCACTCCGACGACCACATCCAGAAGGGCGACGCGTTCATGCGCTTCCCCGTGGTCGGCGGGCACGAGGGGGCGGGGGTCGTCGAGGCGGTCGGCGAGGGCGTGACCCGGGTGGCGGTCGGGGACCACGTGGTGTGCTCGTTCATCCCGGCCTGCGGGTCCTGCCGGTACTGCTCGACGGGCCGGCAGAACCTGTGCGACGCCGGGAAGAACGCCTCCACCGGCATGTTCGCCGACGGCACCTTCCGGTTCCACCTCGACGGCGTGGACCTGGGCGGGCTGTGCGTGCTGGGCACCTTCGCCGAGCGCGCGGTGATCTCGGAGTTCTCCTGCATCAAGATCGCCGACGAGATCCCGTTCGACGTCGCCGCCCTGGTCAGCTGCGGGGTGCCCACGGGGTGGGGTTCGGCGGTGCACGCCGCGGGCGTCCGGGCGGGCGAGACCGTGGTGATCTACGGGGCCGGGGGAGTGGGCAGCAACGCGGTGCAGGGCGCGCGTTTCGCGGGGGCGAAGAACGTCGTGGTGGTGGATCCGGTGGAGTTCAAGCGGGACATGGCGAAGGTCTTCGGCGCCACCCACACGTTCTCCGACGCCGCATCGGCGCACGAGTTCGTCGTGGAGACCACCTGGGGAGAGCTGGCCGACCACGCCATCATCACCGTCGGCGTGCTGCACGACGCCGTCATCGACTCCGCGTTGCAGGTCGTCGGCAAGAGCGGGCAGGTCACCATCACCGCCGTCGGCAACGGCAGCATCGACGCCCCCGCCGGGATGTTCATCGGCTACCAGCGACGCGTGCAGGGCGCCATCTTCGGCGGCTGCAACCCGCTGCACGACGTCCCGCGCCTGCTGGGCCTCTACCAGTCCGGGGACCTCAAGCTCGACGAGCTCATCACCCGCAGGTACTGGCTGGACGAGGTCAACCAGGGATACCAGGACATGTTGGACGGCAAGAACGTTCGCGGCGTCGTCGTCCACGAGCAGTGACCCCCGCTAGGAGCAGATCGATGACGAGTGCTGTGGCGGACCTCCGGCTGAAGGCGGTGGCGCTCCTTGGCGCCGCGTGAGAGCGGGGTCCGGATGCGGGTGCTCATGGAGCCCCGCCACGGAGCGCGCTACGCCGAGGTCCTCGCGCTGGCGCGCGCCACCGAGAACGCCGGGTTCGAGGCGTTCTTCCGATCCGACCACCTCCTCGGCGTCGACCCGGACGATCCCGAGTACCGGCCCACCGACTGCTGGACCACGCTCGCCGGGCTGGCCCGCGAGACCAGCCGGATCCGGCTCGGGTCGCTGGTCACCGCCAGCACCTTCCGGCCGCCGGGACTGCTGGCCACCATCGTCGCCACCGTAGACGAGATGAGCGGCGGCCGGGTCGAACTCGGCATCGGAACCGGCTGGTACGGACGGGAACACGATGCCTTCGGCCTCGAATTCCCCACCACCCGGGAGCGGTTCGACAGGCTCGAAGAGGTGCTGGCCGTCCTCACCGGACTGTGGTCCACCGAAACCGGTGCGGCTCCCGGCTTCTCCTTCGAAGGCGAGCACTTCCGCATCGACGACAACAGGACGCCGCCCCGTCCGACGCAGCTGCCGGGCCCGCCGATCATCATCGGCGGTGCCGGACCGAAGCGGACCCCGGCGATCGCCGCCCGCCACGCCGCCGAGTTCAACGGAGCCCTGGGCGGTGACCTGCGCGAGCGCTTCGCGACCTTCGACCGCGCCTGCGAGGCGATCGGCCGCGATCCCGCGAACGCGCGGCACTCGGCGGTGCTGCCGGTCGCCTGCGGCACCACCCGCGCCGACGTCGATCGGCGGGCCGAGGTGATCGGCTCGGAGTTCATGCGCGCCCACGCCGCCATCGGCGCGCCGGACCACCTCGTCGACCGGATCGGCGAGCTCGCCGAGATCGGTGCGGACACCGTCTACCTGCACGTCTACGACATCCACGACCTCGACCAGATCGCCCTGATCGGTGCCGAGGTGCTGCCGCACGTGCCGGTCGCGGCACAGCCGGAAACGGGGGTCACGTCATGACCATCACCACGCGCGCCGCCATCACCACGCGCGCCGCCATCACCACGCGCGCCGCCATCGCCCACCGGCCGCACGAGGGCTGGGAGATCGCCGAACTCGCCCTCGACGAACCCGGATCGCACGAGGTCCGGGTCAAGTTCCACGCCGCCGGGCTCTGCCACTCCGACGACCACATCACGCACGGCGACGCGCCCGTGCGGTTCCCGATCGTCGGCGGCCACGAAGGCGCGGGATTCGTCGAATCGGTGGGCCCTGACGTGCGCCGGGTCAAACCCGGCGATCGCATCGTGTGCTCCTACATCCCCGCCTGCGGCGCCTGCCGGCCGTGCTCGACGGGGCACCAGAACATGTGCGTGAAGGGCCTCAACGCGGGCACCGGCATGTTCCTCGACGGCACCTTCCGGTTCCACCTCGGCGACGAGGACCTCGGCGGTTTCTGCACGCTGGGAACGTTCTCGCAGTACGCGGTGGTGTCGGAGTGGGCGTGCGTGCCGCTCGACGACGACATCCCCTTCGAGATCGGCGCGCTCGTCGGCTGCGGAGTCCCGACCGGGTGGGGTTCGGCGGTGCACGCCGCCGGTGTTCGCGCCGGGCAGACCGTGGTGATCTACGGCGCCGGGGGAGTGGGCAGCAACGCGGTGCAGGGCGCCCGCTACGCCGGGGCGAAGAACGTCGTCGTGGTGGACCCGGTGGAGTTCAAGCGGGACATGGCGAAGGTCTTCGGCGCCACCCACACCTTCGCCGACGCCGCCTCCGCGCACGACTTCGTCGTCGAGACGACCTGGGGACAGCTCGCCGACCACGCCATCTGCACGCCCGGGGTGCTCTCCGAAGAGGTCGTCAACTCCGCGGTGCAGGTCGTCGGCAAGGGCGGCAAGGTCACCATCACCGCCGTCGGCAAGCTCGGCGAGAACACCGTGCACGTGCACGCGGGCAACACCATCAGCTACCAGCGCCAGATCCGCGGCGCCCTGTTCGGCGACTCCAACCCGCTCCACGACATCCCCCGGCTGCTCGGGCTCTACCGCTGCGGCGATCTCAAGCTCGACGAGCTGGTCACCCGCAAGTACCGGCTGGATCAGATCAACGACGCCTACCAGGACATGGCCGACGGCAAGAACATCCGCGGCGTCGTCGTCCACGAGTCCTGAGCCACCGGAGGATCACCTTGGTCACGCCGAGCTTCGTCGCGCCGGACGATCGCGACGCCGTGTTCGACCTGCTCCGCGCCCAGCTCGACGGGCTGCCGGCGCGCTCCGCCTTCTACGCCGAGAAGTTCGCCGAGCACGGCATCACCCCGGCCGCGTTCGACTCGCTCGAAGACCTGGCCAAGTTCCCGTTCACCACCAAACCGATGCTGCGCGAATCCCAGTCCGCCAGACCGCCGCTCGGCGAGCACGCCGCGGCGGAGCTGGCCGACGTGGTGCGCGTGCACGCCTCCACCGGCACCACCGGCAGGCCCAGCTGGGTGGGCGTGACGCGGCGAGATGCCGCGGCCTGGACCGAGATGGTCGCCCGCGCCTTCCGCACCATGGGTGCCACCAGCGACGACGTCGTGGTGCACGCGGCCGGGCTGACCCTGTTCGTCGGCGGGCTCCCGGTGCGCGACGCGTTCGAGCGGATCGGTTCGACGTTCATCCCCATCGGAACCGGGGCGTCGGAGAAGGTCGTGCAGGCCATGGAAACCCTCGGCGTCACCGCCCTGCACTCCACCCCGTCCTACGCCCGCTACCTCGCCGAGCACCTGCGGGCGCGCGGGCGCGATCCGAGGGAGTTCGGGCTGCGCAGGATCTTCGTCGGCGGCGAACCCGGCGGGGGAGAGCCCGCGTTCCGCGAGCACGTCGAGCGGGAGTGGGGTGCGCCGGTCACCGAAGGTCTCGGCAACGCCGACATGGCCCCGGTCCTGTTCGGCGAACGCCCCGGCACCGGCGGCATGCGCTTCACCGGTGGCCGGCACGTGCTCGTCGAACTCGTCGATCCCGACAGCGGCGCGGTGGTCGTGCCGGAGACCGGTGCGCGCGGCGAGCTCGTCTACACCTCGGTGGACCGGGAGTGCTGCCCGCTGGTGCGGTTCCGCACCGGAGACCGGGTGGTGGTCACCGGTGTCGCCGACGACGGGATGCCGCTGATCCGCTGCTTCGGCCGGACCGACGACATGCTCATCGTGCTCGGCGTCAACGTTTTCCCCTCGGCAATCCGGGATCTGGTGCAGGCCATGCACCCGCGCACCACCGGAGCCATCCAGGTCGTGCTGCCCGAAGCCGGGCCGCGCGTCGAACCACCGCTGCGCGTGCAGGTCGAACGCGGCGAGCAGGCCGGCGACCTGGCCGAACTGACCACCCGCATCGAGGAAGCGATCCGCACGCGCCTGTCGGTGCGCGCCGAGGTGGACCTGGTGCCGCCGGGCTCCCTCGAACGTTCCGAGATGAAGACCCGGCTCACCCGGATCGCGAGCTGAGAGGAGCCGACGTGCCCAGCAGAATCCTCGACCCCACCGGAGGCGCGACGAACGCCGGAGCGGAGGCGGCGCAGTTCGCCGAACGCCCTGCCGGTCTCGTCGGCGCCAGGGTGGGCTTGCTGGAGAACACCAAGCAGAACGCCGACCTGATGCTGCGCGAGCTCGCCGAGCTGCTGTGCACCGAGCACGGCGCGGCCGGTGTCGAAGTCCTGCGCACCAAGCGGGCTTTCGCCCAGCCCGCTCCCGCTGAGCTGATCGCGGAGTTCACCGAGCGCTGCGACGTGGTGATCACCGGCGTGGGCGATTGCGGTTCGTGCAGCGCCTCGGCGGTGGCCGACGGACTGCTGTTCGAGCGGGCCGGGCTGCCCGCGGCGGTGATCTGCAGCGACGCGTTCGTGGCCACCGCGGACGCGATGGCCGAGCTGCGCGGCGACCCCGGCTACCGCTACGCCACCACCGCGCATCCGGTCGCGATCCTGACCCCGGACGAGGTGCGGCAGCGCGCCAGCGAGGTGCTGCCCGAGGTCGTGGCGCTGCTGACGAGGGAGGGCTCGTGACCGCGCACGACCCCGACCTGGCCCAGCAGGCCATCGAGCACTGCTACGAGCAGGGCTGGTCAGACGGCTTGCCGCTGGTTCCGGCATCCCAGCCGCTGGTGGACCGGTTCCTGGCCGAGGTCCGGCGCGAACCCGACGAGGTGATCGGTCGGCTGCCGCAGTTCGAGCGGGTCGTGACCGTCGAGCTCGCCGCGATCAACGCCGCGATGGCCGGATGCCTGCCCGAGCACTTCCCGGTGGTGCTGGCCGCCTGGGACGCGCTGATGCGGGAGCGGGCCGCCACCGGTGGCGGCTGGCAGTCCACGAGCGGGCCGGCCCCGCTGATCGTCGTCAACGGGCCGGTGCGCGAACGCCTGGGGTTCAACCGCACCGGTGGAGCGTTCGGGCCGGGCTTCCGCGCCAACGCGACGGTCGCGCGGGCGTTCGGCCTGATCGTGCGCAACGTCTTCGGAGTGCGCCCGCACGTGCTGGAGCAGGCCACCCAGGGGCTGCCGGGGCGCTGGCAGATCTGCCTCGCCGAGAACGAGGAGGAATCCCCCTGGGAACCGCTCGCCGAGGAGGCCGGAGCCCCGGCGGGCTCGTCCGCGGTGTCGGCGACCCTGCTGCGGACCTGCGAGTTCGTCGACAACCGGCACACCGGCGATCCCGAGCAGCTGCTCGCCGACTTCGCCGACACCCTCTCGCGCACCGGGTCCTGGATCTTCCGGCACGCGGGTGCGGGCATCGTGTTCTGCCCCGAGCACGCCCAGCTGCTCGCCGACGCCGGGTTCGGCAAGGCCGAGGTGCGCGCGTGGCTCGCCGAGCGCTGCGGGCGCGAGGTCAGCGACCTCGCCACGGTCGGGAAGGACGGCCTCAGCGACAACGGCGTCCGCCACGCCGACGGCACCAGGCCCGAGGGGTTCGACCGGCTGCTGCCCGGCGACAGCCGCACGCACCTCCCGCTGCTCGTGGCCGGGGCGCGCAACGCCGGGATCTCCATGGTGGTGCGGCTCTTCGGCGAGTGGTCGGGCACGGCGGTGCGGATCGACGACGAGCTTCCACAGCAACGGGGAAGGCAGACATGAGCGAGAAGGTGCGCGCCGCGGTGCAGACCGGGCCGAGGCAGATCGAGATCCGCGAGTTCGACAGGCCGAAGATCGGCGCCGACGACGGGCTGCTGCGCGTGGAGGCCAACGGCATCTGCGGCAGCGACGTCGAGATGTACAAGGGCCACATGACGATGCGCGGCGGGTTCCCGGTCATCCCCGGGCACGAACCGATGGGCATCGTCGAGGAGGTCGGGGACGAGGCCGCGAAGCGGTGGGGTGTGCAGCCCGGCGACCGGGTGGCGCTGGAGGTCATCGTGCCGTGCCGGGCCTGCGGCGACTGCCTGACCGGCCGCTACCAGGGTTGCAAGAACCGCACCATCGGCCACGGCGTCACCGGCGTCGACGTCGCCCCGAGCCTGTGGGGCGGGATGGCCGAACACCTCTACCTGACGCCGAACGCCATCCTCCACAAGATCGACAACACCCTTCCCGCCGAGGTCGCCGCGATGTTCAACCCGCTGGGCGCCGGTGTGCGGTGGGCGGCGAAGCTGGGCGGCATCCAGCTCGGCGACACCGTCGTCGTGCTCGGCGCGGGTCAGCGCGGCATCGCCAGCGTCATCGCGGCCCGCGCGGCGGGCGCGGGCACCATCATCGTCACCGGCCTGGAGTCCGACGCGCACAAGCTGGCGCTGGCCGCGGAGTTCGGCGCCGACCACACGATCACCGTCGACGGGGACGACGCCGAGGACACCGTGCGGCGGGTCACCGAGATCACCGGTGGGGCGATGGCCGACGTGGTCCTGGAGCTCACACCGATGGCTGCGCAACCGGTCACCGACGCCCTGCTGGTGGCCCGGCACGGCGGGCGGGTCGTGCTGGCCGGGTTGAAGGGCAACCGCGAGGTCCCGCTGCGCACGGACCTGATCATCAACCGGGCCCTGCAGGTGTTCGGCGCCTTCGGCGTCGACGCCGAGTCCAACGCCGCGGCCATCCGCCTCATCGAGTCGCGCAGGTTCCCGCTGGAGAAGCTGCACACCCACACATTCGGGCTCGACGACACCGCGCTCGCCGTGGAAACCCTCGCGGGCGAGGTCCCGGGCGAATCCCCGGTGCACGTGTCGGTCCACCCCAACGACTGATCCCGCCGGGAGGAATCCGTGCTGGTCGACGCGCACGCGCACCTGCTGCCCCACGACTACCCGGCCGACGCCCCGGAGTGCTTCCCGCGCATGGAGCCGATCGACGGCGACAGCGCGCGAACCCTGCTGTTCGGCGCGCTGAAGTTCCGCGCCAGGGACGTGTTCTTCGACGCCGAGCGCCGCGTCGAGGCGCAGGACGCCTCCGGGGTGGACCTCGAAGTGCTCAGCCCGATGCCACCGCTGCTGCGCTACGACCTGCCGCCGGCTGACGGCCTGTCGCTGGCGCGGCACGTCAACGAGTTCACCGCGTCCCTGTGCCGAACCCACCCGCAGCGCCTGCTGGGCTTGGGGATGGTTCCGCTGCAGGACCCGGAATCGGCTGCCACCGAGCTCACCGCCATCCGGGGCCAGGGTCTGAGCGGAGTGGAGATCGCCTCCAACATCGCGGGCGAATCCATCGGCGACGAGCGGTTCCTGCCGTTCTTCGCCGAGGCCGAACGGCTCGGGCTGGCGGTGTTCGTGCACGCCATGCCCACCGCCACCAACCGCCTCCCGCCCGCGGCCATGGGGACCTACGTGGTGGGCGTGGAAGGAGCGCTGGCGGCGTCGTCGATGGTCGTGGGCGGTACCGCCGCCCAGTGCCCGGACCTGCGCATCGCCTTCAGCCACGCCGCGGGCGGCTACCCGCTGATGCTGCCGCGCGCCCAGTACTTCTGGGGCGGTTCGTGGAACGAGGAACCCGTCGACCTCGACCGCGCCGTGGCACCCGACGACGGCCCGTCACCGCTGGACCTGGCGCGGCGGTTCTACTACGACTCCCTGGTCTTCGACCACCGCGCGATCCGCTACCTCGTCGACCTCCTCGGTGCCGACCGCCTCCTGGTCGGCTCGGACTTCCCGGCCATGCCCCGCGAGGACCCCGCTGCCCGGACGCTGCGCGCGATGGACCTGCCGCCGGAAGCCCTGCGCCGGATCACCGGCGAGAACGCCTTCGCCTGGCTCGGAATCGACCCGCCGGGATGACCTAGGAGCTGGTCGAGAAACGTGGAGCCGCTGTTGGGACGCCGCCCGCGGGGCGGTACCGGGTCAGCGCCCGACGGCCATCGGGGACATCGGCGCACCGCCCTGCTGCTCCGGCGGTACCGCCGGGCAATGCGTGTCCGGCTTCGGCATGGTCAGGTCGACCAGGTACCGGTCGGCGGCCCGCACGGTGCACTCATTGCGGTCGTACACCCCGTGACCCCAACCGTCGTAGGTCAGCAGCTCGGCGCTGTCGACCTGACGGTCCACGTTGGTCGCCCAGTTGTAGCCGCTCGTCGGATCGTGCAACGCGTTCATGATCAGCACCGGTGCTGCTCCGGTCAGCCTCGGCTCATGCTGCGGGTTCTTGGTCTCCGCCGGCCAGTTGGCGCACAGCGGGACGAACTTCCACAGCATGCTGTAACGCAGCTGCGGCGCGGCATCCTCCTGCGCGTCCCACAACTCCTGGAAGCGTTGCGCGGAGTCGATGCGCGTGTTCCAGTCCGCGCAGAACAGAGCCGTTTCGTCGGGAATCGCCTCCTGCTCGTCGAGGAGGTCTGCTCGGTCGCGCGCTGCCACGTCCGCGGCGCCCCCGTCCCGGAGCCGCTTCAACTCCGTGGCCATCGCGGGCCAGACCGGGGCATAGGCCCCACGGGTCATGATCTCGCTCAGCGCGGTCGGGGTCATCTTCTCGTTCGAGCCGGGCCTGTTCAGCTCACCGCGCCTCGCGCGCTCGTACAAGGTGTCGAACAGCGCGGGAACATCCTCGTCGTGCAGCGCGCACGATTGGGTTTCCGCGCACCACTTCACGAACTCGTTGAAGCTGTCCTCCGCCGAGGCCGCCCCGGTGGTCACGAACTCCTCGGTGCTGAGGCTGTGATCCACCACGCTGTCCAGCAGCAGAGCACGAACCCGGTTCGGGAATCGCTCGGCGTACATCTGACCGGTCAACGTCCCGTAGGAGAAGCCGAAAAGACTGATCCGCTCCTCCGCGAGGCCCGCCCGGAGGGCGTCGACGTCGTTGGCCACGCTCGCGGTGTCCAGGTTGTCCAGCAGCGCACCGCTGTGCTGCCGGCAGCTGTCCCCGAGCTGCTTGACGTACCCTCGGACGCTTTCGAATTGTTCAGGCGTGCCGTCCGGAACGAACTCCGGCATGTCGTCGAGCAGCTCCAGATCGCATCGCACGCCCGCGCTGCGGGCGGCACCGCGCGCGTCGAAGCTGACGACGTCGAACTTGGAGGTGATCTCGGGCGAGAACGGGACCGCGTTGAGCACGGTCGAGACGCCGGACACGCCCGGCCCGCCTTCCAGGTAGATCAGCGATCCAATTCGTTGTTCCGGGCTGGTGGCCTTGCGTCGGGCGACTGCCATCTGAATGGTCTCGCCGTGCGGCTTCGACCAATCCACCGGCACTTCCACCGCGCCGCACTCGACCTCCGGTCTCTCCGCGCAGGGCTGCCAGTTGATCGGCGGCGCTGGTGGCGAGGCGGGCTCGGCGAACACCGGTGCCGCTACCAGCGTGCTCGCGAGCGCTATCGCGCTGACGATGGACAGAACTCGTCGACTCATGTGACTCCTCCGGTTCCCCTCGGGGCCAGCATGGCCGGAGAAGATCGCTCGCGGCACCGGGTCATCCCCGGATCGGCCCCCTAGGGGGTTCGGGAATTGGTCCAGGTGAGGTCGCCGAGTCAGATGTCGGTGGTTGCGGACCAGCTCCTAGGTGTAGTGCCTCGGGAGGTTGTGTACGGGACACGGGGCGGATGATCTTGGAATGAGTGAGGACCTCCGGGTTCGGTGTGGATCACCACATCACACGCCGAACACGCAGGAGGTCCTCGTGTGTCACCGTAACGCCCCGTTGACCGAGACGGGCAGGCTGCGCCTGGCCCGGTGTGTCGTGGAGGACGGGTGGGTGCTGCGGCGGGCCGCGGAGCGGTTTCAGGTGTCGGTGACCTGCGCCAAACGGTGGGCTGATCGCTATCGGGTCCACGGCGAAGCCGGCATGGTCGACCGGTCCAGCCGGCCGTGGCACAGTCCGCGCCGCACACCGACGCGCATGGAACGGCGGGTCATCAAGGTCCGTGTGCTGCGCAGGTGGGGGCCAGCACGGATCGCCGGGCTGCTGGGCCTGAACCCGTCCACGGTGCACCGGGTACTCACCCGCTACAACATCGCTCGCCTGAGGCACCTGGACCGGGCCACTGGCCGGGTCGTGCGCCGTTACGAGCGCGCCACGCCGGGCGAGTTGGTGCATGTGGACATCAAGAAGCTGGGCAACATTCCCGACGGAGGCGGGCACCGGACCGTGGGCCGCCAGGCCGGGAAACGCCATCGAACCCGCACGCCGGGCAAGACACTCGACCGCAACGGCAGCAGTCATGTGGGCTACAGCTACCTGCACAACGCCGTAGACGATCACTCCAGGCTGGCCTACAGCGAAATCCTGCCCGACGAACGCAAAGAGACCGCGGTCGCGTTCTGGCGACGAGCCCAGACCTTCTTCAGCACCTACGGAATCACCGTCGAACGAGTCCTGACCGACAACGGCGCCTGCTACAAGTCGCGCGTCTGGAAAGACACCCTCGCCGGAGCCGGAATCACGCACAAACGCACACGTCCCTACCGGCCCCAGACCAACGGGAAAGTCGAGCGCTACAACCGCACCCTGCTCGACGAATGGGCCTACGACCGCCCCTACGACTCCGAGACCCAACGCCGTGCCGCCTTGCCCACCTGGCTGCACTTCTACAACGGGGCGTTCTAGGGGTGGTCGCAACACCCGTATTTTCAGGGAGTTGCTGTGGTTCCACCTAAGCCCCCCGGGGCATCGGGTCCGTTGACCGAGAAGCGTGATCACTACCTTCGCCTCATGGCGATGGGAATGAACAACTCGGAGGCGTGCCGGACGGTCGGCGTCTCGCGCGGCACCGGCATCCGGTGGCGGTTCGGCCGCACAGTGATCGGCCATGACGGGTCGAAGCGCGTCTACGCTCCGATCACGCCGGCCATTGAGATCTCCGACCGATTCCTGTCCGAGGATGAGCGGGTCACGATCGCGGATCGCCGTGCCACAGGACTCGGCATTCGTGCCATAGCGACCGAACTGGGCCGCAGCCCCTCGACCATCAGCCGCGAAATTCGCCGCAACTGCGACCCACAGACCGGCAAGTATCACCCCTACCGGGCTCAACAGCGTGCGCGGGAACGCCGCGCGCGGCCCGCCCTCGGCAAGCTGGCCACAGATCACGAGCTGCGCGAGTTCGTCCAGCACTGTCTGCGATCACGATGGAGTCCGCAGCAGATCGCCTGCATGCTGCCAGAGCTCTTCCCTCACCGGCCGTCGATGCGATTGTGTCACGAGACGATCTATCAAGCTCTGTACTCGTCAGACCACCTACTGACCCGAGTGGCGCTCAAGCACACGCTGCGTAGTAGACGTCTGCGTCGCAAACGGCGCCGACGCGGCCCCCAGCGGGCAACCAAGTTCGTCCAGCCCGGACAGTCGATCACCGATCGGCCGGTGGAGGTCAACGACCGTGCCGTGCCCGGACATTGGGAAGGTGATCTCATCACCGGCAAGAACAATAAGTCGGCGATCGGAACGCTCATCGAGCGCACCACTCGATTCGTGGTTCTGCTGCACCTTCCAGACGGGCACAACGCCAAACAAGTGCGTGACGCTCTCGTCACGCACTTCTCCGCACTGCCGAACAGCTTTCGCCGCAGCCTGACCTGGGACCAAGGTGGGGAGATGGGCCGTCACCAGAAGTTTAGCACCGCCACCGGTGTCCCGGTCTACTTCTGCCAACCAGGCAAGCCCTGGCAACGCGGATCCAACGAGAACGCCAACGGCCTGCTGCGCCAGTACTTCCCGAAGGGAACCGATCTCACAGTCCACACCGCCGAGCACCTGGCAACGGTCGCGGCCGAACTCAACCACCGCCCACGCAAAGGCCTGGGCTGGACCACGCCAGCACAAGCACTCGCTATAGTGACTACCTCAGGGCATTGACCAGCGTCGTTGCGACGATCTCTCGAATTCGCCCAACCACCACCGCGGCCACACCGCACTGGCGGGCCAACCACCCGCCAGCCGCGTACACAACCTCTCAGGTCAGTACACCTAGGGCTGGGGCACCGGGCGGAGGGGGAGCCTCCTGCCGGGGTCGAGGCCGCGGGAGATCGCGCGGGAGGCTTGGGTGAGCAGGGCGGTGAGTTCGCGCGGGCGTGCTCCGGCGGTTTCGACCACGACGCTGATCGAGGCGATGACCTCGCCGCGCGGGCTGTGCACCGGGACCGCCACCACCATGTCCGGCAGCGTGATCTGCCCGCGCGCTACCGCGACACCGGTGTGGCGGATCTGCGCGAGCTTGCGGCGCAGCTCCGCGGGGTCGACCACCGTCAGCGGCGAGAAGCGCTCCAGCGGTGAATCGAGCACCTGCTCCTGCAGATCGGAGTCGGCGAAGGCCAGCAGCACCAGGCCGGTGCCCGTCACGTGCATCGGCCAGCGGTCGCCCACCCGGCTCGACACCGGGTTGCGCACCCTGGCGCGGATCGCCTCGACGTAGACGACCTCGACGCCGTCCCGGACGCCGAGGTGCACGTTGCCGCGCGTGATCTGGTGCAGGTCCTGAAGGTAGGGGAACGCGGCTTCGCGCAGTTCCAGGCCGCGCGGTGCGAGCGCCGACAGCTCCAGCAGGCGCAGCCCCACCGAGTAGCGGCCTTCGTCGTCGCGTTCCAGCGCGCCCCAGCCGAGCAGTTCGCGCACCAGGCGGTGCGCGGTCGGCAGCGTCAGCTCCGCGCGGCGGGAGATCTCGCTGAGCGAGAGGGTCCGGTGCCGCGGGCCGAACGCGTCGAGCACCGCGAGCACCTTGCCGGCCGCGGTGGGCCGGCGATCGGCCGGATCTCCAGCTGTGGTCTCCACTTCCGGTACAACGGTCATCACGCCGACCCCTTTGTCAACGTCGCCAGCTCGGGTCTGTTGCCTCCGCCCCAGTCTTGCCAGCCCGAGCGCGGCATCACAAGGGACGAGGCGCGCTTTCCGCCACCTCCGCCGCAACGACGCACCCGCTCCGGGACAAACGACGTACCAGCGTTGCGGCCATCGGAGGTGCGGATGTCCCGGCGGCCCGTCACCGCCTCCGGATGGTGCGATCGGGAGGTCGTGGGTGCAGTTTCCCTTTCGTCGGGCGGAACCGGCCTGCATCCGGTGGGGCGGGTTGGTGACTCTGTAGCGGCGAGAACGTGAGCGCGGTCACTGCGGAGAACGACGGCGGAAACGTCCGGGAGCCGCCGTGCTCGTGCCGTGCTCGCCCCACCCCGGATCGGCAGCGGCGCCGTTGAACGAGCGCTCCCGCGCCGGTCCGCAACCGAAGCGGGAGTGCTCACGTGAGAAGCAGAATGCGACCGCTGTCAGCCAAGTGGGTTCCGCCGACGAGAGCGTCACTGGTCTCGGCCGCGCTGTCGGTCCTGCTGGTGGCCACCGCGTGCGGCAGCGGCGGCGGAGCCGTGGACGCCCGTCCCTCCGGGCCGCCGCAGCGCGGCGGGGCGATCACCGCGCTGGCCGACGCCAGCTTCGGCGGAGGCTGGCCCACCGGGCTCGACCCGGCCACCAACACCACCGGCGGCGCCAACATCTCCCAGATGTTCGCGATCTACGGTGGCCTGTTCCAGTTGCGCGCCAAGGGCGACGACGGCAGCGGCGCCGAAGTCGTGCCGCACCAGGCCGAGAGCTACGAGCTGCTCGACGGCGGACGCGACGTGCGCATCACCCTGCGCGAGGGCATCCGGTTCTCCGACGGCACGCCGATGGACGCCGAGGCCGTCGCGTTCAACCTGCGCCGCGCGATGAGCTCTCCGTGCACCTGCCGTCCGGCGTGGCCGCTGGCCGACAACGGCGTGACCGTCGAGGACCCGCGCACCGTCATGCTGCACTTCACCCGCCCCTACGGCGCCGCGATCAACAGCATGCCGACCTCCAACACCAACTGGATCGCCTCGCCCACGGCGTTGCGGACCATGGGCGAGGAGGCGTTCAAGATCAAACCGGTCGGTGCGGGCCCGTTCGTCGTGGAGTCCAACAAGCTGTCCTCCGAGCTGGTGCTCAAGCGCAACCCCGGCTACTTCGAACCCGGCCTGCCCTACCTCGACGAGCTGACCTTCAAGTCCATCGGCGGGGACCAGCCCGCCTACCAGGCGTTGCTGTCCGGACAAGCCCAGGCGTACGAGGGCCTCAACACCACGCCGCTGCTGGAGCAGGCGCAGAAGAGCGGCAAGCTGGTCGTCACCGCCCAGCCCCCGACCTCGCCGTACGTGGTGCAGCTCAACACCAAGTCCGCACCGTTCAACGACGAGCGCGCCCGCGAAGCCATCTACGCCGCCACCGATTTCAAGGCCATCTCGCAGGGCCTGTTCCGCGGCCGGTACCCGGTGAGCCAGTCCTTCACCGGCGCAGGCGGGCTGTTCCACCACGAAGCGGTCGAGGGCTACCCGCCCCACGATCCCGCGCGCGCCAAGAAGCTGGTCGAGGAGCTGGGCGGGCTGACCGTCGAGCTGGGCACCCTCGGCAACTACGTGGCACAGCAGGTCATGACCGCGCTGCAGACCCAGTGGCAGCAGGCCGGCATCAAGGTCACCGTGCACGAGTACGAGCTGTCCACGTTGGTCCAGCAGTTCAACTCCGGTCGATGGCAGGCGATGCTGCAGACCGCGGGCGCCTGGGACCCCGCCGCCGGGGTGGGCGTGGGATTCCGGTTCAACTCGGCCTCGCGCTACAGCGGGGTGGCGGACCCGGTGCTCGACGAGCTGCTCAACAACGCCGCCGCCACCGCCGACCCCGCCCAGCGCGACGCGCTCTACCGGCAGGCGGGCCAGCACATCAGCGACCACGCCTACGCCCCGTTCGGCCTGGCCTTCGCCCCGGCGAACCTCGCCGCGGAGGGCGTGCACGGGCCCGGCCTGACCACGAAGATCCCGCCGATGCTGGTCAACAGCGGGGTGCTGTGGGACGAGGTCTGGAGGGAGCGGCCGTGACCGCAGCGGTGGTGAACCGGCCGCGCATCGGGCGGATGGCCTCGTCGCCGAGCCTGCGGCTGATCGGCAAGCGGCTGCTGATGGCCGTGCCGATCCTGCTCGGGGTGAGCGTCCTGACGTTCTGGGTGCTCAACCTGATCCCCGGCAGCGCCGCCCAGCAGCTGCTCGGCGCCGAGGCGACGCCGGAGCAGATCAGGGCGCTGGAACAGCAGCTCGGGCTCGACCAGCCCGCTGCCGTGCGCTACCTGCACTGGCTCGGCGCGGCGGTCACCGGTGATCTCGGGACGTCGTTGGTCAGCGGCCAGCCCGTCACGGGGCTGCTGGGCGGACACCTCGCGGTCAGCGGTGAACTGCTGTTCCTGGCGTTCCTGTTCTCCCTGGGCGCTGCGATCCCGGTGGCGCTGCTGGCCGCGTTCCGCCCCCACGGCTGGTTCGACCGGTTGAGCATGCTGGTGAGCATCACCGGTCTGTCGGTGGCCAACTACGTGCTCGCGCTGCTGCTGGTGCTGGTGTTCGCGGTGAACATGACCGCGTTCCCGGCGATCGGGTTCGTCCCGTTCTCGGAGGGCGTCGGCGGGAACCTGCACTCCCTGGTGCTTCCCGCGCTCGGACTGGGAATCCCGCTGTTCTGCATGTACACCCGGTTCCTGCGCGGCGACCTGGTCGACCAGCTGCGCGGCGAGGACTACATCACCACCGCCCGCGCCAAGGGCATCGGGCCGTGGCGGGTGCTGGTGCTGCACGCCTTCCGGAACTCGGCGTTCGGGCTGATCACCGTGGTCAGCCTGAACCTGGGCACGCTGATCGGCGCGACCGTGATCATCGAGCAGATCTTCGCGCTGCCCGGACTCGGCCAACTGCTGCTGCAGGCCATCAACACCCGCGACTACGTGGTCGTGCAGGCGTGCGTGGTGCTGTTCGCGGTGGTCACCGTGGCGGCGAACCTGATGGCCGACCTGCTCTACGCCGTGCTCGACCCGAGGATCCGCTATGGCAGTCGCTGACACCGTCCCGGTGCGAGGCTCCTGGACCCGCACCCTTCCCATCGCCCTGCCGGCCGCGATCGCCGCGCTCATGATCGGGGCCTGCTTCCTGGGTCCGCTGGTGCTGCCGGTGCCGGCCCCGACCGGCGGCAACGTCCTGGAGTCCTACCTGCCGTCGTTCTCGGCGGGGCACCCGCTGGGAACCGACCCCAACGGCAACGACATCCTCTCCCGGGTCCTGCACGGCGGGCAGGCGTCGCTGACCGTGGCGGTGTCGGTGAACGTGCTGGGCCTGCTGGCAGGCGGAACCCTCGGGGCGCTGTCGGGCCACCTCGGCGGGGTCGGCGACACGATCATCATGCGGGTGCTGGACGTGCTCATCGCGTTCCCGTCGCTGGTGCTGATCCTCGCAGTGGCGCAGAGCCTCGGGCCGAGCCAGACCAACACGATCCTGGCGCTGGCGTTCTTCAGCGTCCCCGCCTTCGCCCGCATCTCGCGCGCGGCGACCCTGCGGCTGCGGGAGCAGCCGTTCATCGCCGCCGCCCAGCTCTGCGGCACACCGGCCTGGCGGATCCTGCTGCGGCACGTCGCGCCCAACATCGTCCCGCAGCTGATCACCTTCGCGATGCTGGGCATGGGGCTGGTCATCGTCATCGAAGGCGCCCTGAGCTTCCTGGGACTGGGCATCCAGGCACCCGCGCCGAGCTGGGGGAACATGATCGCCCAGGGGCAGCAGAGCCTGTCGGCCACGCCGATGCTCGTGGTGTGGCCGTGCCTGGCGCTGTTCGTGACGGTGCTGGCGTTCAACCTGCTCGGCGAAACCCTGCGATCCCGTTGGAGCGGCGAATGACCATCGATCGCGCCACCCGCACCCGTGCGTCCGCCACCGGTGAGCCGGAAACGCCGCCGCCGCTGCTGGAGGTGTCGGACCTGCGGGTGCGCTTCAGCAGGCACGGCAGGCACGTGCACGCCGTCAACGGGCTGTCGTACCGGTTGCAGCCGGGCCGGATGCTGGCGATCGTCGGCGAGTCCGGTTCCGGCAAGAGCGTCAGCGTCCGCTCCCTGATGGGCCTGCTGCCGCCCACGGCGGAGGTCACGGGCTCGGCGCGCTTGGACGGCGTGGAACTGGTCGGCATGCCGGAGAAGGAGATCCGCGCGCATCGCGGTGCCGACATCGCCATGGTGTTCCAGGACCCCGCCCGGTCGCTGAACCCGACGATGCGCATCGGCGACCAGATCACCGAAGGCATCCGTGCCCACACCGACGTCGACCGCACCCGGGCGCGCGAGCGCGCGGTGGAGCTGCTGCGGCTGGTGCGGTTGGCCGCCCCGGAGCAGCGCTTCCACGAGTACCCCCACCAGCTCTCCGGAGGCATGCGGCAGCGGGTCATGATCGCCATCGCGCTCGGTGCCCGGCCGCGGCTGCTCATCGCCGACGAGGCCACCACCTCGCTGGACGTCACCACCCAGGCGCAGATCATGGAACTGCTGCTGGACCTGCAGGAGCGGCTGAACATGGCGGTGATCCTGATCAGCCACGACCTGGGCCTGGCCGCCTCCTACGCCGAGGACGTCATCGTCATGTACGCCGGGAGGGCCGTCGAGCACGCGCCCACGGCGGACCTCTTCGAGCACGTCCGGATGCCCTACACGCGAGCCCTGCTGGGGGCGATCCCGGTGCTGGACCGGCAAGCCCACACCCTCCTGCCGGTCATCCCCGGCCAGCCGCCCGACCTGGCCCGACTGCCCCAGGGCTGCGCGTTCCGCCCGCGCTGCTCCTCGGCCGGCGACCGGTGCGAGGAGCAGCCGCCGTTCGCCGAGCACGAACCCGGGCACTGGTGGGCCTGCTGGCATCCGGTCACCGACGACGAGGAGGCGAGCTCATGACAGCGGTCGAGCACCGGCCGGCGACAGGCCCGGCACGCACCGGCGAACCGCTGCTGCGGGTCCGCAACGTCGTGCAGCAGTTCACCTCCCGGGGAGTCGGGGGAGTCAAGGGCGGCACCGTGCACGCGGTCTCCGACGTGTCCTTCGACCTCCACCCCGGCGAAACGCTCGGCGTGGTGGGAGAAACCGGCTCGGGCAAGTCCACGTTGGCCCGATCGGTCCTGCAGTCGCCCAGACCGAGGTCCGGCGAGGTGGTCTTCCAGGGCACCGACCTGATGACGTTGCGCAGGCGGGCGCTGGTGGAGGCCCGTCGCGAGATGCAGATGGTCTTCCAGGACCCGTTCGGTTCGCTCAACCCGCACTGGCGCGTCACCGAGCTCGTCGAGGAACCCCTGCTCGGCTACGGGATGCGCAGCGCCGGAGCCCGTCGCGAGCGGGTCGGCGAGCTGCTCGACCTCGTCGGGCTCGACCCGGCCGCCTACGGCCGCCGCAGGCCGAAGGAGCTCTCCGGCGGACAGTGCCAGCGGGTCGCGATCGCTCGGGCCATCGCGCTCAACCCCGCGCTGGTGATCTGCGACGAAGCCGTGTCCTCGTTGGACGTGCTCGTGCAGGCCCAGGTGCTCAACCTCTTCGAGCGGCTGCGCCGCGAACTCGGCCTGTCCTACCTGTTCATCTCCCACGACCTCGCGCTGGTCAAGCAGGTCAGCGACCGGGTCGCGGTCATGCACCTCGGGCAGCTCGCCGAGGTCGGGCCCGCCGAGTCGCTCTACCGGCATCCGCACCACCCCTACACCGCCGCGCTGCTGGCCTCCATCCCGGCTCTCGCACCCGGTGCGGGCAGGGCGCGGGGACGTTCGGCGCCGCTGGCCGGGGAACCGCCGTCGCCGCTGGAACCGCCCAGCGGCTGCCGGTTCCGCACCCGGTGCCCGCGAGCCGAAACGCGTTGCGCGCAGGAACGTCCGGTCCTGCGCGAGCACGCGCCCGGACACCTCGCGGCCTGCCACTTCCCGCTGTGACCGGCGTTCCGCGACGCGAAAAGCCCGTGGCAGCGGGAAACCGGCCGTCCGTACCGTGCGAAGCAGTCGCCGACCCCGGAGGTGTGGCGTGAGCATCGACGAATCCGCGCTGGCGCAGCTGCGCAGCACGCTCGCCGCCGACGACTACGACCTGGCCGTCATCGGCACGGGAACCGACGTGCGCGTCAGCATCACCGCCGGCCCCGCGGCCTGCGAGGACTGCCTGGTCCCCAAACCGCTCATGCGCGGTGTCCTGCACAAGGCCCTCGGCGTGCCCGAGGACGCCATCACCCTGATCTACCCCGGCGAGGATTAGAGGGAGCGCACGTGGAGATCTCGCTCGAAGGCAAGGTCGCGATCGTCACCGGCGCAGGACCCAACATCGGCAGCGGGATCGCACTCGCCCTGGCCAGGTACGGAGCGACGGTCGCGTGCAACGACGTCGACCCCGACGCGGCCGAGACCTGCGCGCGGCGCGTCGAGCGCAACGGCGGCACCGCCATCGCCATCCCCGGCGACGTCACCGACGAGGAGCAGGTCACCGGCTACGTCCGCGAGGTCGTCGAGCGGTTCGGCCACGTCGACATCCTCGTCAACAACGCCGCCGTGCTCGGCGGCCGGGGAGTGCTGGACGAGAGCGCCGAGTTCTTCCGCCGCGCGGTCGAGGTCGCCGCGCTCGGCAACTTCCTCAACACCAAGCACGTCGGCAGGCACATGGCCGAACGCGGCATCCGCGGGTCCATCGTGGCCATCTCCTCCTCCAACGGGTGGTCGGGCACCGCGGGTGTGATCGCCTACGCCTTCCACAAGGGCGGGGTGAACAACTTCGTCCGCGCCGCCGCCATGGACCTCGCGCCCTACGGCATCCGCGTCAACGGGTTCACCCCCACCGCGCCGACACCCGACAACCCGGCGCTCATCGCCGAGCGCGGTCCCGGTGGTGTGCTGGAACGCCCGCGCGCCAACGGGATCGGCGGCGACACCGGGGATGAGCCGTGGCGGCGCCCGTCGCGATGGACGGGGGAGCGGGCCCCGCTGGTCCCGATGGGCACCACGGGAACGCCCACCGACATCGGCCACGCCGTCGCCTGGCTGTGCTCGGACTACGCCCGCCTGATCACCGGATGCGATCTGGTCGTCGACGGCGGCGCGCGCGCCAAGAACTTCGCCTACGCCCCCGCGGCCCCGGCCGACACGGCGGGACCTCTCCCGCTGATCCCCCTGGACATCACCGGAGAACTCGACCGCGAGCTCTAGGAGCGGTAAGAACGCGGCGGAGCCGCTGTTTCCGGTGTGGGACTCAGCTCGCACCGCTCAGGTTCTGCTACTGGCACCGCCGTGCAAAGCAATCCCTGAACACCTCTTAGCCGTCGATCAGCACGGCGAGGCCGTCGAGGATGCGGTCCAGGCCGAACTCGTAGGCGTGGTCGGGGCTGTGGGCGGCCCGGTGCTCGGCACCGGCCGCTGCGCCGATGCGCGCGGCGTTGGGGTACTCCGCGGGATCGAAGACCTCCGCCAGCAGGGGTGCGCTGGTGCGCCACCACTGCTCGTCGGTGGTGGCGCTGTCGCGTTGCGCCGCTTCGGATTCCGCCGCCGCGAGGGCCGTGGAGCGGACGAAGTCGAGCACCAGCGTCAGCGCCGAGTCGATGGCGACGTCGTCCAGTCCCAGGTCGAGGAACGCGCCGAGCTCGTGCTCGTACTTGGTGATCAGCCCCGGACCCAGCGGCGGGCGGCTCGTCGAGACCCGCAACGCCCACGGGTGGAGCCGGTAGAGCTCGCGGTTGCGCGCGGCGACCTCGACGACCCGCTCCCGCCACGGCAGGTCCGCCAGGGGTTCTCGCGGGATCCGCTGGTAGATGCCGTCGAGCATGAGGTCCAGCAGCTCGGCCTTGCCGGGGACGTAGGTGTACACCGACATCGTCGACACGCCCAGCCGCTCGGCGACCCGGCGCATCGTCACCGCCGCCAGCCCGTCGGCGTCGGCGAGCTCGACCGCGGCGTCGACGACCCGGTCGACGCTCAGGCCCTTGCGCGGGCCGCGCTGCGGTGAGCGCTCGCCCAGCTCGTGCCGCCACAGCAGTTCCAGCGTCCGCCCGGGATCCCCGGCGCTGCTCCGCTCAACCACCGCACATCACCTCCGTACAGCGTACACTGTACTACGTACGGGAAAATCGAGCAGGAGGGGGTCGCTCATGCGGATCACGGCGACTGCGGTGTCGCTCAACGTCGAGGACGTGCCGGCGTCGAGCCGATTCCTGGTGGAGCACTTCGGATTCGCCGAGGTCATGGCCGCCGACGGCTTCGCCTCGCTGGCCAGGGAAGACGCCGGGGTCAACGTCGTGTTCCTGCGGCGCGGCCTGGCGTCGCTGCCCGAGGACCAGCGCGACGACCACATCGCCGGGATGATCCTGGCCTTCGAGGTAGACGACCTCGAAGGCGAGCTCGCTCGGTTGCAAGCCGAAGGCGTGGCGATCACCATGCCGCTCACGGTGGAGGAGTGGGGCGAGCGGGCGTTCCAGGTTCGCGACCCCAACGGCGTGATCGTCCAGCTCGTCGACTGGGAGGGCTGAGCGCGGACGCGGGCTCACGCCTCCGCGGCGGGAGCCCGCACCTCGGCCTCCGCGGTGGCCGGCGGGTTGGTCTCCGGCCCCCGGCGGACGGCGAAGAACATCAGGACACCGCCGATGAGCACCAGCACGATCGGCCCGTACTCGTAGGGCATCAGCGCGCTGAGCCCCAGCAGCCAGAAGGTGTAGAGACCGGGCAGGATCAGCCCGAACATGTAGCCGATCCCGTAGCCGCTGGCCCGCACGCTCGCCGGGAACCGCTCGTTGAGGTACACCAGGATCACGCCCAGCGGAGCCGACGGCGTCGCCTTGGCGATCACGCCGAGCAGCACGATGAACCACGCCGGAGCTCCGGCCGGAACCGCGACCGCCAGCAGCAGGAACGAACCCGAGACGGCCACGGTGATCACCAACGCCGCGCGCATCAGCAGCCTGCGTCGCCCGATGCGCTGTCCCAGCACCGCCATGCCCAGGATGGCCGCGATCGTCACCACCGACGAGACCATCTCCACCGTCGTCGTCAGCTGCGGGCTCACGTCCAGCACCTGCACCAGCAGCGTCGGCAGGAACGACACCGACATCTGCGCGGTGAACCAGTAGCCGCAGGTGAACAGGAAGACGCTGAAGATCAGGGCCCGGTGCGTGGTGAACAGCTCCACAACCGGCTGCTTGCGGCCGGACGCGCGCCGCTGCTCGTAAACCGACTCGTCCTCGACGACCTTGCGGTAGTGCATCAGGTACGCCACGCCGAGCGCGAACCCGACGATGAACGGGATGCGCCAGCCCCAGGTGAGGAACCCGTCGTGGCTGAAGGACTCCAGCAGCACGAAGATCAGCAGGTTCACGCAGAGCACCGAGGCGGGTGCGCCGATGCCGATGAGTCCACCGATCCGGCCGCGCCGCGCGGGTTTCGCCTGTTCCAGCGCGAGCGGGATGGGGGCCGAGTAGCCGCCCGCCAGGAAGACCCCGCCCACCAGGCGGAGGATCGCGAACAGGGTGATCGCGCCGTAGCCCATGAACTCGTAGCCGGGCAGCAGTCCCATCACGAGCGTGATGATCGTGAAGCCCCAGCCGCTGATCATGGTGACCCGCTTGCGGCCGATGCGGTCGGAGAGGTTGCCGAAGATGACGCTGCCGATCGGCCTGGCCAGCAGGCCGATGGTGAACAGCAGCGTCGTGAACGTCGCCCGCGCCTCCACCGGCAGACCCGGTGGCAGGAAGTAGCCCATGGCCGCCGGCAGCACGAACGCCGGCAGGTAGACGTCGAAGCTGTCGACGAACATCGAGATCGCGCCGCCGCGAGCGGATCTCCGCTCGTCGGCCTCGGTGATGGGCGTGCCGGAACCGGACAGCGTCATCGCCGACCTCCCGTGGTTGTGGTGTGCTCAGCCGTCCAGGTTCTCCGCCAGCCGTGCGGCCAGCGCTTCGTGATCGACCTCGTGCAGCGATCCCGTTCCGGCGAGGTCCAGCGCGTGCGCGGCGCCGGCCCCCATCGCCGCGCACGGCCCCATGACGCGGATGCTCGACAACGCGGCCGCGTCGCCGTCCGCGCACCGGCCCGCGACGACGAGGTTGTGCACGTCCGGTGGCAGCAACGACCGAAGCGGCACGTAGTGGACGTGGTCGGGGCCGAAGGGCTCCCACACGTAGCCCTCCGGGCGGTCGTGCAGCTCGATCGGCCAGGACGTGCGGGCCACCGAGTCCGGGAACCGGGTTCCCGCGCGGATCTCGTCCGCGGTGAGCTGGTGAACCGCCTTGATCCAGCGGGTCTGCCTGCGTCCCGGGAAGCCGTAGGTGCGCACCCGGGCCCGGCCGAACACCTGCGGGTACTCGTCGCGCAGGAACGCCACGACCCGGTCGGCCTGGGCCTTGCCGCGCAGTTGCGCGCGGGAGGCGTCGACCGGGTCCAGGGGCGCCTCGATGTGGGTCATGTTCAGCACCGCCGTGCCGCGCCCGGGGAAGAAGAACGCCAGGCCGTCGCGGCGGATCAGCCCGAACTCTTCGGCCCGCGCGGCCAGCCGCGCCGAGAGGTCGGCGGGTTCGGGGGCGCGGCCATCGCCGAGGTCCTCTACCACGACCTGCTGCGAGCCGTAGATCTCGCGTTCCGGCAGGTGGCAGGGGAGCCCGGCCTCCCACGCGAGGGAGGCGTCGCCCGAGGCGTCGACGAACCCGGACGCGGCGACCGACACCTCGCCGAACCGGGTGGCCAGCCGCAGGGAGTGGATCCGCTCGTCGCGCGACACCGAGGTCAGCGAGGCGTTGGTGATCACCTGGACGTCGTGGGCCAGCACCGCGTTCTCCACCCACCGCCCGAGCGCCACCTCGTCGTAGTTGACGGTGATGGTGTGCCGGTGGTTGAAGTGGAGGTCGTTGGTGCGGGCCAGATCCCGGAAGATGCCGTCGAAAATGCCGTGCGTCAGCTGGCGGTAGTCCGGTCCGTTGCCGAAAACCCCGCAGAACAGGCCGATCAGCGAGTTGACCATCTGGCCGCCGAGCACCGGAAGCGCGTCGACCAGCACGACGCGCTTCCCGAGCTTCGCGGCTTCGATCGCCGCCGACACCCCGGTGATCCCGGCGCCGAGGACGCACACGTCGGCGGCGACGTGATGGGCCACCGGTCCAGACGGTCTGGTGACCACCCGGACCGGAAGGTCCGACAACGGATGCGGCATGGATCACACCCTAGGGAGCTCCTCCCGCGACGCGGAAATAAACGACGACCGACCCGCCTCATCAACCGGGTCGATAGCCGCAGCTCACCCGCCGCGCGAACTCCCCACCGCACCGCGCAATTGGCCAACACCACGTCCGTCCCCCGGAAACCCCGCTGCTCCGAAGGTGGGGCTTTGGCCCCGGACGCGGGGGTCTGGTTGGCGGAGCGAGCAGCAGCGGGCCCGCATATCCTCGCGGGCATGCAGCTAGATCTTTCGGGACGCACCGCCTTGGTCACCGGTTCGACGCAGGGGATCGGGTACTCCATCGCGCAGGGACTGGCCCGAGCCGGAGCCCGGGTCGCGATCAACGGCCGCACCGCTGAGCGGGTCGACGAGGCCGTGCGGCAGATCCAGCAGGACGTGCCCGGCGCCGACGCTGTGGCGGCGGCCGCCGACGTCACCACCGAGGCCGGGACCGCTGAGCTGCTGAAGATCCTCCCGCGCGTGGACGTGCTGATCAACAACCTCGGTATCTTCGGCACCCAGCCGGCCATGGAGATCACCGACGAGGACTGGCGCCGCTACTTCGAGGTGAACGTGCTCGCCGCGCTGCGCCTCACCCGCTCGTACCTGCCGGGGATGACGGGGGAGGGCTGGGGTCGCATCCAGTACATCGCCAGCGATTCGGCCGTGGTCATCCCCGCCGAGATGATCCACTACGGCATGTCCAAGACCGCGCTGCTCGCCGCGTCCCGCGGCTTCGCCAAGGAAGCCGCCGGAACCGGGGTGACCGTGAACTCGGTGATCGCCGGGCCGACCCACACCGGTGGCGTGGAGAAGTTCGTCTACGAGCTGGTCGACTCCTCGCTGCCGTGGGACGAGGCGCAGCGGCGGTTCATGCGCGAGCACCGGCCGCAGTCGCTGCTGCAACGCCTCATCGAGCCGGAGGAGATCGCCAACATGGTCGTCTACCTCAGCTCCCCGCTGGCCTCGGCCACCACGGGTGCCGCGGTGCGCGTCGACGGCGGCTACGTGGATTCCATCCTGCCCTGATCTCGCAGGTGGGAGTGGTGGACCAACCAGTCCCACATCGGTGCCGCGGCGTCGAACTCGCGCTCGGCGCCGCAGCGGCAGACCGCGCGGATCCTGCCGCCCGGCAGCCACTCCACGCGGTTGGCCAGGGTCTCGCCGGTCGGGCAGAGGGTGTCGATGGCGAGCTCCTGTCGGGTCCGCGATCCGTTCGCGAAGGGCGTGGGAGCTCCACGGTAATCGCTGTTGATCTTGACAGTAAACGGCAGAACCGTGAATCAGGGTTCGCCGATCGCTCGCGAGATGGCGCGGGCGCCCGCGCGCACCAGCGCGCTGAGCGCGTGCGGGCCGGCGCTGCCGTGGCGCACGACCAGCGACACCGCGGCGACGACCTCGCCCCTCTGGTCGTGCACGGGCGCGGCCACCGACAGCGCGTCGTCGGTGACCTGGCGGTCGCTGACCGCGAAACCGCAGCTGCGCGCCTCGGCCAGCATCCGCCGCAACACCGCCGGGTCGGTGGCGGTCAGGTCGGTGAAGCGCGGGATCGGCCCGCCGAGCACCTCGTCCTGGACCTCGGTGGGTGCGTGCGCCAGCAGTACCAGCCCGACTCCCGTGGCCGTGAGCGCGAACCGCCCGCCCACGCGGGTGCGCACCGGGACCGCGCCGCTGCCCGCGATCCGCTCGACGAAGACGACCTCGGTGCCCTCGCGGACCGCCAGCTGCACGTTCTCCCGGGTCACCGCTGAGAGGTCTTCCATCGTCGGCAGCGCCCGCTCGCGCAGCCCCAGGCCGCGCGGTGCGAGCGCGCCCAGCTCCCACAACCGCAGACCCACCCGGTAGGCGCCGTCCTCGCCGCGTTCGAGCGCGCCCCAGTCGACCAGGTCGCCGAGCATCCGGTACGCCGTCGAGGGCGGAAGCCCGGCCAGGCGGGCCAGTTCGGTGAGCGTGAGCGCCGTGCGCTCCGGGGAGAACGCGTCGAGCAGGTGCAGCGTGCGGCGCACCACGGGACCGGTGGCGCCGGCCGGTTTGCCACGCCGCGCGGCCATCACAACCCGATCGTGCGGCTGAGGAAATCGTTGCCGAACTTGCCGTCGGGGTCGAAACGCCGTGCCAGCGAGCGGAAATCGGCCAGCTTCGGGTACAGCAGGTCCAGGTCCGCGGGTTCGGTGGTGAACAGCTTGCCCCAGTGCGGGCGCCCGCCGAAGGGCTCCAGCGCGGCCTCGACGTCGGGCAGCAGCCGCTCCACCGACGCCTGCGCGGGACGCCAGGTGAAGTGGAAGGCCACCGAATCGGAGCCGTGCGCGGGGCTCAGCCACAGGTCGTCGGCGGCGACGGTGCGGATCTCGCCGATGTGCAGCAGCGGAGCCATCTTGTCGGCCATCGGTCGCAATGCCGCCAGCGCCGCCGCGCCGTGCTCGGCGGGGACGAAGTACTCGCTCTGCAGCTCGTCGCCGTCGCTGGGCGTGACACCGGCCTTGAAGTGCGGCAACCGCTCGTGCCACGAGCCCGCGACGCCGAGCTGCTCGGTGAGGTTGTCGATCCCGATGCCGCGCAGCATGTGCGTGGGCGCCTCGGCCGGGCGGGCGCCGAAGAAGTCGGTCCGAGCGTCGTCTCCCACCCGGGCCTTGGCCCACACCTGGACGGTCTGGTCGAAGTCGGTGAACACGCTGACGCTGTAGGCGGCAGCGGTGATGGCGTCGAACTCGCCGAGCAGCGAGTCCCACTCCAGGCCCAGGTGCACCGTGGTGGCGACGTCGAAGGCCGGTTGGACGCGCAGGCCGATGCGGGTCACGACGCCCAGCGCGCCCAGGTGCACCACGGCACCGGCGAAGTCGGGGTCCTCGGGGCGCAGCCGCACCAGCTCGCCGTCGGCGCGCACGATGTCGAGGCCTGCCACCGCCGCGCTCAGCGAACCGTTGCGCACGCCGGAGCCGTGGGTGCCGGTGGCGGTCGCCCCGACGACGGTGATGTGCGGCAGCGACGCCATGTTGTGCAGCGCGCGGCCGGAAGCGGCCAGGTGCGCGGCGAGGTCGCCGTAGCGCATGCCGCCGGGAACCCACACGACGTCGCCGTCGATCTCGACGTCGTCGGGCAGGGCGTCCAGCGAGAGGTGGTCGGCGGTGGTGTCGGCGATGTCGTTGAAGCAGTGCCGCGAGCCGAGCGGTTTGATCCGCCCGGCCTCGGCGACGATCCGCCGCACCTCCTCCACGCTGCGCGGGCGGTGCGTCCGCTGCGCGCCGTAGGTGAGGTTCCCAGCCCAGTTCGTTCCACTACCAGCCACGGGGAAACGTTAACGCGGCGAACGCCGGTGGCGGTACGGACCGCGATCACCGCACCGCCGCCGGAGGGCTCATGCCGAGACGTTGGCGGTGAGCTTGGCGATCGCGGTCGTCAGCTGCTCGACGACCTCCGAGTCGTCGGCCGGGTGGGTCTCGGCGAAGCGGGTCATGGAGCCGGGGATGCTGAGCTTGACCTCGTCGACGATGGCCGCGCCCGCGATGCCGGCGGACTTGCGGGCCTCGTCCTGCGCCCAGACGCCGCCGTACTGGCCGAAGGCGGTGCCGATGACGGCCGTGGGCTTGCCGGACAAGGCGGCGGCGCCGAACGGGCGGGACAGCCAGTCGATGGCGTTCTTCAGCACGGCCGGGATCGTGCCGTTGTACTCGGGCGCGAACAGCAGGAACGCGTCGGCCGCGCCGGCGACGTCGCGCAGCCGGGTGGCGGCGGCGGGCACGTCGGCCTCGGTGTCGATGTCCTCGTTGTAGAAGGGCAGGTCGCCGAGGCCGTCGAAGATCTCGATCTCGACATCGCTGGGGGCGAGGCTGCGCGCGGCTTCGGCGAGCTGACGGTTGTGCGAACCGGAGCGGAGGCTGCCGACGAGCGCGAGGATCTTGACGGACATTGGTATCTCTCCAGGTGAGGAGTATGGTGGAAGTTATGCGGACCGTGGTCCGATTAACTTTGTACCACTGAAGCGGACCGTGGTCCAGTTCCCTGTGGGAGGCGTTACGCTGTGCGCATGAGTGCTGGCACTCCGCGGATCGGCCCGACCGGCGACACCCTGGCCGGGCCGGTGGAACTCGACCTCACGTCCGTCGACGGCGAACGCCGTCCGCGCGCCGACGCCGTGCGCAACCGGGCCAAGCTGCTCGACGCAGCCGCTCGCCTGATGGCCGACTGCGGCGCCGCGAACCTGACCATGGACGCCGTGGCGGCCGAAGCCGAGGTCGGCAAGGGCACCGTGTTCCGCCGCTTCGGCGACCGCAACGGCCTGCTGCTGGCCCTGCTCGACCACGAGGAGCAACGCCTCCAGGAGGCGTTCCTGTCCGGCCCACCACCGCTGGGCCCCGGTGCTCCGGCCATCGACCGGCTGCGCGCCTTCGGGCCCGCCGTGATGCGCCACGAGCTCGACAACCTGGAGCTCTACCTCGCCGCCGAGCCTCCCGCCGAACGCCGCTGCGTGGTGCCCGCGCGCGGACTCCGCCGGAGCCACTTGGCGATCCTGCTGCGCATGACCGAAGCCACGACCGACGTCGAGCTCGCCGCCGAAACCCTGCTGGCCTCCCTCGACACCCCGCTGGTGCACCACCTGGTCGAGCAGCGCGGCTTCAGCCTCGCGCGCCTCGAGTCCGGCTGGCAGGACCTGGTCACCAGGCTCGCGACGCCCTTGCCCTGATCTTCCGCTGAGCGGGAAGATCGATTTGGTGGAAACGCGTTCGCGGTGCGAACCTCCGGCGGCTCAAGCGTGAAGGGAGTTCGCCGGTGAACGACCCGGAGTTCGAAGTGCCGCCCCGGTTTTCGGGGAGGGCTGGATGAACGCCGTCCCGAGGCGGAGCTTCCTCGCCGCGGCCGGGCTGGGTGTTCTCGCCGGGGTCGCGGGCTGCGCACCCGGCGCGCACCGGCCGGTGGCCGCCACCTACCTGACCACGTCCTACGACGACCTCTACCCGGGCGTGGAGATGTTCCTCGGCAAGGCCCGCGAGCTCGGCGGGTTCGACTTCGACGTGTTCCCCTCCGGGCAGCTGCTCGGCGCCGAGGAACTCGTTCCCGGGATGCTGCACGGCGTCGCCGACGTGGTCGTGCAGACCAGCTCGTACGTGTCTTCCAGCTTCCCGATCCTCGGTTCGCTGGAACTTCCCTTCACCACCGAGGACTTCGACCGCTACCTGCGCGCCTGCGATCCCGACAGCGACATGTCGAAGCTGATCAACCAGAGGTTGACCGGCCAGAACATGCGGATGCTCGGCGGCATGGCCACCGGGTTCGAATACCTCTGGACCATCGACAAGCCCATCCGCACGCCCGAGGACGTGCGCGGGCTGAGGATGCGGGTCGCCGGTGAGATCGAGGGCGAGACCGTCAAGGCGCTCGGCGGAGCACCGGTCTTCCTCGGATCCGCCGAGCTCTACCAGGCGCTGGAACGCGGCACGATCGACGGGATGATGAGCTACCTCGGCACCGTGGTCTCCCGCGACCTGCAGGAAATCCTGCGCTACGGCACCGCCGCCCACTTCGGCGCGTACACCGTGGACGCCTACTGCCGCAACGACTGGTACGCCGGGCTCGCGCCGCAACAGCGCCACGCGCTCGACGAAGCCGGTCGGGTGCTCTTCCGCGACGGCACCGCGAAGCTCGTCGACGTCCACGAGCACGAGTACCTGCCCGCCGTGCGCGACGCCGGCGTCGAACTCATCGAGCTCGACGAGGTGCAGCTGCGGCCCTTCCGCGACGCCGTGTCGACCGTGCACGAACGCTGGCGCGACCTGCTGGGTGACCCTGCCGCCGCGCAGCGGGCGCTCCAGCTGATCCGCGACGCCTGAGGAGCGACGATGCTGAACCACCTCCGCCGCATCGTGCTGATCGGCACCCGGTCCATGGCGGTGCTGGCCATGATCACCATCGGGCTGATGATGCTGTCCATCAGCTACGACGTCATCGCCCGCTACGCCTTCCGCGCGCCCACCGACTGGGCCTACCCGCTCAACTCCAGCGCGGTGCTGGCCGTGACGGTGCTGGCCGTCCCGCACCTGTACGCCACCGGCCACCACATCTCGATGGACCTCGTGCACCGCTCGTTGCCCCCGGCGTTGCGCAAGGTCGCCGACGCGGTAACCGCGACCGCGACCGCCCTGCTCGGACTGGTGCTGGCCGTCACCGGCTTCCAGTCCATGGTCCTGTCCTACGGCTACGGGCTCACCGGTTCCGGCACGTTCAGCGTTCCACTGTGGATACCGGACCTGATCCTCGGTGCGGCCGGAGCGTTCCTGCTGATCGTGGCGCTGCTGTTCCCACCCCACGTCGAACCGGAGCTCGCCGCGACCGCAGCGGGCGCCGACACCGCACAGGACGGAGCGAACGCGTGATCCTCTCCCACGGGCTCATCGTGGTGCTGGCGGTCGTGCTGCTGCTGGTGCTGATCGCGGTGCGCGCACCGATCTTCATCGCCCTGTCAGTCTCCGGCATCGGCGGGCTGCTGTGCCTGTCCGGATTCGGCGGGCTGAAGCTGGTGCCGCTGGCCATGGGCGCCCAGCTGCAGGAGTACGCGCTGGTCGCGGCACCGCTGTACATCCTGCTCGGAGAAGCGCTCGCCGTCACCGGACTCGGGCGCGACCTGTTCGGAGCCGCGCACCGCTGGTTCACGCGCGTGCCGGGCGGGCTCGGCGCGTCGGCCGTCGCGTCCTCGACGCTGTTCGGCGCGATGTCCGGGGTCAGCATCTCCTCGGTGGCGCTCATCGGGCGGATGGCCGTGCCCGAAATGCTCTCGCGCGGCTACAAACCGGGTTTCGCCGCCGGTTCGGTGGCGGCCTCGGGCGCGCTGGCGATGCTCATCCCGCCGAGCCTGATGTTCATCCTCTACGCCTCGGTCACCGGCGAGAGCGTCGCCGAGCTGTTCGCCGGTGGCATCGTTCCCGGACTGCTGCTCGCGGTGCTGATGATCGGCTACGTCGTGGTGCGCGCCAAGCTCAGCCCCGACAGCGCGCCCCGCGACGGCGAGCGGTTCAGCTGGCGGGAGCGGTGGGCGGCCATCGGCAAGATCACGCCCGCGCTGGTGCTCATCGCGCTGGTGCTCGGCTCGATCTACACCGGGTTCGCCACGCCCACCGAGGCCGCGGCGATCGGCGCGCTGCTGGCGTTCGCGATGACCGGGCTGGTGTACCGGAAGCTGGGGTGGCAGAACCTCAAGCTCATCTTCGCCTCCACGGCCACCGTCTCGGCGGCGATGCTGGCCATCGTCGGCTCGGCGTTCGTGTTCACCCAGATGCTGGTCGTGGCGCGGGTTCCCGAGGCGCTCACCGACTTCGTGCTGGGCCTGGACGTGCACCCCTACGTGGTGCTGATCGGGATCATGCTGGTGCTGATCCTGCTGGGCTGCCTGGTGGACGCCGCGTCGCTGCTGCTGGTGGTGACGCCGATCCTGGTGCCGGCCATCGAGGAGCTCGGCTTCGACCCGCTGTGGTTCGGCGTGCTGCTGGTGGTGAACCTGGAGATGGCGGTGATCACCCCGCCGGTCGGGCTGAACCTCTACACGATGAAGTCGGTGGTCCCGGAACTCGACCTGGGCGACATCTTCCGGGGCATCGCCCCCTACCTGGTGATCGAGTTCGCCCTGATCGTGCTGATGATCACCGTGCCCGGAACCGCCACCTACCTGCCGAGCGTCATCACCTAGCCAGGGCCCCGCCGCCGCGGCCGTGGCCTTGCCGAAAGGCGGTTGTGGTCCGAACCGTCCATGACCGACGTCCTTTGTGCCCGGTCAATTCGGACCACAACCGCCCACGGCCCGGGAGGATCGCGACGGGTGCCCGAGTTCAGAGCCACTGCGGGCGGCTGGAGCCTCGGGGGAGGAGGACGTGGCGGTAGCGACCCGGGGTCGCCGTCATGCGGACCTGGTCCGTGACGCCCTGGTAGCGGCCGAGAGGGGTGTCCGCGGTGAAGGTTTCGGGATCCAGGTAGGCGTGCTGCTCGCCGCGCCCGGCGGTGTCGAAGGCGTAGGAGCGGTCGAAGATCCCGAGGCTCAGGATCCACAGGGCCGCGCGGGTCAGCGAGACGTGGACCCGCCAGCTGCCGCCCTCGGTGGCGCGCCGCGTCAGGGCCGCGGTGATCCCGGCGGTGAGCAGCCAGGACACGACGTAGTCGTTGACGACCAGGATCGGCGGGAGCATCGGCCGGGTGCCGTCGCCCTCCAGGTTCATCATCCCGACCAGGCTGCCCGCCGTCTGGTCGAAACCCACCCGGTCGGCCCACGGCCCCCGCTCTCCGTTGAGCGTGGCGGTCGCGTGCACGATGCCGGGCCGCAGCTCGGCGGCTTCGGCGGGCGACAGTCCGAGCTCGTCGAGGTGGCCCGGACGCCGGTTGGCGTAGAAGACGTCCGCGCCGGACAGCAGCTCGGCGACCCGGTGACGGTGCGCGCGGGGATCGATCGTCGCCGAGCGCACGCCCACGTTGGCGCTCATGTAGGCGCTCTCGTGCTCGAACTCGCCCGGCCGCCACAGGTTCAGCACGTCCGCGCCGTGCAGCGCGAGCGCGCGACCGCTCCCGGCCCCGGCGATGACGTGCCCCATGCCCAGCGCCCGGACGCCCGACAGCGGCTGCTCGACGCCCGGGGCCAGAGGCTCGGGCTCGGCGTCGCCGATGCGCTCGATCTCCACCAGTGGCATCGTGGCGAAGTGCTCGGTGTGCTGCGGTTCGGCGAGGACTTCCGCGGTGCTGCGCAGCATCGGCATCACGACACCGGCTTCGGCCCCGGCTTCTTCGAGATCGCGGGCGTTCCACCGGCGGATGGCCGCCGCCACCGCTTCGGAGTCCTCCGGCACGCCGAGCAGCCGCTGGGCACCTGCCTTGATCTTCGGGTACAGGTTGAGCGGCATCACCCAGCGGTCATCGGCGGTGGGGTAGAAGCGGAAACCGAAGGCCTGGTTGGAATCTCCGGCGCCGGGATAGCCGTTGAGCAACTCCCACCTGCGGTCGTAGAACGGGCACAACCGGTGCGGCGCGGTGCGCAGGTCGACCTCGATGTCCTGCCCTTCGCCGCCGCGCAGCCGCCACAACCGCGCGATCGCCGCGGACTTGGCCGCGAGCGTGATCGCCGCCGCTCCGCCCAGCCGGAGCGTGCTCGGCACGACCGGGTCGGCGCCCAGGAACCGCACCTGCCCGCCGGTGTCGGCCGGGCTCATCCCGATCCCTGCCAGGACCTCGGCGAACGCGGCGTGGGCGTCGAAGTCGTCGTCGGTGCGGGGCGCGGCCACGGCTGCGGCGATCCGGTCGGTCAGCGTCACGATTGGCTCCCGTCTGGGACGTGACCACCGCCGTGATCGGGTCGCCGCGGTGGTCAGCGGGGACTACCGGTTACTGCGGAAACTCGGAGGTGGCCAGGAAGATCTCGCCGCACCAGTCGACGATCTCGGATTCCGATGCGTTCAGCCCGCCGTCGAGCCACGCGGTGAGCGTCTGGGCGAGACCGCCGACCAGGAAGCTCGACAGCAGCTCCAGCCGGGCACCGCCCTGCACCCCGTAGACCTGACGTGCCTGCGTGCCCAGCAACTGCGTGAACAGCCGCGTCGACTCGGCCCGCCGGTGCGCCAGCGGCGTGCCGGCCAGGAACGGGGAGAACAGCAGTCGGCCGCGACGCGGATCGTCGACGATGAGCCGCACGATCGTGGTCAAGCCGGAGCGCACCTTGCTCTCGGGCTCCTCGACGACGGTCACCGCGTCGAGCGCGGTGGTGGCGATCTCGTTGACGACGTGGTCGTAGACGGCGGTGGCGAGCTCGTCTCGATCGGCGAAGCTCTCGTAGAAGTAGCGGTTGGCCAGTCCCGCCTGCCTGCAGACCCCGCGCACCGTCAGGCTCGGATCGCCGTCGGGGGAACCGAGGAGTTCCAGCCCGGCCTCGATGAACGAGGCGCGACGCTCGGCCTGGCGGTCCGAACCCGTCACGCCGCCGTAGACGCGCAGAGGAGTGGTGGCCACCGAACCATCTTGACATCTCGCACCGCGACTCGTCTCATGGATTTGACAACGACCGTTCCCAGATCTGGTCGGAGGTCGTGCGATGCGACGCGGCAGCGGCGTGGAGGACTCGGTCATGGGAGTCGGCCTGCTGGCCGGAGCGGCGAACGTGATCATGCAGCTCAGCCGTCCCGGCGTCGGGTACGGCGTGGTGGAGAGCCGGGTCGACAGCGGAAACCTGTTCAAGCGCCCGGTCAAGCGCACCCGCACCACGATCACCTACATCGCGGTGGCCACCCTCGGCACCGACGAGGAACGCCGGGCGTACCGGCGCGCGGTGAACGCGCAGCACGCCCAGGTCCGCTCCACAGAGCGGAGTCCGGTGTCCTACAACGCCTTCGACCCGGAGCTCCAGCTGTGGGTCGCGGCCTGCATGTACAAGGGGATCGAGGACGTCCACCGGCTGTTCCGCGACATCTCCGATCCCGCCGAGCTCGACGAGATCTACCGCTTCTCGGCTCCGCTGGGCACGACGCTGCAGGTGCGGGAGGACATGTGGCCCGCCGACCGCGCCGAGTTCGACCGGTACTGGAACGCCCAGCTCGACGAAGTCCACATCGACGACACCGTGCGGGAACTCCTGCACGACGTGGCCGCGCTGAAGTTCCTGCCGAAGCCGCTCAGCGCCGCGTTCGGCCCCTTGAACGTGTTCCTGACCACGGGCTTCCTGCCGCCGAGGTTCCGCGAGGAGATGCGCCTGCCCTGGACGTCCCGCGACCAGGCGCGCTTCGACCGGATCATCGAGGTCCTCTCCGCGGTGCTCGGCCGCTCCCCGCGCCCGCTGCGCCGCTTCCCGTTCAACCTCCTCCTGTGGGACCTGCGCGTGCGCATGCGACGCGGGATGCCGCTGGCCTAGGGGCTGTTGGGTGGAACCTTCGCTCGGCGGTGCGGGTGGCGGAAACCGAGCGCAGCCGTTTCGTCAACGGCGGGACGCGCCGAGGTCGGCGTGGAGGTCCCGACTGGCCGCGGCCATGGTGGGCGTGACGCCGAGGTCGGTGAGCATCTCGGTGGCCGCGGCCATCTCGTCGGTGCGCCGCACCGCGTGCTGGTAGGTGCCGGAGACGATGCGCTCCACAGTGGACTCACCGGCCGCGGTGAAGTCGGCGATGATGTTCTCCCGCAGCAGGTCCCCGAAACCGGCGGCCTCGGCGGCCTCCAGGGCCTCGACGATCGAGGCGGCCATGCCCTTGAAGTAGACGCTGCGCAACAACTTCCGGGTCGCCGCCAGCCCCGCCGGGCCGTCGAGCACCTCGACGTTCGCACCGAAGTCGCTCAGCAGCTCGGCCGTGCGCTGCGCGCCGGATCCGCTGACCAGCATCGGGACCTGGAGCCTCGGCCCGGGAACGGGCGCCATGATCGCCACATCGGCGAACCGCACCCCGTGCTGATCGGCGATCTCGGCCAGCCGCCGCTTCTTCTCCGGCGACGCCGTGTTGAGATCGGCCCACACCGAACCCGGCGGGAGCGAGCCGATTCCGGCCTCCATCGCCTCCACGGCCGCCGCCGAGCGGTTCACGCTGAGCACCAGATCCGCGCCGGTCGCCGCATCGGATTCGCTGGTGGCCGCGATGAGGTCCGGCCCGGCCGTCACCGCGGGGTCGTAGCCGCGCACCACCGCGCCCGCCGCCGCCAGATCGGCGCTGAACGCCCCGCCCGCTTCGCCCAGGCCCAGCACGCCGATCACGGTCCGCTCCGACTGCTCCATCCGGTGCCACCTCCAGTCGCTCCACCGTCGCATCCACCCCGAAAGTAGCCCGTCGGTCAGGCGGTGGCCGGTGAACTGTTCCCAGATTCACGCCCGTGCGGTCCGCATTGGACGTCGTGTCCGGTGCAGCGACATTTGACGTATTCGTCCCAGGTCCGGTGGCGCAGACCGGATGCGACACCGGACCCGCGTCCCGCGGAGGTGGAAGCACTTGGATGGCGGTAGCGGCCCGCCGCGGCCCGTGCCGGGCGCCCGTCGTGCCCATCCGCGTCCGAAGGAGTGCGCAGCCGTGGCAGAGTCAGGCAACAACGCAGGCCCGTCGAAACGAACGATCCTCACCGCGAGCCTCGTCGGCACGTCCATCGAGTGGTACGACTACTACATCTTCGGCACCGCGGCCGCGCTGGTGTTCGGGACGCTGTTCTACCCGCAGTTCTCCCCGGCCGCCGGAACCATCGCCGCGTTCGGGACCTTCGCCATGGGCTTCATCGCCCGTCCGCTGGGAGCGGCGCTGTTCGGCCACTTCGGCGACCGGCTCGGCCGGAAGTCGATGCTGGTCATCACCCTGGTCATCACCGGAGGCGCCACCTTCTGCATCGGGCTGCTGCCCACCTACGCCGCCATCGGCCTCGGCGCCCCGCTGCTGCTGGTCGGGCTGCGGCTGCTGCAAGGGCTCGCCGTCGGAGGCGAGTGGGGAGGCGCGGTGCTCATCGCCACCGAGCACGCCGAACCCCGCCAGCGCGCCTTCTACGGCAGCTTCGCCCAGTTCGGCGTCCCGATCGGCGTGCTGACCTCCAACCTCGCGTTCCTGGCCGTGTCCGGCATGCCCGACGACAGCTTCAACTCCTGGGGCTGGCGGATCCCGTTCCTGCTGAGCATCGTGCTGATCGTGGTGGGAGTCCTGGTGCGCGCCCGGCTCCAGGACACCCACGACTTCGCCAAGGTCAAGCAGCAGGAGGGCGTCAGCAAGATGCCCTTCGGCGAGCTGGTGCGCAAGGAACCCCGCAACCTCGTGCTGTCCTGCCTCGCCTCGATCGCCCCGCCGGCCACCGGCTACATGGTCATCGTCTACATGCTCAACTACGGCACCCAGGCCGCCGGGTTCAGCCGCCCGACCCTGCTGACCCTGATCCTGCTGTCGACGCTGGTGTGGATCGTGGCCATCGTGTTCGCCGCCGTGGCCGCCGACCGCTACGGCGCCAAGAAGGTCTACGTGCTGGGCGCGTTGACCGCAGTGATCTGGCCCTTCCCGATGTTCGCGCTGGTCGACACCGGGAACTGGGTCGCGGCCGGAGTCGCGTTCTTCGTCGCCGCGATCGTGCAGGGCATCATGTCCGGAGCGCAGGGCGGGCTGTTCACCGAGCTGTTCGACGCCCGCTTCCGCTACAGCGGCATCTCCATCGCCTACCAGATGGGCGGCATGATCGGCGGCGCCCTGACACCGATCGTCGCCACGTCCCTCTACGCCGCCACCGGATCATCCGGCCCGCTCGCGCTGTACCTGACGGCGCTGTGCGCGGTGACCCTCGTCACCGTCCTCGGCCTGCGGACCCGCACCGCCCTCACCGCCGTGAAACCCGCGCCGGCCGAGTGAAGCGGCCTTCCGCCTGGAAGACGCGTCCTTGCCTTCGCGCGTTCGGTGGGCCTTAGATTCAGGGTGGGCGACGGCGAGGAGGCTGCATGCGACCACCGGGACGTGCGCCGCTGGCGGGTGCCACCGCCGAGCCGGTCGTGCGCGCCCTGGTCGACGTCTCCGCGGACGGGCTGGCCGTGCTCGACGAGGACGGCCGGTTCGCCGAGGTCAACGCGGCCGGTCATCGCATCCTCGGACTGGGCGACGAAGCCCTGCGCGGGCACCCCTCGCCGTTCGAAGCAGGTCGCGCGCGACCCTCCTCGGACGTGCGCAGGCAGACCGAGTGGCAGGGCGGCGACGGGCGCTGGCAGCGCCTGGAGTACCGGATCTCGGCGCTGCCCGACGGGCGGGCCGCCGTCTGGTTCACCGACATCACCGAAACCCTGCGGGAGCAGGAACGGCTCTCGGCGATCACCCGCGCCGCCGCCAGCGTCGCCGACTCCGGCTCGCTGAGCGCCACCCTCGACGCCGTGGCGCGCGAGGTGTGGAGGACCGCCAACATCTCCGCCGTGCAGATCATGACCATCGAGCACCCGCGCGACGAACTGCGCGTGGTGGGCATGGCCGGGTTCGGCGACACCACCGGATTCACCGAGCGGCTCAGCGAATGCCGGAGGCTCGGCGCCGACGTGCGGTTCATCGACGCCCTCCAACAGCGGCAGGCCGTGGTCGTGCTGCACCGCAAGCGGGTGATCATGAACGATCCGCGCTGGCTGCCGCTCAAGCAGATCATGAGCGAACCCGACTGGGACGGTTTCGTGTCCATGCCGCTGGTGGTGCGCGGCAGCGCGCTCGGCGTCATCAACGCCTACTACGTGCCCGGCGACGATCCCGGGCCGAGCTCGCTGGCGTTCCTGTCGGCGATGGCCGACCACGCGGCCGTCGCCATCGAAACCGCCTCGCTGCTGGCCCAGACCCGCTCCCGCGCCCAGATGGAGGAGCGCCGGAAGCTCGCCCGCGACCTGCACGATTCCGTCGTGCAGCAGCTGTTCTCGATGGGCATGCAGGCCCGCGCGCTGCGCTCGCGCCTGGACCGCACCCGGGAGGGCGGTGCGGACGTGCGCGAGGGCGTCGAGGAGATGGTGGGCCTGGCGCGCAACGCGCTGGCCGACCTGCGCGGGCTGGTGTTCGAACTGCACCCGCTCGACCTCGCCGACCGCGGCCTGGTCGACGCCGTGCGCAGCTACGCCGCCGGGGTCGAGGCCCGCAGCGGGCTCGTCGTCGAGGTGCACGCCGACGACGGTCTGGAGCTGGACCTGGGCGTCGACGTCGAGGAAGACCTCTACCGCATCGTCCAGGAGGCGCTGCACAACGTCGTCAAGCACGCCCGCGCCGCACGGGCCGACGTCGCGTTCGGCCGCTCCGGGCGCGACGGCGGCGGGGTGACCGTGCGCATCACCGACGACGGCACCGGCGCCACCGCCGATGCCGGCAGCGGCGAGAACCTCGGCCTGGTGTCGATGCGCGAACGCGCCGAGCGGTGGCGCGGCGGGCTCGTCGCAGGTGGCAAACCCGGCGGGGGATGGGCGGTCGAAGTCGCCCTGCCCGCCACCTCGAGCCGCTGAGAAGTCCCCGAGGGAGGAAGTGGTGACCGAGATGATCGCGACCGATGTGGTGCGCGTGCTGGTGGTCGACGACCACGCGATCGTCCGCCGGGGCCTGCGCGCCTACCTCGACGCCGAACCCACCCTGGAGATGCTGGGTGAGGCGGTCGACGGGCAGGACGCCGTGGCCCGGCTGACCCAGTGGCACGTCACCGGAGCCCGCATGCCCCACGTGGTGCTGATGGACCTGCAGATGCCGAAGATGGACGGCGTCGAAGCCACCCAGGCCATCGTCCGGGCGCACCCCGAGCTCAAAGTGGTGGTGCTGACCAGCTTCGGCGAGGCCGAACGCGTGCATGCCGCGCTGACCGCCGGTGCCGCCGGCTACGTCCTCAAGGACGCCGACACCGACGAGGTCGCCACCGCCATCCACGCCGCAGCCACCGGAGAGGTCCACCTCGACTCGGCCGTGGCCCGCCTGCTCGCCCGCCGCATGGCGGCACCCAAGACCGGCCTCACCTCGCTGACCAGCCGGGAGCGCGAAATCCTGGTCCTGGTGGCCCAGGGCCTGTGCAACCGCGAGATCGCCGAACGCCTGGTCATCAGCGAACGCACCGCCCGCACCCACGTCAGCAACCTCCTCGGCAAGCTCCAGCTCTCCTCCCGGACCCAAGCAGCGCTCCTCGCCATCCGGGAGGGACTGGTCTCCCCGCCCACCTGACTCGGGCTGGGGAAGGGACGGATGTCTCGGTCCGGTCGGTGCCTCGCGGCGGGTGCTGTGCCGTCAGCGGTCGGATCTGCGGGAGCGGGCGGGTTCGTAGGTTCGTGGGCAGAGCGGGCATCCGACTGGTAGGGGAGAACTCCGGGACATGGACGGGACTTTCGTGCTGGTGCACGGGGCATGGCACGGCGGTTGGTGCTGGGACCGGGTCGCACCGCTGCTGCGGGCCGCCGGGCACGAGGTGCACGCGCCGACGCTGACCGGGCTCTCCGAGCGCTCCCACCTGCTCTCGCCGCAGGTCGGGCTGGACACCCACACCGAGGACGTCGTGCGCCACCTCGACGTGCTCGGGCTGCGCGACGTGGTGCTGGTCGGGCACAGCTACGCCGGTCAGCTCGTCAGCGCGGTCGCCGACCGCAGGCCCGAGGTGGTGACCCGCAGGGTGTACCTGGACGCGTTCGTCGGCTCCGACGGCGAAGCAGCCGGCGATCTGCTGCCCGACCAGGTGCGCCACCACTGGGCCGAATCGGCCATCACCGACGGCTTCGGCTGGATGGTTCCGCCTCGCTCCCTGTCCGTGCTCGGCGTCAGCAAGCCCGACGACATCGACTGGCTCACCCCGAAGCTCACCCCGCACCCCTGGAAGACCTACACCGACCCGCTGCGCCTGACCGGAGCCGAGGCGGACGTGCCCGCGGTGTTCATCGAATGCGTCGACTGGATGCGGGTCTTCCGCGCCCACGCCGCCCGCGCGCACGCCAGGGGCTGGCCGGTGCACGAGCTCAAGACCGGCCACGAAGCCATGGTCACCGCCCCCGCCGAACTCGCCGATGCGCTCATCGCAATCGCCCGGAACTGACGGGAGAACCCGTGGAATTCCTGGTCCGCTCCGAGAACCGGCTCCCGCCGGACACCCCCGAGGAACGACGCGCCGAGCTCAAGGCCGCCGAACGCGCCCGCGCGATGCAACTGCGCGAGCGGGGAATCCTCAAGCGCCTGTGGCGGGTGCCGGGCCGCAACGCCACCATCGGCCTCTACGAAGCCGACGACCCCGCGCAGCTGCACGAGGCGCTGATGTCGCTGCCCCTGTCGCCGTGGCTCGACGTCACCGTCGAAGCCCTGGCCACCCACCCGCAGGAGAGCGGCGCATGACCGAGATGGACGACATACCGGGAACGTTCGTCTTCAACGGGCACGCGGCCCGCCGCGGGTACCGGCTCAACAAGATGCTCATGACCTTCCGCGACCCCGCCGCTCGGCAGCGGTTCCTCGCCGACGAGCCCGCCTACTGCGAGGAGTTCGACCTCACCGGCTCCCAGCGCGACGCCGTCCTCGACCGCGACTGGCAGGCGCTGTGCGAGGAGGGCGGCAGCATCTTCTACGTCTTCAAGCTCGCGATGGTCGACGGCAAGTCCATGCAGCACCTCGGCGGTGCGTTCACCGGGATGACCGAGCAGGAGTTCGTGGCGATGATGCGCGCAGGCGGGAGGACCGGTGGCTGAGGTGATCTGGGGTCTGGCGACCTCCCACGTGCCCTCGATCGGCGCCGCCATGGACGGCGGCAAGACCCAGGACCCGTACTGGAAACCGCTCTTCGACGGCTACCGCCCGGCCCGCGAGTGGATGGCCGAGCGCACCCCGGACGTGGCGCTGGTGATCTACAACGACCACGCCAACGCCCTCGACCTCGACGTGGTGCCGACCTTCGCCATCGGCACCGCCGAGTCCTACCGGGTCGCCGACGAGGGCTTCGGGCCGCGGCCGGTGCCCGACGTCGCCGGTGCCCCGGAGCTGTCGCTGCACCTGCTGGAAAGCCTCGTCGACGACGGCTTCGACATGACCGCGCTGCAGAGCCTCGACGTCGACCACGGCTGCACCGTCCCGCTGTCGGTGTACTGCCCCGACCCGGGCGAGCAGTGGCCGTGCGCGGTGGTCCCGCTGCTGGTCAACGTCATCCAGTACCCGCAGCCCACCGCCGCCCGCTGCTACGCCCTGGGCGAGGCGATCGGCCGCGCCCTGCGGGCCTACCCACCGGACGTCACGGTCGCGATCTTCGGCACCGGTGGGATGTCGCACCAGCTGGCCGGGGCGCGAGCCGGGTTCATCAACCCCGAGTTCGACCGGATGTTCCTGCGCGAGATCGAGACCGATCCCGAGCACCTGGCGGGCCTGTCCCGCGCCGACTACGTCCGCGAGGCCGGTTCCGAGGGCTTCGAGCTGGTCATGTGGCTGATCATGCGCGGCGCCCTGTCCCAGCAGATCCACCGCGTGCACGACACCTACCACGTCCCGGCCTCCAACACCGCCGCCGCGCTGGCGCTCTTCGACAACCGCCCCTCGCCGAGTTGATCAGCCGCTGGAGGTGGACATCGGCCGCAACCGGAGGCGTCAGCCGAGCCAGAGCGCGGCTGCGGTGACCAGGGCGGACGACGCGCGCAGCAGGGTGGGTTCCAGGCCGGTCGGCACGAACTCGGGCGAGTGATTGCCGGGCGCCTTCCCTGCCGCCACCGCCGCGTTCGGCTTCGCCGGATCGGCGTAGAGCGCGGGGTCGAAGCCCCCGAAGTTCCAGAACACCGACGGCACCCCGGCCGCGGTGCCGAACGCGCCGAAGTCCTCGCTGCCGGCCTTCGCCTGCGGCGTGTGCACGAACTCGTCACCGAATTCCCCGGCGAAGGCGCCGGAAACCCGGAGCGCGGCGTCGACGTCGTTGACCAGCAGCGGGAACGCGTTGATCGGCTCGACGTCGGGTTCGCGAGGCGCGCCCGCCGCCGCGGCCTCGTGACGGACGATTCGGCCGATGGCGGCCAGGACGGTCTCCCGCACCTCCGGGTCGAAGGTGCGCACGTTGAGCTTGAGCTCGGCGGTGGCGGGGATGACGTTCTCCTTGCCGCCCGCGTGCACGGCGGCCACGGTCACCACCGCGACGTCCTCGGGGGAGATCTCCCGCGCCACCACGGTCTGCAACCGCAGCACGATCGACGAGGCGATGACGATCGGATCGACCGTGGCCTGCGGCTGCGCGCCGTGCCCGCCCCGGCCGTGCACCGTGACCCGCAGGCTGTCGGCGGCGGCCATGAACACCCCGGGCCGCACGTAGAGGTGTCCGCTCGGGGCCGAGGCGATGTGCTGGCCCAGGGCCACGTCGAAGGCGGGGAAGCGGTCCAGGAACCCGTCGTCGATCATCGCCTGCGCTCCGCCGCCGACCTCCTCGGCGGGTTGGCACACCGCCAGAACCGTTCCCGACCAGGCGTCTCGCCGCGCGGCCAGCTGCTCGGCCGCACCGATCAGCGCCGCCATGTGCGCGTCGTGCCCGCAGGCGTGCATCACGGGTGACTCGTTGCCGTCGCCATCGACGCCGACGGCCGCGCTGCGGTAGGGGACCTGCTCGACCTCGCGCACCGGCAGCGCGTCCATGTCCGCCCGCAGCAGCACGCCCGGCCCGTCGCCGTTGCGCAGCACGCCCACGACGCCGGTCCCGCCGACCCCGCTGGTCACCTCGTAACCGGCGGCCCGCAGGCGCTGCGCCAGCACCCCGGCGGTGCGGTCCTCCTGGAACGACAGCTCCGGGTTCCGGTGCAGGTCCTCGTAGAGCTCGCGGACACCTGCGATGCGGTCTTCCAACCCGGCCAGCAGCCCGGACATACCCGCTCCTCCCATCGTGGGCGACGGAGCCAGCCTCGCACCTCGCACGCGCGCGGCGAAGTGGCGGCCCGCTCATCGGGGGATCGGCCTCGCCTGCGAGGGCCATGAGCGCCATGCTGGTGGTGGCCTGCCGCCGCCGGACAGCCGGCCGTTCTGGGGAGGAAGCATGACCATCGCGGAACAGCCCGCCACCACGACCACGCACCCGCTGGACCCGATGACCACCGAGGAGGTGACCACGGTCCGAGCGGCGCTCGACGACGCCGGGCTGCTCGGCGAGAACGTCCGGTTCACCTTCGTCGCGCTCGAAGAGCCCGACAGGGAAGCGGTGCTCGCCCACCGACCCGGCCAGGACGCGGACCGCCGGTTCCGGGCGGTGCTGCTGGACCTGGCCACCGGCGTCTCGCACGACACCGTCGTCTCCGCCACTCGCTCCACTGTGGACTCCGCGCGCCGGCTGGACCCGGCGGTCGACGGGCAGCCGCCGATCATCGACACCGAGTTCGAGCTGGTCGAGGAGATCGTCAACGCCGACGAGCGCTGGACATCGGCGTTGCGCAAGCGCGGCATCGACCCGGCCACGGTGCGCGCCGCGCCGCTGTCGGCGGGCGTCTACGACGAGCCGGGGGAGCGGGGCGAGCGCATCATCCGGTCGCTGGGCTTCCAGCAGTTCCACCCGGCGGACCACCCGTGGGCGCACCCGGTGGACGGGCTGTGCGCCTACATCGACCTCACCAACCGCGAGGTCACCCGCGTCATCGACCACCGCGAACTCCCGGTCCCGCAAGAATCCGGCAACTTCGACGACCCCGACGTCACCGGGCCGGCCCGCACGAGCCTGCGACCCATCGAGATCACCCAGCCCGAAGGACCCAGCTTCACCGTCGAGGGCCACCGCGTGCGCTGGGAGAACTGGGACCTGCGACTCGGTTTCAACGAGCGCGAAGGGCTCACCCTGCACCAGGTCTCGTTCCACCAGCGGCAGGTGCTGCACCGCGCGTCGATCGCCGAGATGGTGGTGCCCTACGCCGACCCGTCGCCGGTGCGGTTCTGGCAGAACTACTTCGACTGCGGCGAGTACATGTTCGCCCGCTACACCAACTCGCTGGAACTGGGCTGCGACTGCCTCGGCGAGATCCACTACTTCGACGCGGTCGTGGCCGATGACTTCGGCAGGCCGCGCACCATCCGCAACGGCATCTGCATGCACGAAGAGGACTACGGAGTGCTCTGGAAGCACACCGACGTGTTCACCGGCTCGCAGGAGACCCGGCGGCAGCGCCGGCTGGTGATCTCGTTCTTCACCACCGTCGGCAACTACGACTACGGCTTCTACTGGTACTTCTACCTCGACGGCACCATCCAGCTGGAGTGCAAGGCCACCGGCATCACCTTCACCGCCGCCTACCCCGACGAGGGCCACGAGCACGCCACCCAGATCGCCCCTGGCCTGGGCGCCCCGTTCCACCAGCACCTGTTCTGCGCCCGGCTCGACGTGGCCGTGGACGGCCGGCGCAACGCCGTGGAGGAGGTCGAGGCCGAACGCGTCCCGGTCAGCGAGACCAACCCGTTCGGAAACGGGTTCCGGGCCAAGAGGACCCGGCTGAGCACCGAGAGCCGGGCCGCCCGGCTCGCCGACAACTCCCGGGCCCGGACCTGGCACATCGTCAACCCCGGCAGCCAGAACCGCTACGGCGACAACGTCTCCTACGTCCTGCACCCCGAAGGCCGGCCGGTCATGCTCGCCGACGAGTCCGCCTCGGTGCACGCCCGGGGAACCTTCGCGACCAAGCACCTGTGGGTCACCCGCTACCACCCCGAGCAGCGGTACCCGGCCGGCGACCTGGTCAACCAGAACCCCGGAGGCGCAGGCCTACCGGCCTGGACGGCGGAGGACCGCGACATCGACGGCCAGGACATCGTCGTCTGGCACACCTTCGGGCTCACCCACTTCCCGCGGCCCGAGGACTGGCCGGTCATGCCCGTCGACCGCGCGGGGTTCACGCTCACGCCGGTCGGCTTCTTCGACCGCAACCCCACCCTCGACGTCCCGCGCTCGACCGGCGCCGACTGCCACGGGAAGTGATCTAGCGCCCTCTGACCTGCAATGAGCCGAGGAGCTTCGCGGTGGCCCGTTCGATCTCGTCCACCGCCTGGTCGAAGCTCTCGGCGTTGTGGGCGGCAGGCGCCCGAAACCCGGAGATCTTGCGGACGTACTGCAGGGCGGCCGCCCGGACGTCGGCGTCGGTGACCTGCTCGGCGTAGGGCGGGCGGAGGGTCTTGATGCTGCGGCACATGCCCGCATTGTCCGCCTCACCTCCGACAGCGACCAGCGGTAGTTTGGTCCGGGCGCCGACACCGGGGAGGGACGACATGGGGCTGCCGATCTGCGCGACCTGCGGGATGCAGTACGCCGAGGCCCGCGAGGACTGCCCGATCTGCGAGGACGAGCGCCAGTGGGTCCCGCGCGAAGGCCAGCAGTGGACCGACCTGGACGCCCTCCGCGCCGAGCGCAGCGCCGTGCTGCGCGACGAGGGCGGCGTGCTGGGCATCGGCTGCGAACCGAAGTTCGCCATCGGTCAGCGCGCGCTGCTGGTGCGCACCGGCGCGGGCAACGTCCTCTGGGACTGCACCGCCTACCTGGACGACGAGATCGTCAGCGCCATCGACGACGCGGGCGGTCTGATCGGCATCGCCATCAGCCACCCGCACTACTACACGACGATGATCGAGTGGGCCCGCACCTTCGACGTGCCCATCCACCTGCACGAGGCCGACCGGCAGTGGGTCGGCCGCCCAGACCCGGCGATCCGGTTCTGGAACGGCACGACCCACGAGATCCTCCCCGGCCTGACGCTGATCAACCTCGGCGTCCACTTCGCGGGCGGCACGGTCCTGCACAGCGCCTCCGGGAAGGGTTCGCTGTTCACCGGCGACATCGTCCAGGTCATCCCGGACCGCACGCACGTCGGTTTCATGTACAGCTACCCGAACCTCATCCCGGAACGACCCAGCGTGGTCCGGCGGGCCGCCGAGCTCCTCGACGAGCTCACCTTCGACTCCCTGCACGGGGCCTGGTGGGACACGGTGATCCCCACCGGCGCCCACGAGATCGTCCAGCGCTCGGCAGCCCGCTACCTGCGGTTCGTGCGCGAGGAGTGAGGCGCGGACCTACGCGGGCGCGCGGCGCAACGGCACCACCTTCCACCAGGTCGCGCTGCGCAGCGCCCACTCCGCGGGGCCGTACCGGAAGTGGCCCAGCCACCAGTGGCTGAAGGCGGCCTGGACCGCGAGGACGATCAGCGCCAGCAGCAGCGCGGTGGTCCAGTCTCTGGATTCGCGGAGGCCGAGCGGACCGGCCGCTGCGACGACCAGGAGCGTGGCGGTGAGGTAGTTCGTCAGCGCCATCCTGCCGAGCGGTTCCAGCAGCGCCGCCAGCGGTCGTCCGACCCTCGTGCGGAGCACGAGCAGGAACGCCGAGGCGTAGGCGACGGCGCCGAGTACACCGGCCGCCGCCGTGATGCGGGTCGTCAGCGGACCGTCCGGCGGGTACACCAGCTGCGCCCAGACGGCGGGCACGCTCAGCAGCACCGCGATGGCCAGCACCGCGGCGAGTTGTCCGGGACGGCGGTCGACCGTCCGCGCGATCCCGGTCCGGGCGCACGCCAGTCCCAGCAGGAACAGCCCCGGGATGCTGAACATCCCGCCCGACACCACGGTGAACCCGGCGATGGCGGCGAGAACGCTCGCAGGAACCAGCACCCCGGTCGGCAACCACGACGCGGGCAGCAGGACCAGCAGCCCGAAGATCGCGTAAGGCAGCAGCGCTTCCCCGGGCTGCAGCACGTGGTGGGCCGCGCCGAGAAGCCCGAGGACGAGCAGCCTGCGCGCCAGCACCAGGCGGGGACGGAGGGAGCGCTGCTGGGCGCCGTCCAGGAACAGCGAGAAGCTCAGTCCGAACAGGAACGCGAACATCGGGTAGAAGTGCTGCTCCACCAGCATTCCGAGGCCGTTCGAGATGAGGTTCGACGCGCCGTCCTCGGAGCCGTGGGCCATGCGGGTGATCTGCGGGATGTTGACGAGCAGGATCCCGCAGAGCGCGAAACCCCGGAGAGCGTCCCACTCGGTGACCCGACGCGGAGCCGCTTCGCCGCTACCGGTGGGAGGGCGGAAGGGGTGTGGATCGGGGGAGGTTCGGGCCACGACTGCCCGAGCGGATTCACTTCCTGAGGTGCTCATGACCGCTACGGTGCACCGCGGGCGCGGCTCTCCGCCTCGGCCTGCGGGCCGATCTCCATCGGCCGAAAGTCCGAAATCCCGGACCTGGCCGGTCGTCCGAGGTCTCAGCCGGCCTGGTCGGCGGTGACGGCACCGGTCGACCACGCCCACGCCGCGATCTCCACCCGGTTGCGCGTCCCCAGCTTGGACTGGATGTTGGTCAGGTGGGTCTTGACCGTGCCGAGCGAGAGGTACAGCTCGGCGCAGATCTCCTGGTTGGTGCGGCCCACCGCCACCAGCCGCGCCACGCCCAGTTCGCGCTCGGACAGCACCGCGGGCGGCGTCCGCGCCTGATCCGATGCCTCCTGGGTTTCCAGCCGGTGCAGCAGCCGGACCGTCACCGCCGGTGAGATCAGCGCGTCCCCGCGGTGCGCGGCCTCCACGGCTTCGACCAGCAGCGCAGGGCTGGCGTCCTTGAGCAGGAACCCGCAGGCCCCGTTGCGCAACGCCGCGTGCACGTAGTCGTCCTGGTCGAAGGTGGTCACCACCACCACGCGCATCGGTTCGGTGGTCGCCGGGCCGGCCAGGATCCGGGTCACCTCGAGGCCGTCGAGCTCGGGCATCCGGATGTCGACCAGGCAGACATCCGGGCGGAGCCGCCTGGCCAGCTCGACGCATTCGGCGCCGCCGGCGGCCTCGCCGACCACCTCGATGTCCGGCCGGGCGTCGAGGATCATCCGGAAACCGCTGCGCACCAACCGCTGGTCGTCGGCGATGAGCACTCGTGTCGGGGTGTCGCTCACGTCGAAGAGTCTGGCACGCCCAGCACCGGGAAGTCGGCGGCGATGCGCCAGCCGCCGTCGGGGGTGGCGCCCGCCTCCATCGTGCCGTCCACGGCGGACACCCGTTCGCGAAGTCCGACGACGCCGAACCCGCCGTGGCCGCCCACGGGCAGCGCGGCCCGCTCGACCGGCTGGGTGTTGGCGACCTCCGCGCGCAGCCGGTCGCCGGTCAGGTCGACCCGCACCGACACCACCGCGCCGGGGGCGTGCCGCCGCGCGTTGGTCAGCGACTCTTGCACCAGCCGGTGCACGGAGGTCTCCACCTCGGGAGCGAGCCGAGCGCTGCGAGCGGCGGCGGCGACCGACAGCGTCGCGCGCTGGTCCTCGCCGCTGCAGAAATCGCTGACCAGCGCGGCGATCTCGCTGAACAGCTCGCCGTGGCGCCGGGGCGGGCCGTCGACTTCCCGCAGCACCCGGACCAGCCGCCGCATCGAATCGAGCGTCTCGGTCCCCGCGTCGTGGATGTCGCTGAGGATGGAGTCGATCTTCTCGGGCGCCGTGTCGCGGATGGCGCGCGCCGCGTTGGCCTGCACCACGATCCCGGTGACGTGGTGGGCGACGAAGTCGTGCAGGTCGCGCGCCAGTTCCAGGCGTTCGCCCTGACGCACCGATTCCACCGCGCGGGCCCGGCGGGAGTCGAGGACGCGCAGGTAGCAGGCCAGGCCGATCACGCCGCCGGTGGCGAAGGTGAGCAGGAACGAGAAGGTGAGCACGGAGGTGAACTCCTCCGGTTCCCAGCCGAAGGTCCGGGCAGGTCCGGTGATCACGGCGAGGCCGAGCGGCAGCGCGACCAGCGGTACCGGGATCTGCCGGCACGCCCGGCCGAGCAGGATCAGCAGGCAGATCGATTCCAGCACGCCCCAGTTGCCCTCGACCTCGGTCGTCAGCAGCATCGTGGCGGTCAGCCCCAGCGAACCGACCGCGGCGATCCAGGAACGCCGGTTCAGCGAGAGGAACCGGTCGGGGATGAACAGCAGCAGCGCCGCCACGGTTCCGGAGACCAGCGGCGGGATCCAGTTGTTGTCCCCGTCGCGGATGCCGTCGGAGGACTCCAGGTCCAGCAACCACACGAGCAGCAGCGCCGCGCACAACCCGGCGGTGAGCGCGTGCAGGGCGGGGCGGGGGAGGGCACTGCCCTCGGCGGGAACCTCGTTGTGCACGCCGAAAGGCTATGACATGCGGATTCCCCGCCGGATCAGCCGCGCGGACGATGCGGCGGAGCGGGCATCGGCCACGTGGCCGATGCCCGCTCCGGGTGGAGAGTCAGGCCGCGTCGTGGGCGACGTTGAGGTCGCGGTCCTTGGTCTCCGGTGCGACGAGGGAGGCGATGAAGCTGATCGCCATGATCACCATCATGTAGATCGCGACCGGGACCCACGATCCGCCGAACGCGGCCATCAGGCCAGCGCAGATCAGCGGCGCGACGCCACCGCCGACGACCGAGGAGAACTCGCGGCCCAGCGCCACGCCCGCGTAGCGGTAGCGGTTGCCGAACAGCTCCGGGAAGTAGCTCATCTGCACGCCGACCGAACCGTGGCAGGCCAGGATGAACCCGATCACGATCGCCACCGTGATCGCCACCGGTGAGCCGGTGTTGAGCGCGATGAACGTCGGCACCGGAAGCAGCACCAGCGCGCCCATGATGGTGGAGTAGACGCTCTTGCGACCGACCACATCGGACAGCGCGCCGAACCCGAAGGCGGCGATGCCACCGCAGATCGCGCCCAGCAGAAGCACCTTCGGCACGAACGCCTTGTCCACCCCGACCGTGGAGACCAGGTAGGAGGCCATGAACACCTGGTAGGTGTAGGACTGGGCGTTGGAACCGACGTTGAGGAAGAACGCCAGCATCAGCGGCTTGCGGCCCTTGCTGAACGTCTCGGCCACCGGCGCCTTCGTCTCGCCGACCTGCTCCTTGAGCTCCTGGAACACCGGGCTCTCGTTGAGCTTGCGCCGGATGACCAGCGCGGCGACCGTCACCAGAATGCTGCTGCCGAACACCAGCCGCCAGCCCCAGCTCATTAAGGCTTCCTCGGGCAGCGACTGCGCGAGGATCCACGCGACCGCTCCGAGCGCGGTGCCCAGCGCGGCACCGGTCATCACCAGCGACGCCAGCGCACCGCGCTTGCCCCGCCCAGCGGTCTCGGTGAGCAGCGTGGCGCCGCCGGCCTGCTCGGCACCGGCACCCATGCCCTGGAAGAACCGGCACGCGACCAGCAGGACCGGCGCTAAGAGCCCCACCTGCGAATAGGTGGGCAGCAGGCCGATGGCCAGCGTGGACCCGCCCATCAGCAGCAGCGTGGCCACCAGGACCCACTTGCGGCCCAGCCGGTCACCGAAGCGGGAGAAGATCAGCCCGCCCAGCGGCCGCGCGGCGAACCCGACGGCGTAGGCGCTGAAGGAGGCCAGGATCCCGGCGACCGGCGAGATGTTCGGGAAGAACAGCTTGCTGAAGATCAGCGCCGACGCGGTGCCGTAGATGACGAAGTCGTACTGCTCCAGCGTCGTGCCGATCAGCCCGGCCCACGCCGCGCGCCGCACGGCCTTGCGGTCCGGAGGGGCTTCGGTGGTGTCCGCAGTGGAACTTCTTTGTTCGCTCATGGGTCCACGCAATCTTCTCGTGCGGTCCGTTATCCGTCGGCTTGCAGTGCTTCTTCGGTCCCCGCGGCGACCCCGTGGGCGCTGAGCACGTCGACGAGCTCGGCGACCCGCGTCTGGAACTCCTGGTGTGCGGCGATTTCGTCGCCCAGCAGTCCGTCGCGCAGTGCGGCGGCGACGAACTCGCGCGTGCCGGAGGCGTTCGCGCGCGCGGTGCGCAGCGCCTCGGCGGCCGGGTCGACCATCGCCGCGGTGTGCTCGGTGGTCTCCGGCGCGGTGGTGCAGCGCAGGTAGGCGGCCACGCTCAGCGCGAGGTGCTGCGGCACCCGGCCGGCCTTGAGGTGCAGCGCGGCGGGTTCCGGGACGCGCTGGGCGAGCTTGGTCGAGCCGTCGGAGCCGACCTGCCGCGTGCGGTGGCCCAGCGCGCTGTTGCTCCAGCGCGTGAACAGCTGGGCGGAGTAGTCCTCGAAGTCGATGTCGGCGGGCATCGTCAGCGTCGGGAGGTAGTCGGCGCGCATCAGCCGCCGCGCGGCTTCGGCGATGTGCGGACGGGCGGTGGCCTCGGCGATCAGGTCGCAGCCGTCGAGCGCGCCCAGGTAGGCGATCAGCGAGTGCGTGCCGTTGAGCAGCCGCAGCTTCATCAGCTCGTAGGGCTCGACGTCGTCGGTGAAGGTGACGCCGCCGTGCTCCCAGGCCGGACGGCCCGCGGCGAAGTGGTCCTCCAGCACCCACATGCTGAACGGTTCGGCGGGCACCGGGGCCTCGTCGCGCAGTCCGAGCCGGTCGGCGACGGCCCGGCGGTAGGTGTCGGTGGTCGCCGGCACGATCCGGTCGACCATCCCGTTCGGGAAGCTGACCGAGCCGCGCAGGTAGGCGAGCAGGTCGTCGCGCTCGGCAGCGGGCAGGGCCTCGGCGAACTCGCGCACCAGTCGTGCGGTGAGCTCGCCGTTGCCGGTGAGGTTGTCGCAGCTGAGGATCGCCACCGGCGAGGCGTGCGTGGCGGCGCGGCGCTGGAGCGCGCGGGCCAGCCGGCCGATCGTGGTGCGCGGTGCGCCACCGGCCAGGTCGGCTCGGATTCCCGGGTCGTCGAGGTCGAGGGATTTGGTGCGCGGCGAGTAGCTGTAGCCCTTCTCGGTGATCGTCAGCGTGACGATGCGGGTCTCGTGCGCCGACAGCGCGTCCAGGACCGCGTCCGGCTGCTGCGCGGCGACCAGCACGTCGCTGTGCACGGCCGGGACGCCGATCTCGGTGCGCCCCGGGGAGATCTCCACGACCCCGTAGCGCATGTCCTGCTCGCGCATGGCCTGGGCGGTGGTCGCCGAGGAGTTGGCCACGCCGACGATCGCCCACGGCCCCTCGGTGTGCTCTAGCGCGCGGGCGGTGTGCACGGCCTGGTGCGCGCGGTGGAAGTTGCCGAGTCCCAGGTGGACGATGCCCGGCGCGCCCAGCGAGCGGTGGTGCTGCAGGGCGGAGGCGGGCGTGGTGGACGCGTTGAGTCGTTGCATGGCGAACCAATCAGGCGGGCCGGCGGGCGGGGGGAGCGGTCGAGTCGCGCACGACCAGGTGCGCGGGCAGCAGGTGCTTGCGCGGCGGCGGGCGATGTCCGCCCAGGATCGGGCCGAGCAGCTCCATGCTCAGCGTTCCCGCCTTGGACCAGGGGATGGAAATGCTGGTCAGCGACGGGCGCGAGACCTCGGTGAGCGCCACGTCGTCGATGCCGATGACGCTGAGCCCTTCGGGGACCTGCACCCCCAGCGCGCGAGCACCCTTGATCACGCCGAAGGCGACCAGGTCGTTGTGGGTGATGACCGCTGAGGCTCCGGTGGCCAGCACGCTGGCGGCCACGGCCGTTCCGGCGGCGACGGTTTCGGCGTGCCAGTCCAGCACGTGCAGCGAGAGGCCGGCCTCGGCGGCGAGGGCTTCGACGAGCTGCACGCGGCGGGGGCTGGACCAGGAGTGCGTGGAGCCGGAGACGAACGCGATGCTCCCGTGGCCCAGCGCGGCGAGGTAGTCGACGGCCTGGCGCAGGCCGTCACCGGCGTCGGCGAGCACGCAGTCGACGCCGTCGTGCTCCTGGTTGATCAGCACTGACGGTGTCGACCCGCACAGCTCGACGAGTTCGTCGGCGGGCAACCGCGACGAGCACAGGACGATGGCCGAGACCTGGCTGCGCAGGTGCGCGATGGCCTCGCGTTCGCGCTCCGGGTCGCGGTCGGTGTCGTGCAGGACCAGCGTGTGCCTGCGCCGCCGTCCTTCGCCCTGCGCCGCCTTGACCAGCGTGCCGTAGACGGGGTTGGCGATGTCGGGCACGACCATCGCCACCGTGGAACCGGCGACCTGCCCCTCCGGCGGTTTGGTGGTCTGGTAGCCCAGTTCCTGGGCCGCGTCGAGGACCTTGCGCAAGGTGTCCGGGCCGAGCCGCTGCGGGTCGCTAAAGGCGCGCGAGGCCGTGGACAGCGCGACGTCGGCTCGTTTCGCCACGTCGGTCAAGGTCGGCGCCATCGCCCCTCCGCTCCGTCGCACCCCGGCGGTGCGCCGGGCAGAGGAGATATTGACCAATCTTGCGCAAGCTTGTCAACCTCTTGCCGAGCTCGCCCGCCCAGAGCGCGGGGACGGTTGATCAACGGCATCGCCGCGATCAACCGCCGTTCTCACGGTCGAGCGGTGCGTCTGGGTCCTGTTGAGGAATGCGGCGGAGCCGCTGTTTCAGGTGTGGGACTCGGCTTGCACCGCCGCGGGTTCTGAGGTGGTTCTCCTGTGAGGACGTGTCGACGTGGTGTATTGGCATACATGAGTCGACGCGCCCGGAGCAGGAGGACCACCTCAGATTCCGCTACCCGCACCGCCAAGCAGAGTGATTCCTAAACACCTCTTAGTCGAGGGCGGTGCCTGACTGGCCCAGGGCTTCGCCGACGCGGAGCCGGTAGAGGCGGGTCGGTCGGCCGCGCCGGGTGGGTTGCGCGCTGCCCTCGGACGTGACCAGTTCGGCGGTGCCGAGCTTGCGGATCAGCCGCCTCCCGCTCGGATCGGTGATGCCGAGCAAGGTGGCCAGCTCGCTGGGCGAGACCGCCCGCCCGCGCAGCTCGCGTTCCAGCGAGACCAGGCGGGACAGCGTCGTCGGGCTCAAGCCGACCTCGCGGGCCATCCGCTCCAGCTCGGCGCTGTGGTCCCGGTAGGCGAACTCGGTGCGCCGTCCGGCACCTCCGATCGGACCGATGATGACGCCGCTGTCCTGGATGACGAACCCGCACGAGTGCGGCTCGGCCTCGGCGCGCACCGCCGCGCGCTCGGCGAGCGCGATCCCGGCCCGCACCGAAACGCCCAGCCCGAAACCGGCGGCGATGCGCACGTCCATGCTGCTTTCGGCCTGCTGCAAGCCCGGAACCACCTGCCAGCCCGCCGTCGCGCCCTCCAGCAACGCCTTGTGCGCGAACAGGACCAGTCCGCGCTTGCCGCGGTTCTCCACCCACGATCCGGCCAATTGCGGGTCCTGCAGCAGGATTTCACGCAACCCCGCCCGCGCGCGTTCGACGTCCTCACCGTCGCGGACCTGGAAGACCCCGGCGGCGAAACGACGATCCTCGGCCTGCCCCGCCCTCACCCGCAGCAGCAGGTCCTGCAGTTCGGCGCGCACGGATGCCGCCAGCAGGTCTGTGTCGACCACCGGTGCCTCCGCGCGCAGCGCCTCGGCCACCTCCAGGCGCGGGGTGATCACCACGCCGCCGTTGCGCAACGCCGCGCGGTGGTGGGCCACGATCTCCGCGATCGGCTGATCGGTGGCGTAGGGGAGCGCGGAGTGGCGGACGCCGAGCGTGGTGGCGACCTCCTGGATCACGTGGTGGTCGAACGTGTCGATGCTGGCCCTGCGGTGCTCGGGGTAGTCGTTGCGCATCCTGGCGACCGCCAGCGCCAGCTCCAGCGAGCTCGGTCGCGTCACCGCCACCGGGAGCTCCTCGGGTACCTGACCGCGCACGGCCTCGTAGGAACGCGGGCCGATGAGCAGCCCGTTCACCCCAGGCGAGGTGAGCAGTTCCCGCAGCCGGTCCCCGGCGTGGGCGGGCTCCCCGCAGACGGCCCAGCGCAGGGTGACGCCGGAGACGGTGCTCGCTGCCTGGCGGAAGACCTCCTGGTGCCGCGCGTGCACCAGGACGCCGATCACCACGCTCATGTCCCACCCTGGATTCAGTTCGCCGACGAAACTTCACCAGGATTGCGCGATCGCCGTTCGCGGTCAACGCGATCTGTCTAGTCGGTGATGATTCGGATGCGCTCGGCGTGATCGAGCCGATATCCGACGCCGCGCACCGTGGTGATGAGATCCATCTCGGGGCCGAGCTTGTTGCGGAGCCGGCGGACGTGGACGTCGACGGTGCGCGTGCGGGGTTCGCTGGAGAAGTCCCACACCGCCGCCAGCAGCGTGTTGCGGTGGTGCACCCGGCCGGGGTTGCGAGCCAGGAACAGCAGCAGGTCGAACTCCAGCCGGGTGAAGCGGATGTGGGTGCCGTCCGGACGGACGATCTGCCTGCCGGCCACCAGGATTCGCAGCTTCGGCGACTCCACCGGCGTGGCGTCCACCGTGGACTGCGCCGGGATCGCTTCGCGCAGCTCGGCGTTGCGGGTCAGGATCCTCTCCAGCAGGCCCAGGTCTTCGCGGGTGACCACGAATCGGGCGGTCACTTCGACGAGACCGGCGTCCTCCGGGGCGAAGTCGGCTGTGGTCGGGTCCAGCGTCATGGCACGTTTCTCCATCGCTGCGGGGTGTGAACGGACGGGAGCGGAAGAGCTCAACCGCGCGGACACGCAGCGGAGGCGACCCACAGCAGGTCGATGTGCGCACGCTGCACGAGCAGCGGTCCGGAGGCCATGCCACAAGATGGAAGCAGTTCCCACTGCTCTGGTCAAAGCGCTCCCGCGCAGTGGGAACGCACAGGTCAGCGGCGGAACCACCGACGCTTGCGAGGAGCGTCGCGCCGTTGGGCGGCCGGGGCCGGGGTTTCGCGCGGCCCCGTGGCGGGCTGCCGGGACCGCCACCGCTCGACCAGCGCGTCCACGTCGACCGGAGCCACCGCCACCTGCGGACCTGCGGGGAAGCGCAGGTGCTCCACGATGCGCCGGTTGAGCTCACCCGCGGTGTCGCGCACGGCCTGCTCGGTGGTCAGGTCGGCCACGGTCTCCGGCAGGTTCTCGACCTCGCGCCGCAACCTCAGGGGAGTGGGCAGCAGCGCATCACCGGAGAGGCCTTCGCGGCGGATCTGCGCCTTGATCCACCACTGCTCCTCCAGCGGAGCACCGGCACCGGGCAGCGGCTTGCCCGCCCCGGGCAGGTCGTCGAAGTCACCACGTTCCTGGGCGGTGCGGATCTGCCGGTCCACCCACGACTCGAACGGGACCCCGGGAGGCTTGCGTTCGCTCATGCCGCGATTGTCCGGCATCCGCGCAGCGGATCGCCACGGTCACTGGGTGCGGCGCAGGAACCCGTTGAGCAGCGCGGCCTGGCCGGCGTGCTGCAGGTCGTCGGCGATCACGCTCACCAAGCGCACGCCCAGGGTGACCGGCGGGGACCAGCTGGCGTCGATGATCTCGTCCAGGTCGCCGTCGTCGAGGCCGGTGACGAACCGCAGCGTCTGCTCGTGCACGGCGTCGTAGTAACCGGTCAGTAGCTCGCCGGTGGCGCGCACCGACTCGACCTGGTCCGAGTCGTGGCCGTAGCCGGTGTCCTCCTCGTCCAGCGGCAGCGCGAACCGCGCGGCCCAGTTCTGCACCAGCCACACCTGCTCGGTCTCGGCGACGTCGGCGATGTGGTCGTCCTGCACCCGCGCCAGGTGCCACAGCAGCCAGGCGATCGAATTGGACTCGGGGTCGATGCGCTGCGCCAGCGCCTCCTCGTCGAGTCCGGCGACCGATTCGTGCACCACTCCCTGAATCCGGCTGAACGCATCGACGAGCACATCGGCGCTGGTCATCCGGTCCCGCTCCTCACATCCGGCGGCAAACGCTTGCGCACACCGTACGGCGCACCACCGCCACCGGCAGCGGATCCAGGACGGCGTGTTGCGGTGTCAGCGGCGCGGCGGGACCGGGATGCGGTCGAGATCGGACGCGACGACGATCGTGCCGTCGAAGACCGCCGCCGCCTCGTCGTGGAAGCGGCGCGGGTCGGTGTAGCGCTGCGAGAAGTGGGTCAGCACCAGGCACCGCACCCCGCAGTCGGCGGCGACCCGGCCGGCCTGCGCGGCGGTCAGGTGGCGGTACCGATCGGCGAGGTCGGCGTCCTGGTCGAGGAAGGTCGATTCGATGACCAGCATGTCCGCCTCGTCGGCCAGCTCGAACACGCCGTCGCAGAGGCGGGTGTCCATCACGAACGCGAACCGCTGCCCCGCGCGTTGCTCGCTGACCTCCGCCAGCTCCACGGTCCGGTCGGCGACCCGCACCGATCCTTCCCGCTGGAGCCTGCCGATGTCGGGTCCGCGCACGCCGAGCCGGTCCAGCGCGTCCGGCAGCATGCGGCGGCCGTCGGGTTCTTCGAGCCGGTAGCCGAAGACCTCGATGCGGTGTTCCAGCCGCACCGCCCGCAACGATCCGAACGGGCCTCGCGCGATCGTGCCGTCGCTGGTGATCGGGTGCTCGTCGAGCTGGACCGAGTCGTCGTAGGCCGCCGCGTAGCGCAGGTGGCCGAAGAACTTCGCGCCCGACGCCGGGTAGTGCGCGTGCACCGCGCCGCGAACCCGGTCGCTCGACATCCGGTGCACCACCCCGGGCACCCCCAGGCAGTGATCACCGTGGAAGTGCGTGATGCACAGGTGGTCGACGTCGTTGGCGCTGACGCCGGCGAAGGTCATCTGCCGCTGCGTGCCCTCTCCCGGGTCGAACAGCAGCCCCAGACCGTCCCAGCGCAGCAGGTAGCCGTTGTGGTTGCGGGTGCGGGTCGGCGCCTGGCTTGCGGTGCCGAGCACGACGAGTTCCCGGTTGGACACGTCGAGCACCCTATGCGCCGGATCGGCTCGCGCGGACCGGGCCTCAGTCTTCGGGCGGGCGTGGTCGACCGGATTTCACCTGCGATTCCTCGTCCTGTTCCTGCGCGGACTCCAGCGCCCGGGTTTCCTCGGGCGGGTCGGGCCGCAGCAGGCTGCCGGGGACGGAGTGCCCCGCCGCGCCGAGCTTGTTCATCTTCTTGGGCACCGGGGCGCCCTGGTAGTCCAGCGGTCGGGGGTGGCCGTGCTCGTCGACCGGGCCGAGCGGCTGGTGCACCTCGATGAACTCGCCGTGCGGGAGCCGCTTGACGATGCCGGTCTCCACGCCGTGCTCCAGCACCTCGCGGTCGCCGCGCTGCAACCCGATGCAGATCCGGTAGGTGATGTAGTAGGCCAGCGGTGGGAGCACCAGCACCCCGATGCGCCCGGCCCAGGTCGTCGCGTTCAGCGACAGGTTGAACACGAAGGCGACGATGTCGTTCATCCCGGAGATGAGCACGACGACGAAGAACGCGATCGCCATCATGCCCAACGAGGTGCGGACCGGGTTGTCGCGCGGGCGCTGCAGCAGGTTGTGGTGCGCGTCGTCGCCGCTGAGCTTGCGCTCCAGCATCGGGTACATCGCGGCGACGGTGAACACCAGCCCCATGCCCAGGATCAGCGGGAAGAACGGGGATCCGATGGTGAACGGCCCGAGGTAGAGCTCCCACGGCGGCCACAACCGGCCCATCCCGTCGGTCCACATCATGTACCAGTCGGGCTGGGAGGCGGAGGAGACCTGCGACGCGACGTAGGGGCCGAAGTTCCAGATGGAGTTGATCTGGAAGATGCCGCTCATGATCGCCAACACGCCGGTGACGATGAGGAAGAACGCGGCCGACTTCGCCGCGAACACCGGCATGATCCGCACACCCACCACGTTGGACTCGGTGCGCTTGGGCCCCGGGTACTGGGTGTGCTTCTGGTACCACACGATCGCCAGGTGGACCGCGACGAGCGCGAGGATGATCCCGGGCAGCAGGAACACGTGGAACAGGTAGAAGCGCGGGATGATCTCGGTGCCGGGGAACTCCGAGCCGAACAGCAGCCAGTGCAGCCACGTGCCGATGACCGGGATGGACAGCAGAATGCCGGAGGCGATCCGGAGGCCGGTGCCGGAGAGCAGGTCGTCGGGCAGCGAGTAGCCGATGAAGCCCTCGAACATGCCCAGCACGAACAGGCTGACGCCGATGAGCCAGTTGGTCTCGCGCGGGCGGCGGAACGCTCCGGTGAAGAAGATCCGGAACATGTGCGCCACGATCGCGGCCATGAAGATCAGCGCGGCCCAGTGGTGCAGCTGCCGGGCGAACATCCCGCCCCGGACCTCGAAAGAGATGTCGAGCGTGCTCTCGAACGCGCGGGACATCTGGACGCCGCGGAGGTTGGTGAACCTGCCGTCGTAGGTCACCTCGGCCATCGACGGGTCGAAGAAGTACGCGAGGTAGGTGCCGGTCAGCAGCAGGACGATGAAGCTGTAGAGGGCGATCTCGCCGAGCAGGAAACCCCAGTTGGTGGGGAAGACCTTGTTGAGCTGGCGCCTCATCCCCGGTGCCGCGCGGAATCGCTTGTCCAGCTCGTCGGCTCCCTCGGCCATCGAGCGGGACAGCTTGCTCTCGGGCTTCGTCGGCTGGGTCAGCTTGCTCATGTCGACCCCAGGTGTCCCGGATTCACGACATTGCCGACCCAGACTACTGCCTCCGGCGGTGCTGAGCAGCCGAGTTCGTGCTACTTGGGCTGGAACAGCGCCTGGAAGAAGGTGGTCAGCGAGCTCACGACGGTGGTCACCGCGCCGATGATGGTGGTGACCGCGTTGCGGACCGCCTCAGCGGCCGAGACGGGGTCGCGCACGAGCAGGGAGCCGCACACCAGCACCACGACGATCACGATCACGGTCACGGCTTTGGGGTTCATGCGATCAGCCTCCGTCGGTCCGCCCGGCGCCGCAGGAACCCTACCTTGCACCACCCGCCCCAGCCGTCACGCGACGGGGTCACGCGTGTCACGGAACGGATGTGCCGCAGCCGCACAGGTGTCCTCACCCGGGTTGGCACGCCGGTGGCGTGGGCCGGGCTGGGCAGCCCGTCGCCGGAAGGGGTGAGCGGCGAGTCGAGTGGTGACCGCGTGTCGGCGCTGGGAGGCTGCACGCGTGCAGGACAAGATCAATGACGGCCGTTCGATCCGGCGCTGGCGGCGCCGCCTCGCCGACGAGCGCGAGGAGGCCCGCGTCTACCGGAGCCTGGCCGCTCGCCGCAGCGGCGAGGAGCGGGAGATCCTGCTCGACCTCGCCGAAGCCGAGGAGCGCCACGCCCGCTACTGGGAGGACCTGCTCGGCGACGAGATCGGCCCGCAGCGGCGCGGGCAGGTCCGGATGCGCGTCCTGGTGGCCCTGGCGCGCCGCTTCGGCTCGGTGTTCGTCCTGGCCCTGGCCCAGCGCGCCGAAAGCCGCTCGCCGTACCACTACGACCAGGACGTGCCCGCTTCGATGGCGGCCGACGAGCGCATCCACGAGGAGGTCGTGCGCGCCCTGGCCGCGCGCGGCCGCGCCCGGGTGTCGGGGTCGTTCCGCGCGGCGGTCTTCGGCGCCAACGACGGTCTGGTCAGCAACCTCGCGCTGGTCCTGGGCGTGATCGGCGGAAACCTGTCGTCCGAGGTCGTGCTGCTGACCGGGTTCGCGGGCCTGCTGGCGGGAGCCCTGTCGATGGGTGCCGGCGAGTACATCTCGGTCCGCTCCCAGCGCGAACTCCTCGCCGCGGCCGCTCCGGACCCGCAAGCCCGCGCGGTCGTCCCGCACCTCGACGTCGACGCCAACGAGCTCGCCCTCGTCTACCGGGCCAGGGGCATGGACGAGGCCGAGGCGCAGCGCCGCGCCGACGCCCTGCTGCGGCAGCTGCGGTCGACGCTGCCGCACGTCCCCCAGGAATCCGACACCGCCCCCGAGACCGGCCGGGGCACGGAGGCGTCGGCGGAGGCCGCCGACGACCACGAGGTGGTCGGGTCGGGTGTGAAGGCGGCGGTGTCGAGCTTCGTGTTCTTCGCCTCCGGTGCGCTGATCCCGGTCCTGCCCTTCGCCGTCGGCCTGACCGGGTCGGTGGCGATCGTGACCTCGGTCGTGCTGGTGGGGCTCGCGCTGATGCTCACCGGCGCCACGGTCGGCGTTCTGTCCGGAGCCGCCCCGCTGCCCCGGGCGCTGCGGCAACTGGCCATCGGCCTGGGGGCCGCGGCGGTCACCTACCTGCTCGGCGTTCTGTTCGGAGCCACCGTCGGCTGATCGGCGCCGGTGCCGTGGTCGGTGGCGCCCGGGGCTGAGGTGGTCAGCGGTCCAGGCGGGACATCCCGTCCGGGTGGTAGCGCTCGCCCGCGGCGGTGCCGGGCGGGAACCGCTCGGACAGCTCCGCGACGAGCTCCGGGCTGAGGTTGACGTGGGCCGCCTGGACGTTGGCCTCGACGCGGGCGATGCGGCGGCTGCCCGGGATCGGCAGGACGTCCTCGCCCTGGGCCAGCAGCCACGCCAGCGCCAGTTGTGCCGGGGTGATCCCGAGGCGGTCCGCGTGCTCGCGCAGCGGCCGGGTCAGCTCGATGTTGCGCTGGAGGCTCTCCTCCTGGAACCGCGGGTAGCGCTTCTTGCGGACCTCCAGGTTCTCCACGTCGGAGGCGCTGGTGAACGAGCCGGTGAGCACCCCGCGTCCCAGCGGCGAGTAGGCCACCAGGCTCACGCCGAGCTCGCGGGTCGCCGGCAGCAGCTCGGCCTCCGGGTCGCGGGTGAACAGCGAGTACTCCTGCTGCACCGCGGTGATCGGGTGGACCTGGTGCGCGCGGCGCAGCGTCGCGGCGCTGATCTCCGAGAGCCCGATGTGGCCGATCTTGCCCTCGGCGACCAGCTCGGCCATCGCCCCGACGGTTCCCTCGATGGGCGTGGTGCGGTCCAGCCGGTGCAGGTAGTAGAGGTCGATGTGGTCGGTGCCCAGCCGGGACAGGCTGGCGTCCACGGCCTGCCGGACGTACTCGGGCTTTCCGCCGCCGGTCTCCTTGTTGGCGCCGAACTTGGTGGCCAGCACGACTTCGTCGCGGCGTCCGGCCAGCAGCCCGCTGATGAGCTGCTCGTTGTGGCCGTCGCCGTAGACGTCGGCGGTGTCGAGGAAGTTCACCCCGAGGTCGAGCAGCTCGTTGAGCAGCTTCGCCGATTCGGCGTCGTCGGCGGTGCCGTAGACGCCGGACAGGCCCATCGCGCCGTAGCCGATGGCGCTGACCTCGGGACCGTTGCGGCCGAGTCGGCGACGTGGGGGAGTGTCGGGCACGGATCGACTCCTGATCGCGTAGGGGGGTGGTCGTGGCCAGCCTAGCCCCGGTAGTTAGCAGGGCTCACAATCTGGGACGTGGTGTCACAGCTCGAAGCCGGCGCGGCGCTCGGCGGGGACCAGGTCGACGTAGTCGGGGTGCTTGGCGATCCAGCCGCGCACGTACGGGCAGAACGGCAGCACCGCCAGCCCGCGCCCCCGAGCCTCGTCCAGCGCGGCGCGCACCAGCCGGCCCGCCAGGCCCTGACCGCTGAAGCCGTCGTCGATCTCGGTGTGGGTGAACGAGATCTGCCCGGTCTTGAGCTTGTACTCGGCGAAGCCCGCCAGCTCCCCGCCGACGTGGATCTCGAACCGGTTGGCGTCGGGGTTGTCCGTGATCGCGGGCTCGGTGCTCACCGCGGCTCTCCCGTCGTTGGATGATGTTTCAACGATGATTGTGCATGTTCGCGCCCGCTGGAGGAGGCTGAGAACGTGAGTAATGTCGAGAACGAACCCGACGAGCTGCGCTGCGGAGGCGTGACCACCGCTGCTCCAGAACCCGAACTGCTGCGACCGCGCGAGGTTCCGCTCGGCGGTCCGCGCGCGATGCTGGTCGGCCGGACGCTGCCCAACCGCGACCGGCGGATGGTCGGCGCCTGGTGCTTCGCCGACTTCTACGGTCCTGCGGACATCTCAGGTCAGGCCGGGATGCAGGTGCCGCCGCACCCGCACACCGGTCTGCAAACCGTCAGCTGGCTGCTCGACGGGCAGGTCCTGCACCGCGACAGCCTCGGCAACACCCAGCTCGTCAAGCCGGGTCAGCTGAACCTGATGACCGCGGGCCGGGGCATCTCGCACTCCGAGGAGTCCCCGGCGGATCACTCGGCGATCCTGCACGGCGTGCAGCTGTGGGTCGCGCTGCCCGCCGAGGAGCGGGGAGTGGACCCGCACTTCGAGCACCACGGCGACCTGCCGGTGATCACCACCCCCGAGGGCTCGGCGGTGGTGCTGATGGGCTCGCTGCTCGGCGCGGCCTCCCCGGCCAAGACCTACACCCCGCTGGTCGGCGCGGAGCTGGCCATCAATCCCGGTGCGACCATGCGCATCCCGGTCGAGCGGGACTTCGAGCACGCGGTGCTGGCGCTGTCGGACCTGGTGGTAGACGGCCGGGAGGTGCGCACCGGCGACATGCTCTACGTGGGGCGGGGCGGCGGCGACGTGACGATCGAGACAGCAGGCCCCGGTCGGGCGATGTTGCTCGGCGGCGTGCCGTTCGAGGAGGAGATCGTCATGTGGTGGAACTTCGTCGGTCGCACCCACGACGAGGTCGCCCAGGCCAGGGCCGAGTGGGAGAACGGACGCGAAACCACCGACGAGCGAGGGCGTTTCGGTGTCGTGCGCGGATACCCGGAGCCGGCGCTGGCCGCGCCGGAGCTGCCCAACGTGGCGTTGCGGGCGCGGGGGCGCGTCCGAGATCGATCGTGATCGTCCCCCGGCGACCGGCCGGTGCCGCCGCGTAGAGTCCGGGGAAAGTGTTCTGGTGAAAGGAGCAGTTGAATGAGCAAGGGCCTGGAGATCCGCCTCGCGTCCCGTCCGCAGGGGTTGCCGACGATGGACAACTTCGACTTCGTCGAGGTGGAGGCTCCGCAGCCGGGCGCCGGGGAAGTGCTGGTCCGCAACCTGGTCATGAGCGTCGACCCGTACATGCGGGGCCGGATGAACGAGGGCAAGTCCTACGTGCCGCCCTTCGAGGTCGGCGAGGCCCTCCAGGGCGGTGCCGTCGGCGAGGTCGTGAGCAGCAACGCCGAGGGCTACCAGCCCGGCGACCTGGTGCTGCACATGCTGGGCTGGCGCGACTACGCGGTCGTGCCCGTCAAGCACGCCACGAAGGTCGACGCGAACGTCGCGCCGCCGAGCGCCTACCTCTACGTGCTCGGCATGCCCGGCATGACCGCCTACGCGGGTCTCGTCGAGGTCGCCGAGCAGAAGGAGGGCGACGTCGTGTTCGTCTCCGGCGCGGCGGGCGCGGTCGGCTCGCTGGCCGGCCAGATCGCCAAGCTGCGCGGCGCCAAGAAGGTCATCGGCAGCGCCGGTTCCCCGGAGAAGGTCAAGTACCTGCTCGACGAGGTCGGCTTCGACGCGGCGTTCGACTACCACGACGGCCCCGTCCGCAAGCAGCTCAAGGAGGCCGCGCCGGAGGGCATCGACGTGTACTTCGACAACGTCGGCGGTGAGCACCTCGAGGCCGCGATCTCGGCGTTCAACGACTTCGGCCGTGCCGCCGAGTGCGGGATGATCTCGCAGTACAACAACGAGACCCCGCAGCCCGGCCCGCGCAACATGATGATGATCGTGCAGAAGCGCCTGAAGCTGCGCGGCTTCATCGTCGGCGATCACGCCCACCTCAAGGACGCGTTCGTCAGCGAGGTCGGTGGTTGGCTGGCCGAGGGCAAGATCAACTACCGCGAGACGGTCGTGGAGGGCCTGCGCAACGCTCCCGACGCGTTCCTGGGCCTGATGCGCGGTGACAACACCGGCAAGATGCTGGTGAAGATCGCCTGATCAGCTCACTGGGCGGGGTGGTTGCGCAGCCACTCCGCCCAGGTGGTCCGGCCGCGCCGGTCGTTCGGGCACGTCCAGTCCGACGCGATGCGCCGAAGGCGCTTGGGGGCGGGAACGTTGAGCACGCGCGGCTTCGTCCCGCGCGCCTCCCGCCAGGCCGTCAGCGCCTGCTCCAGCGTGAGCACCTCGGGGCCCCCGAAGTCCGGACGCCGTCCCGAAGGCCCCTCGGTCACGCATCCCGCGAGGTGGTCGGCGAAATCGCGCTCGTCGACCGGCTGCGTGAGCAGCGCGCCCGGCAGCGGGATGGCCGGAAGCCGAGCGGCGCGACCGAACATCCGGTCCAGCAGCCAGTGGAACTGGGTGGCTCGCGCGATCGACCACGGCACGTCCGAGACGCTGACCAGTTCCTCCGCGGTGTGCTTGAGCCGCAGGTAGGGCAGCGCCGGTCGGTCGATGCCGACGATCGAGACGTAGACCAGGTGGCCGACGCCCGCGGCCGTGGCGGCTTCGATCAGCCGCGAGGTGCCGTCGACGTCGACGTCCGGTGGGCTGCGCCAGAAGTCCACCGGCAGCAGGTATCCGCGCTGCGCGCCCGGTGACCAGGTGGCCGCGTGCACCACGGTGCTCGCCCCGGCGACGAGCTCCTCGACGCCCGCGCCGGTGGCCAGATCCCCGGGCACCCATTCGACGTCGGCGTCCGTGCCCGGATGGCGGGTGAGCACCCGAACCCGATGCGTCGGCTTGAGCAGGCGAACCAGTTGACGTCCCAGATGACCGGTGCCACCGGTGATCGCGACCGTTTCCATGGGCCGGCACCTCCCGGGATCGACGATCCCACTGGTGCGCGGCCTCCGCGAGCGGCGTCAGCTCCCCAGCAGCGGACCGGCGAGACCGTCGACGACGCCCCCGACCAGCGGCAGCAGGCCCGGCTTCGGCTCCGACGGCGTGCTGGGCTGCGTCGGCTCCGAGGGCTGGCTCGGCTCGGAAGGCTGGGTCGGCTCGGAAGGCTGGGTGGGCTCCGAGGTCGGGGCGGGTGCGGAGGTCCGCGTCGGCTCCGAGGTCGCCGACGGGGTGCTCGTCGGTTCGGTCGTGGTCGACGGCGCGGAGCTGCGCGCGGTGGTCTCCTCGGGAGTCTCCGCGGGCGGCAGGGCGGTCTGCGGTCCCGCCATCGCCGGTGCTGTCGGTGCCGGCGGCGGCATGATCGGGACGACCGGGGGAGTGCCGGGCTGGGGCAGCATCAGCTGCGGGAGGTACTGCCGGGACGGCGCGGCGGCCTGGGCCCGCGCGGCGTTCTCCGGCTCCGGCATCGCGACCTCGTCCGCGCGCGTCTGCGAGTAGTGCGCGCTGGTGGCGGCGATGACGGCGAGCACCGCCGCGGTGGTGTACCCGAGCACCGGTGCGGTGTACCGCCACGCGGCGCCACGCCGGTGGCGTCCCCGCCCGGATCGCGCCAACGACGACCTGCCCACTGCCACTCACCCCACTGCCGGTTGATCCATTCCGCCCACAGACCATCACCCGAACGAGTGAGAGTCGATCGAACCTTACGTCACCATCGCGCCCGTTCGCCAGCACCGTCCTGATTCCACCCGGACGCAGGACGAGCGCACTTCCCCACCGGATGGCGGGCGTGCGAGAAGAGGCGGGGCGCGCGGTGTTCGAGGCGCTATGTTGCGGTCGAGCCGAACGAGAGGTGCCACGTGAAGCTGCTCGACGACGTGCGTGAAGTGCTGCCCACCGACCGCGACGCGGCCACCCTGGTCGGCCGCGTGCACGACCCGCAGGAGTCCGGCCCGTCCGTGGTCGCCGTGCGCGGAGACGAGCTGGTCGACCTCAGCGACACGGTCCCGACGCTGACCGACCTGCTGGAGCACCGCGATCCCGTCGGGCTCGCCCGCGGCGCCGCGCCGCGCAAGAGCTGGCCGCTGGCCAGCGTGCTCGACGCGACGGTCGACGGTGGGCCGGGGCCGAGGTTGCTGGCGCCGGCAGATCTGCAGGTGCTCAAGGCGGCCGGGGTCACCTTCGTCAAGAGCATGCTGGAGCGGGTCATCGAGGAACGCGCCGCGGGCGACGTGACCCGTTCGGCGGAGATCCGCGAGCAGGTGGAGTCCGCGATCGGCGGCACCCTCGCCGCGATCCGGCCGGGCTCGGAGGAAGCCCGCGCGGTCAAGGAAGTGCTGGTGCGCGACGGACTCTGGTCGCAGTACCTGGAGGTCGGGCTCGGCCCGGACCCGGAGATCTTCACCAAGGCGCCGCTGCTGGCGGCCGTGGGCGCGGGCGCGGAGATCGGCATCGCGGAGGGCTCGGACTGGAACAACCCGGAACCCGAGGTCGCGCTGGCGATCCGCAGCGACGGCCGGATCGTGGCCGCCACGCTGGGAAACGACGTCAACCTGCGCGACGTCGAGGGCCGCAGCGCCTTGCTGCTGCCCAAGGCCAAGGACAACAACGCCTCGGCGTCCCTGGGACCGTTCCTGCGCCTGTTCGACGACGGGTTCGGCCTCGATGACGTGCGGAACCTGGACGTGCGGCTGGAGGTGCGCGGTGAGGACGGGTTCGTCCTCGACGGGCACAGCTCGATGCGCGAGATCAGCCGAGACCCCGAGGAACTGGCCGCGTCCGCGCTGGGACCGCACCACCAGTACCCCGACGGGTTGATCCTCTACACCGGAACCCTCTTCGCCCCCACCGAGGATCGGGGAGCGCCCGGCAAGGGCTTCACCCACCAGGTCGGCGATGTGGTGCGGATTTCCACCCCGAAGCTCGGCACCCTCGCCAACCGGGTCAACCGCAGCGAGCGGTGTCCGCAGTGGACCTTCGGCGTGCGCTCCCTGCTCGCCAACCTGGTCCACCGCGGACTGCTCTGACCCCCATCTGCCCCCCGGAGAGCACCACCGGCCCGCGAGGTGGGCCGGTGGTCTTCGCTCAGTTGTGGTCGGACAGCCGCGCGCTGCGCTTCACCTGCGCGGCCACATCGCGGAGCCCCCGCCGGGTGCTCATCGACCCGGTGCCCTCCAGCGCGTCGGTGAACATCACGAACCCCAGAACCAGAACCAGCAGCATTGCCACGACGACGACGAACACTTTTCCTCCCCTTTCCGATTGCGGTATCGAGCTCCCGCAATCCCTCGTTACTACTGGGACGCGCTTCACCCGGCAGCGTGGCGTCAAATCACCCGAATGTGACGCAGATCGCTGTCGGTGGTCGCGTCATGTCGTTCGGCAACGCGTGCATAGGATCGGTTCGCGAGGGCCGAACGGACGGTCCCGAAGCACTGCGACGAGGACTAACCTGGAGCCATGGCGACCACCCCGCCCGCGCCGTCATCACGACCCAACCCGGCGCAATGGGTCTGGTACGCCTTCGGCGGCAAGCTGCCGGACCGGTGCGCCGAGTGGGTGCTGCACGACGTCACCTGCCGCACCTGGGTGTTGCGGCACCTCGCCCGCGCCCTGACCCAGCTCGCCCCGTTCTGCGCCGTGCTGATGCTGCTGCCCGGTCCGATGTGGATCCGGTTGAGCTCGCTGGCCCTCGGTCTGCTGGTCGGGCTGTTCTACTCGGTCTGCTACATGGGCGAGACCGGCGAGCATCGCGCCATCAAGCACGGCTTCCCGCCCGGCGTCGCCCGCGACACCCGCACCCTGCGCCGCGACGTCGACCGCGCCAACAAGCACGGCGTGGGCTACCGCCCCTGGTGGGAGTGACGCGGCTCCTCCCGTGAGCGCAGTGCGTCACCGTGAGTGATCGCACGGTCATTGCGGGTGTTCACCAGGGGGCCTACGTTCGGTTCCATCCGCCCGAGATCCGGCGGTCAGTCCGAGCGGGAGGGGCCTCCTCGATGCCCAACGTCGTTCGCGCAGCACTCGTGCAGGCCAAGTGGACCGGTGACACCGCGAGCATGGTCGACGCGCACGAGCAGCACGCCAGAGCCGCAGCCGCGCAGGGCGCGCGGATCATCGGCTTCCAGGAAGTGTTCAACGCGCCCTACTTCTGCCAGGTGCAGGAGGACGAGCACCACCGCTGGGCGGAGGCGGTGCCCGACGGCCCGACCGTGCAGCGCATGTGCGCGCTCGCCCTCGAGCTGTCGATGGTCGTCGTCGTGCCGGTCTTCGAGGTTGACGGGCCCGGCTTCCGCTACAACACCGCCGCGGTGATCGACGCGGACGGCACCTACCTCGGCAAGTACCGCAAGCACCACCTGCCGCACCTGCCCGGGTTCTGGGAGAAGTTCTACTTCCGGCCCGGCAACCTCGGCTGGCCGGTCTTCGACACCGCGATCGGACGCGTCGGGGTCTACATCTGCTACGACCGGCACTTCCCGGAGGGCTGGCGAGCGCTGGGCTTGGCGGGCGCCCAGATCGTCTACAACCCGTCGGCCACCAGCCGGGGCCTGTCGTCCTACCTGTGGAAGCTCGAACAACCCGCGGCAGCCGTGGCCAACGAGTACTTCGTCGCCGCCATCAACCGCGTCGGCGTGGAGGAGTACGGCGACAACGACTTCTACGGCACCAGTTACTTCGTCGACCCCTACGGCCAGTTCGTCGGTGACCCCGCCAGCGACACCGACGAAGAACTGCTGGTCCGCGACCTCGACCTGGCCGTCGTCGAGGAGGTCCGCCGCAAGTGGGCCTTCTACCGCGACCGCCGCCCCGACGCCTACGGCCCGCTGACCCAGCCCTGAGGGAGCCCGCGATGCGCAGAACCGTCATCCGCGGTGGTCTGGTGATCACCGCGACCGAGGAGATCGAAGCCGACGTCCTGGTCGAGGACGACACGATCGCCGCCATCGCCGCACCCGGCGTGGCGCGGGACTGGACCGCCGACGCGGTGTTCGACGCCACCGGCCACTACGTCATCCCCGGCGGCGTGGACGCCCACACGCACATGGAGATGCCCTTCGGCGGCACCTTCGCCGCCGACACCTTCGAGACCGGCACCCGCGCGGCGGCGTGGGGCGGCACGACCACCATCATCGACTTCGCCATCCAGCCCGTCGGCCGCACGCTGCGCGAAGGCGTGGAGGCGTGGCACGCCAAGGCCGACGACAACTGCGCCATCGACTACGGCTTCCACGGCATCCTCTCCGACGTCGGCGACGGCGTGCTCAAGGAGATGGACGCGCTGGTGGGCGAAGGCATCACCAGCTTCAAGATGTTCATGGCCTACCCGGGCGTGTTCTACAGCGACGACGGGCAGATCCTGCGCGCCATGCAGCAGGCGGGCGAGAACGGCGCGCTGATCATGATGCACGCCGAGAACGGCATCGCCATCGACGTCCTGGTCGGCCAGGCGCTCGACGCCGGGCACACCGATCCGAAGTACCACGGCCGCGTCCGCCACCCGCTGCTGGAAGCTGAGGCCACGCACCGCGCCATCCAGCTGTCCAAAGTGGCCGGTTCACCGCTGTACGTGGTGCACGTGTCGGCGACCGAGGCGGTCGCCGAGATCACCAAGGCCCGACACGAGGGTCACGCCGTCTTCGGCGAGACCTGCCCGCAGTACCTGTTCCTGACCGTCGACGACCTCGCCGCACCAGGGTTCGAAGGCGCGAAGTACGTCTGCTCCGCGCCCCTGCGCCCGGCCGACCACCAGGCGTCGCTGTGGCGGGCGCTGCGCACCGACGACCTGTCGGCGGTCTCCACCGACCACTGCCCGTTCTGCTTCGCCGGCCAGAAGGAACTCGGGCGCGACGACTTCTCCAAGATCCCCAACGGCATCCCGGGCGTGGAGAACCGCCTCGACCTGCTGCACGACGCCGTGGTCGCGGGCCGGATCAGCCGCCGCCGGTGGGTCGAACTGGCCAGCACCGCCCCGGCTCGGATGTTCGGGCTGCACCCGCGCAAGGGCACCATCGCCCCGGGCGCCGACGCCGACCTCGTCATCTACGACCCCGGCGCCGAACAGGTGCTCTCGGCCGAGACCCACCACATGAACGTGGACTACAACGCCTACGAGGGCAGGCGGATCACGGGCCGGGTGCGCACGGTGCTGTCCCGGGGCGAGGCCATCGTGCACGACGGCGAGTACCACGGCCGGCCCGGCAGGGGCCGGTTCCTGCGCCGTGAACCCTGCGGATACCTGAGCTGAGGAGCGCGGCAATGGACTTCGGACTCGTGCTGCAAACCGACCCGCCCGCATCGGTGCTGGTCGACCGGATGCGGCAGGCGGAGGAACTGGGTTTCACCCACGGCTGGACGTTCGACTCCTGCGTGCTGTGGCAGGAGCCGTTCGTCATCTACAGCCAAATGCTCGCCGCCACCCGGCGGTTGCGAGTCGGAACGATGGTGACCAACCCCAGCACCCGGGACTGGACGGTGACCGCTTCGCTGTTCGCCACCCTCAACGACATGTTCGGGCCGCGCACCATCTGCGGCATCGGCCGCGGTGATTCCGCGGTGCGCGTCACCGGCGGAAGACCCACCACCGTGGCCACTCTCGGCACGGCGATGGGGGTGATCAAGGACCTCGCCGAAGGTCGCGAGGCCGTGCTGCACGACACGCCGGTCCGGCTGCCGTGGGTCCGCGACGGGCGACTGCCGGTGTGGATGGGCGCCTACGGGCCGAAGGCCCTGGAGCTGGTCGGGCGCCAGGCCGACGGGTTCATCCTGCAACTCGCCGACCCGTACCTGACCCGGTGGATGGTCGAGCACGTCCGCGACTCAGCGGAGCGGGCCGGACGAGATCCGGCGGAGGTCACGGTGTGCGTCGCGGCCCCGGCCTACGTCGGTGACGACCTCGCGCACGCGCGCGAGCAGTGCCGGTGGTTCGGCGGCATGGTCGGCAACCACGTCGCCGACCTCGTCTCCCGCTACGGCGACGCGGGGGAGGCCGTACCGGCAGCCCTCACCGACTACGTCAAGAACCGCGGCGGCCACTACGACTACACGCACCACGGCCGCGCGGGCAATCAGAGCACCGATTTCGTCCCGGACGAGATCGTCGACCGGTTCTGCCTGCTCGGACCGGTAGCCGCGCACCTGGACCGGCTCGCCGAACTCCGCGAGATCGGCGTGGACCAGTTCGCCGTCTACGCCATGCACGACGCGATCGACGACACCGTCCGCGCCTACGGCGAGGAGATCATCCCCGTGCTCGGCTGACCCGATCCGCGTGGTCGCCCGGCTGCGGCGGCAGTCACACGGGTACCGGTTTGTAGAGTTCCGCTCGATCTAGCGGTCCCGCGCTGCGGGTGGAACAGGAAGGCTCGCCCATGCGGCAGGGACTGGGCTCGAAGTTGGGCATCGGCTGGCGGCTGCACGGCGACGGAGGAACACCGCGCCCCGGTGACGCCGTCGCGCCGGACGAACGGCTCTCGTGGGGCCGGACGATCGGGCTCGGTGCCCAGCACGTGGTGGCGATGTTCGGAGCCACCTTCGTCTTCCCCGTCCTGATGGGACTGGACCCGAACCTGGCGATCATGGTCTCGGGCGTGGCCACGATCGTGTTCCTGCTCATCGTGCAGGGCAAGATCCCCAGCTACCTCGGTTCCAGCGCCTCGTTCGTCGGGGCCGTGACCGTCATCCGCGCCGGAGGTGGGGACAGCTCGGCGGTCACCGGCGCGATCCTGATCTGCGCGCTCGTGCTGGGCGCTGTCGGGGTGATCGTGCACTTCGCGGGGCCGGCGGCGATCCACCGGATGCTGCCACCGGCGGTCTCCGGTGCGGTGGTCATGCTGATCGGCTTCAACCTCGCGCCCGTGGTCGCCGAGACCTACTGGCCGCAGGACCAGTGGGTCGCGCTGATCACCATGGTGATCGTGCTGGCGGCCAGCGTGCTGCTGCGCGGTTTCTGGGGGCGCATCGCCGTCTTCCTCGGCCTGGTCGGCGGATACGCGCTGTCGTGGGCGTTCGACGCGCTCTTCGGTCCGATCACCGCGCCCGACGCGGACGGCAACGTCAGCACCCACCCGAGGCTGGACCTCAGCGGCGTGGCCGACGCGCCCTGGTTCGGGCTGCCGCAGTTCCACGCGCCCTCGTTCGACCTGGCCGCGATCATCGTCGTGCTCCCGGCCGTCATCGCGCTCATCGCCGAGAACACCGGGCACGTCAAGGCGGTCGAGCAGATGACCGGCAGCGAGCTCGACGGCAGCCTCGGCCGCGCGATCTTCGCCGACGGGTTCGCCAGCGCCCTGTCCAGCGCCGTCGGCGGCCCGCCGACCACGACCTACGCGGAGAACATCGGCGTCATGGCCGCCACCCGCGTGTACTCGACCGCCGCCTACTGGGTGGCGGCGATCGTGGCCATCGCCTTCGGGCTGTGCCCGAAGTTCGGCGCGGTCATCGCCGCCACACCCGGTGGCGTGCTCGGCGGCATCACCGTGGTGCTCTACGGGATGATCGGCCTGCTCGGCGCGAAGATCTGGGTGGAGAACCGGGTGGACTTCGCCGACCCGGTCAACCTCCTGCCCCTGGCCGCCGGACTGGTCGCCGGCATCGGCGGGGTGTCGTTGCAGATCACCCCGTCGTTCGAGTTCAGCGGCATCGCCCTGGGCACGGTGGTGACGCTGGTCGGCTACCACCTGCTGCGCGCGGGCGTGGCACGCCGGAGCTAGATGTCCAGCTCCGGGGTGCGGACCACGACTTCCTGAGCGGAGATCGGGCGACCGGGGAGCGGGCGGCTGTTGTCGGCGCGCAACCCGTCGAGCAGCACCGCGATGTAGCGGGCCGGGGCCACGGTGCGCAGCTCCTCGGGCAGCGCCTGCACGCCCTGCAGCGCCAGCGAGCTCAGCACGGCGATGTCGCCGGTGCTGACGTCGTCGCGCAGCGTCCCGTCGGCCTGGGCCCGCTTGACCAGGTCGTCGACCAGCGCCATGAACTCGTTGTTCACGGACTCGGTGTTGGGGTCGGCGTTGATGAGCGCCCGCGCCCTGGAGGACAGGACCGTCAGCCGGACCACCGTGCGCAGCGCCATGCCGCGGTGCAGGATCTGGCTGAGCGCCCGCCACGCGTCGGGCTCCTGCTCGATGGTCGCGCGGGTGTCTTCCAGCACGGAGTTGAAGGCGTCGTGGGCGACGGCCCGGATCAGCGAGTCCCGATCGGGGAAGCGGCGGTAGAGGGTGCCGACGCCGACGCCGGCGGTTCGGGCGACCTCCTCCATGGGTACCTCGGTACCGCGTTCGGTGAACACGGCCTGGGCGGCGGTGATGATCCGGTCCCGGTTTCGGCGTGCGTCTGCGCGCAGTCGCGGCGTCGTTTCGGTGGTCATGATCCTCGATTCGGCCCTGTTGTGCTTCGGGCGGATTGTCGCATGCCGCGTACTCCGTTAAGGGGATGAGTGACGTCCATTTTGCTTCGCGGGGCGAACGATCGCCCTACCTGCGACGTTCACCCGAAAGTGGATGACTCGGCGGCTGCGATGATCGGCTGTTCGAGTGTCGTGCACATTACAGCCGTCTGGTTTGGGAAGTCCGGAAACACGGCCGTAGGATTGGTTCGTACCGGGTTATTACCCAAACCTCCTTCCGATCGACCCGCCTGGGCGGGTATGTGCGTGCGCGCGCTCGGAAGGCGGGGCGGACAGTGGAAGGGAGGCAAGTAGTGGCAACGGTGTGGGTGGCCCTGGCGGCCGAGGCGATCGTTCTTCTGGGTGCGGCCGGAGCGCTGACCAGCTGGGTCAGGCGTTCGGACGAGACCCCGGACCAGGTCATCGAGCCCGTCGGGCAGGTCGCCTGAGGTAAGCGCGCGCACGGGCTTGCTCCCAGTCGGGACAAGCCCGTGAAGCTTTCCCAATCGTTCTTCGAACGCACTTCGTTACAGGTTCCGGCGCAATTCCGCGCCCTTTTTCCGCGGCCGGTCGAGCACTTCCCGGTGAATTGCGGGTTTCCTGATCTTCTCCTCGCACCCCGTGGTGTGCGGCACTGCTGTGCGCCCGGTCGCAGATCGCCCGATAGGCTGGTGCGCACCAACGACCGGCTTCACCGATCGGGAAGGCATCCGTGACCTCTCCACACACGCCCAGCAGCCCGGACCCGACGACGCCCGCTGCGGGGCCGGGGAGCGGACGAGGGGGCGCGTCGGTGCTGCAGAACTACCGGACCTTCCTGGAGCGCGCGGTGAGCAAGCCCGGCCAGGTCGGTGCCGTCGCGCCCAGCTCACCGCATCTCGCGCGCGAGATGGGCTCGGTGGTGCCGCGCACCGGTAGCCCCGTGGTCGTCGAGCTCGGCCCCGGCACGGGTGCCCTGAGCTCGGCCATCGCCAACCGGCTTCCCGCGGGCGGCCGGCACGTGGCCATCGAGCTGGACTCGGGCATGGTCGAACACCTCAACCGGGCACTCCCGTGGCTGGAGGTCATCCAGGGCGATGCCTCGCACCTGGGGGCGCTGCTGTCGGCGGCGGGCATCGACCGGGTCGACGCCGTGGTCAGCGGCCTGCCGTGGTCGATCTTCCCGGCCAAGCTGCAGCACGACATCCTGCAGCAGGTCGGCTCGGTGCTCACCCCCGGCGGTGCCTTCACGACCTTCGCCTACCTGCACGCCCTGGGAATGTCCGGCGCGCGCCAGTTCCGCCGCCGCCTCGACGTCAGCTTCGACGAGGTCATCACCTCCCGAACGGTCTGGCGCAACATGCCCCCGGCAAGGACCTACGTCTGCCGCAGGCCCAACCTCCCCTGACCCACGTCAGGCAAGCGACGGAGTCGCTTTCTCTCCACCCCACCTGAGCAGCCGGCACCGCCGCGGGTTCTGAGCGGCTTCGTGGCGAGTACGCCGGGACGCCGCGTATTCACATACTCAAGGAGCGGCGCACGGAGTCCATGAAGCCGCTCAGGTTCCGCTTCTGGCGCCGCCGAGCAAGATGACCACAGAGTCTTGAACACAAAAGAGAGAACGGGCCCAGCGGGAGCTTGTGACTCCCACCGGACCCGTTCTCAAAGGATCCTGCCAGGGTAAAGCAGGAGGATCAGGAGCGGATCATCTTGCGGAGGACGTACTGCAGGATGCCGCCGTTGCGGTAGTAGTCCGCCTCACCAGGGGTGTCGATGCGGACCTTGGCGTCGAACTCGACCTGGGAGCCGTCGGCCTTGGTGGCGGTGACCTTCACGGTCTCCGGGGTGTCACCGTCGTTGAGCTTGGTGATGCCGGAGAAGTCGAAGGTCTCGGTGCCGTCCAGGCCCAGCGACTTGGCCGAGGAGCCCGCCGGGAACTGCAGCGGGATGACGCCCATGCCGATGAGGTTCGAGCGGTGGATGCGCTCGAAGGACTCGGCGATGACGGCGCGCACGCCCAGCAGGCGGGTGCCCTTGGCGGCCCAGTCGCGCGACGAACCGGAGCCGTACTCCTTGCCGCCCAGCACGACCAGCGGGGTGTCCTGCGCGGCGTAGTTCTGCGCGGCGTCGTAGATGAACGCCTGCGGAGCGCCTTCCTGGGTGAAGTCCCGGGTGTAGCCGCCCTGCACGTCGTCCAGCAGCAGGTTGCGCAGCCGGATGTTGGCGAAGGTGCCGCGGATCATCACCTCGTGGTTGCCCCGGCGGGAACCGTAGGAGTTGAAGTCCTTGCGGTCGATGCCGTGCTCCGACAGGTACTGGCCCGCCGGGGAGTCCGGCTTGATGGCACCGGCCGGGGAGATGTGGTCGGTGGTGACCGAGTCGCCCAGCAGCGCCAGCACGCGGGCACCGGAGATGTCGGTGACCGGGGCCGGGTCCATCTGCATGCCCTCGAAGTACGGGGGCTTGCGGACGTAGGTGCTCTGCGCGTCCCACTCGAAGGTCTCGCCCTCCGGGGTGGGCAGCGCGCGCCAGCGCTCGTCACCCTTGAACACGTCCTGGTAGGAGGACGTGAACATCTCGTTGGTGATCGCCGAGTCGATGGTCTTCTGGACCTCCTGCGGCGACGGCCAGATGTCGCGCAGGTACACCGGGTTGCCCTCGGTGTCGTTGCCCAGCGGGTCGTTCTCGAAGTCGAAGTCCATCGTGCCCGCGAGGGCGTAGGCGATGACCAGCGGCGGCGAGGCCAGGTAGTTCATCTTGACGTCGGGGTTGATCCGGCCCTCGAAGTTCCGGTTGCCCGACAGCACCGAGGTGACGGTGAGGTCGTTCTCCTGCACGGCGGCGGAGATCTCCTCCGGCAGCGGGCCGGAGTTGCCGATGCAGGTGGTGCAGCCGTAACCGACCAGGTGGAAGCCGAGCTTCTCCAGGTACGGCCACAGACCGGCCTTCTCGTAGTAGTCGGTGACGACCTGCGAGCCCGGGGCCATGGAGGTCTTCACCCACGGCTTGCGGGTGAGGCCCTTGTCCACGGCCTTCTGCGCGAGCAGCGCGGCACCGAGCATCACCGAGGGGTTCGAGGTGTTGGTGCAGGAGGTGATCGAGGCGATCACCACGGCACCGTGGTCGAGCTCGAACTCGCCCAGCTCGTCGGAGGAGACCGAGACGGGCTTGGAGATCCGGCCGTTGGACCCGTTGGCCGCGGAGACCAGCTCCGGCTTGGCGTGCGGGCTGATCGACGTCGGGTCGCTGGCGGGGAAGGACTCCTCGCCGGCCTCGTCGAGGGCCGCGTCATCGGTGGGCGCGGCGGTGTAGTCGGTCAGCGCGGTGCGGAACGACTGCTTGGCCTCGGAGACCACGATGCGGTCCTGCGGGCGCTTCGGACCGGCGATCGACGGGACCACGGTGGACAGGTCCAGCTCGAGGTACTCGGAGTACTCCGGCTCGTGGCTCGCATCGTGCCACAAACCCTGCTCCTTGGCGTAGGCCTCGACCAGGGCGACCTGGTCGGCCGGACGGCCGGTGAGCTTGAGGTAGCGCACGGTCTCGTCGTCGATCGGGAAGATCGCGGCGGTGGAGCCGAACTCCGGGCTCATGTTGCCGATGGTGGCGCGGTTGGCCAGCGGCACCGAGGCGACGCCCGAGCCGTAGAACTCGACGAACTTGCCGACGACGCCGTGCTTGCGCAGCATCTCGGTGATCGTGAGGACGACGTCGGTGGCGGTGGCGCCGGCGGGGATCTCACCGGTGAGCTTGAAGCCGACCACGCGCGGGATGAGCATCGACACGGGCTGGCCGAGCATCGCGGCCTCGGCCTCGATGCCGCCGACGCCCCAGCCCAGCACGCCCAGGCCGTTGACCATGGTGGTGTGGGAGTCGGTGCCGACGCAGGAGTCGGGGTAGGCCTGGCCGTTGCGCGACATCACGGTGCGGGCCAGGTGCTCGATGTTGACCTGGTGCACGATGCCGGTGCCCGGGGGGACGACCTTGAACTCGTCGAAGGCGCCCTGGCCCCAGCGCAGGAACTGGTAGCGCTCCTTGTTGCGGCCGTACTCGAACTCGACGTTGCGCTCGAAGGCGTCGGGCTTGCCGAACACGTCGATGATCACCGAGTGGTCGATGACCAGCTCGGCCGGCGCCAGCGGGTTGACCTTGGAGGTGTCGCCGCCGAGGTCGGCGACGGCCTCACGCATGGTGGCGAGGTCAACGACGCAGGGAACGCCGGTGAAGTCCTGCATGATCACCCGAGCGGGGGTGAACTGGATTTCGGTGGCGGGTTCCGCCTTGGAGTCCCAACCGGCCAGTGCGCGCACGTGGTCGGCGGTGATGTTGGCACCGTCTTCGGTGCGCAGCAGGTTCTCCAGGAGGATCTTGAGGCTGTAGGGCAGTCGCTCGGCACCATCGACGGCGCTGAGTCGGAACACCTCGTAAGAGGCGTCGCCGACGTTCAGCGTGCCGCGTGCGCCGAAGCTGTCCTTGCTCGCAGGTGCAGTCACGTTCAACTCCATCTCGCGACGGGCGCAAGTTCGGGAACGATTGCGAGTCTCGCGCACGTCAGCTGAGCGTGCGCGAGGACTCGCGCTCTTCACCGCTAACAGTACGCGTGTCCTATAAAGCCGCTCAACAAAGGGTGACCTGACTGTCGATCGCTTATGCGCTTTTCGTCAAAAAGCGCGGGTGTTTCCACAGCGGGACGCGGCGTTTTCGGTTCTGGAACACCGGGGAGGCCGAATGTTGCCGGCAGCGGGCCTCGTGGGCGCGGCAGTGGCGCCTTTCGGCGGTGTGGCACGCCAGTACCGGAGTTGCGGTTCGGCGTGCTTCGATGTGCCCGTGCGCCCACCGACTCGTGATCCCCGCGCCGTCGGCCTGCCCGTGGCCGTGGCCTCTGCGATCTTCTTCGGCGGATCGGGACCGTTCGCCAAACCGCTGATCAACGCCGGGCTGAGCCCGCTGCACGTGGCCTGGTTGCGGCTGGCCGGGGGAGCGCTGCTCCTGCTGCCGGTCCTGCTGCGCCACCTGCCGGTGCTGCGCCGCGCCCCGCGCCTGATCATCGGCTACGGGTTGTTCTCGGTCGCCGGGATCCAGGTCTGCTACTTCGCCGCCATCGCGACCATCCCGGTGGGCGTGGCGCTGCTGATCGAGTTCCTGGGCCCGGTGCTGGTGCTGGGCTGGATCCGGTTCGTCCGCCGCGCACCGGTGAGCCGCTCCGCGGTGATCGGCGTGCTGCTGGCGGTCGTCGGCCTGGCGTGCGTGGTCGAGCTGTTCTCGGGTCTGAGCTTCAACCCGCTGGGCCTGCTGCTGAGCCTGGGAGCCGCGGCGTGCCAGGCCACCTACTTCCTGCTCTCGGATTCGACGGCGGAGGTCGATCCCTTCGCGCTGGCCGGTTTCGGGCTGCTGCTGGGCGCTGCGGTGGTCACCGCGATCGCACGGCCGTGGGAGATGGACTTCGCGCTGCTGGCGGGTCAGGTGGAGCTGGCCGGACACCACGTCCCGGCGATGGCCGCCGTCGGGTGGGTCGTCGTCGGATCCACCGTGCTGGCCTACCTCACCGGAATCGTCGCCGTGCGCCTGCTGTCCCCGCAGGTCGCCGGTGGCGTGGCGTTCCTCGAACCGGTGGTGGCCACGCTGCTGGCGTGGGTGCTGCTGGCGGAGGCGCTGGGAACGCCGCAGCTGGTGGGCGGAGCGCTGATCCTCGTCGGCGCCTACGTCGCGCAACGCGCCGCACCCTCCGATCGCGAGGCGGGTGCGCTGGCGGGCCCGGTCGGTTCGCCGGCGCCGTGACTCAGGCGGTGCGCAGCGCCGACTTGACCAGGTGCACGACCAACGTCTCGATCAACGCGATGGCCGCGGCGGTGAGGATGGTGGTCAGGAATGCAGGCATCGGTGGCGTCCTCGTCCAATCAGTGTGCTTCGACGCCTCCGACTGTGGGGCAAGCGGGTTAGCCGGGTTCGGAAGGCAGGTGGCCGACGGGTGAACCCGCACCCAATTCCGCAGGGCGAGGCAGGAACGAGCGTCCCACCGGCCACATCTGCCACACCCGCATCGCCAGGGCGACGGACACCGAGACTCCGAGCGCGATGGCCCACTGGTGCGGCAGCAGCGGGCTGCTGCCGAAGAACTGGCTGACCCCGGGCAGCTGCACCAGTGCGAACAGCACCAGCACCGAGCCCGCCGCGGCCAGCACGACCAGCGGAGTGCGCCCGCGCGAGGTCAGGGTCTGCGCCAGCTGAGCCGACACCAGCGCGACCAGTCCCGCCGTGCGTGCCTGCGCGGCGGTGGCCACCGGCCGGGTCAGAGTCCAGGCCAGTCCCGCCGCAGCGGCGGTGGCCACGGCCCGCGCGCCGACCTCGCGCGCCAGCGCGGAGCCCAGCGACGCCTCTGGCCCTTCGGCCAGCAGCTTCTCCGGGGTGCGGTCGGCCGGTGGCCGCACCGCGATGGCGATCGTGGGCAGCACGTCGGTGAGCATGTTGACCACCAGCAGCTGCCGGGCGTTGAGCGCGGCCGACGGGCTGATCAGCCCGGTGCCCAGCGCGTAGCCGATCTCGCCGAGGTTGCCGCCGAGCAGCACCGCGAGAGCTTCGCGCACCGAAGTCCACATGCCCCGGCCCTCGACGATGCCGTCGGTGAGCGTTTCGATGCGGTCGTCGGCGACCACCAGGTCGGCGGCGTCGCGGGCCGCCGCCGTGGCGCGCGAACCGAACGCGATCCCGACGTGCGCGAGGTTGATCGCGGGCACGTCGTTGGCGCCGTCGCCGGTCATGGCCACCACCCGACCGGCGTCGCGCAGGCAGCGCACGATGCGCGCCTTCTGCGCCGGGGTGACCCGCGCGAACACCGCGATCTTGGGCACCTCGCCCGCCAGCTGCTCGTCGTCGAGCTCGTCGAGCTGGGCTCCGGCCAGCACCCGCTTGTTGCCGAGCATCCCCAGCTCGGCGGCGATGGCCTCGGCCGTGCTCGGGTGATCACCGGTGATCATGATGACGTCCACGCCCGCGCGCCCCAGCTGTTCCACGGCCTCCGCGGCGGTGGCGTGCACCGGATCGGCCAGACCGAGCAGGCCGACGAGTTCGAGCTCGTCCACATCGGATTCGGTGAGCTCGTAGTCCTCTCCGACCCGGCGTTCGGCGACCGCCAGCAGCCGGAAACCGCGCAGCGCCAGCCGTTCGACCTCGGCCTCGACGTCGGCGCGGGCCTCGGCGTCGAACGAGCGCGACGATCCGTTGCGCCGCCAGCTCGCGCACCGGTCCAGCACCACTTCCGGGGCGCCCTTGACCGACAGCAGCCGGTCGGTGTGCACGGCGTGGAAACCGCGCGACGGTTCGAAGGGCAGCTCGGCGAGCACCTCGCCGTCAGCGGTCAGCCCGATCTCGCAGGCGCCGTCGAGCACCGCGCGGTCGGTCAGGTGCGGCAGCGGGTGGTCGTCCTGCGGGCGCGGGGTGGCGCGCAGGGCGGCGGCCACGACCTCCCGGTGCACGCTCTGCAAGTCGTGCACGCCGCGAGATCCGCGACCGTCGGAGACCTCGCCGAGCGCGATCCGGCCCTGGGTGAGCGTGCCGGTCTTGTCGAAGCACAGCGCGTCGACCCGGCCGAGCGCCTCGATGGTGGCGGGGCTGCGCACCAGGACGCCGCGCTTGGACATGCGACGCGCCGCGGCGAGCTCGGCCAGGGTCGCCACGAACGGCAGTCCCTCCGGCACCGCGGCCACAGCCAGGCCGACCGAGCGCGCCACGGTCTGCCCCATCGGCACCCCGCGCAGCAGGTCGGAGGCGAACAGCAGCGCGCCCGCGCCGATGGAGACCGGCAGCACCTTCTTGGTCAGCTCCGCGAGCCTCGCTTCGACACCGGTGGAATCGTCGGTCCCGGTGACCTGAGCCGTCGTGCGGCCCAGCTCGGTGTTCGACCCGATCGCGACCGCCACCGCGACGCCGGTACCGCTGGCGATGACCGTGCCCTGGTAGAGCATGCAGGTGCGGTCGGCCACCGCAGGCGCGGTGGTGGGTGCGGCGGTCTTGGCGACCAGGTGGGATTCACCGGTCAGGCCCGACTCGTCGACCTCCAGCGATTCCACCGACAGCAACCGGCAGTCCGCGGGCACGCCGTCACCCGCGCGCAGCTCGACGACGTCGCCGGGGACGAGCTCGTCGGAGGAGACGATCTCGGTGCTGCCGGCTCGGCGTCGCCGCGCCGGCGTCCGCCCGGAGGCCAGCAGCTTGCCCAGCTCGCGGTCGGTGGCGGCCCGCTGGACGCCGTCGATGAGCGCGCTGGCCAGCAGCACCCCGAAGATCAGCCCGGCGTCCACGACCGACCCCAGGCCCGCGGAGATCACCGCCCCTGCGCCCAGCACCGGCGTGATCGGGGTGATCAAACCCTCGACGGTCGCTGCGAACACGCCCACCGGAGCGTGCCCGTTGTCGGGTGGCCGGTGCCGCTCGGCGGCCGCGGACGCCGCGAGACCCCGCTCGGAGGTGTCCAGTGTGGACAGGACGGTGGCTGCGGGCATCGCGTGCCACGGCGTGCGTTCGCGGGGGAGCGGCGGCGGTCTGGTGGTGGCGCGGAGGGCGACCCAGGCGCCGGTTCCGTAGGCGGTCAACGCCGCCGCGTGCACCGGCATCGAAGCGCGTGCGGGGGCACCGGCCGCCGGGCCGAACGCGGCGAACAGCGCGCCCAGCAGCGCGCCTGCCGCCGAGATGCCCGCTGCGTACCTGCTCGCCGCCCGCGCCTCCGCGGCCGAGCCCAGAAGCAGGTCGAGAACCGCGGCGCTGGGGCATATCACGTCCGAGGCCCAGGCGGCGGAGTCCGATGTGGACAGGCCGATGCCGAGGTCGGCGGCGGCCAGGCCGTCGCCACCGAGGTGCGAGACCAGCGCGACGACGGCGCCGTCGTCCTGCAACGCCCGCACCGAGTCGACGAGTTCGGAGCCGCCCGGTACCGCGCCGTCGACCGGCAGCCTGCGCTCCAGTCCGTACCCGGTCACGAGCACGTCGCCGGCCACGGCCCGCGCGGTGTCGACCAGGGCCTCGGCGAGCGGGTCCAGCTCGTCGACCACGACGACCAGCGCCACCGTCCGTCCATCATGGACCATTCCGAGAATCGTCGCGCCACAAGCGATTTCAGCCTTCGCCGCGCGCCGGACCTCCGGCGGATGGGCCGAGACGTCCAGCGGAGCGACCGACCAGTCCCCGCTGCTGCGATGCGCGGTGGGATCGGCGGGGTCGACGAGCTCGCCCGCGCGGGTGAACAGCTCCGCGGAGTCGGCGCCGTCGTCCAACGCGATCACCGAGTCGACCACGCGCCGTCCGGTCAGCAGGGCAGGGGCGTCGAAGACGACCGCGTCCACGCGGTCCAGCAGCCGCAGCGCGTCCGGTTCCAGCACGAGCGCGCCCCGCGAGGCCAGCGACGTGCTCAACGTCGTCGCGAACGCCTCGCGCCCGCCGGCGGCGGGCTTGGGCACCGCGGCCATGAGCGCGGCCAGGGCGCGCTGCGGAGCGCGCGACAACGCGTAGACGGTGATCGCACCGCCCAGCGCCGAGCCGCCCGAGGCGTTGGCGACCCGTTCCACCGGCCCGTCGGGAACCGGGCGCGGACGAGGCCGGTGCGCCAGCGCGGGGCAGGCGTGCGGCAGCGCGTCCTCCCAGTGCTGCCAGGCCTGGTGGCGCGCGAGCGTTTCGCGGGCGGAGCAGAAGCGCCCGCACAGATCGGTCAGCGCCCCCAGCGGGCGCCCGGCCAGGCCCTGCCCGGCGGCACCGCCCAGCGCCAGCGCCAGGTCCAGCGGTGCGCGTCCGATCACCCGCTGCAGGCCACCGCGCATCCACGGGACCGTGTCGACCAGCGACACCGCGGCGGGCACCAGCGGTGAGACCAACCGCGCCGGCAGCAGCGCACCCAGCCCCGCGTAGCCCAGGCCCACCGCGCTCACCGCCAACGCGCCGGCGTCGCGCAGCACGGCCTCGGCGTTGCCCGGGTGCCGCCGGCTGCGCGGCGCCACGTCCTGATCTCCTAGCCCGAATCCGGTCTCGACCTCGCCGATGATCCGCGCGGGTTCGGTGAGGTCGGGCAGTTCGGGGTCGTGCTCGACGACCACACGTCCGAGCACCCCGTTGACCTCGGCGCTGCGGACTCCGGCGAGTTCGCTCAGCCGGCGCTGCACCTCGCGGACGGCGTCGTCGTTGCCGGGCAGGTGCGCACCCCGCATCTCCAGGTGGCTGCGCTGATGTCCGCGCCAGACGCGGCGGTCACCGAGAGAGGTGGTGGCCGTGCGGGCAGCCTGCAACACCGGTGCGGCGATTTCGGCGGCTTGCGACAGCAGCCAGCGCAGCATCGGCACACCCCCGGCGCGATTAGGCCGACTCGTCGCCCTGGCGCGCGTTGCGCTGCACCACGGCTGCTCCGATGCCGATCGCGGCGGCGACGGGCCATTCGATGACGCTCAGCGCCGCCGCGGCCGTCAGCCCGCTGTAGAACAGCAGCTGCTCGCGGGAGGGGAGCGCTCCGCGCACGGCGGTCACCGTCGAGGCGACCTCGTTGCGTCCGGGGATCTCGGGCAACGGGATGTGCGTGGTGTGCAGCTGCGCGGTCACGTACGGAACGGGGATCGAAGCGCCCGATGAGTTCGAGGGCTGCTGAGACTTCGAGGGCTGCTGGGACGTCGACTCGGAGCGCGTGGACGTCTTCTTCGTCGAGGACGCCGACGAGCGGCCCTGCTTCGACGTCGGCTGCCTCCGTCCTCGCTGCGCGGATCCGGTGCTCGTGCTCGCCATGGCGACGACCTCCTAGCGGAAGCGACAACCAATCAATGCTACGACGAACGGAGCACGGACGTCGGATGAACGGCCTACTCGCAACCGGATCGGTCGATCATGCCGCGAAGACGTCGTCCTGCACGGCGCAGCGGTAGCGCTGGGCGACGAGGTCGATCACCGCCGGATGAACGCCGAGCGGATCGGCGACCCCGGCGGCCGGGAGATCGGCGACGCGGCGGTGGAACAGTCCCGGTGCCAGCAGGTAGGGCGCGATGAAATCGTCCGGGCCGCACAGCGCCTCGGTCGCCGGGCTCGCCGTGGTGATGTAGCTGGGGGTGAGCCACTGCCCGCAGCGCCTGCCCAGCAGCCGGGCGGCGGTGCGCACGTCCGACAGCGCGCGCTCGTCGGAGGAACCCGCCGCCGAGAACAGCACCCGGTCGCCCGGCCGCCACCCGGCCGCGCGCAGCCGGTCCAGCAGGGCCTCGGTGATCTCCGGTGCCGGCCCCAGCGGCTCGGTGATCGTCACGTCCTCGCGGCGGGTGGCGCCGATCTGCTCGGGCAGGTCGACCCGCACGTGGTAACCGGCCGCCAGGAACGCGGGCAGCGCCACGACCGGGCCGGGTGCGGACGCGAGCGCGTCGGCCACGGTCGGGCCGATGACGTCGACGTAGCCCACGTGCACCGGCACGCCCAGGCGCGCCGAGGTGGCCTCGGCCAGCTCCTCGACCACCCGCGGACCTCCGGGGTCGCGGGTTCCGTGGGCGACCAGCAGCAGCGGCGGGTTCACAGCGGATCTGCGCATCGCGGGGAGTCCTTCATCGGTTCCAGCGGAAGTCGGTATCCGCGTTTGATCACGGTCTGCACCAGCTGCGGCGCGCCCAGCGCCGAACGCAGCCGGGCCACGGCCTGCTCGACCGCGTGCTCGTCGGCGGCCCCTCCGGCGCAGTGCAGCGCCTCGGCCAGCGCGCGTCGCGACACCACGCGGCCCGGTCGTTCGGCCAATGCGCGCAACAACGTCTTCCCCTGCGGGGAGAGCTGTTTGACCTCGCCGTCGAGGATGGCCGCGTGCCCGCGCAGCTGGAGGTCGTGCCCGGCGACCGGAAGAGTCGGCGAGCGCATCGGCAGCGCCTCGCACAGCGAGCGCACCAGTGCGCCGATGCGGAAGCGCTCCGGGATCACCGCCACCACGCCGTGATCGGCCAGCGGCGCGTGCGTCACCGGACCCACGCAGGCCGCCAGCACCGGGCCGCGCAGCGCGGTCAGCAGCTCCTCGCGGCAACCGCGATCGGCGGCCAACGACAGCAGGCTCGCCGCCGCGGGAGCGCTGGTGAAGGTCACCGCATCGATCTGCTGCGCGCACACCGCGGACAGCAGGTTCTCCAGCGCGGTGATGTCGGCCGGGGCCGTCCACCGGTACACCGGGACCTCGATGACCTTCGCCCCGGCGCACTCCAGCGCCTCGACGAAGTCCGGCAGCGGCTGGCCGTGCAGCTGCACCGCGATCCGCAAACCATCCAGCGGTCCGTCGAGGAGGTTCTCCAGCAGTTCCGCCGAGGACTCCGAACCCGGCGACCACGGGTCGGGCAACCCCGCCGCCCGCACCGCGCCACGCGCCTTCGGGCCGCGGGCCAGCAGCCGCGCCGGGGCCAGGGCCGCCAGCAGCTCCGACCCCACGCCCCAGCCGTCGGCCGCTTCCACCCAGCCGCGGAACCCGATGCCGGTGGTGGCGACCACGGCATCGGGCGGCTGCGCGATGCAGGCGTCGGTGACCCGCCGCAGTTCGGTGTCGTCGGACAGCGGCAGGATCCGCAGAGCCGGGCCGTGCACGACCCGGGCACCCCGGCGTTCGAGCAGGGTGCCCAGTTCCTCCGCCCGCCGAGCCGCGGTCACGGCGACGGTGTAGCCGGTCAGTTCTTCGCTCAAGGGAGCGCGACCTCCACGAACGCCTCGCGCCGCCGCACCGGGAACACCGGCAGTCGCGCGTCGGGGTCGTCCAGGCACTCACCCGTGCGCAGCGAGAACACCTGCTTGAGCATCGGCGAGGCCACGGTGGGCTCACCGCCGCGGTCACCGACGATGCCGCGGCTCATCACCCCGGCGCCGCAGAACGGGTCGACGTTGCCCACCGCGAACAGCTGGTCGTCGTGCGTGCGGAACACCGCCACCGGGTGGTCGCCGACGAGCGCCGGAAGACCGTACTCGGGCAGCAGCAGTTCGATTTCGCAGATCTGTTGCCAGTTCACGAGTGCACCTCCTGGTTCAGGGACTGAAATGCGGGCATCGGCAGGCTCACCGGGCCCGGGCGGATCTGTCCGCGTTCCTCGATGAAGCGGATGGTGGGATCCGGGGCGTCCGGGGCGTTGACGAACGAGACGAACCGGGAGAGCTTGCCCGGGTCGGACAGCACGCCCGCCCATTCGTCGGAATAGGTGTCGACGTGGCGCTGCATCGCGGCTTCCAGCTCGGCGGCGATGCCGAGGGAGTCCTCGACGATGACCTCCTTGAGGTGCTCCAGGCCGCCTTCGAGGGATTCCACCCACGCCGAGGTGCGCTGCAGCCGGTCGGCGGTGCGCACGTAGAACATCAGGAACCGGTCGATGAGCTTGATCAGCTGCTCGTCGTCGAGGTCGGCGGCCAGCAGCTCGGCGTGGCGCGGGGTGAATCCGCCGTTGCCGCCGACGTAGAGGTTCCAGCCCTTGTCGGTGGCGATCACGCCGAAGTCCTTGCCGCGCGCCTCGGCGCACTCGCGGGCGCAACCCGACACCGCCGACTTGAGCTTGTGCGGTGAGCGCAGGCCGCGGTAGCGCAGCTCCAGCCGGATGGCCATGCTCACCGAGTCCTGCACGCCGTAGCGGCACCAGTCGTTGCCCACGCAGGACTTCACCGTGCGCAGCGCCTTGCCGTAGGCGTGACCGGACTCGAAACCGGCGTCCACCAGGCGCTTCCAGATCTCCGGCAGCTGCTCCACCCGAGCGCCGAACAGGTCGATGCGCTGCCCACCGGTGATCTTGGTGTAGAGGCCGAACTCCTTGGCCACCTCACCGAGCACGATGAGCTTCTCCGGCGTGATCTCACCGCCGGGCACCCGCGGCACCACCGAGTAGGTGCCGTTGCGCTGGATGTTGGCCAGGAACCGGTCGTTGGTGTCCTGCAGCGCGGCCTGCTCGCCCTCGAGGATGTGGCCGTTGCCGAGGCTGGCCAGGATCGAGGCGACCGCCGGCTTGCAGATGTCGCATCCGCGTCCCGAACCGTGCTTGGTGATCAGCTCGGAGAACGAACCGACGCCGGTGGCCTGCACGATCTCGAACAGCTCCGCCCGCGACTGGGTGAAGTGCTCGCACAGCGCCTTGGAAGTCACGACACCGCATTCGTTCAGCAGCGTCTTGAGCATCGGCACGCACGAACCGCAGCTGGTGCCCGCCTTGGTGCAGGACTTGACCTCGGCGACGTCGGCGAGCCCGTGCTCGGCGATGGCGCAGGTGATCTGCCCCTTGGTCACGTTGTTGCAGGAGCACACCGTCGCGTCGTCGGGCAGCGCACCGGAGTCCACACCGGACCCGGCGGGCAGCAGCAGCTGCTCGGGCGGGGCGGGGAGCTCGCGGTCCACCAGCGGTCGCAGCACCGCGTAGGCGCTGGCGTCACCGACCAGCACACCACCCAGCAGCACCCGAGCGTCGTCGGAGAGCACCAGCTTGGCGTAGGTTCCCGCCGCGTTGTTGGCGTAGACGACCTCCAGCGCGCCCTCGGTGGTGCCGTGGGCGTCACCGAAGCTGGCGACGTCGACGCCGAGCAGCTTGAGCTTGGTCGACATGTCGGCACCGGGGAAGGTGCCCTCGCCCAGTTCCAGCAGCTGTTCGGCGACGCCCTCGGCCATGGTGTAGCCGGGCGCGACCAGGCCGTAGCAGCGGCCGTCGACCGCGGCGCACTCGCCGATGGCCCACACGCCCTCGACGTCGGTGCGGCAGGCGTCGTCGACGAGGAAGCCGCCGCGCTCACCGCGCGTCACACCGGCGATCTCGGCGAGCTCGTCGCGCGGGCGCACACCGGCGGAGAACACGACCAGGTCGGTGTCGATGACGGTGCCGTCGGCCAGCGTCACGCCGGTGACGTGGTCCTCGCCGTCGATGGACTGGGTGGCCGCACCGGCGTGGATGGTCAGACCCAGTTCCTCGACGAGACCGCGCAGCACCTGCCCGCCGCCCTCGTCGACCTGCAGCGGCATCAGCCGCGGCGCCATCTCCACCACGTGCGGCCGCATTCCCAGCAGCCGCAGCGCGTTCGCCGCTTCCAGCCCCAGCAGACCGCCGCCGATGACGACGCCGTCGGCGCCCTCGGTGGCGGAGTCGCGGATCGCGTCGAGGTCCTCGATGGTGCGGTAGACGAAGTTGCCGGGCAGCTGGTGTCCGGGAACCGGCGGCACGAACGGCTTCGACCCGGTCGCCAGCACCAGCGCGTCGTAGGTCAGCGATTCGCCGTCGGCCAGCGTCACCGTGCGGGCACCGGTGTCCACACCGGTCACCGCGGCGTTGAGGCGCAGGTCCACCATCGGGTCGTCGATGACGTCCTGGCCGGTCAGGCTGAGGTCCTCGGCGCTCTTGCCGTCCAGGTAGGACGACAGCGCCACCCGGTCGTAGGCGGGGCGGGGCTCTTCGCCGAGGACGACGATCCGCCAGGTGTTGGCCTCATCGCGTTCGCGGAGCGTTTCAACGAGCCGGTGGCCGACCATTCCGTGGCCGACGACGACGAGCGTGCGAGTCATGCCGCGCCCTCCCTTTCTGATTCGATGCGATCCGCCAACGAGCTGCACAGCCGGCCGACGTCGTCGACGCAGCCACCGCAGCCGGTGGTCGCCCGCGTTGCCCTGGCCAGCTCGGCGACCGAGCGGGCTCCGCCGTGCCAGGCGGTGATCAGGGACTTCTTGGTGACGTTGTTGCAGCGGCACAGCACCGCGTCCTCGGGGAGCTCCACCGGCGCGCCCGGCACCGCGGCCGGGGTGCCCAGCAGCAGCGACAGGCGGTCGGCCGGCATCGGCAGGTCGCGGTCGTGCAGCTGGCTGATCGCCGCGATCGCGGCCGGGAACCCCAGCAGCACGGCGCCGGAGATCCGCCCGGAGTGCAGCGCGAGCTTGGCGTAGCGGCCCCGCGCCGGATCCGAGAGCGTGACGATCTCGGCGTCGCCGGAGTCCAGGGCGCGCACCGAGCCGATGGAGACCAGGTCGATGCCGCGCGCCTTGAGCCGCGTCACCACCCGGGAACCGGAGCAGGCCGCGTCGCGGCCGGCCAGGTGCGCGGCCAGCACCTCGGCCTGCTCCCACGCCGAGGCCACCAGCCCGAGCGTGCTGCCCCGGTGCTCGGCGCAGTCGCCGATGGCGTGGATGTGCGGGTCGCTGGTGCGCAGCCGGTCGTCGACGACCACACCGCGGTTGACCGACACCCCGGCGCGCTGCGCGAGGGTCACCTCCGGCCACACCCCGGTGCAGGCCACCACCAGCTCCGCGGCCGCATCCGAACCGTCGCCGAGGTGCAGCGTCCCGGCCCGGTAGGAGGTGGCCTTGGCCCCGAGGCGGACGTCGATGCCGAGCTTGCCCAGCCGTTCGGCCAGCATCGCGCCGCCGGCCTCGTCGAGCTGGCGTTCCATGAGGTGCTTCTCGCGGTGCACGAGCGTCACCTGGTGCCCGCGCGCCAGCAGCGACCGCGCCGTCTCGACGCCGAGCACGCCGCCGCCGAGCACCGCGACCGGGCCGGTGGCGGCGTCGATGCGCGCGCAGTCGGCGAGGCTGCGCAGCGCCGTGAGCCGGTCCGCGCCCAGGCCCATGATCTCGGGCATCAGCGGCCGCGCACCCGTTGCCAGCACGAGCACGTCGTAACCGAACTCGCGGCCGTCCTCGCAGCGCACCGTCCGCCGCGCGCGGTCGATGTCGGCCACCGCGCAACCCACGTGCACCTCGGCGTCGAGGCCGGGCAGCGACACCGCGGGCCCGGGCAGCGAACCGTCGAGCACCGAACCCAGCAGCACCCGGTTGTACGCCGGCTGCTCCTCGGCACCGAGCACGGTGATCGGCCCGTCGTGGTCCAGCGCGCGCAGCCGCTCGACCAGCCGGTGCGCGGCGGGCCCGTTGCCGACCACGACCACGCGCCCGGCGAGGCGGTTGAGGGGGAGCACGGTGGTCATGGCGCCACCACCTCCCGGTGGGGTTCGATGCGCACCGCGCTGACCTTGAACTCCGGCATCCGGCTGCGCGGGTCCAGCGCGTCACCGGTGAGCAGGTTGGCCCGCCCGTCGCCGGGGAAGTGGAACGGCAGGAACACCGTGTCGGTGCGCATGGTCGGCACCAGCCGCACCTTGGCGATCGTGCTGCCGCGCGGTGAGGTGACGCGTGCCAGCACGCCCTCGGCGAGTCCGGCCCGGGTGGCGGTGTCGGGGTGGACCTCCACGAACGCCTCCGGGGAGGCCTCGTTGAGCTCGGCGACGCGGCGGGTCTGCGCACCCGACTGGTACTGCGCGAGCACGCGCCCGGTCGTCGCGGTCAGCGGAAACACCTCCGCCGGCACGTCACCGGCGTCGCGATGCTCGACCGCCAGGAACTTCGCCCGGCCATCGGCGTGGGCGAAGCCGTCGAGGAAGAGCCTCGGGGTGCCGGGGTGTTCGCCGTCCGGGCACGGCCAGTGCAGCGCCTCGCCGGCGTCGAGGCGCTCGTAGCTGATGCCCGAGTAGTCGGCCTTGCCGCCCGCGGAGGCCCGGCGCAGCTCCTCGAAGACCTCGCGCGGCTGGGTGGGGTAGCGGTGACCGGGTTCGCCCAGGCGGGTCGCGATTCCGTGCAGCACCTCCAGGTCGCTGCGCGCGTGACCCGGGGGCACCTGCAACCGGCGGCGTCGCAGGACGCGGCCCTCCAGGTTGGTCATGGTGCCCTCCTCCTCGGCCCACTGGGTCACCGGCAGCACCACGTCGGCCAGCTCGGTGGTCTCCGAGGGAACGAAGTCGGCCACCACCAGCAGGTCCAGGGACTTCAACCGCCGCACCACGTGCTCGGCGTTGGGCGCCGAGACCGCCGGGTTGGAACCGAACACCAGCAGGGCGCGCGGACCGTCGTCGGAGCCCAGCGCGTCGAGCAGCTCGTAGGCCGAGCGTCCCGGACCGGGCAGCACCTCCGGCAGCACGCCCCAGATCTCGGCGACGTGCTCGCGCGCGGCCTGGTCGGTGATCATCCGGTAGCCGGGCAGCTGGTCGGCCTTCTGGCCGTGCTCGCGACCGCCCTGCCCGTTGCCCTGACCGGTCAAGCAGCCGTAGCCGCCGCCGGCACGGCCCGGAATTCCCAGCGCCAGCGCGAGGTTGATGAACCCGGACACGGTGTCCACGCCCTTGCTGTGCTGCTCGGCACCGCGTCCGGTGAGCACGTAGGCGCTGCCCGCCTCGGCGAGCATCCGCACCGCCTGCCGCTGCTCGGACACCGGAACCCCGGTGACCCGCTCGACCCGCTCCGGCCACCAGGACATCGCCCGTTGCCAGGCCGCTTCGAAGCCGTTGGTGCGCTCGCGGATGTAGTCGACGTCGCTGAACCCGTCGAGGACCGCGATGTGCAGCAGCCCCAGCGCCAGCGCCAGGTCAGTGCCCGGCAGCGGCTGCAGGTGCAGTGCCGCCTGCTCGGCCGTCGCCGTCTTGCGCGGATCGATGACGATCAGCTCCGGCGAGCGCAGGTGCTGCATCAGCGGCGGCATCGTCTCCGCCGGATTCGCCCCGGCCAGCAGCACCACGTCGGCGCCACCGAGGTCGGTCACCGGGAACGGCAGCCCCCGGTCCAGCCCGAACGCCGCCGTCCCGGCCGCGGCGGCCGAGGACATGCAGAACCGGCCGTTGTAGTCGATCTGACTCGTGCCCAGCGCCAGCCGCGCGAACTTGCCCAGCAGGTAGGCCTTCTCGTTGGTCAGACCGCCTCCGCCGAACACCCCGATCGCATCCGGGCCGCGCTCGGCCCGGATGCGATCGACGCCCGTGGCGATGGTGTCGAGCGCGGTGTCCCAGGAAACCGGGACGAGCTCGCCGTCGCGGCGCACCAGCGGGTGGCGCAGCCGGTCCGGGACGTCCAGAAGGGACGGAGCGGTCCACCCCTTCTGGCACAGCCCGCCCTGGTTGACCGGGAAGTCCGTGGGCCGCACCGTAACCCCGCGCCGCTCGCGCGTGAGGCGGGTCCCGCACTGCAGGGCGCAGTACGGGCAGTGAGTGGCCACTGTGCGGACCTCAGGCACGGCCGGCCTCCGCGGTCCGCTTCGCCGGCAGCCCCGCCGGATCCTGACCCGGCTTGAGCGCACCCCGCAGGTACACCGCCCAGGTCACCAGCACGCACACCAGGTAGTAGGCGAGGAACACCGTCAGCGCGGCGTCACCGCTGGCCGCCGCACCGCTGTAGGAGGAGCGGAACGCCAGGTTGATGCCGACGCCGCCCAGCGCGCCGATGGCACCGGCGATGCCGATGACCGCACCGGAGAGGCGACGCGCCTTGGCGAAGGCCGCGACGGCCTCGCCGCCGGAGGTGACCTGGTCCTCGGCCTCCTTGGCGTAGACCGCCGGGATCATCTTGTAGGTCGAGCCGTTGCCGAGCCCGGTCAGCAGGAACAGCACGATGAACGCCGTGACGTAGAGCCCGAACGAGCCCAGCGCGGAGGCCACCAGCAGCACCGCGACCCCGACGGCCATGAGCACGAAGTTCCACGCCGTCACCCGCGCTCCGCCGATCCGGTCGGCCAGCCAGCCGCCCAGCGGTCGCGACAGCGAACCCATCAGCGGGCCCAGGAACGTCCAGCTCGCCGCCTGCAACGGCGTGAAGTCGAACTCGGTCTGCAGCACCAGCCCGAACGCGAAGCTGTAGCCGATGAACGAGCCGAAGGTGCCCACGTACAGGAAGGAGATCCACCAGGTGTGCTTGCTGCCGCATGCCTCCAGCAGCGCTCCCGGCTTGGCCTTGATGGCATCGACGTTGTCCATGAACAGCGCCGCGCACACCGCCGACACCGCGATCAGCGGCAGGTAGATCGCCGCCACGTACGACGGGTGGGTGTTGCCCGCGAAGGCGATCACGAGCAGTCCGACCACCTGGATGGTCGCCACGCCGATGTTGCCGCCACCGGCGTTGAGCCCCAGCGCCCAGCCCTGCAGCCGCTGCGGGAAGAAGATCGTGATGTTGGTCATCGACGAGGCGAAGTTGCCGCCGCCCACACCGGCCGTGGCGCCGATGAGCATGAACACCCACAGCGGAGTTCCGGGCTGCTGCACGAAGTAGAAGGCCAGTCCGGCGGGCACCAGCAGCACCACCGAGCTGAAGATCGTCCAGTTGCGGCCGCCGAAGCGGGTCACCGCGGCCGCGTAGGGCAGCCGCAGCACCGCGCCCACCAGGTTCGGCGTGATCACCAGCAGGAACTTCTCGGACGCCGTGAACGGCAGGCCGATGTCCGGTCCCATGAACAGCACCAGGACCGACCAGATGCTCCAGATGGAGAAGCCGATGTGCTCGGAGATGATCGAGAAGATCAGATTCCTGCGTGCGACGTGCTTACCGGTGGATTCCCAGAGGGCCTCGTTCTCGGGGTCCCACCCCTCGATCCAGCGGCCTCTCGGGGCCCGTGCGTTCGTGTTCAACGCGGCTCCTCTCAACGGGTTGCTCCGAAGGTAGGAACCAGCTGTTTCCCCGGTGCGTGCCGCGCGTTACCGCCAAGAAAAACGGACTTCACATGATCGCTGCGCGCCCGGTCAGAACGGTCGTGACCGGCAACACACGGCGGCCCGGTGCGCCGCCGGTGACCCGGTCCGTGGCACCTTGTGGAGGTGACGGAACGAGCCTCGGGGGCTGACGACAGCGCGACCTGGCAGCGCGTTCGCGAACTGTTCGGCGCCGCCCGGCGCATCACCGCGCTCACCGGTGCGGGCGTGTCGACCGCTTCCGGCATCCCCGATTTCCGGGGCCCGGACGGGGTGTGGACCCGCAACCCGCAGGCCGCCCGGCTCAGCGACATCGACAGCTACCTCGCCGACGAGGACCTCCGCGCGCAGGCGTGGCGCGCCCGCGCCGAGAACCCCGCCTGGCACGCCGAACCCAACGCCGCGCACCGGGCCTTCGTCGACCTCGCCGCCTCCGGGCGCCTCGGCGCCCTGCTGACCCAGAACATCGACGAGTTGCATCAGCGCGCCGGTCTGGCTCGCGACCGGGTGCTGGAACTGCACGGCACCATGCGCCGCACGGTGTGCGTGCACTGCGGCGCCACGGGAGCCATGACCGATGCCCTGCAGCGCGTCGCCGAGGGCGAGCGGGACCCGGACTGCCGCTCGTGCGGCGGCATCCTCAAGTCGGCGACGGTGTTCTTCGGCCAGGCGCTGGACGCCGACGTGCTGCGGGAGGCCAGGCGCGCATCGCTGGACTGCGACCTGTTCGTCGCCGCGGGCACGTCGCTGACCGTCTACCCGGCCGCGGCCTTCGCGGAGCTGGCGGCCAAGGCCGGGACGAAGCTGATCATCTGCAACGCCGAGCCCACCCCCTACGACGAGATCGCCGACGCGGTCCTGCGCGGCCCGCTCACCGAGGTGCTGCCCGGCCTCGCGGCGGCTCCGCTGATCGACTCCGCCGAGCCGCTGCGGACCTGGGGAGATCCCAGCACGTGGGAACAGATGTGACACGAGTGGTTGACGTTGCAAGGGAAACGTCCGTTTCGTGTGGTGCGCCTGGGACAGGAGTGCCAAACTCCGGCTAATTGTGACTCCGTTCGGCCTAAGTTTCGGTACCGAACGGGTGCATCTGCTGGAGGTGACGGGTGTTGTCGACGACGAGAGGCGCACGCAGGATCGGCGTGCTGGTGCTGCTGTGCGCGGTCGGTCTGTCAGCCACCGGCACCGGCGTGGCCGTCCCGCCGCCCCCGCCCAATCCCAGCGACGCCGAGATCCAGGCGGGCAAGGTCGAAGCCCAGCGCACCGCGGGCCAGGCCGGTGAACTGGCCAACCGCCTCGCCGAGGCCGAATCCCGGCTGATCGGCCTGCAGTCGCAGGTCGAGGTGAAGATGGAGGACGCGAACAAGGCCCGCGTCGACCTCCAGCGCGCCGAGGCCGCCTACGGCCAGGCGCGCGCCGCCGCTGACGCGGCCGCCGCCGAAGCGCGCTCGGCGGCGGACCGGATCGAGGCGCAGCGCCACCGGCTCGACCAGTTCGCCGCCAGCAGCTACCGGCAGGGCAGCAAGCTCGGCTCGATCACCGCCTACGCCGGAGCCCGCGACCCGCAGGAGATGCTCGAACGGGCCTCGCTGCTCGACGCCATCAGCGACTCCCAGCTCGACGTCCTCGACGACCTCGAACGCGCGCGCATCGAGAAGGTCAACAAGGACTCCATGACCCGCGCCGCGCTCGACGAGGCCGAGGCCAAACGCCGCTCCGCCGACGAGGCGCGCTCCGCCGCCGAAGCCGCGCAGCAGACGGCGATCCAGGCCCGCGCGCAGCAGGCCGCGCAGTCCCAGGGCCTGCAGGCCGACCGCGACTCCGCGCAGGCCGAGCTCGACGCCGCCCGCTCCCGCGTCACCGGGCTGCAGGCGCAGCGCGCCGACTACCAGGAGTGGCAGGAGGACAAGGCCCGCGAGGAGCAGGCCGCCGCTGCTCAACCGGTCGGCAACGACGACCAGGCGGGCAGCTCCGCACCGGCGGTCTCCGGCGACGTCGAGGCGGTGATCTCGCGGGCGATGTCGCAGCTGGGGATGCCCTACGCGTGGGGCGGTGGCAACTCGCGCGGGCCGACGCGCGGCATCCGGGACGGGGGAGTGGCCGACGCCTACGGCGACTACGCCAAGATCGGCTTCGACTGCTCCGGGTTGATGATCTACGCGTTCGCCGCCGCGGGCGTCTCGCTGGACCACTACAGCGGGTACCAGGCGGAGTCGGGCAAGCGCGTCCCGCTCTCGCAGATGCGCCGCGGCGACATGCTGTTCTGGGACGACGGCGGTTCCATCCACCACGTCGCCCTCTACCTGGGCAACGGCAAGATGGTCGAGGCGCCGTACTCGGGTTCTCGGGTGCGCGTCACCTCGGTCCGCTACGGCGGCATCACGCCCTACGCGGTGCGGGTGCTCTGACGGCCCGGCTGGTCTCCGGACCAGGGGTGCTGCAAGCATTGCCGGGTGGCGGATTTCGCGGCGGTGGTGCTGGCCGGTGGGGGAGCGCGCCGGCTCGGCGGCGTGGACAAGGTGATGCTGCCGGTGCTCGGCCGGACGTTGCTGGACCGCACGCTCGACGCCGTGGCGGGCGCTGATCCCGTTGTGGTGGTCGGTCCCGAACGGCCCGCGGGCTCGCCCGTCCGATGGACGGTCGAGGAGCCGGCCGGGGGAGGGCCGCTCGCGGCGGTGGAGGCCGGGCTGCGCCTGATCGACGACGCCGACGGGCTGGTCGCGATCCTCGCCGCTGATCACCCGCACCTCACCCAGGACACGCTGGTCCGGTTGCGCACCGCGCTGCGCGACGACCCAGCGGCTCGGGGAGCGGTCCTGTCCGAGCCCGGCGGCCGCGCGCAGTGGCTGGTCGGCCTCTGGCGCCTGCGGTCCCTGCGCGAAGCGATGCCCGCGGAAGTCCGGAACCGGCCGGTCCGAGACCTTCTCGCGCCGCTGGATCCACTTCGGATCGACGCCACCACGGCTGAGGTATCCGATGTGGACACCCCGCACGACCTGCGACGGGCTCGTACGCCGGAACGCTGACCACTCCCGTGGTGCCGAATCCGGGGGAGCGCTGCGTCGAATCGTTAACAGCATCTATGACTTCAGTGTCGAGTGAAATTAATGCTCTTCGAGCAAGGCCCAAACCCCGCCAAGACGAGGAGCGGGGCTCAGCTTCACAGGGGTCATACCGCCGATGGGGTTGAGTGGGCGTTCGATGCGCCCCCTCGTGCGCGAGGAGCGAGCGTCGTGCCAGGATCTTGATCGGCCCGAAACGGCCGCATCGACGAGGAGGCTGGGAGAAGTGACCGAGGCCGGCAACGGTGAGAGCGGGGGCGCCGGAGCGGCTGCGGCGCGTCCAGCGGGTCAGGCGGGTTCGTCGAGCACTCCCGCGCGCGACGCGCAGCTGCTCGAACGCACCGTCTTCGAAGTCAAGCGCGTCATCGTCGGCCAGGACCGCCTGGTCGAGCGGATGCTGACCGGCCTGCTGGCCAAGGGGCACATCCTGCTCGAAGGCGTGCCCGGTGTCGCCAAGACCCTCGCGGTGGAGACCTTCGCCCGCGTCGTCGGCGGCTCGTTCTCGCGGCTTCAGTTCACACCCGACCTGGTGCCCGCCGACATCCTCGGCACCCGCATCTACCGGCAGGGCAGCGAGCGCTTCGACGTCGAGCTCGGCCCGGTGCTGGCCAACTTCGTGCTCGCCGACGAGATCAACCGCGCGCCCGCCAAGGTGCAGTCGGCGCTGCTGGAGGTCATGGCCGAGCGGCACGTGTCCATCGGCGGCGAGAGCTTCCCGATGCCCGCACCGTTCCTGGTGCTGGCCACTCAGAACCCCATCGAGAACGAGGGCGTCTACCCGCTGCCCGAAGCGCAGCGCGACCGCTTCCTGTTCAAGCTCCCGGTCGAGTACCCGACCGCGGAGGAGGAGCGCGAGATCATCTACCGGATGGGCGTCACCCCGCCCGAGCCCAACGGGGTGCTCAACCCCGAGGAGCTGATCCGGCTGCAGGACGTCGCCGCCGGGGTGTTCGTGCACCACGCGCTGGTCGACTACGTGGTCCGGCTGGTGGTCGCAACCCGGATGCCCAACGACCACGGCCTGTCCGACATCGCGGGCTGGGTCTCCTACGGCGCCTCGCCGCGCGCGAGCCTCGGCATCATCGCCGCCGCGCGCGCCCTGGCGCTGGTGCGCGGGCGCGACTACGTGCTGCCGCAGGACGTGGTGGACGTCGTGCCGGACGTGATGCGCCACCGCCTCGTGCTGTCCTACGACGCGCTGGCCGACGGCATCCCGGTTGAGCACATCGTCGGCCGGGTGCTGCAGACCGTGCCGCTGCCGCAGGTCTCGGCCCGACCGCAGGGCGGGCAGCAGCAGGCCGCGCCGGTCGGTCCGGCCGTGCAGCCCGGTTACGGCCAGCCGCCGATGCCACCGCACCAGTGAGGGGAGGGGCAGACGTGGCGGCACCCGCGGACTCCGGCGGTGACCGCCCGGCATGGGCGCCACCGGCCCTGGAGACCGGGCGGATGGAGGTCGCGCTGCGCGCTCTGGAGCTGAGCGTGCGCGGTCGGCTCGACGGTCTCCTGCAGGGCAATCACCTCGGACTGGTGCCCGGTCCGGGCAGCGAGCCGGGGGAGGCCCGCGCCTACCAGCCCGGTGATGACGTGCGGCGGATGGACTGGGCGGTCACCGCTCGCATGGCCGAGCCGCACATCCGGCAGACCGTGGCCGACCGGGAGCTGGAGACGTGGGTGGCGATGGACCTGTCGCCGAGCCTGGACTTCGGCACCGCCGCCTGCGACAAGCGGGAGCTGGCCGTGGCGGCGCTGGCCGCCGTCATGTTCCTGACCAGCGGCGGTGGCAACCGCATCGGTGCGGTGGTGGACAACGGCACCGGGCAGCACCGGCTGCCCGCGCGCGGCGGTGCCGCGCACGCCCGGGCGCTGCTGAAGAAGGTCGCCGAGACCCCGCGGGCCCCGGAGGGCACCCGGGGAGATCTGTCCGGACTCCTGGAATCGTTGCGGCGGCCTCCGCGTCGCAGGGGACTGGCGGTGGTGGTCTCCGACTTCCTGGGATCCACCGACTGGCAGCGCGCGCTGCGCGGGCTGGGTGCCCGCCACTCGCTGCTGGCCATCGAGGTGATCGACCCCCGCGACGTGGAGCTGCCCGACGTGGGAACGGTGCTGCTGTCGGACCCGGAGACGGGCCGGCGGCGCGAGGTGCACACGACGCCGGTGCTGCGCAAGGAGTTCGCCGCTGCTGCGGCCGCGCACCGCGAGGACGTGGCAAATGTTCTGCGCAGGGCCGGGTGCGCTCACCTGGTGCTGCGCACCGATTCCGACTGGATCGCCGATGTCGTGCGGTTCGTGATGGCGCGCAAGCGCGGCTGGTCCGGCGGAGGAGCTGGGTGATGTTGAGTCTGACCGGGTTCACCACGCCGTGGTGGTTCCTGCTGCTGTTCGTGGTCGCCGGCCTGGTCGCCGGTTACGTGTGGGCGATGCGGCGCAGGCAGCGGGATTCGCTGAAGTTCTCCAACCTGGAGGTGCTGGACCGGGTCGCCTCGGGCAGGCAGGGCTGGTGGAAGCACGTGCCGCCGGCGTTGCTGGGGGTGGCGCTGATCCTGCTGACGGTGGCGCTGTCGGGTCCGACGGCCGAGCAGCGGATTCCGCGCAACCGGGCGACGGTCATGCTGACCATCGACGTGTCGTTGTCGATGAAGGCCACCGATGTGGAGCCGAACCGGTTGGAGGCGGCGAAGGTCGCGGCCAAGGAGTTCGCCGACAAGCTCACCCCGGGCATCAACCTGGGTTTGGTGTCGTTCGCCGGGACGGCGACGGTGCTGGTCATGCCGACCACGGATCGTTCGAGCGTCAAGCAGGCGATCGACACCCTCAAGCTGGCCGAGGCGACCGCGACCGGTGACGGGATCAACGCCTCGATGCAGGCCATCGACTCGTTCGGCAAGATGGTCGGCGGTCCGGCGGGTGCTCCGCCGGCGCGGATCGTGCTGATGGCCGATGGCGGGCAGACCATTCCGCGGGAGATGGACGCGCCGCGCGGCGCGTACACGAAGGCCCTCGAGGCGAAGAAGGCCAGCGTTCCGATCTCCACGATCTCCTTCGGCACCAAGCACGGCTCGATCGAGATCGAGGGCGAGCAGGAGTGGGTCGAGGTCGACGACGACGCGATGCAGGAGATCGCGCGGTTGTCCGGCGGCGAGTTCCACAAGGCCGCCAGCGCGGAGCAGTTGCGCGAGGTCTACGAGACGCTGGGTGAGCAGATCGGCTACGAGACCAAGCACACAGACGCCAGCAAACCGTGGTTGGTGCTGGGTACTCTCTGCGCGATCATCGCGGCCGGGATCTCGTTGTTCGCCGGTCGGCGATTGCCGTAGCCGACGACAGGAGCCTCGTCCCCTTGAACACGGCAGCTCGTTTCTTGTGGGAGTTCGTCAAGTCGCCGACCACGACCGCGGCGGTGGGCCCGAGTTCGCGGGCGCTGGCCGAGCAGATGGTGGCGCCGATCCCGCTGACCGGGGATCCGGTCGTGGTGGAGCTGGGCCCGGGCACGGGTGCGTTCACCGAGGTGATCCAGCGCCGCTTGGGCGGGCGGGGCACGCACCTGGCGGTGGAGCTCAACGAGGGTTGGGCCGCTGATCTGGGGCACCGCTTCCCGGGTGTGGACTCGGTGTGTGGGAACGCCCGCAGCGTTCCGGACCTGCTGGCCGAGCGCGGACTGGCCGAGGCCGACGTGGTCGTCAGCGGGTTGCCGTGGGTGGCGCACGCGCCGGTGGACGGGGTTCCGCTGGTGGAGCTGCTGGCGTCGGTGATGGCTCCGGACGGGGTGTTCACGCAGTTCGCCTACACCTGGACGCGGTGGGCGCCGCCTGCGCGCAAGCAGCACGCGGATCTCAAGGCGACGTTCGAGGAGACCGTGGTCAGCCGCACGGTGTGGCGCAACCTGCCGCCCGCGGTGGTCTACCTGGCCCGCAGGCCGCGTTCGTCGTAGCCGCGCGCCGCCGGGAGCGGTGTTAGGTTTTTGGGATGCCTGCTGATGCGGTCGTGTCCGGGCTGGACGAATTACCGCTCCTGATCGAGCTGGGGACGGCGTTGCTGTTCTCCAGCCTCATCGGGCTGGAGCGGGAGATCCGGGCCAAGAGCGCGGGGTTGCGCACCCACGCCCTGGTGGGGGTAGGCGCGGCGCTGTTCATGCTGGTGTCCAAGTACGCCTTCGGTGATCTGCTGGTGTTCGACCGGGTGTCGCTGGACCCGTCGCGGGTCGCGGCGCAGATCGTTTCCGGCATCGGGTTCATCGGTGGCGGGCTGATCTTCGTGCGCCGGGATGCCGTGCGCGGTCTGACCACGGCGGCCTCGGTGTGGCTGGTGGCCGCGGTCGGGATGGCCTGCGGCGGGGGATTGGTGGTGCTGGCGGCGGCGACGACCGGGGTGCACTTCCTGGTGGCGATCGGCTTCCCGTACCTGCTGCGGGCGGTGCGTCCGGCGTTGCGGGAGCCGCAGGTGATGCGGGTGGGCTACCTGGACGGCTACGGGGTGCTGCGCAGTGTGCTGACGCTGTGCACCAGCCGCGGGTGGGCGGTGCTGGACCTGCAGGTCGAGCGGGAGGACTCCGACGAGGAGCAGCGCACGGCGGTGGTGGCGCTGCGGCTGCGCGCCAAGACGCCGGTGGCGACGTTGGTGGACGAGATCAACCAGTTGCCGGGCGTGCTGCACGCCTCGGCCGGTGATGCGGCCGAGGGAGGGTTCTGAGGCGGTGCCGGGCCCGGTCGTGGGCCCGGCACCGGCGGATCATTCCGCTTCGTTCTTGATCTGCTCCATGTCGAGGTCGCGGGCCTGGCCGACGAGGTCTTCGAAGACGTTCTCGGGCAGGGCGCCGGGCTGCTGGAAGACCAGGACCTTGTCCCGGATGATCGCCAGCGTCGGGATCGACTGCACGTCGAAGGCGGCGGCGAGCTCGGGCTGGTCCTCGGTGTCGACCTTGGCGAAGACGATGTCGTCGTGGGTCTCCGAGCCCTTCTCGAAGACCGGGGCGAACTGCTTGCACGGGCCGCACCAGGAAGCCCAGAAGTCGATGATGACGAACTTGTCGTCGCTGACGACCTCGTCGAAGTTGTCCTTGGTCAGTTCGACCGTGGCCATTGGATCCCTCTTCGGATGGTGGGGCAGGTACTCGGGCAACGCCGGTCGCGGGACCGCGCATTCCCCCAGGTTCGTGTCTGTTGCACCACGCTCGTGGTGATCAGTGCGAGCGTGGTGGGCCACCGTACTGGCCGGGGGTGCGGTCTGTCGTGCGCGGGTGGCCCGGTGTGTAGGCACGCCACCAGAAAGGGGCCCCATTTGTGTAAGGAGTCGATGAGCGGTGGGGCTCGCTGAGCGGATAATGTCGCGGCTGAAACGAATCTTGAGGCGTTCGATGGGAGATCCACAGTGGCACGGTCCGTACTGGTGACCGGCGGTAACCGCGGCATCGGCCTGGCCATCGCGAGAGCGTTCCAGGCGGCCGGGGACAAGGTCGCGGTCACGCACCGCGGATCGGGTGCGCCCGAGGGCCTGTTCGGCGTTCAGTGCGACGTCACCGACTCGGACCAGGTCGCGGCGGCCTTCGACGAGGTGGAGGCCGCGCACGGGCGGGTCGAGGTGCTGGTGGCCAACGCGGGCATCACCGACGACACGCTGCTGCTGCGGATGAGCGAGGAGCAGTTCGGTCGGGTCATCGACGCGAACCTGGCCGGTTCGTACCGGGTGGCCAAGCGCGCGGCGAGCAGCATGCTGCGCAACCGGTTCGGGCGGATGATCTTCATCTCGTCGGTGGTGGGGCTCTCCGGTGGTCCGGGGCAGGTCAACTACGCGGCGAGCAAGGCCGGTCTGGTGGGCATGGCGCGTTCGATCGCGCGCGAGCTGGGTTCGCGCAGCATCACGGCGAACGTCGTCGCGCCGGGTTACGTCAAGACGGAGATGACCGACGATCTGCCGGAGGAGCGCAAGAAGGAGATCCTCGGGCAGGTTCCGCTGTCGCGGATGGCCGACCCGGAGGAGGTCGCGGGCGCGGTGCGCTGGCTGGCCTCGGACGAGGCCGGGTACGTCACCGGTGCGGTGATCCCGGTCGACGGCGGTCTCGGGATGGGGCACTGACCCGCTCGGTAGCGGGTGAAGGGACTTCCGGCACAGCGCTGGTGCCGGCCACCTCGGGTGCGTGGGCGCCCGGCATGTGATTTCGAAGGGGTTTATTCGTGAGCGGATTGCTCGAAGGCAAGCGGATCCTGGTCACCGGGGTGATCACCGACGCGTCGATCGCGTTCCACGCGGCCAAGGCCGCCCAGGAGCAGGGTGCCGAGGTGGTGCTGACCGGTTTCGGCCGGTTGAGCCTGGTGGAGCGGATCGCCAACCGGCTGCCCAAGCCGGCGCCGGTGCTGGAGTTGGACGTCACCAACGCCGAGCACCTGGAGACGCTGCCGGAGCGGGTGCGCCAGCACGTCAGCGGTCTGGACGGGGTGCTGCACTCGATCGGCTACGCGCCGGCGTCGTGCCTGGGCGGGGACTTCCTGGAGGCCCCGTGGGAGGACGTGTCCACAGCGGTGCAGATCTCGGCGTACTCGTTGAAGTCGTTGAGCACCGCGACGCTGCCGCTGCTGAGCGAGGGCTCCTCGATCGTGGGCATGGACTTCGACGCGCGCGTGGCGTGGCCGGCCTACGACTGGATGGGCGTGGCCAAGGCGGCGCTGGAGTCGACGTCGCGGTACCTGGCGCGTGAGCTGGGGCCCAAGGGCGTGCGGGTGAACCTGGTGTCGGCGGGTCCGGTGCGGACGATGGCGGCCAAGTCGATCCCGGGTTTCGCGGACCTGGAGGCGGGCTGGGGCGACCGGGCTCCGCTGGGCTGGGACGTCAACGACCCGACGCCGGTGGCCAAGTCGATCTGCGCGGTGCTATCGGACTGGCTGCCCGCCACGACCGGTTCGATGATCATGGTCGACGGTGGTGTGCACTCGCTCGGGGTGTGATCGGTCGTGCGGAGGGGCGCTCTGGAGTGGATCCGGGGCGCCCCTCGTCGTTTCCGGCATCTCGTGGTTCACATCGGGTGCGCCCCGGTTGCGCGGGGATGAATCAGCGGCGCGATGATGGTTCGGTGAGCTTTGATGCGTTGCTGTTCTTGTCGTTCGGGGGGCCGGAGGGCCCGGAGGAAGTGCGGCCGTTCCTGGAGAACGTGACCCGGGGCAGGGGAGTGCCGCCGGAGCGCTTGGACGAGGTGGCCGAGCACTACCTGCACTTCGGTGGCGTGTCGCCGATCAACCGGCTGAACGAGGACATCATGGCCGCGTTGCGGTCCGAGCTGGACGCGCGGGGCAGGGATCTGCCGATCTACTTCGGCAACCGCAACTGGCACCCGATGATCGAGGACACCGTCGGGCGGATGGCCGATGACGGGGTGCGGCGGGCTCTGGTGTTCGCGACCTCGGCGTGGGGCGGCTACTCGGGGTGCAAGCAGTACCACGAGGACATCGTGCGGGCGCGGGAGTCGGTCGGGCAGCGGGCGCCGGAGCTGGTGAAGCTGCGGCAGTTCTTCGACCACCCGCTGTTCGTCGAGGCCAACGCGGATGCGGTGCGCGCCGCCTACGCCGAGCTGGGGGAGCGGGCCGAGCAGGCGCGGTTGGTGTTCACCGCGCACTCGATCCCGCTGCGCGCGGATGAGCGGCCGGGTGCCGACGGGCGGCCGCGGTGGTACTCGCGGCAGGTCGCCGAGGCCGCGCGGCTGGTGGCCGAGCGCGTGGGTGCGGACAGCTACGACGTGGTGTGGCAGTCGCGTTCGGGTCCGCCGCAGGTGCCGTGGCTGGAGCCCGACATCTGCGATCACCTGGAGGACCTGCACGCCAAGGGGGTCGGCTCGGTGGTGGTCAGCCCGATCGGGTTCGTCTCCGATCATCTCGAGGTCGTGTGGGACCTGGACAACGAGGCGGAGGAGGCGGCTGCCGGGTTGGGCTTGGGTTTCGCGCGCGCGGCCACGGCGGGCACCGATCCGCGGTTCGTGAAGATGATCGTGGAGTTGATCGCCGAGCACACCGATGCCGCCCCGGTGTGCAAGCTCTCGGAGCTTCGGATGGCGGGGTCGACGGTCAACGGGGCGCTGTGCGCTCCCGGCTGCTGCTGAGGGTTTTCGGCTGGTGATGGGGGTGTCCGCTCGGTGGAGCGGGCACCCCCATCAACGTCGGTCAGGAGCGGGCGGCTTGGTCGGCCAGGACGCGGACCATCTCGGCGACCGAGGCGCGGCGGGCGGCGCGCACGGCGTCGAACAGTGGGCGCAGGGCGTCGGTGCGGCTGCGCATGGCCGAGGCCGACAGGGCGCCGCCGGGTGCGTCGTCGGTGGCCACCCACAGGATCGCCTCGACCTCGGTGGCGCGCTGGAGGATCCGCAGCGTGCGCTGGGGGATGGTCTCCGGCCAGTCCGGGGTGGGTTTGGCGGCGATGGTCTGGGCGATCTCCTCGCGCACGCCGGGGCGCTGCTTGGCGACTCCGAGTTCGATGAGGGCGGTGGCGGCTTCGCGCATGGCCGAGGCCATGCCGTGCTCGGCTTCGCCGATCGGCAGGTGTTCGGCGGGCGGCAGTTCGCCGGTCTCGAACACCGTCCAGCGCAGGATGCCTTCGGCGATGCGCTCGGGGACCAGTCCCAGTCCGGCTTCGGGCAGCACGGTGGCTTCGCCGATGCGCATCGCGAGCTTGGAGAACGGGGTGGCTCCGCCGAGGCCGCGGGCGTCGCCGGGCACGGGCAGCGCCAGTTCACCGGTGGAGGCACCGGCCTTGCGCAGCGCGGCCAGCAGCAGGGCGGGGCCGGCGGGGGTCTCGTGGGGGCCGGGCAGGTCCAGGCGCGCGGCGAGCTCGTCGTCGGCGGCGCGGAACTCCTGCACCTCGCCCCAGGTCTGCAGGGCATCGAGCACGTCGTCCGACGCGGCCGCACCGTGCAGCCAGGCGGACGACCAGACAACCAATGTGGCGCTTGGGCATGGCACGTCGGTAGAGGGTACGGATCGAAAACCCTTGCTGGGTCCCGGGGGAGGTGTGGTGTGACTCCGCCCATGGCCGGTGGCGCGGCGTGGCGGCACGACGGTGGGCCATGATCGGATTACCGTGTCCGCTCGTGCGGTCGGTTGATTATGGACGGGACATCCTGTCGGGCTCGCGGCGCGAGAAGGTGCCGGAGGTCCCGGCTGAACCGGGGCTGGTGGTCGAGGACCCGGCCAGCGGGTTCTGCGGTGCGGTGCTGCGGGTGGAGAAGGGCAACGTGGTGCTGGAGGACCGGCACGGCAAGCAGCGCTTGTTCCCGATGCGCCCGGCCGCGTTCCTGTTCGAGGGCAAGCCCGCGACGCTGGTGCCGGCGCGCACGAGCACCCCGGCGGCTCCGGCGCGGTCGGCGTCGGGTTCGGTGAAGGTGGAGGGTCTGCGGGCCCGCACGGCGCGCGGCAGCCGGATCTGGGTGGAGGGCATTCACGACGCCGAGCTGGTCGAGCGGATCTGGGGTCACGACCTTCGAGTGGAAGGCGTCGTCGTGGAGCCGCTGCACGGCGTGGACGACCTGCCGGGGCTGCTGGCCGAGTTCGGGCCGGAGCCGGGGCGCCGGGTCGGGGTGCTGGTGGATCACCTGGTGGCGGGAAGCAAGGAATCGCGGTTGGTGGAGGGCATCACCGACGAGCACGTGATGATCACCGGGCATCCGTACGTCGACATCTGGGAGGCGGTCAGGCCCGCTGCGGTGGGCATCCGCGAGTGGCCGGCGGTGCCGCGCGGGCAGGACTGGAAGCAGGGCGTGTGCTCGCGGCTGGGCTGGGGTGAGCCCGCGGAGGGCTGGCGGCGGGTGCTGGCCGGTGCCTCGGGCTTCCGCGACGTCGAGACGCCGTTGTTGACCGCGGTGGAGCAGCTGATCGACTTCGTCACCGCGGAGGGGTGATCCGGCGGTCACACGTTGATCACGTGGGCTGAGAATGCCGGTGGCGCCTGGGGCGAACGTGCCACGATGGACGCATGACTCCTGCGCTGCTGTGGCTGATCGCCGGGGTGCTGCTGATCGGCGCCGAGATCCTGTCCGGGGACTTCGTGCTGGTCATGATCGGTGCCGCGGCTCTGGGGGCCGCCGGTAGTTCGGCGCTGGGCATGCCCTTGGGTGTGGACGTCGCGGTGTTCGCGGCGCTGGCGCTGGGGTTGGTGTTGTTGGCCCGTCCTGCGCTCAAGCGGCGCATGTTCGTGCAGCGCGAGCTCAAGACCAACGCGGACGCCCTGGTGGGGAAGCAGGCGCGCGTGGAGTCCGCAGTGGATGCGCAGGGGGGTCAGGTCCGCATCGACGGCCAGTTGTGGTCGGCGCGGGCTCTGGACGAGACCCAGGTTATCGAGGCCGGCCGCACGGTCACCGTCATGGAGATCGCGGGCGCCACAGCGGTGGTGTGGGCCGAGCCCTGAGGGAGATGAGGCTTCGTGGGAATGGCTGAAGTGATCGTGCTGGTGGCCGCGGTGCTGCTGGTGCTGATCGTCGTGGTGAAGTCGGTGATGGTCGTACCGCAGGCGCAGTCGGCGGTGGTGGAGCGGCTGGGCCGGTTCCGGACCGTGGCGCAGCCGGGGCTGAACATGCTGGTGCCGTTCTTCGACCGGGTTCGGGCGCGCATAGATCTGCGCGAGCAGGTGGTGTCGTTCCCGCCGCAGCCGGTGATCACCCAGGACAACCTGACCGTCTCGATCGACACGGTGGTGTACTTCCAGGTCACCGATGCGCGGGCGGCGGTCTACGAGATCTCCAACTACATCGTGGCGGTGGAGCAGCTGACCACCACGACGCTGCGCAACGTGGTCGGTGCGATGAGCCTGGAGGAGACGCTGACCTCGCGGGATGCGATCAACACGCAGCTGCGCGGGGTGCTGGACACCGAGACCGGCCGGTGGGGGATCCGGGTCGCGCGGGTGGAGCTCAAGGCGATCGATCCGCCTCCGTCGATCAAGGACTCGATGGAGAAGCAGATGCGCGCCGACCGGGAGAAGCGCGCGATGATCCTCAACGCCGAGGGCACCCGGGAGTCGGCGATCAAGACCGCCGAGGGGCAGAAGCAGTCGGCGATCCTGGCCGCGGAAGGCCAGAAGCAGGCGGCCATCCTGGAGGCCGAGGCCGACCGGCAGTCGAGCATCCTGCGGGCGCAGGGTGAGCGGGCCAGCCAGTACCTGCAGTCGCAGGGGCAGGCCAAGGCGATCGAGAAGGTCTTCGCGGCGGTCAAGCGCGCCAAGCCGACTCCGGAGCTGCTGGCCTACCAGTACCTGCAGACGCTGCCGCAGATGGCTCAGGGCGATGCCAACAAGGTGTGGGTGGTGCCCAGCGACTTCGGCAAGTCGCTGGAGGGCTTCGCCCGCATGCTCGGTGAGCCGGGCGAGGACGGGGTGTTCCGCTACGAGCCGTCGCAGGAGACCAGCGACGCTCCGCCGGCCGAGGCGGTGGAGGAGTCGGTGCAGGCGTGGTTCGACACCTCCACCAACCCCGAGGTCGCCGAGGCGGTGCGTGCCGCGGAGGCGGTGGCGCGCAAGGAGGTTCCGCCGGCGAACATGTCGCAGCCGCCGGAACAGGGCTGATCGAGCGGTCGTCGCGTCCCGGTGCCGGTCATCCGGCGCCGGGACGCACTTGTTGGGCGGGCACGGTGACGGGGGTGAACGGCTGGGCGCCCTCGTGGGCGGCGGCGTAGGTGGCCACGGCGCCCTGGGCGTTGCCGTAGGGGTCGCGCAGCACGCCGAACACGCCGGGGAAGACCCGGATCTGGCTGTCGTGGCAGACCACCGGCAGGTTGACGGGATTGCCTTCGAGGTCGGCGTGGGCGGTGCGCATGGCGCGGTGGAATCCCGCCCAGTGCGCCTGCTGGTGTTCGGCGGGCACGATGAGGTCCAGGGTGGCGCCGATGGCTTCGTGGGCGGGGTGGCCGAAGAGCCGTTCGGCGTCGGCGTTGAAGTGCACGATCGTGCCGCTGAGGTCGGCCATGACCGTGGCTGAGCGGTGTTCGGTGTCGTTCATGGCCAGATGATGCGGCCGGATCAGGATGTGCGCCTTCCGGAAGTCACTCTTTGATGGTTAATAACCTCGGTGATTTCAGTGCTGGCCGAAATCAATGCTCCGCATCGCACACTTCCACCCGCACATCACCTCACAAAACCAGGCTCAGACGTCGGTCGGGTCGAGGTAGGAACCGCCTGCGATGCCGAGGGCGCGGACGGTGCCCAGGAGGTGTTCGCGGAGCTGCTTCTTGGCGAGCTCGGCCTCGCCGGCGGCGAGGGTGTCGGCGAGTTGGGCGTGCTGGTGGGTGATGCGCTCGCGCGTCGAGTGGGTGCGGGCGGTGGAGGTGATGCGCATCTGCTTGTCGCGCAAGGTGTTGTAGAGGTCGGTGACGACCGGGTTGCCCGCGGCGCCGACGAGGGTGGCGTGGAAGGCGCGGTCGGCGACGTGCATCTCGGCGTCGCTGAGGTCGGTGCCGTCGCAGGCGGGGTGGTCGGCGAGTTCGCGGCCGACGGCGGTCATCGCCTCGGGGCCTTCGATGGCGAGCTTGTCGATGGCGAAGCTCTCCAGCGCCAGGCGGGCCTCGATCACCGCGCGGGCTTCGGCGGCGCTGACGGGCACGACCAGGGCGCCGCGCTTGGGGTAGAGCTTGAGGAACCCCTCCGATTGCAGGCGCAGGAAGGCCTCGCGGACGGGTGTGCGCGACATCTGGAGGGCGTTGGCCACTTCTCCCTCGCTGAGCAGCTCGCCATCGGGGAAGCTGCCGTCGAGGAGTCCGGCCTTGACGTGCTGGTACGCGCGGTCGGCCGCCGGCGTTTCGGATGCTGTTGCGCTCGACACGTGAGCATCCTACTTCCACCCCTCTTGTATCTATGATGGATACAAGTCTTTTTCAGGGGAGGGGTCGCAGTTGTCCACGACGGTCGAAGCGCCACCGCAGCAGGCGGGCGCCCAGCGGCGAGGTTCCGGGAGCCGCACGGCGTGGCTGGTCTGGGGTGTGGGAGCGCTGTGCTACTGCGCGGCGCTGTTCCACCGGGCCGGGCTCGGCGTCGCCGCCCCCGAGGCGGTGCAGCGCTTCGACGCCGGTCCGGGCGTGCTGGCGCTGTTCTCCGCGCTGCAGCTGGGCGTCTACCTGGTGCTGCAGATCCCGGCCGGGCTGCTGGCCGACCGGCTCGGGCCGCGCAAGGTCATCACCGGCGGCATGGTCGCGCTGGCGGTCGGCTCGGCGGTGTTCGCGCTGAGCGGTTCGATCGTCGGTGGGATCGCCGGGCGGATGCTCATCGGTTTCGGTGACGCGTTCATGTTCACCAACGTGCTGCGGCTGGCGGCGCACTGGTTCCCGCCGCACCGCTACGGCAAGGTCGCCGCGCTGACCGGTCTGGCCGGCGGGCTGGGGCAGGTCGTCTCCACGCTGCCGCTGAGCCTGTCGCTGCACTCGCTGGGGTGGGTGCCGACGTTCCTGGGTGCTGCGGCGCTGACCGCCGCGCTGGGCCTGGCGGCCGCGCTGATCATCCGCGACCGGGACTCCTCGGCGCGCGCCCGCGTCGCCGAGTCCGAGCCGGTGTCCGAGCGGATCTGGCACAGCCTGCGGGCGGTGGCCGCTCAGCGCGGCACCAAGCACTCGTTCTGGACGCACTTCGTGCTCATGGCGCAGTTCGTCGCGATCACCACGTTGTGGGGCGGGCCGTGGCTCAGCGCCGCGCAGGGGCACGGTCAGTCGGAGGTCGGGTCGCTGCTGCTGGTGAGCGTGGCCGGGTTCATCGCGGGGTCGTGGTTCGCCGGGCAGTACGTGTCGGGGCGTCCGCGCCGCCGGGACCGCTACACGTTCGGGTTGTCCTCGATGGTCGTGGTCGTGTGGGCGGTGATGGTCGGCTGGCCGGGTGCGTTGCCGATGCCGGTGCTGGTGGTGGCGTTGCTGGCGGTCGGTGTGGCCGGTGGTGCGGCGATGCTGGCCTTCGACGGGGCGCGGACGGCCAACGCCGAGCACCGCTCCGGCACTGCCACAGGTGTGGTGAACATGGGTGGTTTCAGCGCTGCGGTGCTGATCCAGCTGCTGGTCGGTGGTGTGCTGGAGGTGGTGTCGGGCTGGGATCCGGCGGTGGGTTACCGGTGGGCGTTCGCGCCGGTGCTGGTGTTGCTGGTGATCGGTACCGCCTCGCAGTGGTGGTGGCGGGACCGCGCCCTGCGGTGAGCGCGCGGCGTTAGCCTCGGGGCGTGGTCGGCCAGCGGCGGTCGGCGTGGCTTGGAGGCGTGTGGCGTGAGCGGAGAACTGCACAACCTGGTCGGTGGCGAGTCTGTGGCGGCGCTGGATGGTGCGACGTTGCCGGTGGTGGATCCCAGCACGGGTGAGCAGTACGCGACGGCGCCGTTGACCCGCTGGGCCGATGTCGATGCGGTGATGCCGGTGGCGGCCGCGGCGTTCGAGTCCTGGTCGCAGGTCACGCCGCGGCGTCGGCAGGAGGCGTTGCTGGGCATCGCCGATGCGGTGGCGGCGCGCAGCGAGGAGTTGGTGCTGGCCGAGTGCCGCAACACGGGCAAGTCGTTCGAGGTGGTACGGGCGCAGGAGCTGCCGATGGCGGTGGATCTGCTGCGCTTCTACGCGGGTGCGGCTCGGGTGGAGGGTGCCACCGCGGGTGGTGAGTACCGGGAGGGGCACACGTCGTTCACGCGGCGGGAGCCGATCGGGGTGTGCGCGGCGGTGACGTCGTGGACGCATCCGCTGTTGCAGGCGGCGGCGAAGATCGGTCCGGCGTTGGCGGCGGGCAACGTGGTGGTGCTCAAACCGGCGGAGACCACGCCGGTGAGCACGGTGTTGCTGGGTGATCTGGTGGGTGAGTTCTTGCCGCCGGGTGTGGTCAACGTGGTCTGCGGTGATCGTGACAGCGGTCGGGCGATGGTGGCGCACGAGGTTCCGGGGATGTTCTCGATCACCGGGACGGTGCGGTCGGGGATGGAGGTCGCGGGGTCGGCGGCGGCGGATTTGAAGCGGGCGCATCTGCAACTGGGTGGTAAGGCGCCTGCGGTGGTGTTCGCGGATGCGGATCTGGATCGGGCTGCGGAGGGGATCGCGGCGGCGGCGTTCGGCAACGCGGGGCAGAGCTGCACGGCGGCGAGCCGGGTGTTGGTGGCCGGTGAGGTGCGCGAGGAGCTGGTGGGCCGGTTGGTGGAGTGGGCCGGGCGGTTGCGGCCCGGTCCGCCGCAGGACGCGGATGCGGCGTTCGGTCCGCTCAACAGCGAGGGGCAGCTGGAATTGGTTTTGGGCCGGTTGGAGCGGTTGCCGGGGCACGCCCAGGTCGTGGCGGGTGGTCGGCGGCGTGGTGAGCGGGGTTTCTTCCTGGAGGCCACGGTGGTCGACGGTTGTGAGCAGGACGATGAGCTGGTGCAGCACGAGATGCTGGGGCCGTTGGTGACGGTGCAGTCCTTCGCCGGTGAGCAGGAGGCGGTGGAGTTGGCCAACGGTGTGCGCTACGGGTTGACGGCGAGCGTGTGGACGCGTGATCACGGTCGGGCGATGCGGATGTCGCGGCGGTTGCAGGCGGGCACGGTGTGGATCAACACCCATGACCTGCTGGTGGCCGAGATGCCGCACTCGGGTTTCAAGCATTCGGCGTCGGCGCGGGATTTCAGCCACCACGGTCTGGAGGACTACACGCGCATCAAGCACGTGATGTCGGCGTGGGATCTCGAGGGCTGATGGCTCAGGGTGTGGGTGCGACCGCGAGCCACAGTTCGGCGTGGTGGGGCTGGGCGTGGTCGTCGAGGACGGTGGCGAGCAGTTCGGGGGCGAGCAGTTCGGGGGCGGGCAGCGGTTGGTGGGGGTTGGCGGGGAACCACTCGCCGTAGGCCTGGGCCCACAGCTGCTGGATGTCGGCGGTCTGGGCGGTCTGGGAGCTGAGCACGAGCCAGGTGTGAGCGGGCACGGGCAGGGTCTCGTAGCCGTTGTCGGGTGCTGGTGGCTGGTCGGTGGCGGCGGCGTACCAGAACTCGAAGGTGCTGCCGTCGGCGCGGTCTTCGGCGAAGTCGGTGCTCACGGCGAGCACGCCGGTCGGTGTCCGGGTGGACAGGGCGCTGATGTCGGCGAGCGTGTTGAGGCCGAGTTGTGCGCGGAAGTGCTCCATGTCGGGGTTGGGGCCGTGGTGGACCAGGGGCATGGTGCGCCGTCGGCCCACGAGGGTGAACGGGGCTTGGTCGGTGAGCCGGTATTGCATCGGTGTTGTTCCTTCACCGATAGCGAGAAGCGCAGTGGGGGCTGGGATCGCAGCACCGCGCCGGTGCGTCGGGCTTCGGTGGGTCCGATGCCGTGGACCGCGGTGAAGGCGCGGCTGAAGGCGTCGGCGGAGGTGTAGCCGAAGCGCGTGGCGATGTCCTGCAGCGGTTCGTGCGCGGTGAGCACGGCTGAGGCTGCGACGGTCATGCGTCGGCGCCGGATGTAGTCGGAGACGGGCATGCCCGCCAGGACCGAGAACATCCGTCGGAAGTGGTGTTGCGAGGTGAGGGTGATCCGTGCCAGGGCGGCGACGTCGATGTCGCCGGTGGTGCGGTGGGCCGCTCCGTCGGCGATGGCGCGTTCGATGTGTGCGACGGCCTGGTTCCAGGGGTCCATCGTCGTGCCTTTCCTGCGTTGGTCGATGACGGTGCAACGCTAGGTGGGCCGGGTGCGGGTGTGTCCGACGATGTGTGCCCGTGGTGGTCGGTTGTTCAGGTCTGCTTCGGTGTGGTGGTGCGGGTCCAGGGGCGGGCCTGCTCGTAGGCGTGGGCGGCGCGCAGGATGGTGGCGTCGGCGTGGCGCGGGGCGATGATCTGCAGTCCGATGGGCAGGCCGTCGTCGGTGTGGCCGCAGGGGATGCTGGCGGCGGGTTGCTGGGTCATGTTGAACGGGTAGGTGAACGGGGTCCAGGTGGTCCAGCGGTCGCCGTCGGTGGGGGATTCGCGGCCTGCTTCGAAGGCGGGGATGGGGACGGTGGGGGTCAGCAGCAGGTCGTGGGTCTGGTGGAAGGCGCCCATGCGCTGGCCGAGTTTCATGCGGGTGTTGGTGGCTTCGAGGTAGTCCTGCGCGCTGTAGGTGAGTCCTTGGCGGCAGATGGCGGCGAGGCCGGGGTCGAGGAGTTCGCGTTGGGCGTCGGTGAGGTGTTCGGTGGCTTTGGCGGCGCCGGCGAACCAGAGGACGTGGAAGTCTTCGATGGGGTCGGTGATGTCGGGGTCGGCGTGTTCGACGTGGGCGCCGAGGTCGTGGAAGGTGCGGGCGGCGTCGGTGATGGCGCGGACGATCTGGGGGTCGACGGGGGTGCCGAATCCCAGGTCGGTGCTCACGGCGATGCGCAGGTCCGCGACGCCGCCGCCGAGGTGGTCGAGGAAGGAGTCGGCGGGTGGGGCCAGCACGGACCAGTCGCGGACGTCGGGTTGGGCCAGGACGTCGAGCATGAGTGCGGTGTCGGTGACGGTGGTGGTCATCGGGCCGGCGTGGGAGAGGGTGCCGAAGGGGCTGGCCGGGTAGAGGGGGATGCGGCCGTAGGTGGGTTTGAGGGTGGCCAGGCCGCAGAAGGAGGCGGGGATGCGCACGGATCCGCCGCCGTCGGTGCCCAGCGCGAGGGGGCCCATGCCGGTGGCCACGGCGGCTGCGGCGCCGCCGGAGGAGCCGCCTGCTGTGCGGGAGGTGTCCCAGGGGTTGCGGGTGATGCCGTGGCGGGGGCTGTCGGTGACGCCTTTCCATGCGAGTTCGGGGGTGGTGGTCTTGCCGAGGAAGACGGGGTTCTCGCGGCGCAGCAGGGTGACTGCGGGGGCGTCTTCGGGCCAGGGCTGGTCGGGGTCGATGGTGTTCGAGCCGCGCAGGGTGGGCCAGTCGCGGGTGAGGAAGATGTCTTTGATGGAGGTGGGCACGCCGTCGAGGCGTCCGGCGGGTTGTCCGCGGTGCCAGCGGTTTTCGGATTCGCGGGCGGCGTGCAGGGCGTGTTCGGGGTCGACGAGGCAGTAGGCGTTGACGGCCGGGTCGTGGTCGTTGATGCGTTGCAGGGCGGCTTCGCAGGCTTCGACGGGTGAGAGGGTTCCGGCGGCGTAGGCGGCCAGCAGCTCGGTGGCCGAGAGTTCGGCGGGCTGGGTGTTGGCCATGGCGTCTCCCTGGGTGTGGCGGGCTCCGGTGCTCAGGCGGTGACGTAGCCGCGTTGCTTGTCGACGACGTTGCGCAGGTCGGTGCCGCCGGTGAAGGCGCGCAGGTTGGTCAGGAAGAGGTCGACGAGTTCGTCGGTCCAGCCGAGGGTGTCGCCGGACATGTGGGGGGAGACCAGGACGTGTGGCATCTCCCACAGGGGTGAGTCCTGCGGGAGGGGTTCGGTGTCGAAGACGTCGAGTGCGGCGCCGGCGAGTTGTTGGTGCTGGAGGGCGGTGACGAGGGCGGGTTGGTCGACGAGTTCGCCGCGGCCGACGTTGATGAAGCGGGCGCTGGGGCGCATGGCGGAGAGGACCTCGGCGTTGATGAGCCCGTGGGTCTGGGGTGTCAGGGGTGCGGCGACGACGAGGTAGTCGAAATCGCCTGCGACGCGGGCGAGGTCGTCGGAGGCGTGGATGTTGCCGAAGTCGGGGTCGCCGGTGCGGGTGGTGCGTCCGGCTCCGGCCACGCGCAGTCCTGCGGCGGTGAGTTGGCGGGCGATGGCGCGGCCGATGGGTCCGGTGCCGACGACGAGGGCGGTCTTGCCTTCGATGCGTTCGGTGACGCGGTGCTTCCACTGCTTGGCGTCTTGCAGGCGCAGGGTGGTGTGCATGTCCTTGGCGAAGGTGAGCACGGTGGCCAGCACGTATTCGGCGATAGGCTGGTCGAAGACGCCCCGGGAGTTGGTCAGCTGCACGGGGGAGTCGCGCAGCTGCGGGAACAGCAGGCGGTCGACTCCGGCGCTGGCGGCGTGGATCCAGCGCAGCTTGTCGGCGTGCGGCCAGGCGTCGGCGATGGCTTGGGAGCGGAAGGCCCACACGAACAGGGCGTCGGTGCCGGGCAGGGCGTCGGGGAGTTCGTCTCCGGTGGCGTAGCGCAGTTCGGCGTGTTCGGCGATGCGGGCCATCTCGTCGGGTGCGTCGCCGTCGTGGAGGACGACGACGGTGGGGCGGGTGTTGACCATGGCGATGACCTTAGGGCCGCAGGGGTGTCGGGTGATCGTCTCCCACGCCGATGACGAGCGTGTTTCCCCAGTGCTGGGCGGTGAAAACGAGCGTCGGGGGAGGCATTGACACGCTAGGAACGGTTCGTAGGATTGTCAACAATCCGCTGGCGACGGCAGGTCCGGGTCGGGGAGAGTGCGAGATGGCCACAGCGACTGAATGGATGACGATGCCCAGGTACCTGTCGATCACGCTGGAGAAGCGCGGTGTGTCCTGCGTGGCGGAGCTGCTCGACGCCGATGCTCCCCGAACCTGCGAGGCGGTGTGGAACGCGCTGCCGCAGGTCGGTCCGGTGCACCACGCCAAGTACGCGCGCAACGAGATCTACACGATGGTGCCGCGCTTCGCCGAGGACGAGCCTGGCCAGGAGAACCCCACGGTGACCCCGATCCCCGGCGACGTCGTCTACTTCTCCTTCCCCGGCGGCATGCTGGACCGGGAGTTCAAGCAGGAGAAGGGAATTGAAGACCTGCCCGGTGTGATCGACCTGGCGATCTTCTACGGCCGCAACAACCTGCTGCTCAACGGTGACGTGGGCTGGGTGCCCGGCAACGTCTACGCCACGATCGTGGAGGGGCTGGCGGAGATGGCCGAGGCCTGCAACGACGTGTGGCGTTCGGGCAGCGTCGGCGAAACCCTGCGCTACGAGCGCTTCGAGGGAACGATCGGGGGCCGGCATGCCACCTGATGACTTCCTGGGCGCGGTGTCCGGCCCGGTGCAGCAGCGGGGGATCGGGGTGATCGCCCCGTTCGACCTGGCGCTGGACCGCGAGCTGTGGCGCTGGGCGCCGCAGGAGGTGTCGCTGTACCTCACGCGCACCGCGTTCGTTCCGGTGCCGGTCAGCGTCGAGCAGGCCAGCTTGGTCTCCGATGAGGCCGCGGTGCACGCGGCCACCCGTGACCTGCTGGTGCCCGAGCCGGAGGTGGTGGCCTACGCCTGCACTTCCGGGAGTTTCGTCGATGGTGCCGGGGGGCAGCGGCGGCTGGTGGAGGTGATGCGCGAGGCCGGTGCGCCGGCGGCGGTGACCACCTCCGGTGCGCTGGTGCAGGCTCTGGAGGTGCTGGGCGTGGGCAGCGTGTCGATCGCGACGCCCTACGTGGTCAGCATCACCGACCGGTTGTGCTCGTTCCTGGGTGAGCACGGGGTGGAGGTGGTCTCCAGCGTCGGGCTGGGTTTGGACGGCCAGATCTGGAAGACCGGTTACCACGACGTGGTGGAGATCGTGCGCGCGGCGGATCGCCCGGAGGCCGAGGCGATGTTCATCTCGTGCACGAACCTGCCCACCTACGACCTGATCGGGCCGTTGGAGCAGGAGTTGGGCAAGCCGGTCCTCACGGCCAACCAGGTCACGATCTGGGCGGCGCTGCGCGAGATGGGTCTGTCGGCGGTGGGCGCCGAGCAGCGTTTGATGCAGGCGGTGGACGCTCCGGCCGCATGAGCGGGGCGGTAAAGATGACATTACGAACGTTCCGGCGGCCGCTCACCCTGCGGTAACATTGTCAACAATCGACACCCCGTTCCGGATGGGTCCGGACGGGGAACCCAGGGTTGTTGGCCGTTGGACGTCGAGCACAGGATGGAGCTCCCCGGTGCCGCACACCGCAGGAATTCTGTATCCCGGCTACAGCGCCGAAGACGACTACCCGACCTTGGAGGGCCTGCTCGGAGACGGCGTCCGTCTGCCGCTGGTGCACACGCTGATGCGCGAGGACGCCCACCGGGTCGATGCCCTGCTGGACGTGGGTTCCGAGCAGGTGCTCGCCGACGGCGCGCGTGCGCTGGGCGAGGTGGATTCGGTGATCTGGGCCTGCACGTCGGGCAGTTTCGTCTTCGGCTGGTCCGGGGCGCGCGATCAGGTGGAGAAGCTGCAGGCCGTGACCGGCAAACCGACCTCGAGCACGTCGTTCGCGTTCGTGCACGCCGCGGCTCTGCTGGGGTTGCGGCGGGTCGCGGTGGCCGCGACCTACCCGGCTGATGTGGCCGAGCGCTTCGTGGAGTTCCTGGGTGCCGGGGACCTGGAGGTGGTGCGGCTGTCCAGCAGGGGCATCGTCACCGCCGCCGAGGTCGGCACGCTGGGCCGCGAGGACGTGCTGTCGTTCGCCGCGGCCAACGACGACGACCAGGCCGAGGCGCTGCTGATGCCCGACACCGCGCTGCACACCGCGGCGTGGCTGGAGGACATCGAGCAGCGGCTGGGCAAGCCGGTGCTGACCGCCAACCAGGTCAGCGCGTGGGAGGCGTTGCGACTGGCCGGTGCCGCCACGTCGCGTGAGGGATTGGGAACGCTGTTCCGGACCGGAACGGGCCGGTGACCCCGGTGGTCATCGGCGAACAGGGAAATGGTGAGCGCAGTGCTCGGGACCGAGGAGCAGTACCAGCAGCCCGGTGAGCTGGAGCCGGTGCAGCGCAAGTCGACGGCGGCGATCGTGGCCGACCAGTTGCGCGCGGCGATCATGTACGGGTCGTTGCCTCCGGGGTCGCAGCTGGGGGAAGCGGAGTTGGCGGCGCGGCTGGGGGTGAGCCGGGGTCCGCTGCGGGAGGCGATGCAGCGGTTGGTGGCCGAGGGCTTATTGCGCAGCGAGCCGCATCGCGGGTTGTTCGTGATGGATCTGCACACCGAGGACGTCGCTGATATCTACGTGGCGCGATTGGCGGTGGAGCGGGCGGCGTGCGAGCAGATCGTGCGCCATCACCGGGTGGAGGCCGTCGCCGAGCTGACGGCGGCGCAGTCGCGGATGGTGGCCGCGGCGGGCAAGGGTGATGGCATCGAGCTGGCCGACGCCGATCAGGAGTTCCACGAGACGCTGGTGCGGGTGTCGGGCAGTGCCCGGTTGCAGCGGATGGCGCAGACGCTGCTGGTGGAGAAGCGGATGTGCCTGACGGCGTTGCAGGACAAGTACCACGCCGATGTGCAGGCGCTGGTCGATGAGCACAAGGGCCTGGTCGATGCGATCGAGTCCGGTGACGAGGCGTTGCTGCTGTCGCGCCTGGAGGCGCACATGAACGACGCCTTGGAGCGACTCAACGGTTCGATGGCCGAATAGGGATCTCACGGGTGTGGGGGCTGGTTTCCGTGGAAACCAGCCCCCACACCCGTTTGTGCGCGGTGGGTCAGAGGCCGCCGATGGAGACGTACTTGGTCTCCAGGAACTCGTCGATGCCGACCTTGCCGCCTTCGCGGCCCAGCCCGGATGCCTTGACCCCGCCGAAGGGGGCGGCCGGGTTGGACACGATGCCCTGGTTGAGGCCCACCATGCCGGTGTCGAGCGCTTCGGTGACGCGCAGGCCGCGTTGCAGGTTCTGGGTGTAGAGGTAGCTGACGAGGCCGTACTCGGTGTTGTTGGCCTTGGCGATGGCGTCGCGCTCGTCGGTGAAGGTGGTGATCGGGGCGACCGGCCCGAAGATCTCCTCGCTGGCCATGCGCGCGCCTTCGGGCACGCCGGTGAGCACGGTGGGGGTGTAGAAGTAGCCGTCGCCGCCGTGCCGGTCGCCGCCGGTGACGACCTGGGCTCCTTGGGCCACGGCGTCGGAGACCAGGTCGGTGACCTTGCCCAGCTGCTTTTCGTCGATGAGCGGGCCGACCTGGATGTCGTCGGAGACGCCGCGGCCGATGGTCAGCGCGGACATGCGTTCGGCGAGCTTGTCGGAGAAGGCCTGGGCGATGTCGGCGTGGACGTAGAAGCGGTTGGCCGCGGTGCAGGCTTCGCCGATGTTGCGCATCTTGGCCTGCATGGCGCCTTCGACGGCGGCGTCGAGGTCGGCGTCGTCGAAGACCAGGAACGGTGCGTTGCCGCCGAGTTCGAGGGAGACCTTGAGGACCTGCTGGGCGGACTGCTCGATGAGCTTGCGGCCGATGGCGGTGGAGCCGGTGAACGACAGCTTGCGGGCGCGCGGGTCGCGGATCATCGGTTCCATGATCGCGCCGGCGTCGGTGGCGGTGACGACGTTGAGCACGCCGTCGGGCAGTCCGGCTTCGCGCAGGATCTCGGCGAGCGCGAGCATCGACAGGGGTGTCTGGTGGGCGGGTTTGATCACCGAGGTGCAGCCGGCGGCGATGGCGGGGCCGATCTTGCGGGTGCCCATGGCCATGGGGAAGTTCCACGGGGTGATCAGCAGTGCGGGCCCGACGGGCTGGCGGGTGACCAGGAAGCGGCCGGAGCCGTTGGGGGCCACGGCGTAGTCGCCGCCGATGCGCACGGCCTCTTCGGCGAACCAGCGGAAGAACTCGGCGGCGTAGGTGATCTCGCCGCGGGCCTCGGGCAGGGGCTTGCCCATTTCGAGGGTCATGAGCAGGGCGAGGTCCTCGCGGCGCTCGATGATGATCTCGTAGGCGCGGCGCAGGATCTCGCCGCGCTCGCGGGGCGGGTGGGTGGCCCAGTCGGCCTGGGCGTCGTGGGCGGCGCCGAGCGCGGCGAGCGCGTCGTCGGGGGAGGCATCGGCGACGTGGCAGAGGGTGGCGCCGGTGGCGGGGTCTTCGACGGCGAAGGTGCGTTCACCGGTGGCGTCGCGCCACTTGCCGGCGATGAGCAGCTGCTTGGGGGCGGCCTCGACGACGGTCGCCTCGCGGGGATGCGTTGGGGTGGTGGTCATCGCTGCGCGAACCCTCCTGGGTGTCGACGGATGTGCTTGTTTGCCAACCTAGTGCGCTTCGGTGGTGGACACCGGGTGTTGCTGATGGTTGCATGACTGCCTAGATTGTCAACAATCCTACATTCTGCACGCTTGGAGTCGATCATGACGGAGCTCTCCCCGGCGCTCAAGCAGGCGACCCCGGTGCTGGCCGCACGCGGCGAAGGGGTCTACCTCTACGACGAGTCCGACCGCCGCTACCTGGACTTCACCGCCGGCATCGGCGTCACCAGCACCGGACACTGCCACCCGCGCGTGGTCGAGGCCGCCCAGCGCCAAGTGGGCACCCTCATCCACGGCCAGTACACGACGGTGATGCACAGGCCGCTGCTGGACCTCACCGAACGGCTCGGCCAGGTCCTGCCCGAGGGCCTGGACCGGCTGTTCTACGTCAACTCCGGAAGTGAAGCGGTTGAAGCGTCCGTCCGGTTGGCGCGACACGCCACCGGAAGGGCCAACATCATCGCCTTCCAGGGTGGTTTCCACGGCCGCACCATGGGCGCGGCCGCCCTGACCTCCTCCGGGGTGAAGGTGCGCGCCGGGATCGGGCCGATGATGCCGGGAGTGGTGTTCACCCCCTTCCCCGAGCCCTACCGCCAGCAGTGCGGCACCGAGGAGGCCGTGCGCCGCGCCCTGGCGGAGTTCGACCAGCTGCTGGTCACCCAGAGCTCCCCGCGCGACACCGCCGCGATCATCGTCGAGCCCGTGCTCGGCGAAGGCGGCTACATCCCCGCGCCCCCGGAGTTCCTGGCCGGGTTGCGCCAGCGCGCCGACGCCCACGGCATCCTGCTCATCGTCGACGAGGTGCAGACCGGTGTCGGGCGCACCGGCCGCTTCTGGGGCCACGACCACGCCGGCGTGCGCCCCGACATCCTCATCACCGCCAAGGGCCTGGCCAGCGGCTTCCCGATCTCGGCGATCGCCGCCGGCGAGGAGCTGATGAGCAAGGCCTGGCCCGGATCGCAGGGCGGCACCTACGGCGGCAACGCCGTGGCCGCCGCCGCAGCACTGGCCACCCTGGACGTGGTGGAGCAGGAAGGGCTGGTGGCCAACGCCGCCGAGCAGGGCGCGCGGCTGGTCGAAGGCCTGCGCAAGGTCGCCGCCGACCACCCGGTCATCGGCGACGTGCGCGGGCTCGGGCTGATGCTGGGCAACGAGTTCACCACCCCGGAGGGCACCCCGGACACCGCCACCGCCTCGCGCGCTCACGCCGCCGCGGCCGAAGCCGGGCTGCTGCTGCTGACCTGCGGCCCGCACGGCAACGTGGTGCGCATGATCCCGCCGCTGATCGTCACCGCCGAACAGGTCGACACCGCGATCGAACTGTGGGCCACCGCGGTGCGCTCGGCCGTGGCAGGCTAGAGGACAGCTGGTGGTGGGTGTGAGATCTTCCTCGGGCCCACCACCAGCGCAAACTCCGATCCACGGGTCACTGTTCGATAGCGGCGGCCACCTGCGCGACGTGCTTCTGCAATGCTGCACGCCACACAGCGGCGCGTGCGGGACGCGTCGCCAACAACCGACGCAGGTGTGAGCATGAGCGACTGGTCGGCGGGCGGACCGCCGAGGCGAAGGCCGCAGGGCGGCGGCGACAGGTACGACTACTATCGCGGCGCGCAGGCCCCTCAGGGACGGCGCCCCGCGCCGCCACCCCCACCCGGGCGCCCGCGCGGCGACCGGCCACCACCCCCACCGCCGCAGCGGCGCAGCAGGCCCCGCTGGGGCAAGCGCATCGGCATCGGGCTGCTGGTCGTCGCCGTGCTGCTGGGTGCGCTGGTGTTCTACTTCGACAGCATGCTGCAGCGCACCGCGGCCCTGGACTTCGAAGGCCAGGCGGGCAACTCCGCGGGCAGCAACTGGCTGCTGGTGGGCTCGGACTCCCGCGAAGGGCTCGACGACGCCCGGCGCGAGGAGCTCTCCGCCGGTGACGCCGGTGGGCGCCGCACCGACTCGATGATGCTGGTGCACATCCCCAGCGGCGGTGGGCAGCCGGCGCTGATCAGCCTCCCGCGCGACTCCTACGTGGCCATCCCCGGGCACGGCAAGACCAAGCTCAACTCGGCGTTCTCCTTCGGCGGGCCGCAGCTGCTGGCCCAGACCGTCGAGCAGAACACCGGCGTGCACATCGACCACTACGCCGAGATCGGATTCGGCGGGTTCGCCGACCTGGTCGACGCCGTCGGCGGGGTCGACATCTGCCTGGACAAGCCCATGGACGACCCCATGGCCAACGTCCACCTGCCCCAGGGCTGCCAGGAGCTCGACGGCGCCCAGGCCCTCGGGTTCGTCCGGGCCCGCTACTCGCTGGACGGTGGCGACCTCGAACGCGCCGAGAACCAGCGCAAGCTGCTGGGTGCCCTGGTCGACAAGGGCACCAGCCCCGCGACCCTGATCAACCCGTTCCGGTTGTTCCCGCTGGCCTCCGGGGCGAGCAAGACCTTCCTGGTCAACGACTCCGACCACATCTGGCACCTGATGTCGCTGGCCTTGGCCATGGGCGACGTCAGCGGCGGCCAGGGGGTGACCACCCAGGTGCCCTTCGGGCGCTTCGGGGAGGACTCCGACGGCGGGTCGGTCATCGTCTGGGACAAGGAGAAGGCCAGCCAGATGTTCGAGGCCATCAACAACGACCAGCCCATCCCGCCGGAGCTGCTCGGCAAGTAGAACGCACCGCTGAACGACACACGAGGTGGGCCGCCCCCTGGGAAAAGGGGACGGCCCACCTCGTGTGTGCTCTGGTGCGTGCCGGGGGTCAGCCGGCGAAAGCGGCCAGCTGGCCGAAATCACCGTTGAAGGCGTCCTGGCCACCCGGCAGCGGCCCCGCGTCGGAGTGCTGCCAGAACGAGTGGAACTGCCAGCCCGCGGGCAGCGGTCCGATCTGCGGGGCGTACCGGGCGATCCACAGCGGGTTGTGCGCCGCGAAGTTCGGATTGGCGCCCGTGCACCGGTTCCACCACGACGTGGTCGTGTAGATGACCGGGGCCCGGCCCGTGCGCGCGTGGTAGGTGCCCGAGAACTCGGCGATCCAGCGCGACATGCTCACCGGGTCCATCCCGTAGCAGGTCTCGCCGTAGGGGTTGTGCTCGATGTCGAGGACCCCGGGAAGCGTGCCCGACCCCGGCCTCCACGCACCGCCGTTGTCGACGAAGAAGTTCGCCTGCACCGCGCCGGGGGCGCGGTCGGGCAGCGCGAAGTGGTAGGCGCCGCGCACCATTCCCACCGCCGCCGCGCCGTGGAACTGCTGGGCGTAGGACGAGCTGCGGAACCCGCTGCCCTCGGTGGCCTTGACGTAGGCGAACCGAGCCCCGCCGGCGTAGGCCCGGTGCCAGTCGATTTGGCCCTGGTGGCCGCTGACGTCCATGCCCGCCAGCGCACCGGCCGGAACCTTGCCGGTGCTGCGCTCGCCGGAGGCCTCGCGGCCCGCGCTGTAGCCGATCCACGCGCCGTGGGTGTCGTGGGGATCCAGCCGGGGTGCGGCGGCCTGCGCCGGGGAGGCGGCCCCGATCAGGGCCGCCAGGACGGCCAGTAACACCAGCGACCCCCTGCGACGGGGCGATGCCGCGCGACACCGGTGACGACCGGACGGTGGGAACATCTCTGGCCTCCTCACGGGACACCGGCACACCCGCCAGGCGGAGTGCCGGTGTGAGAGCGGGCCGGTCGCGGCAGATCACCACCGCGGCCTGCCCGGAAGGTCGTTGACAGCTGATCTTGCGGGCGCCCGCAGAGGATAACCCGGCGTCAACACCCGCGCCCGATTACGACGCGCGAATGTTTCGCATTTTTCGGGGAAACCCGCAGACCACGCCGGTCCACTGTGTGTCCACTGTGGCCTGGATCATGGCCGGTTGGAGATTCCGGCGCCGCTGCGGTAGCTCTGTGTGCATGGCACAGCGACACGGCGGCCGGGGCGGGCCCCGGCACAGCGGCCCCCGCACCTCCCCGGCCCAGCAGCAGCGCGACCCCACCGCCGCCCGCGGCGACGCGCAGCGACTCCGCCAGGAACTGGGCGGCATGCACGGCGCCAGCTACGGCCGCTACAAATCGCTGACCGGCTCCTGGCGCTTCGACGGCTTCACCCTGCAGGTCCAGCGCGTCCAACCCGACCCCTACGCCCCGGCCAGCCGCGTGCAGGTCACCGTCGATGCCGACCACGCCGGCCTGCCTTCCGACCTCCACGACAACCCGGTGCGCGCCCGCGCCCTGGCCGGCCACCTGGTGCGGCGGCTGCACCACGCGCTCGGCGACAGCCGACTGCGCGTCGACGCAGGCGGCCAGCAGGTCCTCGACCGCAGCTCGTGCCAGATCCACCAGGGCGCGGTGCGGGTGCGCATGGGCATCGACCTGCCCGGGCGGGGCCGCACCATCGACGGTCGCGCCGCCGAGGAAACCCTCTGCGACGAACTGCCCCGGGCGGTCGAGACCGCACTGCGCTGGTCCACCGCCGACGAGCAGCAGGCCCGCACCTTCGTCGACAGCGTCGAGGACACCCACGCCCTGCGCGAGGCGCTCACCGAACGCGGCTGGGTGGCCTTCGTGGCCGACGGAGCGATCCTGCCGCGCCGCAGCGGCATCGACGAACGCCCCCTGACCAGCGGGGTCGCGTTCTCCTCCCCGGAATCGATGCGGGCCACCGTGCGCCTGCCCCACCGCGGCGAGGTCACCGGCATGGCCGTGCCCGAGGGCATCACGCTCATCGTCGGCGGCGGCTTCCACGGCAAGTCCACGCTGCTGCGCGCCCTCGAGCAGGGCGTCTACGACCACGTGCCCGGTGACGGCCGCGAGCTGGTGGTCGCGCGCGCCGACACCGCCAAGGTCCGCGCCGAGGACGGCAGGCGCGTGCACCGGGTCGACGTCAGCCCGTTCGTCTCGCACCTGCCCACCGGCGCCGACACCCGGGACTTCTCCACCGACAACGCCTCCGGATCGACCTCGCAGGCCGCCGCGATCACCGAGGCCGTCGAGGCCGGCGCCGGGGTGCTGCTGGTCGACGAGGACACCGCGGCGACCAACCTGATGATCCGCGACGCCCGCATGCAGGCCCTGGTGGCCAAGGACGCCGAGCCGCTGACGCCGTTCGTCGACCTCATCCGCCCGCTGCACGCCACCCACGGGGTGTCGACGGTGCTGGTCATGGGCGGCTCGGGTGACTACATGGACGTCGCCGACCGGGTGCTGATGATGGACGCCTACCGGGCGCGCGATGTCACCGACCGGGCCCGGGAGCTCTCGCAGGCCCGCCCCACCGGGCGGCACAGCGAAGCCGACGGCTACCCGCCGCTGGGCCACCGGGTGGTCGATCCGCGCTCGATCCCCACCGAACGCCCCAAGATCCGCGCCCGCGGCACCGACGCGCTGAGCATCGGCGAGTCCACGGTGGAGCTGCGCGGGGTGGAGCAGATCGTCGACGCCTCCCAGATCACCGGAATCGGGCTGGCGCTGGTGAGCTGCGCCCGGCGGGGTGTGCTCGACGGGCGCGCCAGCATCGCCGAGGTGCTGGAGGCGTTGGCCGCCGACATCGCCGAGCGCGGGGTGGCCGCCGTCGACGAGCGGTTCGTGGGTGATTTCGCGGTGCCCCGGCCGCTGGAGGTGGCCGCGGCGCTCAACCGGCTACGGGTGTTGCGGGTGAGCGCGTTGCGGCGGTGACGGCGGTTTGCCCGCACCGCCGTGGTGGGCATCCCCAGGGTTGGCCCCGATGTGGTGGGAAAGGGGCGCACGATGCCTCGAACGCGATCCCGGCACTCCGGCGCGACCGGCTACGACGATCGCGCCCACGCCGGTCAGGTGCTGGCCGGGCACCTGCACGGCCTGGACCTGGTCGACCCGGTGGTGTTCGGTCTGGCGCGCGGGGGTGTTCCGGTGGCCGCCGAGGTGGCGCGGGCGCTGGGTGCCCCGCTGCGGGTGTGCGTGGCCCGCAAGATCGGCGCGCCCGGTCAGCCCGAGCTGGCGCTGGGCGCGGTCACCGCGCACGGCCCGCCCGGCTACGACCACCGGCTGGTGCGGTCGTTCGGGCTCGACCTCGACGATCTGGCGGCGGCCTGCGAGCGCGAGCGCGCGGAGGCCGCGCGGCGCGAGCACCTCTACCGTGGTGAGCCGGTGGAGCTGGCCGGTCGTGATGCGGTGCTGGTCGACGACGGGCTGGCCACCGGTGCCACCGCGCGGGCGGCGCTGCGGATGCTGGCCGAGGCCGGGCCCCGGCACCTGGTGCTGGCGGTGCCGGTGGGGTCGCCGGAGTCGGTGCGCGCGCTGCGGGGTGAAGCCGATGCGGTGGTGTGCGTGCTGCAACCGGTGGGCTTCGCCGCGGTCGGGCAGTTCTACCGGGATTTCGCCGCGACCACCGATGAGGAGATCAACGCGCTGCTGGGCGAGCTCGGCGAGCAGCGCTGAGGCCGATCACCCTGTGCGCCTCGGTGGGTCCGGTGGGTGATCTCGGCTGGTGGCGCCGCGGGCGGGTGGGGGTGATCTCGGTGGGTTCAGCGGGGTCTGAAGATAATGCTTGCGCATCGCCTTCACCACGCTCGGCCGGGACACGCTAACCTCTCCGCACCTACTCCTGTGCTGCGACAAGCCCGGGATCCGGCCGACAGGTGCCGGAGGGCTCGGGCGCGTGGTGGTCGGGGTGGAGTTGGTACTGGATTCGGGTTGATTGGTTCGCTATGACTGCCGCTGGACATTCCGACCACTCGTCGTCACAGGCGGGTAAGCACGGCCCGCCGTCGCGTCGCTCGGGCAGACGCGGTGAGGAGGCGGGGGCCGAGTCGGGTTATTCCTCGGAGGTCGCTCGTCAGGTCGGCGAGGCGACCGTGGCGCTGGGCGAGCGGCTGCGCGATCCGGGTGTGGCGCACAGCGTCGAGGAGATCGAGAAGGTCATGCGCGGTTTCTCGCTGACCGTGGAGGGCATGTCCGGTGGCCTGTCGGGGGTCACCGAGTGGCTGCGCGCGGCCGGTCACGTGGGGCCGCTGTCGGGGCACGCCAGCGTGATGTCCGAGCGCCTGTCGCACATCGGCAAGGAGCTGTCGCGGTTGGCCGACGCCATAGAGCAGGCACAACAGCGCGCCAGCTGAGCCGCCGCGCACCCGGGCCCGGGTCGCCGGATTCCTCGTGCCACAATGATCATGCGCGGTGGCGCCGGGTTTCCAGGCGCGAGTGGGGGTCGTGCGCAGGGGTTTTGCGAGCGGCACCGAGGGTGGCGGCGGCATCCCGGTGAGGTGTTCACCGGTCGAGCCTCCGGTATCGCGGGGGTCGGTGCTCGTCCGCTGAGGTTCGACATCGCCTGCCGCATCCGGGTTTTCGGGTGGGCGGGCGATGCTCGTCGTGTGTGGAGGTGGCCCGGTTGGATCGCGGCAGTGCCGGAGACTCCTCTGCCGCCTTCGATTCGCTGTTTCGCGACGTGCTCGCCGGTTCGGGTGAGGCGGCCGCGCAGTCGGCGGCGCTGAGCGCGCTGCTCGACGAGCAGGCGCACGAGGTGGTGTCCAAGGCGGTGCGGGCCACCGTGGACTGGGGTTCTCCCGAGTTGGACAGCTCGCACCTGTTGTGGGCGGTCACCCAGGTTCCGGCGACCGCCGAGCTGCTGCGGTCCTCGGGCGTGCGGGTGGGTGAGCTCGCCGAGGCGGTGCGCTCGGCGGTGATCGCCGTGCAGGAACCGCTGTTGCAGGGCTCGCCGGTGCTGTCCTCGACGGCGCGTCGCGCGCTGCTGGGTGCCTACCGGCAGGCGTTGGCCGAAGGCGCGGACGTGGTCGGGGCGCGGCACGTGGTGCTGGGGTTGGCCGCCGACGCCGATTCGGTGGCCGGGCGTGCGCTGGCGCGTGCCATCGAGCTCGGTGAGGGCGGTGGCGGTCGCAGCGTGCTGAGCTTGACGCCGCGGCTGGACGAGTTCGGGATGGATCTCACCGAGCTGGCGCGGGCGGGCAAGCTGGATCCGGTGGTGGGCCGGGACGCGGTGATCGAGCAGGCCATCGAGGTGCTGGGCAGGCGTTCGAAGAACAACCCGGTGTTCGTGGGTGATCCGGGCGTGGGCAAGACCGCGATCGTGGAGGGTTTGGCGCGGCGGATCGTGGCCGGTGAGGTGCCGTGGTCGTTGGCGGAGCTGCGGGTGGTGTCGCTGGATCTGGCGGGCATGGTGGCCGGGGCGAAGTACCGGGGGGAGTTCGAGTCGCGGTTTCGCGACGTGCTCACCGAGATCCGCGCCAACCGCGACTCGGTGCTGGTGTTCATCGACGAGCTGCACAGCATCGTCGGTGCCGGCGCCGGTGAGGGGTCGATGGACGCGGGCACGATGCTCAAGCCCGCGCTGGCGCGCGGCGAGGTGCGGCTGCTGGGTGCCACCACGGTCGAGGAGTACCGCAAGCACATCGAGAAGGATCCGGCGCTGGAGCGGCGTTTCGCGCCGATCATGGTCGACGAGCCCAGCGTGGCCGAGACCGTGGTGGTGCTGCGGGGTTTGCGGGAGCGGTACCAGCGCCATCACCGGGTGCGCATCGACGAGGCCGCGCTCACCGCCGCCGCGGAGCTGTCCCAGCGCTACATCGCCGACCGGTTCCTGCCGGACAAGGCGGTGGACCTGCTGGATCAGGCGTGCAGCCGGGTGCGGTTGCGCCGCGGCGGGCAGGTGCGCTCGGCGGCGGTGTTCGAGCCGACGGTGGTCGCCGACGACGTCGCCGATGTGGTGGCCACGCGCACCGGGATCCCGGTGGCCGATGTCAGCGCCGAGGACGTCGCGCGGCTGCTGGGCCTGGAGGAGCAGCTGCAGGCCAAGGTCGTCGGTCAGGACGCGGCGGTGGCGGCGGTGGCCGAGGCGGTGCGGCGGGCCCGGGTGGGTTTGGCCGACCCGGAGCGGCCGATCGGCAACTTCTTGTTCCTGGGTCCCACGGGTGTGGGCAAGACCGAGCTGGCTCGCGCTCTGGCGCAGGCGCTGTTCGGGGATGCCGGCCGGTTGTTGCGGCTGGACATGGGGGAGTTCCAGGAGAAGCACTCGGTGTCGCGGCTGATCGGTGCCCCGCCCGGTTACGTGGGCTACGGGGAGTCGGGGCAGTTGACCGACCGGGTGCGGCGCCAGCCGTACTCGGTGGTGCTGCTCGACGAGGTCGAGAAGGCGCATCCGGATGTGTTCAACACGTTGCTGCAGGTGCTGGATGCGGGGCGGTTGACCGATTCGCAGGGCCGGTTGGTGGATTTCCGCAACGTGGTGGTGATCATGACCTCCAACCTGGGGGCCGATCGGATCCTGGATTCGGGTGGTGATGCGGCGGCCTCGGCGGTGGTGGTGCTGGAGGAGCTGCGGGGTTTCTTCCGCCCGGAGTTCATCAACCGCATCGACGACGTCGTGGTGTTCCGGCCGCTGGGCATCGAGCAGCTGCGCCGCATCGGTGGTCTGCTGCTGGAGCGCACCCGGGTGCAGCTGGCCGACAAGGGGATGCGGTTGTCGGTCACGGATGCGGGTGTGGACTGGCTGGTCGAGCGCGGTCACCAGCCGGAGTTCGGTGCCCGCCCGTTGCGGCGGGTGATCTCCCGGGAGCTGGACAACCGGCTGGCGCGGATGGTGCTGGGCGGTGAGGCCGTGGCCGGCGATGAGATCACCGTGGACGCCGTCGACGGGGAGTTGCGGTTGTCGGTGGGCCAGGTGTGGCGGCCGGTGGCCGGGGGAAGGCATGCCGCGCCCGGCGAGAACTCGCCACTTCCCGCCCAAAGGTCGGGTGCGTTCGGGTGATCGTCTTCCCAGACGGGTTCGATCTTGACAGGGTGGGTTCTTGATCGTTTCCGGCGTGGAGGTGGTGGCGGGTGCGGGGCAGCGGGCAGCCGTACGTGGTGATGCGGGATCTCAGCTACGCGCCCCGGGTCGGCAACGCCCACCGCATGGACCTGTACCTGCCGGCGGAGGCCACCGGCCCGTGCCCGGTGGTGGTGTGGTCGGCCGGTTCGGCGTGGCTGGCCGACAACGGCAACACCGGCGGTGAGCGGGTCGCGCGGGCGTTGTGCGGGCGCGGCTACGCGGTGGCGGCGGTGGCGGTGCGTTCCAGCGGGCAGGCCCGCTTCCCGGCGCAGGTGCACGACGGCAAGGCGGCGGTGCGCTGGGTGCGCGCCCACGCCGCCCGCTACGGCCTGGACGCTGATCGCATCGCGGTGATGGGCAATTCCTCGGGCGGGTGGCTGGCCAGCATGCTGGGTGCCACCGCGGGTGTGGTGGCGTTGGAGGGTGATCTCGGTCCGACGTCGGTCTCCAGCGAGGTGCAGGCGGTGGTGGACCTGTACGGGCCGACGGATTTCCTGCTGATGGACGGGCACATGCCCGAGGGGGCGCTGGAGCGGTTCAACCAGATCACCGGTGGCAGTCGCGGTCATGACGATGCCGTCTCGCCGGAGTCGCGGTTGATCGGCGCGGAGATCCAGACGGTGCCCGGCCGGGTCGCCGAGGCCGATCCGTCGCGGTGGGTGCGCCGGGGTGGCCCGCCGTGGCTGATCCTGCACGGCACGGCCGATCCGCTGGTGCCCTTCCACCAGAGCGAGCTGCTGCTGGCGGCCTTGGAGCGCGCGGGGGTGCCGGCGACGCTCTACGAGATGAGCGGGCGGGTGCACGAGCACGACTACCTCGATGAGGCGCGTGATTTCACGCCGCGGCGGGTGCGGCACGCCGCCGGGGGTTCGGTGGCGGGTCAGGCTCCGGCGACGTGGGCGCTCATCGCCGGTTTCCTGGACGCCGCCTTGCGCTGACACACCCCGAATTTCACACGAAAGTGGCAGTGCTTGTTGCGGGGTGCCGGCGGCTCCTACCGTGGGTGGTGCGGTTTCGCCCGGTCGTCGCCGCTCCAGCTGGTCGGTGATCGTCCCAGCGCACAGGCGGTTTTGACGCGGCGCGCGCGAGTGGGCAGCACCGGCCCGTCCAGCACGAAGGGGGTAGCGTGATCGTCTCCAGATCTTTGCCCGCACAGGCATCCCACGGCTCGGGCGGCATCATCGCGCCCCGCACCGCCGGCGACGCCGAACCCGGCCGAGGCCGCGGTGCGTCGCGTTCGGCGTTACGCGTACGCGTGCAGTGGCCCGAACGAGGCGTGGTGGTGGTCAGCGTCGCCGGCGAGATCGACATGGCCAGCCTGCCGCGCGTCACCGAGATCGTGCGCCAACGCCTGACCGCCGCCCGCCTGCACACCGCGATCGTGGACCTGGAACAGGTCGGGTTCGCCTCCAGCGCGGTGCTGGAGCTGCTGATGCTGGCCTACAACGCCGCGGGCCGCCGCGAAGCGCGGCTGCTGGTGGTGCCCGGAGGTGGGCGGGTGAGCAGGTTGCTGGAGCTGACCGGCCTGTCGGCACTGTTCGAACAAGCTCCGACCGTCGACGACGCGCTGGCACTGGCGCGCCAGTAGGCGGTGTCGGGGAACGGTGGCAGGATTTCCCGGGTGAGCACCTTCGTGGCGCTGCTGCGCGCGGTCAACCTCGGATCGCACGCGCGGCTGCCGATGGCCCGGTTGCGGGAGATGATCGGCGAGCTGGGCTGGCAGCAGCCCCGCACCTACCTGCAGAGCGGCAACGCGGTGTTCACCGCACCCGCCGACGCCGAGCAGGTGGCCGCGGCGTTGCGGGAGAAGCTGGCCGCCGAGGGCCTGGTCACCGAGGTGATGGTCCGCACCGGCGAGCACCTGCGAGCCGTGGCCGCCGCCGGTCATCCTTTCGCCGCGCCCGGAGTGGAGCACACGAAGCTGCAGGTCGCCTTCCCGCTGCACCCGGTGCAAACCCCCCACGTGGCGGCCATGCCGCTGCCCGGTGGTGAATCCGCGCGCGCCGCCGACGGGGAGGTGTTCCTGCACTATCCCGACGGCGTGGGCCGCTCGAAGCTGACCACCGCGCACCTGCAACGCCACCTGGGCACCCCGGTGACGTGCCGGAACTGGAAGACGGTGTGCGCCCTGGCGCAGATGTGCTGAGAAATTCGCGCGCGCCACGCCCCGGGGTGCGGGTAGCATCGCCGTCGTCCTGCCGCCGGCGAGAGAGGTGCCTGTTGCTCATCTGAGGTCCGCGATCACCACGCGAGAACACCCGCACCAACCCCCACCGTGGGGTTGTCGTTGCCGGTGGGCGTGGAAGCGACCTCGATGACCGGGACACCCGCTGGTGGCTGCCCTGATGGATCATCGCCGCGTGGTGCTCGCCGCACATGCATCCCACCCGTTGCCCGGCGAAGGCGAGATCCTCCATGTCCACACCCACCCCCGCTTCGGTGACCTGCACCGAGATGTCGTTCACCTGGCCCGATGGGACGCCGGTGTTCTCCGGTGTCACCGCCGGTTTCCCCACCGGCGTCACCGGGCTCATCGGCGGCAACGGCAGCGGCAAGTCCACGCTGCTGCGCCTGCTGACCGGCGCGCTGACCCCCACCTCCGGGGTCCTCAGCGTGCCGGGCACGCCCGCCTACCTGCCGCAGACCATCACCAGCCATCTCGACGTGCGCGTCGACGAAGCCCTCGGCATCGACGGCACGCTGCGGGCGCTGGCCGCGGTCGAATCCGGTGAGGTCACCCAGCAGCACCTGGACACCATCGGGCAGGACTGGGACGTCGAACAACGCGCCCACGCCCTGCTGGCCACGCTCGGACTCGACGGGCTCACCCTGGATCGCCGCGTCGCCGAGCTCTCCGGCGGCCAGACCGTGCTGCTGCACCTGGCCGCGCTGCTGCTGGCCCGCCCCGAGGTGCTGCTGCTGGACGAACCCACCAACAACCTCGACCGGGCCGCCCGCCACCGGCTGCGGGAAGCGGTGCGCGGCTGGCGCCACGGCGTGCTGATCGTGGTCTCCCACGACCGCGAACTGCTCGACGACGTCGACCGCATCGCCGAACTGCGCGCGGGCGAGATCACCTTCCACGGCGGCGGGTACTCGGCCTACGAGCAGGCCGTGGCCACCGCGCAGGCCGCCGCCGAACGCGACCTGCGCGCCGCCGAGGCCGACGAACGCCGCCAGCAGCGGGAACTGGCCGAAACCCAGACCAAGCTGGCCCGCCGCAAACGCAACGGCGCCAAATCCGCGGAGAACATGCCCAAGATCCTCGCCGGTGCCCGGCAACGCGCCGCGCAGGAATCCGCGGGCAAGCTCACCGGGATCCAGCAGGAACGCCTGCAGGCCGCCCGCGAGAAACGCCGCCACGCCGAACAGGCGCTGCGCAGCGATGATCAGATCCGCCTGGAACTGCCCGCCACCCGCGTGCCCGCCGGCCGGGACGTGGCGCGGCTGCGGGAGGTGGTGCTGCCGCACACCGGGGCGCTGCTGGATCTGGACGTGCACGGGCCGCAGCGCATCGCGCTGCTGGGCGGCAACGGCACCGGCAAGACCACCCTGCTGCGGCTGCTGGCCGGAACCGCCGCACCGCAGTCGGGCCAGGTGCGGGTTCCGGTGACCGCCCGGCTCGTGCCGCAGCGACTCGACGTCCTCGACCCGGGCCTGAGCGTGGCCGCCAACCTCGCCCAGGCCGCCCCGGCGCTGACCGACAACCAGGTGCGCGCGCAGCTGGCGCGGCTGCTGTTCACCGGTGCCCGCGCCGACCAACCGGCTGGCACCCTCTCCGGTGGGGAAGTGCTGCGGGCGAGCCTGGCGGCGGTGCTGCTGGCCGAACCGGCGCCGCAGCTGCTCATGCTCGACGAACCCACCAACAACCTCGACCTCGACAGCAGCGCGCACCTGGCCGCCGCGCTGCGCGCCTTCCAGGGTGCGCTGATCGTGGCCGGTCACGACATGGCGTTCCTGCGCGAGATCAACCCGACCCGCTGGTTGCAGCTGGGCGAGACCCTCACCGAGATCACCGCGCAGGAGGCCGCCGAGCTCTAGGAGCTGTGAGGAATGCGGCGCAAGCCGCTGCGTCAGGTGTGGGACTCAGCTCGCACTCAGGTTTTGCCACCCGCACCGCTGTGCAACGCAGTTCCTCAACAATTCCTAGTGGCCGCTCCAGGTGTGCGGGGTCTTGTCCAGGAACGCCCGCACACCGCTGCGGAAGTCGGCGCTGCCGAACACGGTGCGCACGAGGTCGTCCCCGTCGGGCATGTTCGCCAGCCGCAACCGGCGCACCGCCTCCTTGCTGGCCCACATGGTCAGCGGCGCGTGCTGCACCAGCCGGGAGGTCATGGTCTCCACGACCGCGTCGAGCTCATCGATGTCGCACAGCTCGGTGACGAACCCGGCCTCGTGAGCTTCCTGGGCGGTGAACATGCGGGCGCGCAGCAGCATGTCCTTGGCGCGGGAGGGGCCGAGGTGGAACACGAGCATGGAGTAGGTGTTCATGGCCAGGCAGTTGCCCAGGGTGCGCGCCACCGGCACCCCGAAGCGGCCGGTGGTGGTCGCCACCCGCAGGTCGCAGGCGGCGGCCAGGGCGATGCCCGCGCCGACGCAGTAGCCGGAGATCGCCGCCACCGTGGGCACGCTGGCGGCCTCCAGGCGCCCGAAGACCTCCTCCATGCGCTGCTCGTAGGCCACCCCGTCCTCGCCGCTGGTGAACTCGGCGAACTGGGCGATGTCGGTGCCGGCCACGAACGCCTCCTGACCGGCGCCGCGCAGCACCATCACCCGGATGTCGGGGTCGGTTTCGGCGCGCTCGATGGCGGCCACCAGCCCGTCGTACATGCTCCAGCTCATGGCGTTGCGCTGGGCGGGGCGGTTGAAGGTCACCCGCAGCACGGGTCCGTCGGCGGCCACCAGCAGTTCATCGGACATCGGCGTGTTCCTTCCTTCCCGCGCGGCGGCGGGCCAGCAGTGGTGCGGTGAGCATGGCGGCGGCGATCAGCAGGATCACCACGCAGATGGGCTGGGTGGCCAGCAACCACATGTTGCCGTCGAAGATCGCCGAGGACTGCACGAGCGCCTTCTCCAGCAGAGCGCCGATGACCACGCCCACCACCAGCGGCGCCATCGGCAGGTCGAGGCGTTTCATGCCGTAGCCGACGAACCCGAAGATCAGCACGAGCACGACGGAGAAGAAGTTCTTGTCGATGGCGAACGCGCCGACGAAGCTGGTCACCAGGATTAGCGGGTAGAGGAACCCGTAGGGCACCCGCAGCAGCTGCGCGAACACCGGCGCCAGGGGCAGGTTGAGCACCAGCAGGATGACGTTGCCGATGAAGAACGACACCAGCAGGCCCCACACGAGTTCGGGCTGCTCGGTGAACAGCAGCGGCCCGGGCTGGATGCCGTAGACGGTCAGCGCACCCAGCAGCACCGCGGTGGTGGCACCGCCGGGGATGCCCAGGGTCAGGGTGGGGATGAAGTTGGCGTTGGCGGCGGCGTTGTTGGCGCTCTCCGGCGCGGCCACGCCCTGGATGGCGCCGTGGCCGAAGTTCGCCCGGTTGCGCGAGACCCGCTTCTCCAACCCGTAGGCCAGGAACGACGCCAGGGTCGATCCGGCGCCGGGCAGGGTGCCCAGGGCGAAACCGATGAGGCTGCCGCGCCCGATCGCCCCGGCCGAATCGCGGATGTCGGACCGGCGGATCACCAGATCCCGGAAACCCGCCCTGATCGGCCGCGCCCCACCGGCCCGGATCTGGTGCAGCACCTCACCGACGGCGAACAACCCGATGACGACCTCCACGTAGGGGATGCCCGACAGGAGGTTGACGCTGCCGAAGGTGTAGCGCGCCTGACCGGTGCCGGCATCGATGCCCACGCACGCGATGAGCACCCCCACGCAGGCCATGGCCGCCGCGCGCAGCGTCGACCCGGTGGACAGCACCACCATGGTCACCAGCGCCAGCACCATCACCGCGAGGTTCTCCGGCGGCCCGAACCGCAGCGCGACCTGCGCGATCGGCGGCGCCAGCGCGGCCAGCAGGATCAGCGAGAGGATCGCCGCGGCGAACGAGCCGATCGCCGCGATCGCCAGCGCCGCACCAGCCCGGCCCTGCCGCGCCATCTGATATCCGTCCAACGTGGTCACCACGCTGGCGGCCTCGCCCGGTGTCGACAGCAGCACCGAGGTGATCGTCCCGCCGTACTGGGCGCCGTAGTAGATCCCGGCCAGCAGGATCAGCGCGGTGACCGGCTCCACGGTCAGCGTCAGCGGAATCAGGATCGCCACCCCGGTCGCCGACCCCATCCCGGGCAGCAGCCCGATCACGGTGCCCAGCACGACCCCGGCGAAGCACCACAGCAGGTTCGTCGGCGTCAACGCCGTCGACACACCCAGCAGCAGGTTCTCCCACACCCCGGCCCACCCCCTCCCTTTCTAGAACCCGAAGATCCCGGTCGGCAGCGGCACCGCCAGCAGCACCGCGAAGATCACCCACACCCCACCGGCGGCGGCCACCGAGAACGCCACCGCCGGAAGCAGACGCCGGCCTTCCAGCCAGGTGGAGATCACCAGCACCAGCCCGCCGAACGCGCACACCATGCCCACCACCGGCACCGCCAGCACGGTCACCGGCAGCAGCACGAACACCCGCCGCAGGATCCACGCCCGCTGCCCGGCCGTGCGCCCGAAATCATCGGTGCCCGACCCCGTCTCACCGGACTCGTCGGCCGTGACCGGCTGGGACAACTGGCGGCGCAGCAACACCGCGGCCAGCACCGCCAGCAGCCCACCGGCGACCATCGGCACGAAACCCGGACCGATCCGGCCCTCGTCGCCGAACACCCCGTAGACCGGGGCGGACAACGCGAAACCCGCGCCCAGCACCACCAGCCCGGCCGCCCACCACACCTGTCCACCCACCGTGCTCATCGGCTCACCACCTGCTCCAACTCGCCCTGCGCCCCGGCCAGATACGCCCCGAACTCGGCGCCGAAGGCAGGCCGCGCCTGCAGGAACTCCGAGGCCACGTACTCGCGGTAGGCGGGGGACTCGGCGAAGCGCCGCGCCGCCCCCACCCAGAACTCCCGCGCCTGCGGGTGGAGCTCACCCGGGGCGATCACCCCGCGAAACTGCGCGAAGACCACCCCCACCCCCTGCTCCACCGAGGTGGGGATGCCGGCGAGTTCGGGATAGGTGTAGCGCTGGTCGGCGAACACGCACAGCGCCTTGAGCTCCCCGGCGCGCAGCTGACCGATCACCTCGCTGGGGTTCAGCGACGCCAACTCCACCTGACCGCCCAGCACCGCCGCCATCGACTCCCCACCACCCTCGTAGGGCACGGTGTCGAGATCGGCGCCGGTCTTCTCGCGGATCTGGGAGAACACCACCGCGTCCGGCCCCATCGCGCCGGAGATCGCCGCCAGGACCCGGCGGTGCCGGGCCTGCTCGACGGCATCGGCGCAACTGGTGATGGGGGAGTCGGGGCGGGCCACCAGCAGCGTGAAGTCCTCACCGACCTTCATGATCGGGGTGAACGAGCGGTGCGAGAACGCCACCTCCACCGACGCCGGCAGCGACAGCAGCGAGGTCTCGGTGGCCAGCAGGTACTGCGGAGAACCGGTCTTGCCCAGCAGGTAGGAGTAGCCGACCGCACCCTGCCCGCCCTCGCGGTTGTCCACGCTGATGTTCAAGCCCGGGGTGACCGACACCAGCCCGTCGGCCACCGCACGCCCGGCGATGTCGCTGCCACCCCCGGCGGCGAAGGGCACCACCATCGTCACCGGACCCACCGGCCGATCCGCGCCCGCCGCGTCCTCCGAGCCGGACCCGCCACCGCACCCGGCGCAGACACCCGCCACCGCGGCCACCGCCATGATCAGGGATAACGCACGCATCGCTCCTCCTTGAGCTCGCGCCGCGACAACAATCCTCAGGGCTCGGCGATGACTCCCGCCTGCGCCAAGTCGGCGATCTCGTCCTCGCCCACGCCCAGCTCGGCGAGGACCTCACCGGTGTGCTCACCCAGCACCGGGCCCGCCGAGCGCCGCTGCGTCGGGGTTTCGGACAGCCGCATGGGCGAGCCGATCTGGCGCACCGCACCCAGCTGCGGATGCGGCGCGTCCCAGAAGAACCCCCGCCCGGTGAGGTGCTCATCGGTGAACACCTGCGCGGTCTCGGCGATCGGGGCGCAGGGAACCCCGGCGTCCACCAGCGCCTCCACGATCCCGGCGGTGGTCCACCGCGTCGTCTCCCGCTCGATCGCGGCGATCAGCTCGTCGCGGTGGTGGTAGCGGTCGTAGGAGGAGCCGTAGCGCTCATCGTCGAGCAGCTCGGCCAGCCCCAGTGCACGGCAGAACGCAGGCCAGGTCTTCGCGGTCGTGGCCCCGACCGTCACCCACCCGTCCTTGCTGCGCACCGCCTGGTACGGGGCGCTGTTCTGATGCGCCGAACCGTGCTTGCGGCCGCTGTCGCCGGTGGCGAAGAACGTCCCGGCCTCCCACACCGCCAGCGACGCACCGGCTTCGAACAACGACACGTCGGCGACCTGACCGCGCCCGGTGTGCTCGCGGGCCCGCAAACCCGCCATCGCGCTCATCGCCGCGTACAGCCCGCACACCAGGTCGCACACCGGCACCCCGACCTTGACCGGGGCACCGCCTTCCTCACCGGTGATGCTCATCAGCCCGGCGCGGGCCTGGGCCATGATGTCCAGGCCCGGCTGCGACGCCAACGGCCCGTCCTGGCCCCACCCGGACACCGCGACGTAGACCAGCCGCGGGAAGCGCTCCCGCACCACCTCGGGCCCGAACCCCAGCGCCTCCAGCGCGCCGGGACGCAGGTTCTCGATGAGCACATCAGCGCCGGCCAGGAGCCTGTCGAGCACGTTCCTGCCCGCGTCGGTCTTCAGATCCACCGCCAGCGAACGCTTGTTGCGGTTGAGCCGGACGAAAGGGGAGGAGTGCTCCTGCAGGAACGGCCCGGTCTGACGCACCGGATCACCGCCCGCCGGGTTCTCCACCTTCACCACGTCGGCACCGAGATCGGCCAGCTGCATCGCCGCGTAGGGCGCTGCCATGAACGCACCGATCTCCACCACGCGCACACCAGCCAGCGGAGCTGACTCTGATCGGGTACTCAATCCACGCCTCCCACCACGCCGGGCGACACGGCGACTACCGTGATCGGCATCACCTGACTTTTGTCTACAGCAGGCAGATCGTGGCTGACAAGCTCGGCGGACCAGGTTGCTCCACCCGAGGCAATAGGATCACGCCGAGCACCGAAGGAGACTCGTGACCGGATCCGCGGACAACACCACCAGCGCCCCGCACATCGTCGGGCCACCCAGCCTCGTCGAACTCGCCGCAGCCACCCTGCGCCGCATGATCGTCGGCGGCGACCTGCTGTGCGGGCAGCGCATCGTGGAGAACCGGCTCACCGGTCAGCTCGGCATCTCCCGGCCGCCCCTGCGCGAAGCCCTGCGCGTCCTGGAACGCGAAGGCCTCGTCCGCCAAGTGCCCCGCAAGGGCGTGATCGTCACCCCGCTGACGCTGCACGACATCTACGAGATCTGCACCCTGCGCGCCGAATTCGAACGCCTGGCCATCCGCCTGGGCGTGCCGGTCACCGACCCCGCCCGCCGCGCCCGCTGCCAGCAGGCCCTGCAGGCCATGACCGACGCCGCACACGCCGACGACCGGCCCGCCTACCTCGAGCGCTCCTTCGAGTTCCACGTCTCCGTGGTCGGCCTGTCCGGACACGCCCGCCTCGAAGAGGCCTACCGCTCCCTGCAACTCCAGCTGATGCTGTCCATGGCGCTTAACCGCCGCGCCCGCGAGGAGCACGAAACCCTCGACGGCGACGTCGCCCGCCACACCCACCTGCTGGAGATCATCGACACCGGTGACCCCCAGGCCGTCCTCGACGAACTGGCCACCCACGGCGACCGCAGCTTCCTCGACGGCATCGAGGACACAGTGGACGGACACACCGACGTCGCGCTGGCCTGGCTGGCCCAGCAGCGCACCAGCTGAAAGGAATCATGTTGAACGACCCGCTGACCGTGACCGTCGACGACATCACCCCCGAGATCGACCCCGGCGCCTTCATCGCCCCCGGCACCAGCCTCATCGGCCGCGTCACCATCGGCCCCCGCGCCAGCATCTGGTACGGCTCGGTGCTGCGCGGCGACCAGGAGACCATCACCATCGGCGAGGCCACCAACATCCAGGACGGCAGCGTCATCCACGCCGACCCGGGATTCCCCGCCGACATCCACCCCGAGGTCACCGTCGGCCACCGCGCCGTCCTGCACGGCTGCACCGTGGAAACCGGCAGCCTCATCGGCATGGGCTCGGTCGTGCTCAACGGCGCCCGCATCGGCGCCGGCTCCCTGGTCGCTGCCGGAGCCGTCGTGCTCGAAGGCACCGACATCCCGCCCGGCTCCCTGGTCGCCGGAACCCCCGGCAAGGTCCGCCGCGAGCTCACCGACGACGAACAAGCCGCCCTGAAGCTCTCCGTCGAGCAGTACCTCAACCTCGCGGCCAAGCACCGCAAAGCCCTGAGCTGAACGACGAGAACCCCAGCTCGCGATCACCCCGCGGCCGCTGCCCCGGAACCCGGGGCAGCGGCCGCGATGATTTCAGTACCGCCCCGCCCGGCCGGTAGTCGCGCGGCTCGGCCGGAGCTGGGTGCGCACACCGCGCACCGCCACGCGCATCGGCCCGCGTGAACCCTCGTCCCCGGCAACCGAGGCCCCGCCACGAACCAGGGACCTGGCGGACCACATACCGCTAACCCCAGCGGCCGGACACGACCGTGGCGTCGAGCTCGTCGCAGCGCGACACCCGCGCCGCCAGACCGGCCGCGCCCATGAGACCCGCGGTGCGCTCGGCCTGCTCCCGGGAGGTCTCCACCAGCAGCACACCGCCCGGCGCCAGCCACTCCGGTGCCTGGGCGATCACCCGCGCCTGCACCAACAGGCCATCGGACCCACCATCCAGCGCGGTGCGGGGTTCGTGGTCGCGAGCCTCCGGAGGCATCAACGCCACCGCATCGCTGGGAACGTAGGGCGCGTTGGCCGTGATCACCCGCACCCGCCCCGCCAACGCGCAGGGGAGAGGGGCGAACAGATCGCCCGTCACCACGTGCCCGCCAGGCAGGTTCAGCTCCGCGCAGACCGTCGCCCGCTCGTCGACATCGCACGCCCACACCACCGCGTCCGGGCGCTCGGCGCGCACCGCGGCGGCCACCGCACCCGAACCGCAGCACACGTCCACCACCACAGCCCCCGCGCCGAGACCCTCCACGGCGAGCTCGACGAGGTGCTCGGTGCGACGCCGGGGCACGAACACCCCTGGCGCCACCGCGATCCGCACACCGCGGAACCACGCCCACCCCAGCACCTGCTCCAACGGGAAACCCGACACCCGAGCGGCGAGCATCCGCTCCAACCGCACCGGATCCTCACCGGCCTCGCCCAGCAGCAGCGCCGCCTCGTCCTCGGCGAACACGCACCCCGCCGCCCGCAGACGACCGATCACCTCATTCCGCGACACACCCACGCCCCCTGACCGCTCCCGCCCATCCTCGCACCGCCCCGGCGAAACGACGTCTGCCGTGCCCCCGGGGAAACGGGAACACGGCAGACGTGAAGTCATTTTCGGTTGTGCGCTACCAGGTCCTCATCCGCGCGGAAACCGCACGTGGGCCTGCGAGCGGGGGTTGCGCATCTTCGCGCGGGCGCGTTCGAGCTCCCGCGAAAACCCGCCCAGCCAGCGAACCATATTTGCCATAGGGCGTCCTCCATGTTCAGAGAAGGGATTTGTGTGTGGAGTTGACGGTGTTCCCGCTCGTTGTCAACACCCGGATGCGCGGGCACCCACTGATCCGGCCGAGTTCGTCCCCCGTCACCCGGAATGTCGCCGCAGGTCGTCCGCGTGTTTCCACCGTGACATAACAGAATGGTCACAACAATGAGCGGGCAGTCACACCCGAACAGGCGACCCCGCACAACACACCCCGTAGCGATCAGCCCGGATGCGCACCCACCGCATCCCGCAACTCACCGGCCACCGCCACGTCCGACTGCCGCGCACAATGCGCACAGCAGAAGAACCGCCCACTGGCCTCCACACCATGACCCAAGATCCGGCACCCGCAGTGCTCGCACTGCGGCGCCAAGCGCTGCGCCGCGCACTCGAAAGAATCGAACGTGTGCACCCCACCGCCCACGGTGCGCACCTCAAAGCTCATCCAGTACTCGTTCCCGCACACCTCGCAGGTCCCCATGAGACCGCCCTCCACAACACGATGACAAGCCAACATCGCGAGCATGCGGCTTCCCCCCAACACCGGCAACCGCACCCAACACCGAAAACATTTCACCTCTGACCCCACGCCACCCTGTGCCAGCATGATCACCACCACACCCCACGCACCCAGCCAGGGAGCCGCCCCATGCACGACGACCGCCACATCGTCGAACAACGCCTCGACCGCGTCCTGCACCAACGCATCAAACCCGCCCAACACACCCACACCCAGCCCATGGACATCGCCGTCTGGCACACCCCAGGCGAACCCGTCGACATCACCCACGCCCTCAACGCCACCTACCAACCCACCCACATCGGCCAACCCTGGGGACCCGCCTGGGGCACCGCCTGGTTCCGCCTCACCGCCACCATCCCCGAAACCTGGGCCGGCCACACCGTCGAAGCACTCATCAACCTCGGCTCCACCGACGAACGCCCCGGCTTCCAATGCGAAGGCCTCTGCTACACCCCCGACGGCACACCCCTCAAAGCCATCAACCCCCTCAACACCCACCTCCCACTCCCATCCACCCCCGGCACCCACACCATCTACGTCGAAGCCGCCGCCAACCCCGACATCCTCGGACCCCGCGGCTTCCAACCCACCCACCTCGGCGACAAACCCACCCCCAACAGCCCACCCCTCTACCAACTCCACCAAGCAGACATCGCCATCCGCCACACCGAAATCGCCGCCCTCTACCACGACGCCGAAGTCCTCGACCAGCTCATGCGCCAGCTACCCGAGAACTCACCCCGCCGCCACCACATCCTCCGCGCCCTCGAACGCATGCTCGACACCCTCGACCTCCACGACATCCCCACCACAGCCACCGCCGCCCGCCACCAACTCACCGACGCCCTCACCGCACCCGCACACCCCAGCGCCCACCAGATCTCCGCCATCGGCCACGCCCACATCGACTCCGCCTGGCTGTGGCCCATCCGCGAAACCATCCGCAAAGTCGCCCGCACCATCGCCAACGTCACCACACTGCTCGACCACCACGACTTCCACTTCGCCATGTCCCAGGCCCAACAACTCGCCTGGATCAAAACCCACCACCCCAAGCTCTACGACCGCGTCCGCCACCACATCGACCAAGGCGGATTCGTCCCCGTCGGCGGCATGTGGGTCGAATCCGACACCAACATGCCCGGCGGCGAAGCCCTCGCACGCCAACTCATCCACGGCAAACGCTTCTTCCTCGACGAATTCGGCATCGAAACCCGCGAAGTCTGGCTACCCGACTCCTTCGGCTACAGCGCCGCACTCCCACAACTCATCCACCAAGCAGGCAACACCTGGTTCCTCACCCAAAAACTCTCCTGGAACCAAACCAACCGCTTCCCCCACCACACCTTCCACTGGGAAGGCATCGACGGAACCCGCATCTTCACCCACTTCCCACCCGCCGACACCTACAACGCCGAAATCACCGGCGCCGAACTCGCCCGCGCCCAGAACAACTTCTCCGAACACGGCTACGCCAACCACTCACTCCTGCCCTTCGGCCACGGCGACGGCGGGGGAGGCCCCACCCGCGACATGCTCGAACGCGCCCACCGCACCCACAACCTCGAAGGCTCACCCCAAGTCCACCTCCACACCCCCACCGAATTCTTCACCGCCGCCCAGAACGACCACACCCAACCCGCCGTCTACACCGGAGAGCTCTACCTCGAACTCCACCGCGGCACCTACACCTCCCAAGCCCGCACCAAACAAGGCAACCGACGCAGCGAACACCTCCTGCGCGAAGCCGAACTCTGGTGCACCACAGCCACCCTCAACACCGGCGCCGACTACCCCTACGACCAACTAGACACCCTCTGGAAACAAGTCCTCCTCCACCAATTCCACGACATCCTCCCCGGCTCCTCCATCGCCTGGGTCCACCGCGAAGCCGAGAACACCTACACCGACATCGCCGACCAGCTCAACACCCTCATCAACCAAGCCCAACAAACCCTCACCGGCCCCGGCGACACCCCCATCACCTTCAACGCCGCACCCCACACCCACGACGACATCCCCGCCCTCGGCGCCACCACCGCACCCACCCCCACACCCACCACCCCACAACGCCAACCCGACGGCACCATCACCCTCGACAACGGCCTCATCCGCGCCACCATCGACCACCACGGCCTCATCACCACCGTCCACGACCACACCGAAGACCGCGAAGCACTCGCCGCCCCCGCCAACCTCCTGCAAATCCACCCCGACCACCCCAACCACTGGGACGCCTGGGACATCGACGGCTTCTACCGCCACACCACCCACGACCTCACCGCACTCGACTCCCTCGACATCGACGGCCACACCGTCGTCGTCCACCGCAGCCACGGAAACTCCACCATCACCCAAACCCTCACCATCCCGGCAGGGGAGAAGCGCATCGACATCACCACCGACGTCGACTGGCACGAATCCGAAAAACTCCTCAAAGCCACCTTCCCCCTCGACGTCCACGCCGACCGCTCAGCATCCGAAACCCAATTCGGCCACGTCATGCGCCCCACCCACACCAACACCTCCTGGGACGCCGCCCGCTTCGAAATCTGCGCCCACCGCTACATCCACGTCGCCGAACCCGGCTACGGACACACCCTCGTCAACGACTCCACCTACGGACACGACGTCACCCGACACACCCGAGACGACGGCGCCACCACCACAACCGTCCGCCTCTCCCTGCTGCGCGCACCCCGATTCCCCGACCCCGACACCGACCACGGCCACCACACCCTCCGATACGCCCTGTGCATCGGCACCGACATCACCGAATCCGCCCGCCAGGGCTACCGCATCAACCTCCCCACCCGAACCCACCTCGGCACCCACCCCGTCACACCCCTGATCACCCTCGACAACGCAGGCGTCATCATCGAAGCCCTCAAACTCGCCGACGACCGCAGCGGCGACGTCATCGTCCGCCTCTACGAAGCCCGCGGCGCCCAAGCCCGCACCCACCTGACCACCAGCTTCCCCGCAACCACCATCACCCGAACCGACCTGCTCGAACGACCCACCCACGCACCCCAACCACCCGACACACCCCTCAAACTCCGCCCCTTCGAAATCCGCACCCTCCGCATCACCCCCGAATGAAAGAACCCGGGGTGGACCACCCACGTGATCCACCCCGGGCCACCAGCGGACAACAAGACCTCACGCCACCAGCCGCTGCCAGCTCACCCGATCCACCACACCCGAAGCCGCCAGACCACTGGCCACCTGGAAATCACGCACCACCGACACCATCCGATCCCCGAAAGCACCATCAGCAGGCACGTAATGCCCACGCGAGGTCAACAACACCTGCGCCGCACGCACCGCCTCACCACCAGCACCCGCACCCAGCACCGGCGTCACGCCCTCCCACGCCAGACCACCGAACAACCCCGGCTCGGCCACCCGCGAAGCGAAGCACGACGGACCGCTCGCACCTCGCTCCACCGCCACCCGCGACGCCGCCTGCTGCGTGGCCTCACCGAACACACCATCCACCGGCACCGACATGCCCCGAGCACCCAGCAACATCTGCAACGCGGTCACGTTCGGACCCTGCGCACCCGCACGCAGCAACGGCCAGCTCACCGGCTGCACCACCGCCAGGCCCAGCGCCGCACCCACCGACTTCCGCAACTCCGGCAACCGCGCGTAGAGCTCATCACCCGGGCACGCCGTGGACATGTAGTCCCGGTGCCCGTAGATCGCGCCGGCCTCGATCCCGTACTGCGACACCATGTACGAGCACAACGACACCAGCGAGTCCCACAGCGACCCCGGAACCGACGCCTCGGTGTAGGTGCCCTCGTTCTCGATGCCCAGTGCCACCGAGTTCTGCTCACCGGCGTGGGCGCCCTTGACGTGCTGCGTACCGCCCTGCAGCGCGGCGAGGCTCTTGTGCCGGCCCTCCATCAGGTGCCCGCCGCGCGAGTTGGTGAAGTTCTGGCCGGTGTCGGACCAGCCGTTGCTGTCCATGTGGAAGTCCTGGATTTGCCTCGATAACTCGAAGGCGTGCGACTGCGAGGTGTCGTCGCTGTTGGGCGTCGCCGTGTGGTGCACGATGATCTTGTTCGGCTTGGAGTCCAGCACCTCGATCGAGCCGGAGGCGTCCCGCGCGTTCCAGTCCGACGTCGAGGAGATCGACGGAGCCGCCGAGCTCCGCACCGCCGCGCCAGCGGGCAACCCGGCGAAACCCACCGCGGACACCGCGAGCCCGCCGGCCAGCACCGCACGTCGAGTCACTCGTACCTGTCGTAGTGCCATCTCTCTTCACTCCCGAAATCCGGTCAGCGATCACGAAACAGGGCGCGTGCCCTCGGGGTGGGCCACGCTACGCAGCCGATCACATTCACGGGAATTCCTGGCGACAAGCCGCCACGAGTTCGCAAAGAAGTAACCAATCAACAATCGCGCCGCAACAACGTCATCACTCGGTTCCCCGCACGTCCCCGCTATGGACCGAGATCACCACCAGGCCCGACCCGGCCCGGGGCACCAGGGGAGAGCTCACACGATGGACCGCTTCGTCAGATTCCTGCGCCGCCAGATCGACATCGACCTCGAACTGCACAGCCAGGCCAGAAGCGATGAAGAGGCCGGCAACGCCACCCACCGCTGCCTCATCGGCCCGCTGCGCGGATTCCGCGAATGCGAGCTCAAATCCCGCCTGCTCGCCCAGCACGACCGCTGCGGCACCGGAGAAGGCCCCTGCGACACCCTCGGCACCAGCTACCCGCGGGAGGACGAACGCGGATGCCTCACCCTGTCCCTGCTGGGTCTGCCCTACGCGGACCGGCCCGGGTACGCGGCACGATGGCGCCCCTGAGCCATCTTCCGACGAACGAATCGCTCACGCGTTCGACTCGGCCGTTCGACGTCGGGGTAGGGGCCGGAAGGGTGGCGGGCGAGGGGAACGGCACGGCGGGGCGCCTGGGAGAGCGGGTTCGCAGCGCCGGTCAAGGCCAGGGGGCGCTGGACCAGGGTGATTCGCCCGTAGGTCGAGTGGAAGCCATTCGACTGCAACGACATTCACGAGTTGATCATAATAATTCGTGGATAATCTACGTTATCCATCAATCGGAGTGATGGCCACGGGAAGACGGCGAGGCCTTCCTCGGGGGATCGAAGCCCGATGAGCACCACTGGCCGACCGTCAAGGTCGCACATCGCCGGACTTCGAGGCCGCACGTGCCCTGTGCGGATCGAGTCGAACCAGCTCGAAGCCTCGCCGAGGAGGCTCTGGCTCGCCGGCTCGTCCCTGGTGATCGACAACGAGCAAATGCACTGCACGGCCCACTGTCTCAGGGTCCAGCCAGACCAACCCCATTGCGTCACAGTGACGTAAATAGTGGTCAATAAGGGGTCCAGCCCGGGCGAACAAGGGGGACTTGCCATTGACCCTCGTCAGGTCACCGAGCGGCACCGCCACGCGCCACCGGCCCGCCGGGCAATCCGCGCCCACAGAGTCCGCGTGCCAAGCCTCGGAGCTCTGCGCGCAACACCCACCGAACCTCCCAAAGCGCTCGCGCCGACCGCCCGCTGGGCCGCCACGCCGCCTCGGGCGTCAGACTCGTCGCCATGCGCCTGCGCACCAGGCCTGACGCAGCCTGAAAAGCACTATCCAGCAGCCCCTCTCGGCTTCATCTCGCACCATGCCGTAAAGCCGATAATGCACATTATGTTAAGTGAACTGTTCGGAGGCCGATGGTGACCCTTCCCCGGGTGGTTGGTGCGCCGACCGAGGTTGATCGGCGCACCAAACCGAGGTGCTGACGGTCAGAGCTTCTTGCCTGCGGCCTTCGCCTTCTTGCAGTCGGTGCAGTCAGTACCGCCGTAGACCCACGGCGTCTTGTACATGCCCTGCTTGAAGGTCTTGCCGCACAAGGTCTCCGCGCGACTGTCCCACAAGCTGACCCTGGCCTTGTGGGTGTGCTCGTCGGTGATGATCTCCGGCATCGATCGGTCCCTTCTGTCCGCGCGCCGAGTGGCGCGGAGCGATCTCAAAGGATGACGCGATCGACAACTTAGCTACTCATGGTGATCAACAGGGGTGTGCCAAGAATCGTTCGGCGTACGTACGCTGCGATACGGTGAACGGTACGCGCCTAGGACGCGCAACCGATCACCTTGCGTGGTCGGAAATCTCATCCCTCTCCCCTGCGCTCCGCCATGTCGAGGGCGGCGAGGTGGCTGAAGACCATGCAGGCTCCGATGGGGTTTCCGCCGCCGGGGTAGGTGGTTCCGGATACCGCGGCCATGGAGTTCCCCGCTGCGTACAGGCCCGGGATGATGCGGCCTTCGGTGTCGAGGACGCGGGCTCGTTCGTCGGTGCGCAGACCGCCCTTGGTGCCGAGGTCGGAGACTCCGAAGGCGGCGGCGTGGAAGGGGCCTTTGTCGATGGGGACCAGGGGGGATGCTCCGTCGGTGAAGGCGCGGTCGAAGGGTTCGTCGCCGCGTGCGAAGTCCTCGTCTGTTCCGGTTTCGGCGAAGGTGTTGAACCGGGCGACGGTGCGGTGGAGGTTGTCGGCGGGGACGCCGATCTTGGTGGCGAGTTCGTCGAGGGTGTTGGCGGTGTGCCACAGGCCGGCGTCGACGTAGTCCTGCGTATCGCCCACGGGCACGCTGGTGGACTGGACTGGTGGCCTCTCCCCTGCCCTGTCGTCGTAGATCAGCCAGTACGGCAGCTTCATGCTGCCGTCGGCGAGGCGGGCGAGGATGCGTCGGCCGATGCGGTCGTAGGCGGCGGATTCGTTGACGAAGCGTTCGCCGTGGTCGTCGACGAAGATGCCCGCGGTGAACCAGAGGGAGAACGTCGAGGAGCCGTCGGGGTGGGTGATGCCGGGTGACCACCAGGCTTCGGACATGAGGTCGGTGTCGGCTCCGGCGGCGATGCCGGCGAGCGTGGCCAGGCCTTGGTTGCTGGGTGGGCCCATGGCGTCGCGCGTGTTGCCGGGGACGGCGTGGTCGGCGCGCATCTGCTCGTTGTGCTCGAATCCGCCTGCGGCGATGAGGACGCCTCGGCGGGCGTGGATGTGGCGGCGCTGGCCGTCTTGGGTGACCACTGCCCCGGTGACGGTGCCGTGGGTGCGGACTAATTCGTCGCAGACGGCGTTGCGGCGCAGGTCGGCGTGGGGCTGTTTGGACAGGCCGATGAGCAGTCGTGCGAGCAGTGCTTGGCCGCCGAAGAGTCCGTCCGGGAGGGGTTCGTCGGCGCGTTCGGTGCCCAGTGGTGGGCGGAGGGTGTCGCGGAGGGCTCCGAGTTTTTCGGCTTTGACGGGTTTGGCCATGATGTGGCGGCCGGTGGCGCTGGCGTGGGGTGCGGAGCCGAAGTAGTCGGGCCACGGGAAGGGCATGAACTTGAAGTCGGTGTCGGCTTCGAGGTAGTCGATGAGTGGTGCGCCGGTGTTGATGAAGGCGTCTTGGAGTTCGGTGGGTGTGCGGTCGCCGACGACGGCGTGGAAGTAGGTGCGGGCGTCGTCGAGGGTGTCGTGGTGGCCTGCGCGTTGGAGTGCGGCGTTGCAGGGGAACCACATGCCGCCGCCGGAGTAGGCGGTGGTGCCTCCGAAGTGGGTGGATGCTTCGGTCACGATGACCGAGAGTCCTTCTCGGGCGGCGGTGTAGGCGCCGGTGAGGGCGCCTCCGCCGGAACCGATGACGAGCACGTCGCATTCGTCGTTCGGGTCATGCTTGATCGCCATGCGATCCAGTAGAACATGTTTCAGTTTCTGTGGCGAGGGTTCGAGCGGTGGGTGGCAGCGCGGCCGCCCGGCTGGTCAGGGGCTGTCGTGGTTTGTCAGGGGTGGGTTCCGGTGTTTCCCGGAGTCGCGGTGGTCGCGGGGTTTCTAGCGTGGCGGTATGAGGACTCGGATCGCTCGTGTGTCGTGGCCGTTGATCGTGCTGCTCGGGGCTTTCGCCCTGGTGCGGCCGGTCTTGAACGTCACGGGTGGCATGGATGTGCTCGGCAGGCCGGTGGGCCCGGTGCTGGTGACGGTGGTGATCTCGGCGGTGTGGCTCGCGGTGGTGGTGTGGCGGCGCAGCGAGCGGCCGGTGTTGACGTTGACCTGCGCGGGCCTGGTGTACGGGGTGCTGGCGGTGGTGCTCAGCGCGGTGCTCTCGCCGATCGTGGACGGCGAGCTCGCGGGTCCGTTGGCCACTCCCGGTGGGATCGGGGTGGTGATGGTGCTGCTGGTCAACGCGGTGTGGGGCGCGGCGGTCGGCCTGGTGGCCTTGGCGGCGCAGTCCCGGCGGCAGGCCGTGAACCGGTAGTCGGGGCGGTTCGGGTCGTGGTGCATCGCGTGAGGTGAGTGGAACGGGGTTGGGGTGTGGTGCGTCGGATCGGTGAGTGCACCGGTTCGTAGGAGGAGTGGGCGTGGTGGACGACGCGTGGCCCGAGATGGTGGATGGTTGGGAGTTGGCCCGTTCGCAGGGGCGGGAGACCTATCGCAAGCGGTTGGCCAACAACGTGACGGTGTTGGTGATCTGGGAGACCGTTGCGGGTGTGGGTCGGGTGAAGGCGCGGGTGGGTTCGGCCGGGTTGGGTCGGGAGTTGACCTGCAGCCGGGCGGATTTCCGGGATCGTGAGGCGTTGTGGTCGGCGGCGTGGTGCGTGGTGGAGATGGCCGCGAACCTGCCGTTGTTCGAGGGTGCTGTGGAGAGTTCGGCGGATTCGTTGGTGCGGGAGCGGGTCGCCGGGTGCGTGGAGGTCGATGCGGGTGCGTTGACGTTCACGCTGGTCAGTGGTCAGAAGGTGACGGTGCTGCTCGCGGATGAGCAGGTGGCGGATTTGTCGCGGTCGTTGCAGGTGGCCGGTCGGGTGGGTGCTTGACCGGCCACCTGCTGGTGCTCAGAACTGGACTGTGCGGCCTTCGGTGGAGGCGTGTTCGGCGGTGTAGGTGACGCCGTGGACCTTGAGGCCGTGGGGGTTCAGGACGGTGATCTGGCCGCCGTCGTTGCCGAGTTGGAAGTCGTCGGTGGCCGGGATCTGCAGGGTTTGTCCGGCGGCGATGTCGGACACCGGCAGGGGCATGGTGTTCTTCTGGGCGTCGGCGAGCGTCCAGCCGACCAGGGAGATGGTGTGGTCGGAGGTGTTGAGCAGGGTGATGGTTTCGTTCTCCCTGCCGCCGCCGACGGGGTTGACCATGGCGGCCACGACGCGGATCGGGGCGGTTTCGGTGTCTTCGGGGGCGGGCAGGGCGTGGCCGGTTTCGTCGTCGGTGTGCCAGGACTGGGTCTGGAAGGCGAGGAAGACCGCGACCCAGCGGTTTTCGCCTGCGAAGTGCAGGAGGATTCCGCCGTCCTGCCAGACGCCGTCGTCTTCTCGGTACTGCTGGCTGTTGCCCTGGTTCATGTGGATGTTGTGGACGCCGTTGCCGGGTTGGAAGCCGAAGACCTTGTCGGGGGTGTCTTCGGGTCCCCAGGGTTCGCCGTGGAGGTAGGCGGTGGCGGTGGGGTCGTGCTGGGCGCGGCGGACGTAGTGGTCGAGGAAGTCGGCGAGGTCGTTGTTGGGGCCTTCGGCGTCGGGTGGGACGGGCCGCATCTGCTCGCGGGTGACGATGTTGGCGCGCAGGTAGTCCAGTGCGGCGCCGCCGGGTTGGGAGGCGAGTTTGTTCCAGCCTGAGCCTGCGGGTGGGAGTGCGGCGGTCAGCGGGTGCTGGAAGTTGTCGGCGGCGAAGTAGAGCAGGTCTGAGGGCTGTTGGCTGGATTCGACGTTGACCGTGGCGCGGTAGTGGCGGTCGTCGTTGTCGACGAGGTGGATTTGGTAGTGCGGGGTGTCGCCGGTTTCGCGGCGGATGTCGATGACGCGTGCGCTGAGCACGCCGTAGGAGTTCAACGGCATGGTGGTTCTCCCCCATCGTGCTGGTCGGCGAGGTGCGGTGATCACCTTGGTCGTGCCGTTGGAAGCAGGGCAATAGTCCTTCCGGCTGATTGACGGTGGTTCGCGTGGGGTTCACCGGTCGTTCAGGGGGTTGAGGCCGGCTGGTGGGTTTCGCCGTGGTGTCGGCTGTGGGCGTTGACTTCGAGTTTTGTCGAGGTTTTAGCGTGGCTTCGATGACGGCGGAGGGAGTTTCAGGTGAGTGGTGAGCGGGGTTTGGGCCGGTTCGGTTTGGCGTTGGACGTCGATGGGGGTGGTGATTACCTGCGGCAGGCGGTGGAAGCCGAGGAGCTGGGTTACAGCGCTGTGTGGGTGTTGGGTGGGCAGTTGGAGAGCCTCGATCCGCTCGCGGGGTTGGTGCGTGCGACGCGGGAGGTCGCGGTGGCGCCGGGGATCATCCCGCTGGACCGGTTCGGCGCCGAGGAGGTGGCCGAGTTGTTCGGGCGGGTGGAGGCTGAGGCGCCGGGGAGGTTGTTCGCGGGTTTCGGCGGGTTGCAGGCGCGTCCGGTGTCGGCGACGCGGGAGGTCCTGGAGGGGTTGGACGGTCGGATTCCCGTGTCGCGGCGGCTGCTGGCGGCGTTGGGTCCGCGCAAGCTGGATCTGGCTCGTGAGGGTGCGGCGGGTGCGATCACGATGTTGGTCACGCCGGAGTACACCGCTCGGGCGCGTGCGCGCTTGGGGCCGGAGGCTGTGCTGGTGGTCTGCCAGTTGGTGGCGCTGGATGAGGACCGGTCCCGGGCTCGGGAGGCGTTGCGGGGGCCGCTGGGTTTTCTGGTGGGTTCGGAGGTGACCGGTTATGCGGCGAACATGCGCCGCATGGGGTTCGGTGAGGATGACCTCGATGGGTTCAGCGATCGTCTTGTCGATGCCGTGTCCAGCGGTGGTGACGCCGAGGTCGTGCTCGCTGGTGTGCGGGCCCATCTTGAGGCGGGGGCTGATCACGTGGTGCTGTGCGCGCAGTCCGGTGGGGGCCGGCCGGGGCCGATCGAGGTCGGGCGTGCGCTGGCCGGTGACTTGATCTAGCCGCCGGTGGTCACGTTCATCTTGTCTCGCGCGTCATGGGGGCAGGACGAACGTGGAAGGGAGCGGGCTGATGGGTGTGGCGTACGTGGTCGTGGTGGTGGTGACGGCTGTGGCCAGCGCGTTGAGCGCGGCGGTGGATTTTTCCGGGCATCGGTACGTGGTGGGCAATGCCGTGGCCAACGGGGTGCCGGTGGGGTGGTTGCCGGTGCTCGGGGTGGTGAAGGCGGCGGGTGCGGTGGGGTTGGTCGTGGGGTTGCTGGGTGTTGCGGTCGTCGGTGTGCTGGCTGCGGGTGGGTTGGTGTTGTTCTTCGTGGGTGCGGTGGTGGTGCACGTGCGGGCCGGGACGGTGCGCACGGTCGGTCCTGCTGTGGTCTTCCTGGGGTTGGCCGTGGGGTCGTTGTGGTTGAGCGCGGTGGGGTGAGCGGTTCAGCTCTGCGGGAGGGGTTGTCCGGTTTCCAGGAGGGTTTTGAGGCTGGAGAGCAGGGAGGGCCAGCCTTGGCTGATCATCGAGCGCAGGGTGGAGTCGGTGGTGAAGCCGGTGTGGGTGACGGTGAGCTGAACCGTGCCGGGGGTGGCGGGTTCGATGTCGAAGATGACGCTGCTGCGGGGTTCGGCGGCCAGGCGGGTGCGCAGGTCTTCGTCGATGCCGGCGCCGGTGGCCCAGTCGGGGGTGAAGGTGTGCCAGGTGTAGGCCAGGCGTCGGGGTGGGTCGGCTTCCAGGACGATCTGGTCGGGGTCGCTGATGGTGGCGGTGTTCTCCTCCCAGGTGATCTGGGATCCGGGCTGCCAGTCGCTGCGCAGGCTCACTCCCCAGTACTGGCGGGTGAATTCGGGGCTGGTGAGTGCTTGCCACAGTTTCTCGGGGGTGGTGGCGATGTGGGTTTGGTAGACGAAGTCGGTGTCGGGCACGGGGTTCTCCAGGGTGTGTTTGAGCGCGTGCAGGGTGTGGGCGTGGTGTTGGTGGTAGCGGCTGATCCAGCGGTCGGTGATCGCGGCGATGGGTGCGGTGTTGAGGTGGTGGAGTTTTTCGCGGCCGCGGCGGGTGGTGGTGATCAGTGCGGCGTCTTCGAGGATCGAGAGGTGTTTGCTCACCGATTGGCGGGTCATGTCGAGTTCGCCGCAGAGTTCGCGCAGGGTTTGGCCGTTGGTGCGTTGGAGGCTGTCGAGCAGTCGTCGTCGGCTCGGGTCGGCCAGGGCGCGGAAGATCTCGTCCATCCCTCTCCCCCTGCGGTTCGTGCGGCACCACCCAATATAGGCAGCCGTTTGGTTGCATTTCAAGTCGAAGAGCAGGCCCCAGGGGTTCCCGGGGCCTGATTCGAAGGAGCCGGTGGCCGGTCAGTCCACGGCCATCTCCCCCAGCAGGGACCAGTCGTCCTGGTCCAGGGAGGCGTTGATGACGCGTGGGGTTTCGGCCAGGTGCTGGGGCAGCGTCTGCTGGGCGTGCTTGAAGTGCTCGCTCTGCACGTGCGCGGCACCGGCCTCGGCGTCGCGGAAGGCCTCCACGAGCACGTACTCGTGGGGGTCCTCGATGCTGCGCGACCAGTCGAACCACAGGCAGCCCGGCTCGTTGCGGGTGGCGTTGGTGAATCCCGCGGAGATCTGCGGCCACTGGTCGGCGTGCTCCGGCTTGACCCGGAACTTGGCGGTAATGAAGATCATGCTTCGCTCCCCTGATGGCGCTGCGGCGCGGTGTCGGACGGTGACCATCCTATGTGGCCGATCACCAGGGCTCGGACGGGCCGACCGCTTCAGGCGAGCGTGGCGGCGTAGTGGGCGCGCAGCGCCTCGGTGCGCTCGGCGGGCCACGGGCAGCGGATGTCGCCGTGCAGGGCGGCGAAGAGCAGTTCCAGGTGGGTTTGCCAGGCGGCCAGCAGGATCGCGCGGTCCTCGGGTGTGGTGTGGGTGAGCACCAGGCGGGTGCCGATCGGGTATTGCTCGCGCAGGTCGAAGCGCACCTGGCCGCCGGTGGCCCACCCGTAGGTCAGCGTGCTCGGCGCCTGGGCTTCGGTGACGGTGGTGGCCTGGCCGTAGCCGTGGGTGGCCGGCAGCGGTGGTTCACCGCCGGGTTCGGGGGTCTCGCCGCCGGTGAGCAGGTCCCACACCTGCTCCGGGGGCTGCACTAGGTCGCGTTCGAAGCGGATCGTCCAGCCCGCCTCGGTGGTCTGGGCCTGCCCGTGCGCGAGTCCGAACAGGTCGATGAGCTCCTCGGCGCGGGTGAACCAGAGCTGCATGTCGAAGTCGCCGGTGGTGCCGTCGAGTCCGGCTTGCAGGGCGTCCAGGCAGATCAGCCAGCCGGCGCCGTGGCGGGCGGCCGAGGGGTGGTCGCTGTCGGGGCCGGCCAGGGTGTGGGTGAACACCAGCAGGCAGCCGTGCTCGTGCGGCAGCAGTTCGCAGCGGATGACGTCGTGGTTCCAGCGGAAGGCGAACACCTTCGGTTCGTCGGCCTCCAGGACCTCGCCGGTCTCGGGTGCCTCGGCGCCGTCGAAGTCGAAGCGCATCGGCGTGCCCGGGGTGGTGGCGGTGAACTCCACGCGCGCGGGGAACCACGCCGAGAGCTCGGCCGGGTCGGTCACCGCCTTCCACACCGCGCGCGGGGGGTGGTTCAGGACGCGCTGCAGCCGCAGCACCGGGTGGCCGTTGATCGTCGTCAGCTCGGGTTTCATGCCGGGTCCTCATCCATGGTGTCGAGGTGGCGTTGCAGGGCGTCGAGGCGCTGCTCCCACATCCGTCGGTAGGGCCGCAGCCAGGAGTCGATCTCGGCCAGCGGTTCCGGTCGCAGCCGGTAGCAGCGGCGCTGGGCGTCCTGGCGGACCTCCACCAGCCCGGCCTCGCGCAGCACCTTGAGGTGCTTGGAGACGGTGGGCTGGCTCAGCGGCAGCTGCTCGACCAGTTCGCCGACCGCACGCTCGCCGTCGCGCAGCAGGTCGAGGATGTCGCGGCGGCGCGGCTCGGCCAGCACCTCGAACGTATTTACCACACCGTGAATATAGCCCGAGTGGAATATGCTGTCGAGTTCAGCGCGACTCGGCCTCGACGACCGCCCGCGCGGCGGCCACCAGCTCGGCGTTGTCGGTGGCGATCTGCCCATCGGGCAGCACCAGCGTGTCCTCCAGGCCGATGCGCGCGGCGAAACCCCGGCGCGCCGCCAGCCGCAGCACCGGCCACGCCCCGGCGGACTCGCCGTGCAGCAGGATCGGCGCCGAGGCCGGGTGCAGCCGCGCCAGCAGCGCCTCCGCGGTGGCCGCCGCACCCCCGGCGCTGCGGTCGGTGACCTCGGCCAGCACCCGCAGCACCCGGCCCCGGTGCGGCGAGAGGCGGAAGTGGTGATCGGCATCGGTGCCCGAGAAGATCCCGGCCTCCACCCCCACCCCGCGTTCCAGCAGCGCACCGGCCACCTCGTCGGCGCCCGGCTCGTGCCAGTTGACCGAGGCGTGATCGGGCAGCAACGTCCACGCCTTGATCGCCCGCACCCGCGAAGCGGTGTCCGGCGCCGTCCACGCCCCCGTGGTCACGCCCACCGTCACCCCCGGCGCCGCGGCCCGCACCGCGCGCAACGCCGCGGCCACCGCGTGCGGATCGAGGCTGTCGGTGCCATCGGTGGACTTGGGGTGCAGGTGCACGTCGGTGGCCCCGGCGGCCACCGCGTCGGCGGCGGCCTTGGCCAGCTCCTCCGGCCGCACCGGCAGGTGGAAGTGCTCACGCGGAGACCGGGCGCCGTTCAGGCAAACCTGCAGCATGCACCGATTGTCCCCCCACCCGGCGCACCTGCGGAAGTTGATGAACTCGTTTCGTGATCAACACGCGTCCCCGCCGGGGCCGGGCGGGCGGGTATTAGCGTGGGACGGGTGTTGAGCGACCGGATCGCACGCGGCGTGGCCGCCGGCCAGATCACCGAGACCTACTTCCGCTGGCCCAGCCCGCAGGCCCGCCCCGGCGCCCGCGTGCCCACCCGCAGCGGGCTCATCGAGATCACCAGCCTCACCCAGGTCGACCCCGACGCGCTCACCGACGCCGACGCCGCCCGCGCCGGCTTCACCACCGCCGCGGGCCTGCGCGCCTCCCTGTCGCGGCACCGGGGCAGCACCTACCGGCTGCACCTGACCCACCTCGGCCCCACCACCCCGCCGACTCCGAAGCCCGGCGGGCTCGACGAACACCGCCGACGCGACCTGCAAGCCCGGCTCGCCCGCCTGGACCTGGCCACACCCCGCGGCCCCTGGACCCGCCAGGTCCTCGACATCCTGCGCCGACGCCCCGGACTGGCACCCGCCGACCTCGCCGCCGAACAGCAACGCCCCGTCTCGCGCACCAAGACCGACATCTGGCGGCTGCGCGAACTCGGGCTCATCGACACCACCGGCCGGGGACTGCACCTGTCCGAGCTCGCACTGTCCTACCTGGACACCCCGTAGACGGTGCCCATCGCCTCCCGCACCTCGGCCAGCGTGGCCTCCGCGCGCTCGTGGGCACGGGCGTTGCCCCGCGCCAGCACCCCGCGCAGATACCCCGGGTCGGCGGCCAGCTCGGCGCGGCGGGCCCGCAACGGCGCGAAGTGGGAGTTCACCGCTTCGGTCACCAGCGACTTCAACGCCGCCGCACCACCCGAACCCACGCCCTCGGCCAGCTCGGCGGGATCCTGCCCGCTGCACAACGCCCCCAGCAGCACCAGGCTCGCCACCTCCGGCCGCGCCTGCGGCTCGTAGGTGATGTGGCGCTGCGCGTCGGTCTTGGCGCCCCGGATCGCCCGCGCGGTCTGCGAGGCCGTGGCTCCCAGCGTGATCGCGTTGCCGCGGCTCTTGCTCATCTTCACCCCGTCGGTGCCCAGCAGCAGCGGCGCCGAGCTCAGCAACGCCTCCGGCTCCGGGAACACCCGCCCGTAGCGGTCGTTGAACCGGCGGGCGATGGTGCGCGTGAGCTCCAGGTGCGGCAGCTGATCGGAGCCGACCGGGACTAGGTTGGCCTTGCAGAACAGGATGTCGGCCGCCTGGTGCGCCGGGTAGGTGAGCATCAGCCCCGACACTCCCGACTGCCGCGAGTGGGCGATCTCGTCCTTGACCGTCGGATTGCGCTGCAGCTCGGGCACCGTGACCAGGCTCAGGAACGGCAGCAGCAACTGGTTGAGCGCGGCCACCGAGCTGTGGGTGAAGATCATCGCCTCGTCCGGGTCGATGCCGGCGGCGAGGTAGTCGGCGATCAGGCCCAGCACGTGGGAGTCGAGATCGTCGGCGACGTCGCGATCGGTGAGCACCTGGTAGTCGGCGATGACCAGGCCCAGCCGTACACCCCGCCGCTGCAGCCGCACCCGGTTGTGCAGGGTGCCGAAGTAGTGGCCCAGGTGCAGCGGCCCGGTCGGCCGGTCACCGGTGAGGATCCGGAACCGGGCGGCATCGGTGGTGATCTCGGCGTCCAGCTCGGCGCTGCGCCGCGCCGCGGGGGAGATCTCGGCGGTCGTGGTCATCAGGGGTGGTCCTCTCGTGTCGGCCCGGCGCCGTGGTCCGCCGATGACCGCACGAGCGCCGCACGCGCACGAAAAAAGGGCCGTCGGTCGAACGGCCCTCGGGTGATCTGGGTGTACCGCAGTGGGTGGCCGCTCCTAGCTGGAGCGCCACCAGGTGAGATGAGAACTGCCGGTCACATCGCCACTGTAGCCGGTGGCCCTCACGGCACGGCGAAGGTCATGGTGGTTTCGGTGATCTCGAAGCCCAGCTTCCGGTAGAGCCGCTGGGCCGGGTTGCCCACCGTCACCGCCAGCCCCACTCGCGCGAAATCGCCGGCCACGCCCGACAGCGCGCGGCGCAGCAGCAGCCCGCCCAGACCGGTGTAGGCCGGTGCGCGGCGGCGGAAGACGTCGCTGATCCACGCGGTTCCGGCGCGGTCGTTGGCGATCAGACCGGCCACCACGGTGCCCGCGCCGTCGGCGACCAGGGCGCTGGCCTCCAGCAGCGGGCCCAGCACTCTGCCCGACAGCAGCGGCTGGAGCAGTTCGGTGCGCAGCGTGCGGTCATCGGCGGTGACGTGATCGGGATGGCCCGGCGGGTAGGCCTCCCGCCAGGCCTGCAGCAGCGCCTCGGCGGGGCGTTCGCAGGTGGTGACCCGCAGCGGGGGTGGGGGCCGCAGCGCGGCCCAGTCCTGCGGGGGCGGGTCGTAGCGCAGGTCGCGGTGCATGGTGTGGGCGTGGCGGCGCAGCCTGGCTCCCGCGCGCAGCAGCCGGTGCCCGTGGGTGAGGTCGGTGACCACGTTCCAGCCGGGCAGGCGCTGGTGCAGCAGTTCCAGCACGTCCGGGCCTTCGGCGGCGATGAGCCGGGCCATGCGCGGGGCTCCGGCCAGCGGTGCGTAGCGCAACGTCGTGGTCCGGCCGGTCAGCGCCACCACCTCGCCGGTACCGCTCTCGTGCAGCATTCACTGACCTCTACACGCCGCATTCGCGCACGGCAAGCGGTTTTTCGGCGGCATGCGGGTGAAAAACCCGTTGCCGGTGGCCGCGGGGTGGCGCTACCGTGAACCAACTACTTTAGACCTTAAGGAGTTGTGGTGCGCAACATCGTCATCACCGGTGGCGCCACCGGAATCGGCTACGCCATCGCCGAAAGCTTCACCCGCGCCGGAGACTCGGTGACCATCACCGGCCGCCGCCCCGGCCCCCTGACCGAGGCCGCCGACCGCCTCGGCGCCACCGCACTGCCCTTCGACGCCGCCGACCCCGACCAGGTCACCGCCGCCACCGCCCGGCTGCCCGAGGCGATCGACGTGCTGGTCAACAACGCCGGCGGCAACACCGACTTCGACCGGCCCCGCGCCGACGGGCTCGCCGCGGTCGCCGAGTCCTGGCAGGCCAACCTGCGCTCCAACGTGCTCACCGCCGTGCTGGTCACCACCGCCCTGGCACCCCGCCTGGCCGACGGCGCCCGCGTGATCACCCTCGGCTCGATCGCCGCCGCCCAGGGATCGGGCTCCTACGGCGCCGCCAAAGCCGCCCTCGAGGCCTACACCCGCACGCTGGCCGCCGAACTCGGCCCGCGCGGCATCACCGCCAACATCATCGCCCCCGGCCTCATCGACGACACCGAGTTCTTCCGCGGACACCTCACCGACACCCGCCGCCGCACCCTCATCGACCACACCGACACCGGCCGCGCCGGCCGCCCCGGCGACATCGCCGCCCTGACCGCCTTCCTCGCCTCACCCGGCGCCGGGCACCTCACCGGCCAAACCCTGCACGTCAACGGAGGCGCCCACAAAGGCCACTAAGGACGGTCCTCGGCCCCGAACCGCTCGGTGAGATCGCCCAGCAACACCCGCAACAGCTCGGTCAGCTGCTCGCGCTGACCGGCATCCAGCGATTCCAGCAACGTCTCCTCGTGGTGCAGCAGATCGTCGACGTGGTCCTCGATGAGACGGTGGCCGGTCTCGGTCAGCTCCACCAGCACGCTGCGCCCGTCGTCACCACCCCGGCCGCGGCGCACCAGACCGCGCTGCTCGGCCCGCGCCACCCGCTGGGAGATCGCCCCGGCGCTGACCAGGGACTGGCGGGCGATCTCACCGGCCGCGAGCCGATAGGGCGGGCCCGCGCGGCGCAACGTCGACAGCAGATCGCGGGTGGCCGCGTCCATCCCGGCGCGCGCGTCGGTGCGGCGGCGTTCGTCGTCCAGCAGCTTCGCGATGCGCCAGATCCGCGTGATCACCCCGATCGAGGCCACCGGCATGCCGGGCCGTTCCCGCTGCCAGGCCGCCTGGATCCGATCGACCCCGTCCTCACCGTCCGCCATGCCGCCACAGCCTAGAACCACCCCGAGGCACGCGGCCCCGGCGGGGCAGGCCATGATCAGCTCATGATCGACCCGCGACTGCGCGACCGCGTCGCCGTCATCACCGGCACCGACAACGCCCTGGGCATCGGTGCGGCCATCGCCCGCGCGCTGGCCCGCCAGCAGGTCCGGCTGCTGCTGGTCAACCCGCCCGGCAGCAGCGACCACCTCACCCCCGCGCTGCGCGCCGACGGCCACACCGCCCACGCCATCACCGCCGACCTGGCCGACCCCGCCGCACCGGCCCTCATCTACGACCAGGCCGAGGCACACCTGGGCCCGGTGGAGATCCTGGTCAACAACGCCGCCCACAACGACCCCGACACCTTCACCCGCGCCCGCGGCGCCCGCACCCTCACCGCCACGAGCCTCGACGCCCACCACGCCGTCAACACCCGAGCCCCCGCCCTGCTCATGGCCGAACACCACCGCCGCCACCGGCAACGACGCGCCGACTGGGGCCGCATCATCGCCGTGTCCACCGACGCCGCCGACGGCGCACCCGGCGAAATCTCCTACTGGGCCACCAAGAACGCCCTCGAATCGCTGTCGCGCTCAGCCGCAGCGGAATTCGGGCCCGCCGGCATCACCGTCAACATCATCGCCCCCGGCCCGGTGCAGACCGGCTGGATCAGCCGCGACATGAACACCCGCTTCGCCGAGCACAGCCCGCTGGGCAGGGTCGGGCACCCCGACGACATCGCCGACATCGCGGTGTTCCTGACCTCCCACCAAGCCCGCTGGCTGACCGGGCAAACCCTCTACGCCGGCGGCGGCAAACGCATGACCTGACCCCCGATCTACACCGGTGCGCGGCAGCGCTCACCCAGCAGCCGCACCGCCAACGCCGCCAGCACCGCACCCATCACCCACCGCTGCACCCGCACCCACACCGGACGACCCGCCAGCACCCGCGCCACCCCACCCGCACCCAGCACGATCACCGCGTTGACCGACACCGCCACCGCGATCTGCACCCCCGCCAGCACCAGCGACTGCGCCGCCACCGAACCACGCGCCGGATCCACGAACTGCGGCAGCAACGACACGTACAGCACGGCGATCTTCGGGTTGAGCAGATTCGTCAGCAACCCCATCGCGAACAACCTGCCCGCCGACACCGGCGGCACCGGCGCGGGCTCGAACACCGAGGCCCCACCCGGCCGCAGCGACCGCCACGCCAACCACAGCAGATACCCCGCCCCCGCCACCTGCACCAGCGCGTACAGGGCGGGCACCAGCACGAACACCGTGGACAGACCGGCAGCCGCCGCCGCGGCGTAGACCGCGAAACCCGCCGCCACACCGCACAACGACACCGCACCCGCGCGCCGCCCCTGTGTCAACGTCCGCGACACCAGGTAGGCCATGTTCGGACCCGGCGTGAGCACCAGGCCCAGCGCCACCACCACGATCCCGGCCACCGCCGCACCACCGACCACACCGCACCCCCGGTCGCCACCGCACTTTCCGACGACGCTAGGCACCACGCCACGGGTGGAAAACGGCCAATCCCACACCCCTGGCCACCCCACGTGTGGTGCCGATCTCGCGGGCTGAATCGGTCCCGCAACGCCCGCGCTGTGATCCCTGACCGGACTCCCACAGCCCCGCGGCGCTGGGGATAGCATCCCCAGCAGAGCAAACACCACCCGTCGAGCAGGAGAACGAGACCTCATGACCAAAGCTCCCGTCACCGTGACCGTCACCGGTGCGGCCGGTCAGATCGGCTACGCGTTGCTGTTCCGGATCGCCTCCGGCCAGCTCATCGACGCCGAGACCCCGATCAAGCTTCGGCTGCTGGAGATCCCGCAGGCGGTCAAGGCTGCCGAGGGCACCGCGATGGAGCTCGACGACTGCGCCTTCCCGCTGCTGGAGAGCATCGACATCACCGACGACGCGCGCACCGCCTTCGACGGCACGAACGTCGCGCTGCTGGTCGGTGCCCGCCCCCGCGCCAAGGGCATGGAGCGCGGTGACCTGCTCGAGGCCAACGGCGGCATCTTCAAGCCCCAGGGCGAGGCCATCAACGCCGGCGCCGCCGACGACGTGCGCGTGCTGGTGGTCGGCAACCCGGCCAACACCAACGCGCTGATCGCCCAGGCCCACGCCCCGGACGTGCCCGCCGAACGCTTCACCGCCATGACCCGCCTGGACCACAACCGGGCCCAGACCCAGCTCGCGCAGAAGCTGGGCGTGTCGGTCACCGACATCCGCAAGCTGACGATCTGGGGCAACCACTCCGCCACCCAGTACCCCGACCTCTTCCACGCCGAGGTCGGCGGCAAGATCGCCGCCGAGCAGGTCGAGCAGTCCTGGCTGGCCGACGAGTTCATCCCGACCGTGGCCAAGCGCGGCGCGGCCATCATCGAAGCCCGCGGCGCCTCCTCGGCCGCCTCCGCGGCCAACGCCGCCATCGACCACGTCCACACCTGGGTCAACGGCACCCCCGAGGGCGACTGGACCTCCGCCGGTGTCGTCTCCGACGGCTCCTACGGCGTGCCCGAGGGCCTGATCTCGTCGTTCCCGGTCACCGCCCGCGACGGCAAGTTCGAGATCGTCCAGGGCCTGGAGATCGACGAGTTCTCCCGCGAGCGCATCGACGCCTCGGTCGCCGAGCTCACCGAGGAGCGCGACACCGTGAGCAAGCTCGGCCTCATCTGAGCCCGAACCGCACAGCGCTCCCCGCTGGGGGCGTGAACCCGACGAACGGGTTCACGCCCCCAGCGTCGTTTCCGCGCGAAAACCGGTTGCCAACCGCGGTGCCCGGCCAGCAGCATCAGCGGGCATGACCCGCCCCGACGACGTCCTCGACCTGCCCGGTGTCCGGCTGCGCCGACCGACCGCGGCCGATGCCGGCGCCCTGCACCGAGCGGTCACCGAATCCCAGCACCACCTGCGCCCCTGGATGCCCTGGGCCGCCGGCGACTACTCCGCCGCCGCGGCCGCGGCGTTCATCGACGAGGCCACCACCCGCTGGCACACCGGGCGCAGCTACACCTACCTGATCACCACCGGCGAGACCATCGCCGGCACGATCTCCCTGGAACGCCGCATCGGTGACGGCGGCCTGGAGATCGGCTACTGGCTGCACCCCGAGCACACCGGCCGCGGACTGGTCACCACCGCCGCCCGCGCGTTGACCGAGCAGGCCTTCGCGCTCCCGGGAATCGACCGCGTGGAGATCTGGCACGACGCGGCCAACACCGCCAGCCGCGGCGTTCCCGAACGTCTCGGCTTCACCCGCGTCGACTCCCACCACCCGGGCCGCTTCGCCCACGCACCCGCCAAAACCGGCACCGAGGTCGTCTGGCGGCTCACCCGCCCCCACCCATGACGCCTCAGCCGCGACCGCTCTGCGGAGGATCGGTGCGCAACGCCCGGAGCTCGTCGGTGGTGGCATCGAGCTGGGTCTCGGCCCGTTCGGCGCGCGCCAGCGCCTGATCCCGGGCGTCCTGCAACGCCTCCAGGCGCTGAGCGTGCGCCTCGCGCTCGGTGCTGAGGCGTTCAGCGGCCTCATCGCGAGCGCGCTGAAGCTCCGCGGCCTGCTGCTCGCGCACCGCGGCCAGCTCGGTGCGCTGACGCTCGATCTCCGCGCGCGAGGCGTCGGCGGCCTGGCGCAGCTCGGCCACCTGATCCCGGGCCGTCTCGGCGGCCGACTCCGCGCGGGCGGCCCGCTCGGCGGCCTCGGACCGGCGGGAGTCGGCCTCGGCGACCTCCCGGCGCGCCTGCTGCTGGGCGGCCTGCACCTGCGCGGCGGCCTCGGCCCGCGCGGTCTCCACATCGGTGTGCGCGGCGGCGATCCGGTCCTCGGCGTCCTTGCGGGCCCGGGCGACGAGCTCATCGGCCTCGCGGCGGGCCGCGGCGGTGGCGACCTCGGCCTCGTTGCGCGCCGCCTCGCCATCCGCGGCCGCCTGCTGCCGCGCGCGTTCGGCCTCGGCATCGGCCCGGTCGCGTTCGGCCCAGGCCTGCTCGGCCTCAGCACCCGCGTTCTCGGCGGCACTGATGGCGTCCTCAGCCGCCTCCTCGGCGGCCTGGCGGGCCTGCTCGGCGTCGCGGCGCTGCTGCGCAGCGGTGGCCAGCGCCTGCTCGGCCTGGGCGATGCGGTGCGCGGCCTCGGCCTGGGCGGCCTGGATCTGTGCCTCCGCGGCCGACGGGTCGGTCAGCGTCGCCAGCTCCTCCAGACCGGCCCGCAGGTTGCGACCGAGCTGCTCGGACAGCAACCGGTACTGGCGCACCAGCTCCTCGGCCCGCAACCGCGCCCCGTCGAACTCGCTGGAACCCTCCGGCGCCGCGGCCGGGGTCTGCTCGGCCACGGCCTGCAGGCGCTGACGTTGCTTCCACGCCCGCCACCGGGTGTGTTCGGGCAGGTCGCAGTACTCCGGCGGACGTCCTGGACCGCTGGGCCGCTCCACCGCCCGCTCACACCCCGGGAAACGGCAGATGCCCTCAGCGGTCTCGCTTGCCTGCTCCGGCTGCTCGCTCACGATCAGTGACGGTACCAACGCCCCCGCCGCCGGCGATCACCGCTGGTGAGAGGACAATCCCAATCCATGGTGCAACAGCGGGAACTGCGGGGCGACTGCGCCCGATGCGTCGGGTTGTGCTGCGTGGCACTGCCCTTCACGGCCTCGGCGGAATTCGCGGTGGACAAGCCCGCCGGAACACCGTGCCGCAACCTGCTGGCCGACTTCTCCTGCGGGATCCACACCCACCTGCGCGAGCGGGGTTTCTCCGGCTGCACGGTCTTCGACTGCTTCGGCGCCGGCCAGCACCTGACCCAGCACACCTTCGGCGGCGCGTCGTGGCGGCAGGAACCCGGCATCGCCGGGTCGATGTTCGCCGCGTTCGCGGTCATGCGCGGCCTGCACGAACTGCTGTGGTACCTCACCGACGCGCTCGACCGGACCGACACCGCGCCCCTGCACCAGAAATTGCGGGACCGGCTCGCCGAAGTCACCGCCCTGACCGATCTCAGCGCCGAGGAGCTCACCGCCCTCGATCTCCACGCCCAGCGCGCCCAGACCGGTGATCTGCTCGGGCAGGCCAGCCGCTTGGTGCGCGGCGAGCGCCCCGGCCCGGAACACCGCGGCGCGGACCTGATGGGCCGCTCGCTGCGCGGCGCGGACCTGCGGGCGGCCAACCTGCGGGGCACGTTGCTCATCGCCGCCGACGCTCGTGACGCCGACCTGCGCCAGGCCGACGTGCTGGGCGCGGACCTGCGCGACACCGACCTGCGCGGCGCGAACCTCACCGGCGCCCTGTTCCTCACCGCACCGCAGGTCTCGGCCGCGCGCGGCGACGACACCACCCGCCTGCCCGCCGGCCTGCAACGCCCGGCCCACTGGCATTGACCCACCGGGGCCCTGCGCTCACCTGGACACAACCCTCCAGGCTCCTCGCCGATGACGGGGCGGACACTCCGCCATCCTGCGCTCCCGGGATTGGTCCGAACCGGTCTTCCGCCGCCGATCACGGCTGGGAAACTGCTGGGCATGGACCACACCGCAGCACCGCGCGGCGGCAGGCACCGCCGTCGCGGCACCGTCCGCGCCGTCGTGGTGGCGGTGGTGTGCGGGCTGATCGCGGGAGCGGCCACGGCCATCGCGCAGGGGACGCTGCCGGCATGGCTGTCGTCGCTGGCCAACTCCAGCGGATCGTGGACCCTGCTCGCCTTCCTGCTGGCACTGCCCGCCCCCACCGCGGCATCCGGAGCGGTGTGCGGATTCGGGTCCCTGCTGTCGATGCTGGCCGGCTACGTGCTCACCGACCTGCTGCGCGGCTACCCCGCCTCCACCGGGCTGATGGTGTTCTGGTCGGCCGCGGCGCTGATCGCCGGCCCGCTGCTGGGCGTGGGAGCGCAGTGGCTGCGGCGGCGGCCGGGAACCCGCGCGGCGCTGGGGCTTTCGGCGCTGTGCGGGGTGCTGCTGGGCGAGGCCGGGTACGGGCTGCTGGTCATCGCGCAGAGCACCTCACCGGTGTACTGGTGGGGCCAGGGGATCGTCGGGGTGCTGCTGCTGGCCGCCGGTGCCGGGTGGAAGCTGCGCGGGCCGGGGCCGGTCGTTCAGGCGATGCTGTTCACCGCGGCGGTGGCGATGGCGTTCGTGGTGGCCTACACGCACGGCCCCGCGCTGATGCTGCTCGTGCCATGATCACGATCGTCACCGGTGGTTCGCGCGGTATCGGCGCGGGCCACCCCGCTGATGCTGGCCCGCGCCGATATCACCAGCGAGTCCGATGTGGACGGGTTGTTCGCCGGCCTAGCTGGGTCAGGTGACGGGGCTGGTCCCCAACGCCGGGCTCCGGCCCGACCTGCCGGGTTCTGATCATCGCCGGTAGAGCTCGGTGAGCAGGTCGACGACCTTGCCCGCGTGGGTGTGCCGCTCGTCGCGCCACCAGATGACCCGCACCGGGATCGGTGGGGCGTCGCGCACCGGCCGGAACACCACACCGCTGCGCCGGTACTGGGTGAGGGTGGCCTCGGAGGTGATGCCCACGACGCGTCCGCTGGAGACCGCGGTGAGCCAGTCGTCGACGTCGGTGGTGTCTTCGAACGCGGGCCGCTGATCTTCCGGCCACAGCTGCGGGGTGGTGGATCCGGCGCGGCGGTCGAGGAGCACGGTGCGCTCGGCGATGTCGGCCAGCCGCACGAACCGGCGCCGCGCCCACCTGTCATCGGTGGCCATCGCGCAGTAGCGGCGTTCCAGGCCCACCACCACTCCGGAGAACCGCCGCCGATCGGGTTCCGAGCGCACCACGGCCACGTCGCACGCGCCTTCACCGAGCCCGGCGGTGGCCGAGTTGGTGCGCACCAGCTGCAACCGCACCTCCGGCCACGACGCCGCCCAGCGCCGCTGGAAGGCCACCGTGTGCCTGCCCATCGCCGACCAGGCATGACCCACGCGCAGGATCGCGTCCCCGGTGGTGGCCTCGCGCACCAGCTCCTCGGTCTCGGCCAGCACCCGCCGCGCGCGGGCCAGGATCCGGGTGCCCGCAGCGGTGGGGGTGACCTGGCGGCTGGTGCGCCGCAACAACCGCACGCCCAGGGCGTTCTCCAGACCGGCCAGGGTGCGCGAGACCTGCGCCTGCGACAAGCCGAGTTCGCCTGCGGCGTCGGTGAAGGTGCCGGTCTCCACGATGGCGACCAGGCATCGCAGCTGCCGCAACTCCACATCCATACCTCCAGCGTATCGGTGGCGTGGCGGATGCATTGTGCGCAACGATGCCCGGCCCGGGAGGGTGAGCGGCATGGCCACCACCCACACCCCCGCACCGATCGCCCCGGCCGCTTCCTCGCGCGGAGCGGGGGTGGCGTTGATGTCGGGCAGTGCGGTGTCCAACCAGACCGGCGCCGCGATCGGGTCGCTGGCCTTCGACACCATCACTCCCGCCGGGGTCGTCGCGGTGCGCCAGTGGATCGCCGCCGTGGCACTGCTGGCCACCACCCGGCCTCGCCTGCGGGAGTTCACCTCGGCGCAGTGGCGGCTGGTGATCGCCCTGGCCGGGGTGTTCGCGGTCATCAACCTCGCCCTCTACAGCGCGGTCGACCGCATCGGGCTCGGCCTGGCCGTCACCCTGGAATTCCTCGGCCCCCTGGCGGTCGCTCTGGCCGGATCGCGCCGCCGCATCGACCTGGCCTGCGCCCTGCTGGCCGCCGCCGGTGTGGCGGTGCTGATGCGCCCGCAACCCAGCGCCGACTACCTCGGCATGGGACTGGCGCTGCTGGCCGCGGTCTGCTGGGCCTGCTACATCCTGCTCAACCACGCCCTGAGCCGCACCCTGCCCGGCGCGCAGGGCACCGCCACCGCCTGCGGGCTCTCCGGCCTGCTGTTCCTGCCGATCGGCATCGGCGTGCTGCTCGCGTACCCGCCGACCTGGAGCGCTCTGGGCTTCGCCGTCACCGCGGGCGTGCTGTCCTCGGCGGTGCCGTTCCTGTGCGACGCGCTGGCGCTGCGCCGCGTGCCCGCACCGCTGTTCGCGATCTTCATGAGCCTCAACCCGGTGCTGGCGGCCACCGCCGGTTTGCTCATCCTCGGCCAGCACCTCGACCTCTGGCAGTGGGCGTCGGTGGCCGCCATCGTCACCGCCAACACCACCACCGTCCTGACCCGCCGGTGAGCTGGGTTACCTCGAGACCCGCAGCCGCGCTGGCGGCGACCTGCTCGAAATCCCGGTAGCGCTCCCGTACCTCGGATCGAGGAATCGCGCGGGTGGGGTGATCTGGTGATCACCCCACCCGCCGCGCGGCCCGGCTCCGCACCCGGGCCGATCGCGCGTGTGGTCAGACTTCGACGATGGCGATGTGGTTGCCGTCGGGGTCGCTGACCATGAACAGCAGCGGTGCCCCCGGGCTGGACTCGGGTTCGGAGTCGATCTGGACACCTCCGATGGCCCGCAACCGCTCGTACTCGGCGCGCACGTCAGGTGTTTCGACCCCGATAGCACTGCCACCGGGTTCCCCGCCGCCCATCGGGGGATTGAGAGCCAGGCGCGCAGTGGAACCGGGCGGGGCGACCTCCAGCCAGCGGTATTCGCCGTCGGGGCCGAACCGGGTGTCACCGCGCAACTCGAAACCCAGCTTGCCGATGTAGAACTCCAGAGCTGCGTCCTGGTCGGCGACGGTGAACATGGTGACGCCGATGCTGTTCACGGTCGTGGATGCTTGCGTGTTGGTAGCCATGCACTATGGACTACCCGGGTGGCCGGAAGTCACCGCCGCCTACCAAGATTCTTTTCGTCACCGTGACTCATTCGAGTGGTGCCTCAGGATCCCCGTTTTCGGGGTCATCACGGCTTGCCGTGGCGCGAGAGACCAGGTGTGCCGGGTCCCGGCTCAGCGACAGCGCGACGTGGTCGTAGAGCTGGGTGACCGCCGCGGAGGAATGCCCGAGGGCGTCGCGCCGGTCTTCCAGTGCGGCCCCGTGCTGGCGGGCGATGGTGTTGAAGGTGTGGCGCATCGAGTGCGGGGTGATGCGCTGCGGCATCGCGACACCGGCCTGGGCGGCCATGGCCTGCACGAGGCGGTAGATCTGGTGGCGGTTGACCCGGCGCCCGTCGCGGGTGATCACCAGCGCGTCGGTGTCGGCATCGGGTCGCTGCTGCAGGTAGGCCTCCAGCACCCCGTGCAGGGCGTGCGGGATCGGGCGGGTGCGCACCTTGCCGCCTTTCATCCGCACCGTGAGCACCCGCATCCCCTCGCGCTGGCCGAGATCCGACAGGTCGGCGTTGCACAGCTCCGACACGCGCACGCCCAGATCGATCAGCAGCGCCATCACCAGCGCGGATGCCTGTGGCCCGAGGGTGCGGTGGCGGTAGTCGCGGCTGCCGGCCAGCATCGCGCTCGCCTGCTCCGCCGAGACGCTGGCGGTCGGCGAGTGCCTGCGGTCGTAGCGCGGCCGGGCGGCGTCGCGGGCCGGGTTGGCATCGATCACCCCGGCGCGCACGAGGTAGGTGTAGAAGCTGGAGACCGCGGCCAGCTTGCGGGCGCGCGTGGAGGCCGCCGGTGGGCGCCCGGTGCGCGGGTTGGTGGCGGCGGCCAGTTCCGCGCCGTACATCTGCACCTCGGGCAACCGCACCGACAGCGGGTCCAGTTCTCGCCGGGTGCACCAGTCGAGGTACTCGCGCAGGTCCCGCGAATAGGCATTCCGGGTGTCGGCGGACTCGGCGAAGGACCCCAGCCAGGAGGCGATCAGCGCGGCCAGCGTGTGTCCCGTGCGCGTGGCCGAGGCGAGGAGTTCCGTTTGCGCCCGCGTCCCCACCGCATCCGGCCCGCGCCCCATCTCGATCTCCATCACCCGACCCTACCGCACATAAGCGCGATTATGCGCGCCGCCCCTCGGTCCGTTTTCGCTGGATCGGGTTCCATTTCGTTGGGTTAGAAACGTTAGTAACGTAATTGGTTTTGGGGGTGGACGAAACCTGGCGAGAACTGCCGGGGCGACTTCCGGAGGCGCGCGGGCGCGCTAGCGTCGGGCGATGCGTCAGAGCTGGGACTCGCGTCGGGCCACCGGCGCCTTCATCCGCCACGCCCGCCTGGACACCGGCGGGGACACCGGCCGCTACCCCTTCACGCTGCCGGTGGTCTCCCACTTGGCCGCGGGCGGCGGAGTGGACCTGGATTCATCAGTGACGTTTCTGGTCGGGGAGAACGGGAGCGGCAAGTCCACGCTCGTCGAAGCGATCGCGACCGCGGCGGGTTTCAACCCCGAAGGCGGCTCCCAGTCATTCCGCTTCGCCACCCGCGCCACCGAGTCCAGCCTCGGCGATCACCTGATCCTGCGCTGGAACCGCAAACCGCGCACCGGGTTCTTCCTGCGCGCCGAGTCCTACTACAACGTCGCCAGCGAGATCGAACGCCTCGACGAGGACCCGTACTCGCCGTCCTTGCTGCCGGCCTACGGCGGGGTGTCGCCGCACGAGCGCTCGCACGGCGAGTCCTTCCTGGACCTGGTCACCCACCGCTTCGGCCCCGGCGGCCTCTACGTCCTCGACGAACCCGAGGCGGCGCTGTCGGTGCGTGGCTGCATGGCACTGCTGGCACGGTTGGCCGAGTTGGCGCGGCAGGGAAGCCAGATCATCATCGCCACGCACTCCCCCGTTCTGCTGGCGCTGCCGGGCGCGCGCATCATCGAGATCGACGACGACGGCACCACGGCGACCACCGACTTCGACCACGCGCTGCCGGTCCGCCTCACCCGGGATTTCCTGGCCGGCCCGGACAAGTACCTCCGCCACCTGCTCGACGAGGACTGACGGGGCATCAATCCGGCACACTGCGGTCCCGGAGCGAGCGGCATCTCGTCGCCTGGGCGCGGCCGGTGGCACTTCGCGAAGTTCACCGGCGTTGCGGCCGGGTTTCGCCGAAGGTCCGCCGGTAGGCGCCGGGGGTGGTGCCGAAGTGCGCCCGGAAGCGGCGGCGCAGGTTGACCGCCGAGGCGAGTCCGACCCGGGTGGCGATGGCCTCCACCGGAAGGGCGGTCTGTTCCAGCAGCACTCGTGTCGCGTCGAGGCGCTGGCCGAGCAGCCACCGCCCGGGGCTGGTGCCGAGCTGTTCGGTGAACCGCCGGGCCAGAGTTCGCGACGACAGCCCGGCGTGCTCGGCGAGGTGGCAGACGGTCAGGGTGTGGAGTTGGGAGGTGGCCCACTCCAGCAGTGGCGCCAAGGACTCGTCCGCTCGGGCCGGTGCGGGTGGTGCGGCGTACTGGAGTTGGCTTCCTTCCCGGTGCGGTGGCAGCACCATGTTCCGGGCGATCTGGGAGGCGTATGCCGCGCCGTGGTCGGACCGGACCAGGTGCAGGCACAGGTCGATGCCCGCGCCGGTCCCGGCGCTGGTCGCCACGTCGCCGTGGTCGACGTAGAGCACGTCGGGATCCACCTGCACCTCGGGGAAGGTGGCGGCGAGTTGGGCGGTCTGGCGCCAGTGGGTGGTGGCGCGGCGGCCGTCGAGCAGACCGGTCTGGGCGAGGACGAACGCCCCCGTGCAGATGGCGACGATCCTCGCCCCGCGCTGGTGAGCCCTCCCCAGCGCCTCGGTGATGGCCGGTGGCGCGGGTGTGCCGGGTGGCTGCCAGCCGGGGATGACCACGGTGTCCGCGCTCTGCAGGGCCTCCAGCCCTGCCTCGACGAGCATCGTGTAGCCGATGGTGGTCCGGAGGGGGCCGGGGTCCTCGGCGCAGATCGAGAAGTCGTAGGCGGTCAGCTACCTGACCGCAGAGCAGGACGGCCCGGCCGTGTTGCTGCTGCACGGGACCTATTGGAGCCGGGTGTGGCTTCCGGTGCTGGGGCGCCTCGCGCAGGCGGGGCTGCGGCCCTTCGCGGTCGATTTCCCCGGGCTGGGGCGCTCGGGAGGCGAGCTCACCTTGGAAACGGCCACGGTTCCGGCCCTGGCGGAGTGGGTGGTGCGAGTGGTCTCCGCGCTGAAGATCTCCGGGCCGATCGCCGTGGCAGGTCATGACATCGGTGGCGCCGTCGCCCAGCGCCTGCTGGTCCACGATCAGCTGGAGGTGAGCCGGCTGGCCTTGGTCAACTCGGTGGTCTACGACTCCTGGCCCGCGCCCCACGTGGGCCGGTACCGGGACCCGCTGGTCGCCGCGGCGACCACCGTCGATGAACTGCTCGCCGCACGCCGACAGGCCGTGACGGGGGCGCTGGCGGGTGCCGCCACCGAGCAGCGGATCGCCGAGTACCTGCAGCCGTGGACCGATCCGCGGGTCGGACGCTCCTGGCTCGCCATGGCGGGCGCGGCCGACAGCCGCTACACCCTTGATCTCGTTCCCGCGCTGCGGCGTTCCACGGTGCCCAAGTTGCTGATCTGGGGCGAGGACGACGTCGACGAGAAGGTGGAGTACGCCGAGAAGTTCGCCCGGGAGGTCCCGCGGACCACGCTGGTCCGCATCCCGGAGGCCGACCACATCCCCACCGAGAACGCCCCCGGCCAGATCGCCCGTGCCCTCATCGATTTCTGTCGTCCCGCCCCGCATCGGCAGCGATGCTGACCGTCTGGCTGCTGCTCGGCCTCACAGCGCTGATCGCACTGTCGGTCGCGATCGACCTGGTCCTCTGGGCGCGCCACCTCCCCGAAGCACGAGGCGCGCCGCACAGCCATGACCCCGGTTGACGTCGGGAAGTCCGAGGTGGTGTGGCAAAACCCGGGGCGACCGCGGGTGTGGTGGCGGTACGGTTCGGGGATGTCTCGATCAGCGGTGACCGCCGATGACCTGGCTCGTTGCGTGCGACTGGCCGTGGCGGTCTTGCGGGAGGTGCCGGAGGACTCGTGGCGGGCGAAGGCCGGTTCGCTGGAGTGGGATCGCTGGGAAACGGTCGAGCACCTCAGCGATGACCTGTTCGCCTACGCCGTCCAGCTCAGCCCCGCGGCACCGGCGTTGGACGGTCTCGTGCCGTTCGTGTGGCAACCGCGCCGGGAGGGCGGGCCGTACAACGCCGTGCACGCCGACCCCGATGCCGGGCCGGAGGGACTGCTGCAGACGCTGGAGGCCACCGCAGCGCTGCTGGTGGCCATGGTGCGCACGGCATCACCGCAGATGCGCTCGCACCACACGTTCGGCCGCTCCGATCCCGAAGGCTTCGCGGCGATGGGCATCGTGGAAACCCTCGTGCACACCCACGACGTCACCGACGGCCTCGGTCTGGCCTGGACCCCACCTGCCGAGCTGTGCTCCCGCGTGCTCGACCGGCTCTTCCCCGAAGCCCCCGCCGCGACCGATCCGTGGCCGGTGCTGCTGTGGTCGACCGGCCGCGCGGACCTGCCCGGCCGCCCCAGGCCGGTGACGTGGCGCTGGGACGGCACACCCCCGGGATGAGGTCAGTGGGCGAGCTTGAGGCCGACCACGCAGCTGATCAGGCCCAGCAGCAGCGCGATCTTCAGCGGTGAGATCGATTCGTCGCCGGTGGCCATCGAGTAGCCGACGGTGAGCACCGCGCCGATGGCCACCCACACCGCGTAGGAGGTGCCCACGGGCAGCGTCCGCATCGCGATCGCCAGCCCGCCCATGCTGATCGCGAGCGCGCCGGCGAACACCAGCGACGGCGCGAGCCGGCTGAACCCTTCGGATTTGCCGAGCGCGAGCGCCCAGACGGCTTCGAACATGCCGGAGATGATGAGAACGATCCATGCCATGGCGGTGCGCGCTCCTCGCGCGTCTGCACCGTCTTTGCATGGCCAGGTACGGTGCGCCTCGTCCGGATCCGATTCGCCTCTGATTGTGCCCAACTCGCGTGCCGGTGGCTCGGCCCGTCGCGGTGAGTTCGGGCACGTCACCGCCGCTGGCCTGCGGTTGGGGTGAGGTTGCACACCGATGGGCGACCCGGGTGGATAACCATACAGTCGGTCGCATAAACTTTCCGCATGTCCAAGGTTCTGACGTCACTGCCGGTCGGCCAGCGGGTCGGCATCGCCTTCTCCGGGGGTCTCGACACCTCCGTCGCCGTGGCCTGGATGCGCGACAAGGGTGCCGTTCCGTGCGCCTACACCGCCGACATCGGGCAATACGACGAGTCCGACATCGCCTCGATCCCGGGCCGGGCCAAGGACTACGGCGCCGAGATCGCGCGCATGGTCGACTGCCGCGAGCCGCTGGTCGAGGAGGGGCTCACCGCGCTGTCGTGCGGAGCGTTCCACATCCGCTCCGGTGGGCGCACCTACTTCAACACCACCCCGCTGGGTCGTGCGGTGACCGCGACGCTGCTGGTGCGCGCGATGCTCGCCGACGACGTGCAGATCTGGGGTGACGGGTCGACGTTCAAGGGCAACGACATCGAGCGGTTCTACCGCTACGGCCTGATGGCCAACCCGCGGCTGCGCATCTACAAGCCGTGGCTCGACGAGGACTTCGTGGAGCAGCTGGGTGGCCGGCAGGAGATGTCGGAGTGGCTGGTCGAGCACGGTCTGCCCTACCGCGACTCGGCGGAGAAGGCCTACTCCACCGACGCCAACATCTGGGGCGCCACCCACGAGGCCAAGTCGCTGGAGCACCTGGACACCGGCATCGAGATCGTCGACCCGATCATGGGCGTGCGGTTCTGGGACGAGTCGGTGGCCATCGCACCCGAGGACGTCACGCTCTCCTTCGTGCAGGGCCGGCCGGTGGCCATCAACGGCAAGGAGTTCTCCTCGCCGGTCGATCTGGTGCACGAGGCCAACACGATCGGTGGCCGGCACGGGCTGGGCATGAGCGACCAGATCGAGAACCGCATCATCGAGGCCAAGAGTCGGGGCATCTACGAGGCGCCGGGCATGGCGCTGCTGTTCACCGCCTACGAGCGGCTGGTCAACGCCATCCACAACGAGGACACGGTGGCCAGCTACCACAACGAGGGCCGCAAGCTGGGCCGGTTGATGTACGAGGGCCGCTGGTTCGACCCGCAGGCGCTGATGCTGCGGGAGTCGTTGCAGCGCTGGGTGGGTTCGGCGATCACCGGTGAGGTGACGTTGCGGCTGCGCCGCGGCGAGGACTACTCGATCCTCGACACGCGCGGTCCGTCGTTCTCCTACCACCCGGACAAGCTGTCGATGGAGCGCACCGAGGACGCCGCGTTCGGTCCGACCGACCGCATCGGCCAGTTGACCATGCGCAACCTCGACATCGCCGATTCGCGGGCCAAGCTGGAGGGGTACGCGCAGCTGGGTCTGGTCGGCAAGGCCCAGACCGAGCTGGTGGGTTCGTTGCAGGCCGGTGGCGCGGAGGCGATCGCCTCGGTGGGTGCCGAGGAGTCCGAGTCGCAGGCGCTGGACCGCGCGGCGATGGAGTCGGGCACCGACTGACGACCCGTGGCCGTCCGCGCAGCACGCTCTGCGCGGGCGGCCATGATCGCATTCGCCCGCGCGGAGCGCGTGCGGGGGCGCTGGGTTCGGTGGCTCCGGGCGATGTGGTTAGGGTCCGATGATGGACCGGGGTCGCGTTGCGGAGGTGCGAGTTGTCGGGTGACCGGCCGAGTACGCAGGAGCTGGAGGCCGCCAGCGGCGTCACGATCGACGATGTGCTGGCGCCGGATCTCAAGGTGCTGTTCTGCGGGATCAACCCGGGGTTGTGGTCGGGTGCCACGGGGTGGCACTTCGCACGTCCGGGCAACCGGTTCTGGCCGGTGCTGCACGCCAGCGGGTTCACGCCGCGCGAGCTGGCCCCGCAGGAGCAGTCGGAGCTGCTGGGGCTGGGTTTGGGCATCACCAACCTGGTGGCTCGTGCCAGCGCGAAGGCCGCGGAGCTCTCCGAGGAGGAGTTGCAGGCCGGGGCGCAGGCGTTGACCGCGAAGGTGCAGCGCTACCGGCCCCGGTGGGTGGCGATCGTGGGGATCACGGCATATCGGGCGGCCTTCGGTGCCAAGCGCGCCACCTTCGGTAAGCAGGACCGGACGATCGGTGACGCCGGGGTGTGGGTGTTGCCCAATCCCAGTGGCCTGAACGCGCATTGGAGCGCCGGGACGCTGGCCGCGGAGTTCGGCCAGCTCAGGCAGGCGGTCATGGCCGGCGATGAGTGCCGCTGCGGCTGAGTGATCGACAGGTCCGGGTGGGTTAGGGAACACGGGGGTGTGCTTTACCGGTCCGTGACCGGTAGGGTCTGCTCCGCCGGAACGGAAGTCCCCGATCCGGTGACATTGGCCGTTTGCTGACGCAGAGTCGATACGGATGACTATTCAAGACGATCTTGCTCGACCGTGGTTCCAGCCCGTGGTCCCCTCGGAAGCGCAACAGCAGCAGCCGGATCCGGGACCGCCGACGACACGCATCATGGGCCAGCTGCCCGTGGACGAGGCGATCGATCCCGCCCCGACGGCACCCGGCCCGATGCCCGCCTCCAACGCTGCACCGCAGCGGCCGGATTTCCCGGCCACCGCCCCGCAGCCCCCGATGCACGAGGCCCCGCAGAACTCCCGTCCGCCGCGGCCGAGCACGGCGATGTCGGAAGGCACGACGTTCGCCGAGGCGCTCAATCCCGGTGCGCAGCAGCACTTCTCCCCCGGCCCGAACCCCGCCGCGCAGGACTCCATCGCCGGTGACACGGCGTTCCAGGCGTTCTACAGCGACGAACCGGCTTCGCTGCCCTCGATCCCGCCGGCCGGTCCGCCGATGGCGCCACCGCCGATTCCCGAGCACGTCGAGGTCACCCAGCCCTACATCCCCGCGATTCGTGACGAGCAGCCGGAGTTCGCCAAGCGCCTCGATCCGCAGGCCGCGGCGTCCCCGACGGCGTTGACCGGTCCGCAGCCGGCGGTCACCGAGCGTCCCGCGCCCGCCCCGGCCCGCAAGCGCGGCTTGATGCGCCGGGTGGTGCGCCGGATCATCGGACCGGACCTGCTGCGCAAGGACCCGCCGAAGAAGCGCCGCTAGAACCCTCTTTCGCCTCGTCGGTGGTCCTGGCACGGGCGCAGACCTGCATCCTGCGCCCGTGCCAGGACCACCGTTCTTTCACGCCCGGATTCGCCGGATCGGCGACGCCGCCGTCGTCAGGTGGCGCAATGCCCTCCTCGGCGACGCCTTCCCGCTGGTCATGCGTCCGCGCAGGTCATGTGGGGTGGCGAAACTCGGACGTGATCTGTGCTCAGTACCGTCGGCGCGGTGAATCGAACTGTCAGCGCGACCGCGGGGCGGCGCGTGCCCGCTGGAGGGGTTTCCTCGCGCCCGAGGGCTGAACGGGCGCGGCAGCTGGCCGATGTGCTGCGGCAGCAGATCACGGCCGGCCGCTTCGATCAGGGCAGGTTGCCGGACGAGCGCAGGTTGAGCAGGCGGTTCGGCGCGTCGCGCAACGCTGTCCGGGATGCGCTGGGGTTGTTGCGCGATGAGGGGTTGGTCTCCCGTCAGCCGGGTGTGGGCACGGTGGTGAGCACACCGAAGTACGGCCACGGGCTGGACCGGCTCGCGGGGCTGGCGGAGACGCTGACCGGGTGCGGCAACGTGTTCAACGAGGTGCGGGTGGCCGAGACCGTGGCCGAGTTGCCCGCCGCGATCGCCGAGCGGCTCGAAGTCCACCCCAGCGCCGGTGGTGTGCACCTCGAACGGCTGCGCTGGCTAGCAGGACTGCCCCTGTCGCTGGACACCAGCTACCTCACCGCGGATGTCGGGGCCGCGGTCGTGGCCGAGGATCTGGCCGGCCGGGACGTGTTCGCGCTGATCGAAGAGCACACCGGTTGCCCGTTGGAGCGCGCCGAGATCGCGGTGCACGCCGTGGCCGCTGATGCCAACACCGCGGCGCTGCTGCAGATCCCGAGCGGGGCGGCGGTGTTCGCCATCGAACGCCGCACGCGTGTCCGCGGGGGACGTGCGGTGGACGTGGAGTCGATCCGCATGCGCGCCGACCGCCTGATCCTGCGCGCCACGCTGCATCGCGGCGGGGCGAAATGATCGGTTGCTCGAACTGGCGGGAGGGCGTTGTGCCATCGAACCGCGCCGGTGAGGCGCTCGATCGAGCCGGGGCGGTGAGGTGATGGCCGGAGTGCCGTGGCTGGTGGTGGTGTTGCTCGGGCTGTTCGGGCTCGTCGGAGGAATCGGCATCACCGCCGTCGGCCCCGGCGGCGTGCTGCCCACGATCGGGCTGTTCACGCTGACCGGTGTGTCGCCGGCGGAGGTGGCCGGTACCGCCATCGTCACCCACGTCGCCACCGGTGTCCTGGCCACCGGTGTCTACACCCGCTCCGGTCAGCTGCGCGATCCCGAGACGCGCCGCACCGCGCTGATCCTGGCGGGCGCGGCCGTGCTCGGAACTCCGCTAGGGGTGCTGCTCAACACGCTGGTCTCCCCACGCGTGTTCGGGATCGTGCTCGGCGTGCTCGTGGCCGCGGCAGGCGCGCTGGTCCTGCACCGCAAGCCCCCGGCCGCGGCGGCACGCGCGCACCCACCCGCGCCCGTGGTCGCGGGCTTGGGATTCGCCGTGGCCGTGATCTCGGGTGTGGTGGGGATCGGCGGACCGTTGCTGACGGTGCCGCTGCTGGTCGCCCTCGGGGTGCCCGTGCTGGAATCGCTGGCCTCCGCCCAAGCGCAATCGGTGGTCATCGCCACCGTGGGGGCGCTGGGCTATCTCGCTCACGGCGCCATCAACTGGCCCCTGGCCGCCGTGGTCGGCATCCCGGAACTCGTCGGTGTCGTGGTGGGCTGGAAGATCGCCCACGCGCTGCCCACCCGCAGTCTGCGGTGGGCGCTGATCGTGACCCTGTTCGCGCTGGCGCCCTACCTGGCGCTGCGCGGTTGATCACCGGCCCGGTGCTCGGCAGGGCGGGGGTCAGCGGGCGCGGGCGTGCCAGCGGCCGTGGTCGCGGGTGATGTGCACGGGGTGGTTGAAGCACTTGCTGATGTGGTCGCTGGTGATGACCTGCTCGACCGGGCCGGCGGTCAGGCAGTGCCCTTCGCGCAGCAGCATGGCGTGGGTGGTGCCGGTCGGGAGTTCTTCGAGGTGGTGGGTGACCAGCACGGTGGCCAGCTCGGGGTGTTGGGTGCGCAGGTCTTCGAGGCTGGTGAGCAGTTGTTCGCGGGCGGCCAGGTCCAGTCCGGTGGCGGGTTCGTCGAGCAGCAGCAGGCGGGGTGCGGGCATGAGGGCGCGGGCAATGAGCGCCCGGCCGCGTTCGCCTTGGGACAGGGTGTTCCAGCGGGCGTGAGTGCGGTCGGCGATGCCCAACAGGCTGATCAGCCGGTCGGCGCGGGCGGTTTCGGCGTCGGTGGGTTGCCAGCGCGGGACGAGCTCGGTGGTGTTGGTGGCTCCGGTGAGCACGACCTGGCCGACGGTGAGCGGGCTGGTGAGCGGGTGGCGGGGGTTGACGTGGCCGACGAGGCTGCGCAGGGCGCGCATGTCCACGGCGCCGAGGCGGTGCCCGAGGACCTCCACGCTGCCGCGGGTGGGGTGCTGGTGGGCCCCCAGGAGGCTGAGCAGGGTGGATTTGCCCGCGCCGTTGGCGCCCAGCAGTGCCCAGTGCTGGCCGGGGTGGACCTGCAGGGTGATCGAGCGCAGCAGGTGCGCGCCGTCGCGGACGACGTCGACGTCCTCGGCGTGCAGCACGGGTCCGGTGTCGCTGGGGCGGGGGTGGGTCACGAGAGTTCCTTCGGGCTCCGGGCGGTGCGTGGGTGAGGTGGCGCGGGTGTCGCGGAGCCTCGGGTGATCAAGCCTGCGGGGTGCGGCGATCAACGCGGTGTCGTGAGCCTAGCAAACCAGTTGGTGGTGGCCGGGTGGGTGCGCGCGGCTGGTTAGGCTTTCGTCCGTCAGCTTCTTTCGGACTCGTGACCTGAGGATTCGATGTCTTCTTCCGCTGTGCCCGTGCCGGTTCTCGCCGACAGCGTCCGGCTCGACGACGACGGTGTGCACATCCTGGACCGGCGGGTGTTCCCGTTCGAGCGCCGGTGGGTGCGTGCGCGCACGGTGGAGGAGGTCGCGCGGGCGATCGAGGAGATGGTGACCCAGTCCTCCGGGCCGTACTTCGCGGTGTTGTGGGGTTTGGTGCTGGCCGCCCGGCAGGCCGAGGGCCAGGACCCGCAGGTGGCTCGCCACCGGGTGGGTGAGGCGGCCCGGCGGTTGATCGCCACGCGCCCGACCAACGACCAGCCGCGCAAGGCCGCCGCGTTCGTGCTCGAAGAGATCGCCGGACGCGAGGATGTCGCCGCGGCGGCGTGGGACGGTGCTCGCGCGGGCGATGCCGACTACCGGCGGCGCTGCCGCGAGATGGGACAGGCCGGCGCGGCGCTGCTCGACGACGGCGCGCGGGTGCTGACGCACTGCTGGGGTGATCTCTACCTGCTGGGGCTGGTGGAGGCGCTGGTGGCCGGGGGCAAGCGCCCGGAGTTCGTCTGCACCGAGACCCGCCCGTACCTGCAGGGTGCGCGGTTGACCGCGGAGTCGCTGGCGGAGATGGGGGTGCCCACGACGCTGGTGACCGACGCGATGCCGGCCTCGCTGATGCGCGAGGGCCGGGTGGATGCGCTGGTGACCGCCAGCGACCGGATCACCATGGACGGCTCGGTGATCAACAAGGTGGGCACGTTGCAGCTGGCCACGGCGGCCCAGGCGTTCGGGGTGCCGTTCCACGCGTTGTGCCACGCCCCGGATCCCGACACCGAGTCGGGTGCGCAGGTGCCGATCGAGTTCCGCGACGGTGACGAGGTCCTGCACACCCTCGGTCACCGCAGCGCGAGCACGCGGGTGCGGGGCTTGTACCCGGCGTTCGACGTGACCGATCCGCACCTGGTGACCACGGTGGTCACCGACCGGGGCGCGTTCGCTCCCGGCGAGGTGCGCCGCTACTGGGCCTGATCGGCGTGGTGCAGCCGTCGTAGCAGGGTGATCAGCAGTTCGCGTTCGGCAGCGCTGAGCGGGGTGAGCAGCTCCCGGTTGGCCTGGTCGGCCAGCGCGGCGCAGCGCTGCAGGGTCGACAGGCCCTCGGGGGTGGCTGACACGGCGTTCTTGCGGCGGTCGCGCGGGTCGGGCCTGCGTTGCACGAGGCCCTTGTCCCCCAGCTCGTTGAGCAGTCCGACGACGTCCTTGGGGTCGATCTCCAGGCGTCGCACCAGTTCGGCTTGGGCCAGCGGGCCGTGTTCGGCCACAGCGGCCAGCACGGCGTGCTGGCTCAGCCGCAGCCCTTCACCGGCCAGGGCGTGGGCCACCAGGTCGCGGCCGCGCGCGGCGACGCGCCCGGTCAGCCAGCTGGGCAGGGACTGGATGTGGTGCAGAGCGCGGGTGTTGTCCTGTTCGGCCACGATCTCACCCTAGCCGAAAATTCGTTGGACTCCCCCACGGTTTTCCTCCTACTCTCGATTTCGTTGGTGGACCCATCGAATTCCGAGGAGTGTGCGTGATGCGACGCGTCAACTACGTCATCAACGGTGGACCGGAGGTCCTGTTCGTCGAAGACGTCCCCACCCCGGCGCCCGGTCCTGGACAGCTGCTGGTGCGCAGCGAGGCGGTCGGGGTCACCTGGCCCGCGGTGCGCCGCGTGCGCGAAGGGCCCGAGCCGATACCGCTGGGCGGGGAGGTCGCCGGGGTGGTGGAAGCGCTGGGCCCGGGGGCGCGGGGTTTCCGGCTCGGCGACCGGGTCACCGGGCTGTGCTTCGAGCACGCCTACGCCGAGCGGGTGCTGCTGGCCGATCACATGGCCTCGCGGGTGCCCGACCACGCCGACGCGGTGACCGCGGTGGCGCTGGTGCGCAGCGGGCTGGTGGCGCGCAGGGCGTGCGCGGCGGGCGTGGTCGGCCGGGGAGAGTCGGTGCTGATCACCGCGGCGGCGGGCGCGGTCGGCACGATGGCGATCCAGCTGGTGCGCGCCCACGGCGCCCGCGTGGTCGCCGCCGTGGGCGCCAAGCAGGACAAGCACGCGTTCGTGCGCACCCTGGGCGCTGATGCGGTGGTGGGCTACGACGATCCCAGCTGGGGTGAACCGGTCGACGTCGTCCTGGAGTGCGTGGGCGGTGAGGTGCTGGACAAGGCGGTGCGCGCTCTGGGCCGCGGTGGACGGTTGGTGACCTTCGGCGCCCAGCCCGGCGCGATCTGCTCGGGTGAGCTGATGACGCGGGGCGCCTCGGCGACCGGGTTTCGCATGGCATCGCCCGCCGCACCGTCGTTGCACGCCTGCTGGCGGGACGAGTTGTGGGACTGGCATCGGGAGGGCTGGCTGCGCACGCGCGTGCACGCCGAGATCCCGCTGGCCCGGGCGGCACGAGCGCACGAGGTCATCGAGTCCCGCGCCAACCTGGGGAAGGTGGTGCTGGTGGTGGACTAGGTCGGTCCTGCCGAATGGTCAGCAGCAGGCGGGCTGTTTTCCGCATGCAGTGCGTTCGACCGGCCGCCGGTGGGACACCGCGGGACCTGACCGGCCTGGCGCCGTGGTCAGGTGGTGAGGATGCGGGGGCCGGTGTCGGTGATGGCGAGGGTGTGGCCGCTGTGGGCTGCGCGGCTGTCGTCACCGGGGCGCAGCACTTCGCCGTCGGGGTCGAGGTGGTCGTGGCCGCCTGCGGTGAAGATCGGTTCGACGCTGAACACCAGCCCGGGGCGCAGCGGGATGCCGCGGGCCGGGTGCCCGTCGTTGGGCACGGCCGGGTCCTGGCGGGCCTGCCTGCCCACCCCGTGCCCGCCCACGGCAGGGATGCCGTAGCCGGCGCTGCGCCCGACCAGCCCGATCGCTCTGCACACCTCACCGAGCCGGGCGCCGGGGCGTGCCGCGGCGATGCCGTCGGCCAGCGCCTGACCGGTGGCCTCGATCAGCGCCCTGTCGCCCGCACTGGCGGGGCCGACGGTGCGGCTCGTGGCGGCGCGGGCGTGCCACCCGTGCCGCTCCAGCGCTGCGGCCACGCTGAGCAGATCGCCTTCGGCCAGCACGCGCCCGTCCGCTGCGCCTCCGGTGATCTCGTCGTTGACCGACGTGGAGATCACCCGGCCTCCGACCGGCCGCGCACCGGCCCCGGCGGCGACGTCGCGGGCGATCTCGTCGAGCTCACCCAGCGACACTCCCGCAGCGACGTGGGAGTTCACCGCGGCCAGCATCGCGGCCACCACCGCCCCGGTTTCGGCCAGGGCGTCGATCTCGCCCCGACTGCGCAGTTCGATCACCATGCGTCGATGATGCACCCCGGCACCGACACCTCTCACCACCGCGGATGCCTTGACGCTGCGTGTCGGGTCGTGCGTTTTCCGTCAACGCCAACGCTTTTCGCCCCGCGATGCGAGACGCGGTTCACCGGGGGCGCGTAAGGTGCCCGCAACCCCCGCAAGAAGGAGACGCCACGTGCGTGCCCAACCCCCCGACCTCCTGCGCCGCCTGTGGTGGAAGAGCCCGCTGGTGCTGCGCCTGGTGCCCGCATTGGCCCTGATCACCGCCACCGGAGCCGGTGTGGTGGCCAACCTGCCCGCCACCGGCGAACCCCCGCGCGCCCAGCAGCCGCCGCAGCAGGTCACGCTGCTGGCCCCGACCACCACACCGCCGCCCCCACCGGCGACCACGGCAGCACCCACCACCAGCCAGCCGCCGCCGACGACGAGCACGAGCACCACCACGCGCAGCAGCACCCGAACGACCACCAGCGCACCACCACCGACACCGCGCACCCCAACACCGACCCCTACGACCACGCCCAGCCCGCCATCGACGCCACGCCCGCCCGAGATCGCCGAAGGCCAGCCCTGCGACGAACCCGGTGACATCGGACGCGGGCAGAACGGCGACCGGTACGTGTGCGACTACGACGACGGCACCTGGAGGTGGCGCGAGCGGTGAACCCCGACCACATCCCCCACCAGCCCCTGTCCGATCGCGAAACGCTCGTGCGCGGCGAGCTCACCCCCATCCGCGACGAAGCGCTCTACGGGCACGAAACCCTCGCCAAGATCACCACCGAGCACCTCCACCGCGACGACGGCGAAGACCTCGACTTCCCCGACCAAGCCCCACCCACACCACCCCGCGGCACCCTCGCCGACGGCACGATCCGCACCACCGGCTGGTTGCAGATCGGCCCGCTGGCCCTGTCCTCGGGGCTGTGGGCGGCGCTGACCGGGCTGGCCGCGGGGCTGGCCCTGACCTGGCTGTGGGTGTGGCTGCCGCTGGTGCTGGCCGTGGCGGGGCTGCTCTGTTGGTGGGTGTTCACCCGCAGGCTGCGGCCGGCCTCGCGCGCCACCAACCTGCGCCGGGTGCCCGCGGCGAACCTGCGCCCGGGACTGCCGGTGCGCCTGCACGGCCCGATCGGACCGGTGGCCGTCGTGGAGACCCTCGCCAGCACCGACGACGGGCACATCACCGTGGTGTTCACCAACGGCCACCAGCGCACCCTGCCGGCACGCGCCCGCCTGCACCTCGTCGAGATCCTCGACTGAACCAACTGTTGACCGCCGTCGTTGTGTCGCGGTCTCACCCAGCTGCTGGCTCCCCGGGGCCGGCGCCGGGGGTGTAGCCGAAGGCGCGGCGGAACACGTCGATGAACGTGCTGGCCGACGACCAGCCGCAGCGGTGCGCGACGGCGGTGACGGCGACGTCCTCGGCCAGCAGGATCAGCGCGTGGTGCAACCGGATCTGGGTGCGCCACTGGTGGTAGGTCAGGCCCAGCTCGGCGCGCAGCCGGCGCGACAGCGTGCGGGAGCCGGCGCCGATCTGCCGCCCGATCTCGGCCAGCGTCCGGTTGTCGGCGGGGTCGGCGCGCAGGATCTCGTGCAGATCCCGCAGCAGTGGGCTCGACGGTGCCGGCAGGTGCAGGGGCTGCTCGGGGGAGATCGCCAGCTGGTCGAGCAGGACCGCGCGCAGCCGCAGGCGGGCTGCGCTGCGGTCAGCGGGTGCGCGCGTGTAGGCGATGATGAGCTCGCGCAGCAGCGGACTGACCGCCAGCACGGCCGGCTTGGCCAGTCCCAGCGGGTTGACCTCGGCGGGCAGGCCGAGGAGGTGCAGGTCGACTTCGCCGTGGGCCTGGTGCTGGTGCACGGTGCCCGCCGGGATCCAGATCGCGCGGGTGGCGGGCGCGACCCAGGAGCCGCCGTCGGTGCTCACCGCGATCGTGCCCTGCCCGGCGTAGGCGATCTGGTGATCGTCGTGGCGGTGGGCGTCGATCTCACCGCCGGAGGCCAGGCGCCGGGTGCGCGTCGGCGCGACCGGGGTGTGGCGGATTTCCTGTATCAACGGTCACTCTATCGACAGCGCGACACCGGTGGGGTGGCCAAGCATGAACGGGTGCGCAGCAACCCCGCTCTCGTCCTGCTGGCCCTCGGCCACGCCTGCGTCGACCTCTACCAAGGGGCCGTCGCCGCGCTGATCCCCTTCTTCGTCGCCGAGCGCCACTACAGCCTGGCCGTCGCGTCCGGCATCGTGCTGGCCGCCTCGCTGCTGTCCTCGATCACCCAACCGCTGTTCGGCGCGCTGACCGACAGGTGGCCGATGCCGTGGCTGCTGCCGGTCAGCACCATCGTGGGCGGGGTGGGCATCGCGCTGAGCGGGCTGAGCGGCTCCTACCCGCTGACCTTGGCCTTCGTGGCGCTGTCGGGCATCGGCGTGGCCGCCTACCACCCCGAATCCGCCCGCGCGGCCCGCATCGCCAGCCGGGGCAGTCACACCGCGATGAGCTGGTTCTCCCTCGGCGGCAACGTCGGCTTCGCCCTCGCCCCGATCGTGGTGGCGCTCGCGATCGGGCACGGTTCGCTGCGGGCGACACCGGTGCTGGTGCTGCCCGCGCTGGCCGGAGCCGCCCTGTGCGTGCCGGTGCTGCGCCTGCTCGGCCAGGCCCGCCCCGCCACCACCGACTCACCGGCTCGGGGCCTCGACGACGTGGCGTCGTTCGTGAAGCTGTCGCTGGCGGTCATCGCCCGCTCCATCGTCTTCATCGGCCTGAGCACCTTCATCGCCGTGCACGCCCAGCAGCGCGTGCCCGGCGTGCCCGCCGCCGGAACCATCGCCCTGTTCCTGCTGTTCCTCGGGGGCGCCGCGGGATCGGTGCTGGGCGGAGGTCTGGCCCAGCGCTACGACCGCGTCCGCGTCTCGCGCTGGTCCTACCTGATCTCGGTCGCCGCGGTCGCCGGGGTGGTCCACGTGCCCGGACCGGCGATGCTGGTGTGCGTGGCCCTGACCTCGGCCGGGCTCTACGTGCCCTTCTCCCTGCAGGTCACCCTCGGGCAGGACTACCTGCCCTCCCGCATCGGCACCGCCAGCGGCCTCACCCTCGGACTGACCGTGAGCATCGGCGGCCTGATCAGCCCCCTGCTGGGACGCCTGGCCGACACCACCTCGCTGCAGACGGCCCTGACACCGCTGATCCTCATGCCGCTGGTGAGCTGGCTGGTGTTCCGCGTGCTGCCCGAACCCGCCGCGCCGGCACCGGCGCGGCGCGGGAGCTAGGAGCGCTCGCCGGTGCTGCCACCGACCACGGCGTCCGAGGACGACGACTCCTCCTTCGGCGGCAGCAACCCGGAGACATCACCACCGGTGTCGTTGATCTTGAGCACGAACGGGCGCGTCTCGGTGTAGCGCACCACGCTCACCGAGCACGGGTCGACCACGATCCGCTGGAAGGAATCCAGGTGCAGCCCCAGCGCGTCGGCCAGCACCGACTTGATCACATCACCGTGGCTGCACAACAACCACACCTGGTCGGACCCGACCTGCCGGTCGTGCTCGCGCACCGCCGCAACCGCCCGCGACTGCACCTGCGCCAGCCCTTCACCACCGGGGAACACCGCCGCGGACGGGTGCTGCTGCACCACCTTCCACAGCTCCTGCCCGGTCAGCTCCTTGATCTTTTGGCCGGTCCAGTCGCCGTAGTCGACCTCGGCCAGCCGCTCCTCGACCAGCGGCTCGATCTCGCGCTGCCGCACCAGCCCGGCCACCGTCTCCTGGCAGCGCTGCAGCGGAGACACCACCACCCGGCTCAACGGCACGCCCTCCAGCCGCGCGGGCAGACCCGCGGCCTGACCACTGCCGGTCTCGTCAAGACCGACACCGGGCGTGCGCCCGGCCAGAACACCGGAACCGTTGGCCGCCGAACGGGCGTGCCGAAGCAGGATGAGAGTCGCCACGTCCGCCGAGGGTAGGCCTCACCGCACACCCCACCACCCGCAGGGCCCGCACGAACAAAAAAGCCGGGGCGGCCCGACCGGACCGCCCCGACACCCGTTGTGCGACGTCACCGCCTCACGGCTGGATCACACCGAAGCCCAGCAGCGCGAACACCGCCGCACCCAGCGCGATCCGGTACCAGACGAACAGGTAGACGCTGTGCTTCTCCACGAAGCGCAGCAACCACGCGATCACCAGGTACCCGATCACCCCGGCCACCACCGTGGCCACGATCATCTGCGCCGCCGACGGCTGCAGCCCGTACGGGCTGGGCTCGAACACGTGCGAGACCTCCGACAACCCCGCGGCGAACACCGCCGGAATCGCCAGCAGGAACGAGAACCGCACCGCCGTCGCACGCGTGAGACCCAGCGCCAGACCCGCGGTGATCGTCCCGCCGGAACGCGACACACCGGGGATCAACGCCAACGCCTGCGCGAAACCCATCAGCACACCATCGCTGAGCCGCAACCGCGCCTGAGCGCGCAACTGCTTGCCGAACCGCTCGGCCAACCCCATCAGCACACCGAAGATCACCAGCGTCGCCGCGGTGATCCACAGGCTGCGCAGCGTCGAGCGGATGTAGTCCTGGAAGAAGAAGCCCAGGATGCCGATCGGCAGGCTGCCCACGATCACGTACCAGGCCAGCTTGTAGTCCTGCGTGGCGCGCACCTGAGCGCTGAACAGCCCGCGGAACCACACGGCGACCAGCCGGACGATGTCACCGATGAAGTAGATGACCACCGCCAGTTCGGTACCGATCTGCGTCACCGCGGTGAACGAGGCACCTGCGTCTTCGCCGAAGAACAACTTCGACACGATCGACAGATGCCCGGACGAGGAAATCGGCAGGAACTCGGTGAGCCCCTGGACCACGGCCAGCACCATGGCCTGCAACCACGACACGAAACCCACTCCACACGATCGAAAAGGGAACCCCGGGCCGCACCCGAAACTTCCGGCCCGGTCCCCAGATCTTCCAGCATCACCCGGCAACGACCTCCCCCACCCTTGATCACCCCATCAGGGCAGGTCAGCGCCCGAACCGTCACCCACCGCAGCCAACCCTGCGACACACCACCAATGATGTGATCCACAACACTCACAATCGGACCCGCCGAGCCGACCTCACCAGCCACATCCACCACACCGAATACCCTGCAACACCGTGGAACAGCGACAACTCGGCCACAGCGGCCTCCGCGTCTCCCGACTCGCCCTCGGCACCATGACCTGGGGCCTGGACGTCACCGCCGACGACGCAGCCGAACAGCTGACCACCTTCCACGACGCAGGCGGCACCCTCATCGACACCGCCGACGTCTACCAAGACGGCCACGCCGAAGAAATCCTCGGCGACCTGCTCACCCACCACATCCCCCGCGACGAGATCATCCTCGCCACCAAAGCCGCCGCCCGCCGCAAACCCGGCCCCTTCGGCGGCGGCGCCTCCCGCGGCGCACTCCTCAACGCCCTCGACGAATCACTCCGCCGCCTCGGCACCGACCACATCGACCTCTGGCAACTCCAAGCCTGGGACCCAAACGTCCCCCTCGACGAAACCCTCGCCGCACTCGACACCGCCGTGACCACCGGCCGCGTCCGCTACACCGGCATCGCCAACTACACCGGCTGGCAAACCGCCACCGCCGCCGCACACCAGCACCACCACCCCACCCGCACACCCCTCATCTCCACCCAAGTCGAATACTCCCTGCTCGAACGCGGCATCGAACGCGAAGTCGTCCCCGCCACCGCACACCACCAACTCGGCATCCTCGCCTGGGCGCCCCTCGGCCGCGGCGTCCTCACCGGCAAATACCGCAACGCCACCCCACCCGACTCCCGCGGCGCCACCACCCACCTCGCCGGCTACGTCGAACACCACCGCACCGAACGCGCAGCCCGCATCGTCCAAGCCCTGCTCACCGCAGCCGAAGGACTCAACACCACACCCGCCCACGTCGCCCTCGCCTGGGTCCGCGACCGCCCCGGCATCACCGCCCCCATCCTCGGCGCCCGCACCACACCCCAACTCAAAACCGCCCTCACCACCGAAGACCTCACCCTCCCCCCAGCCATCCGCGCCGCCCTCGACGACATCAGCGCACCCCAGCACACCTACCCCGAAACCCAGTAGCACTTCCCGCCACACCCACGACGTGCCAAGCTGATGGGTCACCACCCACAAGGGGGCACCCTGCACCCACCATCCCCCGATCAGGGATGCTGGAGGAAGCAGAAACCACCCAGCGGAAGCGGCAACACCGCAGGGCAGCACCACCACAGGAGGACCTCGTTGCGTCGTCTGGTCATCACCTGCCTCACCCTCACCCTCCTCACCGGGTGCGGCATGGACGACAGCACAGACCCCCTCCAGGTCACCGACACCCTCACCGCCGCCACACCCGCCACCTCACCCCCGGCGACCACCCCACCCGCAGGCACCGTGCACCCCGCACCACCCACCCAGCACACCGCCTACGACCGCGACACCCACACCCTCGTGCTCGCCGCCGGCCCCCAGCTCCACCTCATCGACACCACCACCGGCAACCGCCGCACCCTCGACCTGCCCGCACCACCGGCCACCATCCACGCCCAACACGGCCAGGTCCTCGCAGCACTCCCCGACGCACACCAGATCACCCGCATCGACCTGCGCACCACCACCGCACACCCCACCCCCGTCGCAGGCGCACCCGTCGACGCCATCGACCTCGACACCCACCGCACCGCCGTCGCCCTCCGCGACACCGGCACCATCACCATCCTCGACCAAGGCAAACCCGGCACCACCACCGAGAAGTTCCCAGGCCCCGCACAACTGCTCCACCACGCCGGCCAGCTCTACGTCCTCGACCGCCTCACCACCGCCATCACCCCCATCAACACCACCACCGGCGACAAAGGCGCAGGACTCCGAGCAGGCGAAGGCGCCACCAACACCACCCAAGACCGCTACGGCCGCATCCTCACCATCGACACCCGCGGCCAAGCACTCCTCGCCTTCAGCACCGACCCCCTCATCCTCAAACAGCGCTACCCCGTCCCCGGCGCCCCCTACGCACTCGCCTACGACCCCACCACCGACACCGCCTGGGTCACCCTCACCACCACCAACGAACTCGTCGGCTACGACATCGCAGGCGGCGAACCCCGAGAAACCCACCGCATCCCCACCATCAGCCAACCCGACACCATCACCATCGACCCCAACACCCGAACCCTCTACATCGCCTCCGCCAACGGCGCCGGATACCAGGTGGTGAGAATGTGACCGCACAAACCGAAAACACCGACACCGACTGGGAATACCGGCCGCTGCGCCTCCCACCCGGCATCACCCGCATCAGCGCAGCGACCCAACTCAGCATCCACGCCGAATACTCCGGCTGGGAACTCTCCCGCGTCCTCCTCTACGCCGACGGCACCCGCAAGATCTGGCTCCGCCGCAAACGCAACACCCCCGGCGTCCCCAACGTCATCACCTGATCACCGCACCCGCCACAACCAGGCATCCGTCGCGAACTTCGACTCCACCAACGCCCCAGCGCGCGCCTCCTCCACCGCGCTCACCGGCCCCTCCACGAGCCCGAACCGCGACCGGAACCCCTCGATCAGCCGCTCGATGACGACCTCACGCGCCAAACCCGTCTGCCGCGCCAGCGGATCCACCCGCTTGGCAGCGCTCGCGACACCCTTGTCCGACAACTTCTCCCGGCCCACGCGCAGCACCTCACCGAGCTTCGCACCATCGATCGAGTACGACATCGTCACGTGGTGCAACACCGCACCCGAAGCCATCCGCTTCTGCGCCGCACCACCGATCTTCCCGCCACCCGAAGCGATGTCGTTCAACGGCTGATACCACACGTCCAGCCCCAGATCCCGCAACACACCCAACACCCAGTCGTCCAAGAACGGATACGACTCCGCCACCGACATCCCCGCCACCAACGACGGCGGCGCGTACAGCGAATACGTCACCGTGTTCCCCGGCTCCACGAACATCGCCCCACCACCGGTCACACGACGCACCACCTCAACCCCCAGCCGCGCAGCCGCATCCAGATCCACCTCGTTGCGCACCGACTGGAACCCACCCAAGATCACCGCAGCCGACGACCACTCCCACAACCGCAACGTCGGACCCCGACGCCCAGCACCCACCTCCTCGGCCAGCACCTCGTCCAAAGCCATGTGCATCAACGACGACCGCGCACCCTCACGCACCAACTCCCACTCGTGATCACCCCACCCCGACGCCCGCGACAACGCCCGACGCACCGCCGTGGCCACCGACTCCGGACCGAACCCCACCAACCGCGCGTCCTCGGGCAACCCACCCCGAATCCGCCGCACCAACTCCTCCGGCTCCGCCGACACCGGCGCACCCACCAACGAAGCGTTGATCGCCTCCAACGCCTCATCCGGCTCCAGGAAGAAATCCCCGCTCAACCGCACGTCCGACAACCGGCCATCGACCACCTCCAGGTCGACCACCACCAACTTGCCACCCGGAACCTTCAACTCACCGTGCACGTCGCACCCCTCTCCCACAACATCGACAACACCACCCCCAGCCGCCGGAATTTCCCGATGAGACCCAGCTCCCAGAAAGGCACGCCCATGACCGAGCTGCTCACCGGAGCACTCATCGCCGACGGCACCGGCACACCCCTGCGACCCGCCGACGTCCTCATCGACGACCACCACATCACCGCCGTCGAACCACCCGGCACGCTGCCCCCGCACCACCCCCGACGCGACCTCACCGGACTCGTCCTCGCACCCGGCTTCATCGACGTCCACTCGCACGCCGACAACGCACCCCTGCTCACCGAACACGACACCACCAAGATCCTGCAGGGCGTCACCACCGAAGTCGTCGGCAACTGCGGATTCAGCCTCGCACCCCGCACCACCACCCACGCCGACGTCCACAACGCGTTCCTGCAACGCCTCTTCCCACCCCTCAACACCACCTGGACCGGCTTCGCCGAGCTCTTCCACGCCACCGACACCGCAGGCCACATCACCAACCACTGCCCGCTCATCGGCCACGGCACCCTGCGCGTCGCCGCCACCGGCATGACCGACGCGGCGCCCGACGCCGACGCGCTCCACCACATGCGCGCGATGCTCGAAGAAGGCATGACCGCAGGCGCTTTCGGACTCTCCAGCGGCCTGATCTACCCACCGGCGTTGTTCGCCACCACCGACGAACTCACCGCGCTGGCCACCGTCCTCGGCGGCAACGGCCTCTACGCCACCCACATGCGCGACGAAGGCGACCACCTCCTCGACGCCATCGACGAAGCCCTGCGCATCGGCCACGTCACCGGCCGCACCCAGCTGTCGCACCTCAAGGCCACCAGCCCGCGCAACTGGGGCACGATGCCCGACGCTCTCGCCCGCATCCACCGGGCCCGCGAGACCGGGCAGACCGTCCACCAGGACGTCTACCCCTACACCGCCTCCTCCACCACCCTCACCTCGGTGCTGCCCACCGACTACCTCACCGGCGACTCCGAGCACACCCTCGCCAAGCTCACCGCCACCGATGCGCACGCCGAGCTCACCGCCGCGATCGGCAAGACCACCCACTTCGACCGCATCCTCATCGCCACCACACCCAGCCACCGCCACCAGGGACGCACCCTCGCCGACATCGCCGACGCCCGCAGCACCGACCCGATCAGCGCCCTCATCGACGTCCTGGTGACCGAAGAGCTCCGCGTGGCGATGATCCACTTCTGCATGCACGAGGACGACCTCGAACTCGCCCTCCGCGACACCCGCACCATGATCGGCTCCGACGGCCTGCCACCCGGCAACGGAGGCAGACCGCACCCGCGCATGACCGGCACCTTCCCCCGAGTCCTGGGCCGCTACGTCCGCGAACGAGGCGTGCTGGAGCTGCCCGAGGCCATCCGCCGCATGACCTCCCTGCCCGCCGAGACCTTCCGCATCCCCGACCGCGGTCGGATCGCCCCGGGCATGGTCGCCGACCTCGTGGCCTTCGACGCCGACACCGTCGTGGACGTCGGCGACTACCAGGACCCGATGCGAGCACCCGCGGGCATCCCGTGGGTGTGCCTGGACGGCAAGACCGTCGTCGAAAACGGCGACTTCCTCGGTGCACGAGCCGGCACCCGCCTGACTCCGAAGGCCTGACCTGGACTTCCTCTGCGTCTTCTCGAGTGCTTGGGCGAGTCGGAATGCGGAGCATTTATTTCAGCTACCACTGAAGTTATAGAAGCTAATACTGATAAGAAAGCCAGCTCGTCCGGGGGATTCCCCAGCCCGCGTGGCGCGTCCCACATGCGATCTGTCCACTCGCGACGGACGATCGGCCGGTGAAATCCGTTGCCGAGAGGAGCCCCGCCATGACGCTCTCAGATCATCGAGTAGCCCAGCAGGACTCCTTTGACCCGGACGTGGACCTGGACCTGCCGGTCCAGACCCGCCGGGAATCAGTCGAGACCGAAGACGACGAAAGCCACGTCATCCGCGGCTACGACTGACCCGCTGAGCCGGCGCGCCGCCCACGGTCGCAGCAACACCTCCCAGGACCAGGCGGCGCGCCCTCCCCGCTCTCCTCCTCCGCGTTTGTGTTGCCGTTTGCCTTCGTGGCTTTATCTCATTCGACACTGAAGTCGCAGAGGCTAACGACCATTCGAACTCCGCACGGAGTGAGTGCGCGCTCATTGACATGAGTGAGCACTCACTCCTACCTTGGTGGCGTGAGTTCTGAACCACCGCGCCGGCGTGCCTCGGCGATGAGCCCCGAGCAGCGGCGGGAAGCGATCGTCACGGCCGTGCTGCCCCTCGTGCGCGAACACGGCGCGCACGTCACCACCAAGCAGATCGCCCACGCCGCCGGGATCGCCGAAGGCACCGTGTTCCGCGCCTTCGCCGACAAGACCGAGCTGCTGCACGCCTGCGTGACAGCCGCGCTGCGCCCGGACGAGCTGTGCGCCACCGTGCGCGCCGTACCCCGCGACATCGACCTCGCCGCCAGGCTGACCGAAGCAGCCCAGCTGTTCCTGGAGCACTTCACCAGCTTCGGCGAACTCGTCCACACGCTCGCGGCCTCCGGATTCGACCTGCGCGGAGGCCCCGGGGGAAAGCCCGCAGGTCTTCCAGAGGTGCGCGAGCAGTTCATCCGCGACCTCACCACCGCCCTCGCCTCGCTGGTCGATCCGCAGGAGCTGCGGATCCCAGCCGAGGACCTCGCCAGCTACCTGCAGGCGCTCGTGCTCGGCATCCGGTTCACGGCCACCTCCTCGGACACCTCCGAGGTCGACCACACCGCCGCGATCCGCGCCCGCGTCGACGTGCTGCTGCACGGAGCCCTGGCCGAGACCACCGACGACCCCCAGGAGTCCCGATGACCGATCCGATCATCGAAGCGCACCACATCACGCAGAAGTTCGGCGACGTCACCGCGCTCGACGACGTCAGCATCGCCGTCGCCCAAGGCAGCGTGCTGGGCCTGCTCGGCCACAACGGAGCCGGCAAGACCACGCTGATCAACATCCTCAGCACGCTGTTACCGCCCACCAGCGGAACCGCCAGCATCGCCGGGCTCGACGTCGTCACCCACCGTCGCGAGGTCACCGCCCGCATCGGGCTGACCGGCCAGTTCGCCGCCGTCGACGAGCAGCTCTCCGGCTACGACAACCTCGTGCTCATCGCCCGCCTGCTCGGCGCCAGCCGCCGCGAGGCCAAGCAGCGGGCCGACGAACTCCTGCACACCTTCGACCTCGTCGAGGCCGCACGACGCCCGGCCCGCACCTACTCCGGCGGCATGCGGCGCAGGCTGGACATCGCCGCCAGCCTCGTCGGACACCCCGACGTGATCTTCCTCGACGAGCCCACCACCGGACTCGACCCGGTCAGCAGGCTCAACCTGTGGCAGATCGTGGAGAACCTCGTAGCCGACGGCACCACCGTCCTGCTCACCACCCAGTACCTCGACGAAGCCGACCGCCTCGCCGACTCCATCACCGTGCTGTCGGCGGGCAAGGTCGTGGCCACCGGAACCGCCGAGCAGCTCAAGGCCCAGGTCGGCCAGCGCACCGTCAACGCCACCCTCACCGAGAGCTCCCACGTCACCGACGCGCTGCGGGAACTGCGCACCGCGGGCTTCGACCCCGCGCACGACGAGGCGCGCCTGACCATCCCGGTCAGCGCCTCCCGCCAGCTCGCCGACGTGGTCCGCGCGCTCGACGACGCCGGCATCGACATCGGTGACCTCGGGCTCGGGGAACCGACCCTCGACGACGTCTACCTCGCCCTCGCCCACCACGCTCCCGCCGCTTGAGGAACGCCATGACCACCACCGCCCCCTCCCCGCCCGCCGCGCGCACGGCCACCCCACGCCGATGGCGCGGCGCCTCCTACCCCACCCAGATCCGCGTGCTCACCGGCCGCTCGCTGCGCGCCGTGGTCAAGGACCCGCGCGTGGTGATCTTCAGCCTGCTGCAGCCGCTGATCATGCTCGTGCTGTTCAGCCAGGTCTTCGGCAAGGCCATGATGGGCGACGTCGCCTCCCAGGGCGGCAGCTACATCAACTACCTGATGCCGGCCATCCTGGTCACCACCGGCATCGGAGCCGCCATGCAGTCCGGAGTCGGGCTGGTCAGCGACATGAAGAACGGCGTCATCGCCCGCTTCCGCGCGCTGCCGATCGGGATGAGCTCGGTGCTGATCGCCCGCAGCCTCTCCGATCTCGTGCGCACCGCGGTGCAGCTGATCGTCCTGCTGACCGTCGCCTCCCTCGTGTTCGGCTTCGCGCCAGCCGGGGGCCTGGCCGGCACGCTCGGCGCGTTCTGCCTCGCCCTGTTCGTCAGCTGGTCGCTGTCGTGGATCTTCCTCGCGCTCGGCGCCTGGCTGCGCAAGGAAGAGGTCATGCAGAGCATCGGGTTCCTGGCGATGTTCCCGCTGATGTTCGCCTCCAGCGCGTTCGTCCCCATCCAGGCGCTGCCGAACTGGCTGGGCATCGTCGCCAAGATCAACCCGCTGACCTACGCCGTGGACGCCTCCCGCAACCTCTCGCTGGCCCTGCCCACCGGCACCGGCGTGATCTCCGCGCTGGCCACCAGCGCCCTGCTGTGCGCCATCGGCATCACCATCGCGGTCCACGGCTTCCGCCGCCCGCTGTAACCGTTCTCGAGGAGCCATGAAGAAGCACTTCCTGTTCACCAGCGTGCCCGCGTTCGGGCACGTCAACCCGACGCTGGCGCTGGTCACCGAACTGCTCGACCGCGGCCACCGGGTCACCTACGCCGTCGGCGCGGACGCGATCGAGCCCGTGCGCGCCACCGGCGCCGAGGTGATCGAGCTGCCGACCAAGATCCCGGAGCTCGGTGGTCGCGGGCAGCACTTCACCCCCGAGCGCATGCGGACCATGGCCGAGTTCTTCGTCGACGACGTCCGCAAGTGCTTGCCTGTGCTGCTCGAGCACTTCGGCGACGCCCCACCGGACGCGGTGTGCAGCGACGGAATGACCGCCTACGGCCGGATGCTGGCCGAGAAGCTCGGGATCCCGGCGATCGCGCTGGTCCCCAACTTCGCGGGCAACGAGAAGTTCGACCTGCGCACCGCGGTGATGGCCGAGCACGCTCAGTCCGCGGGCTTCCCGCCGCCGGACGCCCTGCTCCAGATCCAGACCGCGCTGAGCGAGCTCGGCGCCGAATTCGGTGTCGAGGCACCGAGTTTCCTCGGCGGGGCCCCGGCGGCGCTGAACCTGGTGTTCCTGCCCGAGGAGTTCCAGCTCGAGCACGAGACCTTCGACGAGCGCTTCCGGTTCATCGGACCGCTTCTGGGCGACCGCGCGGACGAGCCCTACTCCCCCGCCGATCCGCAACGCCCGCTGCTGTTCATCTCGCTGGGAACAGCGTTCAACGAGCGGCCGGAGTTCTACCGGCTGTGCATCGAGGCGTTCGCCGACAGCCCGTGGCAGGTGGCGATGTCGGTCGGTTCGCGCATCGACCTGGCCGAGCTCGGCGAGGTCCCGCCCACCTTCGACGTCCGCCGGTCCTTCCCGCAGCCCGCCGTGCTGCGGCACGCGAAGGCGTTCGTCTCGCACGCCGGGATGAACTCGACCATGGAGTCGCTCCACGCCGGCGTTCCGCTCATCGCCGTGCCGCAGATGCCCGAGCAGTCGGCCAACGCCGCCCGCACCGAGGAGCTGGGGCTCGGCGCCGCGCTCGACTCCGACACCGTCACCGCGGCCGAGCTCCGCGACACCGTCGACCGGGTGGCCGCCGACCCGGACGTTCGCGCCGACCTCGCCCGCATGCGCGAGGTCGTGCGCTCCTCGGGAGGCGCTGCTGCCGGCGCCGACGCCATCGAGGCGTTCGTGCGCTGAGGGCTCTTCCCTTCGATGCGGGGTGGGCGGCGGCGTCCGGGTCAGGCCGTCCCCGCCCCGTGTTGTTTTCATTCGACACTGAAGCCACGAATGTAATCAACACGTGACTGATCGAGATCGCTTCCGGCACTCAGTGCCGTGGATTCAGCGTTCGATTCCGCGCAGGGCTTCCCGCACCTGCTTGAGGACCACCTCGGACGACGCCGAGGTGCGCACCGCCGCCACCACGACCGACTCGCGGTCCTGGTCCTCATCGGACCTCCCCCCGGGCCACTGGCCCGAGAGCGCCTCACCGAGCTGATCGGTGGCGTGCCGCAGCGCTGCCCTGGCGTCGAGCTCTCCCCCGCTGCGCAGCCACTGGCGCAGCACGTGGTTGTGCGCGGCGACCACCGCCGCGGCGGCGACGGCCGCGTGCAGCTCGCCATCGGGCTGATCGGCGAAGCGGGCGCGCAGGTAGCGGGCGAAGACGCGCTGGTAGCGGTCGATGCTCGCGATCTCCTTGTCCCGCAGGGAGGAGACCTGCCTGGTCAGCTCCGAGCGCTTGCGCGAAACCTCGGGATCCTCCAGGTACATCCCGAGCACGAACTCCGCCGCCTCCCCCAGCACCACCAGCGGGTCGGCGTCCGCGGAGGCCGCTTCCAGGAGCTCCACGACCTCGGCCAACCGTTCGTCGTGCCCTGGGAACACGACGTCCTCCTTGGACCGGAAGTACCGGAAGAAGGTCCGCCTGCCGACCCCGGCGGCCTCGGCGATCTGGTCCACAGTGGTCGCCTCGAAGCCCTGCTCGGCGAACTTCTCCAGCGCTGCGACCGCGATCGCGCTGCGCACCTTCCGGCGGCCGTGCGGAGTGCGTCCGGAACGGGACTTGGGCGCCGCAGCGACTGCCTCGGACATGGCCGGAATATAGCACCGGCGAATTGCTAGTGGCACTCAGTGCCGTTACGATGGCGTCGACAACGGTCCGCCGCGTGACGCGGGCGGCATTGCGACGAAACCCCGCCGCGGCGATGCGACGGGACTAGGGAGGGACCCGGTGGACCCGAACTTCGACACCTACCAGCTCGCCGAGGAGCACGACGCGCTGCGCGACGCGGTGCGCGCCCTCGCCGAGAAGGAGATCGCGCCCCACGCGGCGGAGGTCGACGAGCAGGAGCGCTACCCCAAGGAAGCGCTCGACGCCCTGGTCAAGGCGGGTTTCGCCGCGACCCACATCCCGGAGGAGTACGGCGGCGAGGGCGCCGACTCGGTGGCCACCTGCATCGTCATCGAAGAGGTCGCGCGCGTGTGCGGGTCCTCCTCGCTGATCCCCGCGGTGAACAAGCTCGGCACCATGCCGATCATCCTGTCGGCCTCCGAGGACCTCAAGAAGCAGGTCCTGCCCGCGATCGCCACCGGTGAGACCACCGCGTCCTACGCGCTGTCGGAGCGCGAGGCCGGCTCGGACGCCGCGGCCATGAAGACCCGCGCCCGCCTCGACGGCGACAACTGGGTGCTCAACGGCAGCAAGTGCTGGATCACCAACGGCGGTGTGTCCAAGTGGTACACGGTCATGGCCGTGACCGACCCGGAGAAGGGTGCCAACGGCATCAGCGCCTTCGCCGTCCACGCCGACGACCCGGGCTTCACCGTCGGGCCGAAGGAGAAGAAGCTCGGCATCAAGGGGTCCCCGACCGTCGAGCTGTACTTCGAGGACGCCACCATCCCGGCCGACCGGATCATCGGCGAGCCGGGCACCGGGTTCAAGACGGCGCTGAAGACCCTGGACCACACGCGTCCCACGATCGGCGCGCAGGCGGTCGGCATCGCGCAGGGCGCGCTGGACCAGGCGCTGGACTACGTCAAGGAGCGCAAGCAGTTCGGCAAGTCCATCTCCGAGTTCCAGGGCGTGCAGTTCATGCTCGCCGACATGGCGATGAAGGTCGAGTCGGCCCGCCAGATGGTCTACGTGGCCGCGGCCCGCGCCGAGCGCGGCGAGCCCAACCTCGGGTTCATCTCCGCCGCCGCGAAGTGCTTCGCCTCGGACGTGGCCATGGAGGTCACCACCGACGCGGTCCAGCTGTTCGGCGGCGCGGGCTACACCCGCGACTTCCCGGTCGAGCGCATGATGCGCGACGCCAAGATCACCCAGATCTACGAGGGCACCAACCAGGTCCAGCGCATGGTCATGGCCCGCAACCTGCTCAAGTGAGGCCCTGAGGTGATGCGGCCCCGGCAGGAGCGACCGCCGGGGCCGCACCACCTCAGCGGTCCGAGATGTCGGTTGTCTCGATCGCCGTGACACTGTGCTTCGACGCTAGGTGTTCAACACGGGAGTCGACATGATCGCGCTTCGGAGCCTGCTCACGCTGATCGGCCGCATCGGGATCGGGATCATCCTCATCGCGCACGGGTGGCAGAAGCTCGTGACCTGGGGAATTCCGACCACGGCCGAGAACTTCGGCAAGATGGGAATCCCCTTCCCGCAGATCGCCGCCTGGTACGCGGCCGTGGTGGAACTCGCCGGCGGGATCCTGCTGATCCTCGGCATCGCGCTGCCGCTGGTCGGGCTGGCGGTGGCCATCAACATGGCCGGGGCGATCCTGTTCGTGCACCTGCCGCACGGCCTGTTCGCGCCGAGCGGGTTCGAACTGCCCCTCGCCGTCGGCGCCGCCGCCCTCGCGATGGGCTTCAACGCGGGCAACTGGTCGATCGACCACGGGCTTTTCGGCCGCCGCAAGAACCGCCACCGGGCCGACGACGAACCCGGCGCGCAGCACCGCCAGCCCGGCGACTCCTACTGAGGCTCGCCCGGCTCGACCTCGCGCGGCTGCTGCCGGGCGGCGATGTAGTTGCCCGACTCCGCGTAGAGGCTGCTCAGCAACCAGCTCGCGACGCCGATGTCATCGCCGATGCCCAGCAGCGGCAGGAACTCCGGGATGAAGTCGATCGGCGAGACCAGGTAGACCACGGCGATCAGCCACAGCAGCAGCTGGTAGCGCGGGAGTTCGGGATTGCGGCCGCGTGCGGTGGTGCCCACCATCGCGGGCACCGCGCGAAGCCGGTCGATCGGCGAGCCCGCCGCACCCGCTCGGTGCGCGCGCACCGCGGCCCGCACCGGTGACCGGCGCAGCCGTGCGACCAGGCCCGCGAGGCTGATTCCCAGTCCCGCGGCCATCAGGCCGACCGGCAACAGCCAGCCTCCGGCGTCACCGCCGAACGCCACGGCCACCACCGCTCCGGCGATCAGCAGCACGACCCCGAACACGATCACGCGCGCTCCCTTCCGCAGGCGTTTCAACCAGCCTGCCACGGACCGGCGCCACCCGGCGAAACCGGGTGTTTCGTGGCACCTTCAGCATCGAACCGCCGACGGGAGGGGCTACGTGGTCGATCAGGCCGACACCGGTGTCCGACGCCCCTCACTGGCCCGCGCGAGCGCGGCGATGGCGGTGGCCACCGCGACCAGCAGGGTCAGCGGTCTGCTCGCCAAGGTGCTGCTGGTGGTGGTGCTCGGCCTGGGCACGGTCAACGACTCCTACACCGTGGCCAACACCCTGCCGACCGTGGTCAACGAACTGCTGCTGGGTGGGGTGCTGACCAGCATCGCCGTGCCGCTGCTGGTGCGGGCGCAGCAGGAGGGGCCGAAGCAGGGCGAGTCCTACGCGCAGTGGATGATCACCATGGGCGGCGTGCTGCTCGCGGTCGCCACCGCGGTGGCCGTCGCCTGCGCCGGCCTGCTCACCGCGCTCTACCTCGGCGCCGACACCCGGGCCAACGCGGAGCTGACCACGGCGTTCGCCTACCTGCTGCTGCCGGGCATCGTCTGCTACGGCATGTCGGCGCTGCTGCAGGCGATCCTCAACGTGCGCGGCGTCTTCGGCACTCCGGCGTGGGCACCGGTGTTCAACAACCTCGTCGTCATCGCCACCGTGATCGTCTACGCGCTGGTGCCCGGGGAGATCTCGACCGACCCGGTGCGCATCGGCGAACCGAAGCTGCTGGTGCTGGGCCTGGGAACGCTGGCGGGGATCACCACCCAGCTGCTGGTGATGGTGGTGTCGCTGCGGCGCAGCGGTTTCCGGTACCGCTGGCGGTGGGGGTGGGACCGGCGCCTGTCGGAGTTCGGCGGGCTGGCCGGATGGGTGGTGCTCTACACGCTGATCAGCCAGGCCGGGATGGTCGTGATCACCCGGGTCACCGCGCAGGGCACGCCGGGCAGCGTCGCGACCTTCAACTACGCCTGGCTGCTCTCGCAGGTCCCCTACGGCGTGCTGGGGGTGTCGCTGCTGACGGCGTTGATGCCGCGCATCAGCGAGGCCGCCGCCGCGGGCAGGACCCGGGCGTTCGTCGACGACGTCGCGTGGGGAACGCGGATGACCTCGGTGCTGCTGATGCCGGTCAGCGCGCTCCTGGTGGTGGCGGGTGGCCCGCTGGCGGTGGCGTTCTTCTCGCTGGGCGCCAGCGACGTGGCCGCCGCCGGGCGGCTCGGCTGGGCGCTGGCCGCTGCGGCGGCGGGCGTCGTGCCGTTCGGGATCACCATGCTCCAGCTGCGGGCGTTCTACGCGATGCACGACGCGCGCACCCCGACCTGGATCAACGTGATCATGGTCGTGGTGCGCAGCGCGCTGTGCTACCTCGTGCTGGCCACCGTCGATCCGCAGGACCTGGTGCTCGGGGTGACGGCGGCGATGTCGGCGAGCTTCCTGCTGGGCGCGGTCGTCGGGCAGGTCTGGCTGCGCGCCCGCATCGGGTCGCTGCGCACGGCGGCGACGCTGCTGGGGTGCGTGCGCGCGCTGGTCGCCGGGGCCGCGGGGGCCCTGTGCTCGTCGGCGGTGCTGGCCGGGGTGCGGTCGTTGACCGGGCCGCTGAACCCGATGGCCGACGCCTGGCTGGCGCTGCTGGTGCACGGGATCGTGGTGCTCGCGGTGAGCCTCGGGGTGCTGGCGCTGTTGCGGGCACCGGAGCTGAAACCGGCCCTGCGCAAGCTGGGCCGGCTCGCTCGTCGCTGACCTACTTGCGGTTGCGCACGTGCACGCGGGTGCGTTCGGTGCGCAGCGCCTTGAGCTCGGGCGGGTCCGGCACGGGTGCCAGCGGCTCGCCGATGGCCCATTCCAGCAGCAGGTCGGCCAGCTTCGGGTTCCGCGCGAGGACGGGCCCGTGCATGTAGGTGCAGATGACGTGGCCGGTGACCGCGCCCTCGGCGTCGTCGTGGCCGTTGCCGATGCCGCGCACCACCCTGCCCAGCGCGTGCGAGCCCGGGCCCAGCGTGGTGCGGCCGAGGTGGTTCTCGAACCCGGTGAGCATCCCCACCCCGCCCAGCGTGGACTGGGTGGTGACCTCGCCGATGGCGCGTCCCTTCCCGGGTTCGGTCGAGGCGTCCACGAGGCCCAGACCTTCGTGGCGCTGCCCGTCGCCGGTGACGAAACCGGTGCCCAGCACCTGCAGCCCGCCGCAGATGCCCAGCACCGGAACCCCGTGCTGCACCGATCGGATCAGGCCCCCGCCCCTGCGCAGGAAGCGGACGGCCGCGACCTGCGCGACGTCCTCTCCCCCGCCGATGAGGTACAGGTCGCAGCCCTCGGGCACGGCGTCATCGGAGGAGAGCACGGTGACCAGCTCACTGCCGATCCCGCGCCAGCGAAGGCGTTGTGCCAGCACGATCGCGTTCCCGCGGTCCCCGTAGGTCCCGAGCAGGTCGGGCAGGACGAGGGCGATGCGGACTCGTTCCCCGGTCATGTGCGGCTCCTGGTGAGCACATCGCGGAAGGCGGTGTAGTTGGCGATGACGTCGGGGAGGCCGCCGGAGGTGCTGCCGAGGGCGACCTCGACGGTGGAGGCGACGCTGGCCTGCACCCCGGCGTAGCGCAGGCGGACCGCGAGGTCCAGGGCTCGGTCGCCTGCGACCTGGACGGACCTGCCGCGCAGCATCTCGAAGTCCACGTCCCACAACCAGGAGACGTCGTAGCCGTCGGCTTCGCGGCTGTTGACCACCAGGACCAGCGGTTCGTCGTTGCCGGAGACCAGGTCGAGCATCTCCAGCCAGCTGGCGGGGTTCTTGGCCAGCAGCAGCCGGACCCGGCGTCCGCCGACCCGGACGGTGTCGTAGCGGCCCGCGGCCTGCGAGATGCGGCGGATCCGGGCGAGCGCGGAGGCTTCCTCGCCGCCGAGGTGCAGTGCGGCGGCCAGGGCGAAGGTGGCGTTGACCCGGTTGACGTGGCCGGGCAGGGCCAGGGCGAGCTCGTGGTGGGTGCCCGCGGCGTCGAGGACTCCGGTGTCGGTGACCTTCCAGTCGGCCGGCGGGCGGGCCAGGCCGCACTGGCAGCGCCAGTCTCGGTCGACGTCGCCGATGAAGGCGCCGCACTGGGGGCAGTTCAGCGCGTCGTCGCGCCACCGCACGCCGCCCGAGACCCAGGTGACGTTGGGGTGGCCGGCGGCGGCGAAGACGATGTTGGGGTCGTCGCGGTTGGCGATGACCTGCGCGCCGGGGGCCTGCGTGAGGGCGCGTTGCAGGCTCGCGGCCACGCTGCGGACCTCGCCGACCCGGTCGAGCTGGTCGCGGCTGAGGTTGAGCAGCAGGATCGCGGCGGGTTCGAAGCGGTCGGTGACCTGCGCCAGGTGCAGCTCGTCGACCTCCAGCGCGGCGAACGGGGCGTCGAGCCGGGTCAGCAGGGCGGCCACGTGGCCGTCGAGCATGTTCGCGCCGGTGGCGTTGCTGACGGCCGGGGCTTGCGCGCGCACGGCCTCGGCGACCATCTGGGTGGTCGTGGTCTTGCCGTTGGTGCCGGTGACCATGACGACACGCCGCCCGGTTGCCAACCGCTGCAGGAGGTTGGGTTGTAGCGTCAGGGCGAGACGGCCACCGATCATGCCACCGGAGCCGAGACCGAGGCGCTGCGACAGCGACGCGGCCATCCGTCCGGCGTTGATGGCCATGGTGGTGCGCAGGTCCATGCGGCCCGCTCCGGCGGGCTGCTGCACCGGCGCGGGAACGACCTTCCAGCGCTGGTCGGCGCTGTGGCTCTGGTCAAGGTGCCGGTGTTGTTCGGCGCTCTGCTGCTCGGGTGCCTGGCGCTGGGCCGGTGTCTGGTCGACCGATGGCTCGTCGGTGTTCCGCGTGGTGTCGGTCATGCGTCCCCTCCCCCCCTCAGGCGGCCGTCGCACGCGGCACGCCGGGTCGGCTCAGGGCTGCGCGACACCGCTAATCGGCCGCACCAGGCCGCGCCGCCCTTCGCTTCCTGGCCAGTGTGGCTCGGGTGCGGCGAAACAGCGCGACGATCAATAGCAGGACACCGAAGGTGATGGCGGCCGGTCCGACCCAGCTGTCGAGTCCGGACTCGGTCGCGGCGTCCGCTTGAAGTGCGAGGAGCATCGGGGTCCCCTTTCCGAAGGTCGGGGGTAGGGGCACGCGGGGTGAGTGCGGTCACGTCCATCGTCCGGCCGCAGCCCGGGGCCGAGCCTGGTTGACATGCCGGGGCTTCCCGCGATCGGGGATCTTTCACCCGCACTGATTCCGCGAGGGGCACGCTGAGTGCTCAGCGCGCGACCCAACAGATCGGAATCAGATTCATGATTTCCGGATGTTTTCTTGCGGGTGCTGAGGTTTGAGGCCGAACGGCGGAACGTTCACGTCCTGCGGCTCACCCGTTGGGGTCTATTGCGGCAATACGCTCGGCGATCAACAAATGTGCATCTACTCTCGGATTTGGTCCCGACGGCGTTCGTCACGATCCGAAGGGAGCCGAACATGACCGAACTCGTTCTGCTGCTGGGTTTTCTCGCCTTCGCCGGAATCGGCTGGACCGCATGGGACATCCGCAACGACCTGCGCCGCCGCAAGCTCAAGTGACCGGAGCTCCGGTGATCGCAGACGAGGGACCCCGCCGGAGAGAGGAAGGCGGGGTCCCTCGTTCATGCGCACCCAAGTCCGAAGACGGGGTGGGTCACTTGATGGCGAGCTGCTGGCCCGGGAAGATCAGGTTCGCGTCCTTGACCGACGAGCGGTTCTTCTCGAAGACCGACTCCCAGCTCACGCCGTACTTCTGAGCGATGGAGCCCAGGGTGTCACCGGCCTGAACGGTGTAGGTGCCCTCGACCTGGACGGTCTTCTTCACCGGGTTCTTCTTGGTGGTGGACTTCTTCTCGGTGCTCTTCTTGCTGCCCGAGGCGACGTCCTGGTGCTCGGCGCTGCCGCTCTTGCTCAGGCCGGCCTTCTTCGAGCACACCGGCCACGCACCCGGTCCCTGCGCCTGCAGCACGCGCTCGGCCACGGCGATCTGCTGGGACTTGCTGGCCTGCGCGGCGTTCGAGGCGTAGCTGGTGCCGCCGTAGGCGGACCAGGTGGACGCGCTGAACTGCAGACCACCGTAGTAACCGTTGCCGGTGTTGATGCTCCAGTTACCACCGCTCTCGCACTGCGCGACGGCGTCCCAGGTGGACTGCGAGGCCGCGTTGGCCGGCATGGTCATCGCGAACGGCGCGGCGACCATGGCGCCGGCGACGGCGACGCGGGTGACGGTGCGGCGGCTGGGGGTGGACTTGCGGTGCTTGCCCATTTTCTGTCTTCGTCTCCAGCAGCGCCTTCGTGCCGCCTCGACTCCGGCGCCCCGGGCGCTCGGGCCGATGAGATTCGGCCCGCCGCGCCGGGTTCCGGCGGTCGTCACGTCCCTGCCCGCAATGCGTCTCGGGGTTTCGGAGAGCCCGCCGGGCAGGGTTCGGCGCTGCGGACTTCCGGTCTTGCCGTCGGCTCGGGGGCGCCGACGCCGGGCAACGCTACGTAGCTGAAAAGCGTGAACAAAACCGTGCGCTGGTGGCGCTCGTCATAGAAACGTAATCAAGATCGCGACGATGCAGACGTTTCAGCTGGTCATTTCTTGATCAGAAACGCGTTATTCACCTGAAATCAAACCACGCAGGGTGAGAGTTGAACCACTACTCACTCACGTGAGTGACTACCCAATGTCAACATCCGAACTCGATCAGTGCACTTGCCCACGGACCGAAGACCCTGTTTCGCCCACCCGTTCGCGTTGCGGCTCGACCACGTACCGGGGGTCGCGAGCCGTCTCGCGGCCGGCTTCGAAGACACCGAAGCGAGTCGCGATCGCGCCGAGGGTCAGGCACCCGCCCGCCACGATCGCCGCCGCGCGGCTGCGCCCTGCCACCAGCGCGAATCCGGCGCCCACCGCGGTGGCCGCTCGCGCCGTTCGCAGCACCCTACCCGCGCGCCCGGTGCGGTAGGCCTCGGCCGCCAGGCCGAGCCGGGACTCCATCCGCTTGCTCGCGGCCAGCTCCAGCACCGATCCGGCCACCGCCATCCGCCGCGCGGGCCCGGATTCGGCCGGGGCGGCGACCATGCCCACCGCCCCCGCGCTCGACACAGCGCTCCCGGCGAACACGAACGGCAGCTCCCGGTAGCCCTCGTGCCAGCCCGGCACGGCCGTGTCGGACAGCAGCACCGCGGTGTAGGTGGTCATCGCCGGGGCGATCACACCCGCCACCACCCCGGCCGCGCGGCCGGGCAGCGGGAGCAGACCGGTGAGCTCGCTGGCCGTCGCGGCCCCGGCCAGACCCGAGAACGGCGCGAGGATCCACGATCCGACGCTCAGCGGCGAGGTCGGCTTGATCACCCGCAGCATGTTCAGGAACCGCATCGGGCGTCCCAGGTCGTGCACCAGGAAACCGACGCTGGCGGTCGCGCCCACCGCTGCGGCCAGCCTGCCCGCGCGGGCCAGCCGCTGCCGCCCGGTGAGCTCGGCCAGCAGCGCCATCGTCGACGAGGCCCCAGCCATCCCGCCGAGGTAGAGGTAGGCGGGGACGTCCGGGACCTTCCACACCGGTTCCTTGAGGACCGGTCGGCCGTAGTAGGAGGTCACCTTCTCCTCCCGAGGAACGATCCGGCGATGAGCGCGGCCGCGGTGAGCGCGCCTGCGGCCGCGTGCCGCCACATCGAGGGCAGGTCGCGCGTGGTGACCACGGGATCCGGTGGCAGACCGTAGACCTCGGGGTCGTCGAGCAGCAGGAAGAACGCCCCGTCTCCCCCGACGCCGTCGGTGGGCTCGTGACCGTAGAGGCGGGCGCTGGTCACTCCCTGCTCGTGCAGTTCGTCGACCCGCATCGCGGCGCGTTCGCGCAGCTCGTCGAGCGGGCCGTACTGGATGGACTCGGTCGGGCAGGCGGTGGCGCAGGCCGGCATCAACCCGGCGCCGAGCCGGTCCTGGCACATCGTGCACTTGGCGGCTCCGCCGGTGTCGGGACGGATGTCGATCACGCCGTAGGGGCAGGCGGGCACGCAGTAGCCGCAGCCGTTGCACACGTCGTCCTGCACCACCACCGTTCCGTGCTCGGTGCGGATCAGCGCACCGGTCGGGCACACGTCCAGGCAGGCCGCGTGCGTGCAGTGCTTGCACACGTCGGAGGACATCAGCCAGCGCACCTGCTGCTCGTCCGGTGCGCCGAACGCCGGCATGCCGAGCTCTTCGGGCGTGCCGCGCTGCTCGACGAAGGCCACGTGCCGCCAGGTCGTGCCGCTGAGCGCCTCGGTGTTGTCGTAGGACATGCCGGTGAGGTCCAAGCCGTCCTCGGGCAGCAGGTTCCACTCCTTGCAGGCGACCTCGCAGGCCTTGCAGCCGATGCACACGCTGGTGTCGGTGAAGAACCCGGCGCGGGGCTGCGGCGGGTAGCCGGTCTCCCCCGCCGGGTCGGGCAGCGGTCCGGACAGCCGGTTGACGGTCACGTTCAGCCTCCTGCCTGTCTGGGGTCGTCGGAGTGCTCGGTACCGGTGCGCTCGGTGATGCCCGCGCGGTCGCGGTACTCGGCGACCAGGCGGTTGAGCGCGGCCGCGCGCGGTCGCCGCCCCGGCCGGACGTCGCAGGCCCCGGCCTTGGTCTCCATGATGTGCACGTTGGGGTCCAGCGCCACGCCGATGAGTTCGTTGGCGGCGTCGCCGGTGGTCAACCCGTTGGGCCCCCAGTGCCAGGGGATGCCGATCTGGTGCAGGGTGCGGCCCGCGACCCGCAGCGGCAGCATCCGCTCGGTGACCATCACCCGGGCTTCGATGGCGCTGCGCGCGGTGATCACGGTGGCCCAGCCGCCGTGTTCGAGGCCGCGTTCGGCGGCCAGCTGCGGGGAGACCTCCACGAACAGGGCGGGCGCGAGTTCGCTGAGGTGGCGGAGCCAGCGGCTCATCCCGCCGGCCGTGTGGTGCTCGGTGAGCCGGAACGTGGTGAACACGTACGGGAAGACCTCGCTGCCGGCTTCGCCCGCGCTGGGCTGGTACCGGTTCTCCGGGCGCGAGTTGATCTGGCGTGCGGGGTTTCGCTGCTGGTGGGGGTGCAGCAGGTTGGCGACCGGGGATTCCTGCGGCTCGTAGTGCGCCGGGAACGGGCCGTCGACGAGCCCGGCGGGCACGTAGAGCCAGCCGCGTCCGTCGCTCTGCATGATGAACGGTTCGGTGCCCGCGATGCCCTCCGGTCCGACGGTTCCGTCTTCGGGCCGGTAGTCGGGGCGTTTGGTCTTGTCGAAGTCGGGCACGTCGTGGCCGGTCCACTCGCCGCGTTCGGCGTCCCACCACACGTAGGCCTTGCGCTCGCTCCACGGGCGGCCGTCGGGGTCGGCCGAGGCGCGGTTGTAGAGGATGCGCCGGTTGGCAGGCCACGCCCAGCCCCATTCCGGTGCCACGCGGCTCTGCTGGCTGCCGGGCCTGCGGCGGGCGGACTGGTTGACCCCGTCGGCGGTGACACCGCAGTAGATCCAGCAGCCGCAGCTGGTGGAGCCGTCGGCGCGCAGCTGCGGGTAGGCCGACAGCGGGTCGCCGTTGCCGTCGTGGCCGTTGATCTCGACGAGCACGGCTTCGGCGCTGGGCTCGTCGAGGTCGCCGTGCGTCGGGTAGTCCCAGGTCAGCTCCAGCAGGGCGCGGTCGCGTTCGGTCCGGGCGCTGAGCCTGTCGCGGATGCGGCGCCCGAGGTGGTAGAAGAACCACAGGTCGCTGCGCTGGTCATCGCTGGGTTCGACGGCCTTGTGGTGCCACTGCAGGAGCCGCTGGGTGTTGGTGAAGGTGCCGTCCTTCTCGGTGTGCGCGGCGGCCGGCAGGAAGAAGACCTCGGTGCCGATGTCGGCGGTGCGCATCTCGCCGGTCTCGATCTCGGGACCGTTCTTCCAGAAGGTGGCGGTCTCGATCATGTTGAGGTCGCGCACCACCAGCCAGTCGAGCGCGGCCAGGCCCATGCGCTGCTGGCGCGCGTTGGCGGTGCCCACGGCGGGGTTCTCGCCGATGACGAAGTAGCCCTTGCAGCGGCCCTCGATCTGATCGAGGACGGTCTGGAAGGTGCCGTGGTCACCGGTGAGCCGGGGCAGCCGGTCGAAGCAGAAGTCGTTGTCGGCGGTGGCGTGCTCACCCCACCAGGCCTTGAGCAGGCTGACCAGGTAGGAGCGGATGTTGGCCCAGTAGCCGCAGGCGTGCTCGTCGTCGGCGACGAAGGACTCCAGGTCGGTGTCGGTGTGGGCGTGCGGCATCGGGATGTAGCCGGGCAGCAGGTTGAACAGGGTCGGGATGTCGGTGGAGCCCTGGATGCTGGCGTGCCCGCGCAGCGCGAGGATGCCGCCACCCGGTCTGCCGATGTTGCCCAGCAGCAGCTGCAGGATCGAGGCCGCCCGGATGTACTGCGCTCCGACGGTGTGGTGGGTCCAGCCCACGGCGTAGGCGATGGCCGAGGTGCGCTCGCGCCCGGAGTTGGCGACGAGCTGGTCGGCGACCCAGGCGAAGTCGTCCTGCGAGATGCCGCAGATCTCCTCCACCACGTCCGGGGTGTAGCGGGCGTAGTGGCGTTTGAGCAGCTGGAACACGCAGCGCGGGTGTTGCAGCGTCGGGTCGGAGTCGGGGTGGCCGTGGTAGACGGGACCGCCCGATCCGGTGCGTTCGGGCTTGCTGGTCTCACGCTCGCGCCCGTGCGCGGTGCTGGGTGCCTGCTCCGGTCCGTGCCCGCCGACCGGGGGAACCGCGGTGCTGCCCTGGTACTGCCACGTGCTGGTCTCGTAGGTGCCGACGTCGGGGTCGAAGCCGGAGAACACACCGTCGAGGTCCTCGGTGTCGCGGAAGTCCTCGCCGACGATCATCGCCGCGTTGGTGTAGTTGACGACGTAGTCGTGGAAGTGGGCCTCGCGGGTCAGCACGTGGTTGATCAGCCCTCCGAGGAACGCGATGTCGCTCCCGGCCCGCAGCGCGACGTGCTTGTGCGCCATCGCCGAGGTGCGCGTGTAGCGCGGGTCGACGTGGATGACCGTGGCGCCGCGCTTCTTGGCCTCCATGACCCACTGGAACCCGACCGGGTGGGCTTCGGCCATGTTGGAGCCCTGGATGAGGACGCAGTCCGATTCGGCGAGGTCCTGCTGGAAGGTGGTGGCGCCGCCGCGCCCGAAGGAGGCACCCAGACCGGGCACCGTGGAGGAGTGTCAAATGCGCGCCTGGTTCTCCACCTGGATCGCGCCGAGGGCGGTGTAGAGCTTCTTCATGAGATAGTTCTCCTCGTTGTCGAGGGTCGCTCCTCCGAGGCTCGCGATGCCCATCGTGCGCCGCAGCGGCCTGCCACCGGCGTCGGCGTCCTCCCAGGTGGCGTCCCGGGTGGCCAGCACCCGGTCGGCGATCATGTCCAGCGCGGTGTCCAGGTCGAGGTCTTCCCACTCGGTGCCGTGCGGGCGCCGGTAGCGGACCTTGGTCTGGCGCAGCGGTGAGGTGACCAGTTCGCGCGAGGCCGACCCCTTGGGGCACAACCGGCCTCGGCTGATCGGCGAGTCCGGGTCACCCTCGATCTGGGTGACCCGTCCGCCGGAGGTGTAGATCCGCTGGCCGCAGCCGACCGCGCAGTAGGGGCACACCGATTGCGTGACGTTCTCGGCGTCGCTGGTGCGCGCCCGCAGCTCGTCGGTGCGCCGGGACCGGGCCGCGGGGCCTCGGGCCAGCCGGTCGGGGCCGGTGAGCTGCCGCAGCACCGGCCAGTTCAGCCACGTGGCCACCATGGCCGGAGGCTACCCACCTCGTCGATCTCGCACACCTGCTCAGTTCCTGGCCACCCTGCTGCGCCATCGCCCCAGGACCGATCGCGCGACACGGCGGTGGTCAGGCCTTCGCGTCGTAGAGCAGCTCGGTGAAGTGCTCGTCGGAGTAGTAGTGCTCCAGCTCGGACATCGAGTCGTTCGGGCGCTCGAGGTTCTTGGCGATGTGTGCCCGGGAGGGCACGGCTTCGGGATCCCAGGTCCGGCTGTCCCACAGCCCGGACCGCAGGAACGCCTTGGAGCAGTGGTGGAAGACCTCCTCGATCTCCACCAGCAGCACCACGGTCGGGCGATGGCCCTTGACGACCATGCGCTCGAAGCACGGCGCGTCGCGCAGCAGCCGGGCGCGGCCGTTGATCCGCAGCGTGTCACCGCGGCCGGGGATGAAGTAGAGGAGCCCGACGTGCGGGTTGGCCAGCACGTTGCGGAACCCGTCGACGCGGCGGTTGCCCGGGCGTTCCGGGATGGCGATGGTCGTGTCGTCGACGACGTGGGTGAACCCGGCCGGGTCGCCCTTCGGCGAGACGTCGCACCGGCCCTCGGCGTCGGAGGTCGCCACCAGGCAGAACGGTGAGGCGGCGAGCCATTCGCGGTCCAGCGGGTGCAGCGCGGGGCGTTGCTTGTCCAGGACCCGCTGCAGCGGTGCGCCGACCAGCTCTTCCAGCTCGCGGGTCGAGGTGATCTCGGTCAGGCCTTCGCGTTCCACGGTGCCTCCCAGGTCGCTCCCCCACGACCCTACGGCCCGCGCTGCGGCCGCAGAACCGATTTTCGCGGGACCGCCCGGCTGCACCCCGCCACCGGGCGGCCCCGCTTTCCCCTCCGGTCCCCCGACCGGGGCTTCACAGATCGACGGCGATGTGCCCCTGCCCTCGATCCACGCAGATCGCCACGTCCTCGCTGCGCGACCGGCCGCGCCTGCGCACCTGGCCGGACAGCAGCGGGACCTGGCAGGTGCCGCAGAAACCCTGGCGGCACGAGTAGGCGACGTCGGGCAGCACCTCGCCGATCGCGTCCAGCGCGGTGCGATCGGCGGGCACCTCGACGGTGCGTCCGCTTCGGGTCAGCTCCACGGTGAAGGCCCGCCCGTCGACGATCGGCGGTGCCGAGAAGCGTTCCCAGTGCAGACCTCTCGCGGTGCTCCCGGGCAGTCCCAGGCGGAGCGCGGTGATCATCGGCACCGGGCCGCAGGCGTAGACCGAGGCGCCCAGCGGCGCGTGCGCGAGCAGTTCGCCGCCCGCGGCGGGGATGCCGAACTCGGTGTCGGGCCGGATCCACACCCGGTCGGCGGGCAGATCGGCGAGTTCGTCCAGGAACGGCATCGACGCGCGGGAACGTCCGGTGCAGACCAGCCGCCAGTCGGCTCCGCGCGTCGCGGCGGTACGGACCATCGGCAGGATCGGCGTGATGCCGATGCCGCCCGCGACGAACAGGTAGGAGCGCCCGGCGACGAACGGGAACGCGTTGCGCGGGCCGCGCGCCACGATCCGGTCGCCCTCGGCGAGCTCGTCGTGGATCTCCCGGGATCCGCCCGCGCCGTCGGCCAGGCGCCGCACCGCGATCCGGTAGTAGCGCCGCTCCCCCGGCGGGCCGCACAGCGAGTACTGCCGCTTCCGCCCGGACGGCAGCAGCACGTCCAGGTGCGCGCCCGGTTGCCAGGCGGGCAGCGCGCCGCCGTCGGGACGGGTCAACCGCAGGCTGCGGACGCCGTCGGCCTCGGCGCTGATCCGGGAGATCACCAGCGTGAGGTCGTGGTCGACCGGCCGGGGTGACCCGGCGTGCCGGCGGCTGTTGCGGTGCAGCCATTCCACTCCGCTGACGACCCGGTGCAGCACGCGCATCAGCCGGTCGGGGCGCGACCGTCGCTCCGCGGCCATCTAGTGCCCCGCCGCCAGCGCCGCCGGTGAGCTCGCCAGGTAGTGCACCGCCTGCGCCGTGGATCCGTGCTGCGACGGGTGGTAGCCGGGGCGGAAGAACGCGGGGATCGCGCCGAACAGCGCCCGGTAGCTGGGGGTGAGGCCGAGGCGCCCGGTGCGGACCAGGTCGCGCCAGCGCGGCCTGCGCGTGCCGCGCAGCACCGGGTCGGCGGCCATCAGGAACCGCATCCCGCGCGCCCACAGGATCGTCAGCACCGCGGTCGCCAGCAGCATCGACAGGCAGCGCTGCCAGTACCGGCCGTGGACCTGCTGGTAGACCTCGAAGGCGACCGCGCGGTGCTCGACCTCCTCGGCGCCGTGCCAGCGCAGCAGGTCCAGCATCGTCTCGTCGGCGCCCGCCAGGTCGAGTTCCTCGGCGTCGAGCACCCATTGGCCGAGGAAGGCGGTGAAGTGCTCGATCGCGGCGATCAGTGCCAGCCGCTGCACCAGCCAGGACTCGGCGCGCTTGCCGCGCAGCGGCCGGTCCCCGAGGGTCTTGCGGAACATCCAGCGGACCTGGTCGACGAACGGCCGGGTGTCGAGGCCGTGGGCGTCGAAGTGGTCGAGGACGCCCTGGTGCGCCTCGGCGTGCACGGCCTCCTGACCGACGAAGCCGCGCACGTCCTCGGCCAGACGCTCGTCGTTGATCAGCGGCAGCGCCTGCTTGAACACCTCGACGAACCAGCGCTCGCCCTCGGGCAGCACCAGGTGCAGGAAGTTCACCCAGTGCGTGGCGAACGGCTCGCCGGGGATCCAGTGCATCGGCAGCTGGGACCAGTCGAACTCCACGTCGCGGGCGTGCAGCGCGACGCGGTCGGGATCACCGGGGTCGAGTTGCGGCATGCCTCCTCCTACTTGGGCATGAGGTCGGCCCGCGCTGCGGCGCGCAGCAGGCGCGGGGTCAGCCGCGACAGCACCAGTCCGGCACGCGCTTCCGGCGTCACCGGCGCGATGGCCGGGGCCCGGCGCGTCGCGCGCAGGATCTCCTCAGCGGCGCGCTGAGGGCTGTAGTCGCGGCGCTGGTAGAGCTCGGTGGCCGCGCGCCTGCGCTTGGCCTGCTCGGCGTCCTCGGTGCCCGCGAAGCGGCTGCTGGTGGTGATGCCGGTGTTGACCAGTCCCGGGCACACCGCGGTGACCTTGATGCCGTCGGCGGCCAGCTCCACGCGCAGGCATTCGCTCAACCGCAGCACGGCGGCCTTGGTGGTGCTGTAGGCGGGCAGCACCTGGGACGGCAGGTACGCGGCCGCGGAGGCGACGTTGATGATCCGGCCGCCTTCGCCGCGCTCGACCATCTGCCGGCCGAACAGGTGGCAGCCGTGGATGACGCCCCAGAGGTTGACGTCGATGACGCTCTCCCAGTCGGCGACGCTGGTGTCCAGGAACGACCCCGCCAGGCCGATCCCGGCGTTGTTGATCACCACGTCTGGGGTCCCGAGCTCGGTCCGCACGCGCAGCGCGAAGTCGCTCATCGCGGTCCGGTCGGTGACGTCCACGCGGTGGGTGGTGACGGCGTCGCCGAGCAGATCGGCGGTGCCGCGCAGGGCCTTGTCGTCGACGTCGGCGGCGACGACGTGCGCACCGGCTTCGGCGAAGGCCTGCGCGGTGGCCCGGCCGATGCCGTTGCCCGCGCCGGTGATGACGACGAGCTGGTCGGCGAACTCACCGCGTCCGGGGCGGACCCGGGCGCTGCGCAGGCCTCGGGTCTGCTCGCCGCCTTCGACGTGGTCGATGAGTTCGGCGGCGCAGCGGGCCACGAGCTCGGGCCGGCTGCGGGGCAGCCAGTGGCCTCCCGGGAGCCGGCGCACCCGCAGGTCGTCGGCCAGGCCCTCGACCTGGGTCTGCAGCGGCGTCGAGACGAACGGGTCCCCGGTGGGCGCCAGGACCTGCACCGGGACGCTGGTGTGCCGCCGGACCGGGTCGCCCAGGCGTCCGGCGTTGGCGCGGTAGAGCTCCAGGCCGTTGATGCCGTCGGCGGTGACCGGGCGGGTGGGCCTACCGGCGGCCTTGGGGTCGAGGCGTTCGAGGGTCGAGATCAGCTTGGGCATGATGCCGCTGCGCCAGGCCAGCTCGGGTGCGGCGGGCAGCTGGAAGAACGCGATGTAGGCGGAGAAGGCCAGCTGCGTGGCCAGTTCGCGCAGATCTCGCGGGTTGGGGCGCAGTTTCGAGCGCAGCCACCGGCCGTAGTGGTCCAGGCTCGGGCCGGAGATCGAGGTGTAGGAGGCGATGCGCTCGGCTGCGCGCGGTTCGGTGACGGCGTGCCAGGCCTGCACCGATCCCCAGTCGTGCGCCAGCACGTGCACCGGCCGGTCCGGGCTGACGGCGTCGGCGACGCGGAACAGGTCGTCGGCGAGCCGGTCGACTCGGTAGCCGTCGGTGGTCGCGGGCCGGTCCGACTCGCCCGCTCCTCGCACGTCGTAGGTGACCACCTGGTATCGGTCGGACAGCGCGGCGACCACTCCGTCCCAGATGGTGTGGTTGTCCGGGTATCCGTGGACCGCCAGCACGGTCGGCGCGTCGGGCGGTCCGTGCACCTGCACGGCCAATCCCAGCCGGTCAGCGGTTTCGAGCCGACCGGTGCTGTCCCGCCACGATGCGCCATTCATGCGCGAAGCCTAACCACGTTGTCAATGGCTGTTGTCAGGGTCCACTCGATCGAACTCCGGACTCACCCGAACTCCCCACCTGCGCCCGGATTTCGACGGGAATCGGAACCCGGCATTCCACCGGATCCGGGGTCCGCACCGGGCGTTGGTGGGCGGGGAGGTGGGTGGCTTCCTATGGTGGGGGCATGGGTGATCGGCGGCGAGCTGTTCCGGGGACCGACCGCGTGCTGGCCGATCCGGGCGTGGCCACGGCGGTGGAGCGCCTGGGGCATCAGCTGGTCGCCCAGACCGTCCGGGAGGTGGCGCAGCGGGCGCGGGACGGGTTGCTGGAACCGGAGAGCGTCGTGGCGGAAACGCTTGCCGCGCTGCCCCGTTCGGCGTCCGGGATGCGACCTGTGATCAACGCGACCGGGGTGCTGCTGCACACCAACCTCGGGCGCGCACCGCTGTCCCGCGCGGCGCGCGAAGCGCTCCAGGTGGCGGCGGGCACCACCGACGTGGAACTGGACCTCGACACCGGCGACCGGGGCCGTCGCGGAGCCTCGGCAGTCGAGGCGCTGCTGGACGCCGTGCCCGGAGCCGAGGACGCGCACCTGGTGAACAACGGTGCGGCGGCGCTCGCCCTGGCGGCCACCGCGCTGGCGGCCGACCGGGAGATCGTCCTGTCACGCGGCGAAATGGTGGAGATCGGTGACGGGTTCCGCATCCCCGAGCTGCTCACCTCCACCGGCGCACGACTGCGCGAGGTCGGCACGACCAACCGGGTTCGGCTCGACGACTACCGCCAAGCGCTGGGCGCCGACACCGGTTTCGCGCTCAAGATCCATCCGTCGAACTTCGTGATCAGCGGTTTCACCGCCGAGGTCGGGCTGGCCGAGCTGCGCGAGCTCGACGTTCCCGTGGTGGCGGACATCGGTTCGGGACTGCTGCGGCCGGATCCGGCGCTGCCCGGCGAACCGGACGCGGCGACCGCCCTGGCCAACGGGGCTGATCTCGTCATCGCCAGCGGCGACAAGCTCCTCGGCGGCCCGCAGTGCGGTCTGCTGCTCGGCCGCGCGGACGTCGTGCGGCGGTTGCGCCGCCACCCCCTGGCGCGCGCGCTGCGAGTCGACAAGTTGACGCTGGCCGCGCTGGAGGCCACCGTGCGCGGACCGCGCCCACCGGTCACCGAGGCGCTGCACCGCTCCGGCCTGGCCGAACGCGCTGCGGCGCTGGCGGATTCGCTGGCGGCGGCCGGCGTTCCCGCCGAGGCGGTCGACTCCGGCGCCAGCGTCGGCGGCGGAGGGGCGCCCGGAGTGGTGCTCTCGAGCGCGGCGGTGGCGCTGCCCGCGCGGTTCGCCAAGCAGCTGCGCCTCGGCGAACCCCCGGTGATGGCGCGCCTGGAGCGCAACCGGTGCCTGCTGGACCTGTTCGCCCTCGACCCCGACGACGACGAGGTGTTGCGGCGCGCGGTGCTGGCCGCGCACTAGGAGGTGCCCATGCGCGTGGTGGCCACGGCCGGCCACGTCGACCACGGCAAGTCCACGCTGATCCGGCGGCTCACCGGCATGGAACCCGACCGGTGGGCGGAGGAACGGCGCCGGGGCCTGACCCTCGACCTGGGCTTCGCCTGGACCGAGCTGACCGACGGCTGCGCGGTGGCCTTCGTCGACGTGCCGGGCCACGAGCGGTTCGTGCCGAACATGCTCGCCGGGGTCGGCCCGGTGCCCGCGGTCCTGTTCGTGGTCGCCGCCGACGAGGGCTGGATGCCGCAGTCCGATGAGCACCTCGACGCGCTGCACGCCCTGGAGGTCTCCGACGGGCTGCTGGTCATCACCCGCAGCGACCTCGCCGACCCCCGACCCGCGCTGGAGCAGGCTCGGCACCGGCTGCGCGGGACGAGCCTGGAGGAGATCCCGTCGGTGCTGGTCAGCGGCCGCACCGGAGCCGGTTTCGACGAACTCGCCGAAGCCTTGGACGCGATGCTGCACCGGCTCCCGCCCGCCGACGCCGACGCCGATGTGCGGCTGTGGATCGACCGCGCCTTCGTCATCCGAGGTGCCGGAACGGTCGTGACCGGAACGCTGCAGGGCGGCACGGTGCGCGTCGGCGACCAGCTGGCCCTCACCCCGTCCGGGCTCGACGCCCCGGTGCGGTCGCTGCACGCGCTGGGCACCGCCGAGGAGTCGATCACCGCGCCCGCGCGGGTGGCAGTCAACCTGCGCGGAGTGGACCTCGACCAGGTCCGGCGCGGCCACGCCCTGATCACCCCCGGGCGCTGGCTGACCACCGACGTCGTCGACGTACGCCTGCACCCCTCGGGGGACGTGCCGCGAGAGCTGGTGCTGCACATCGGTTCCGCCGCCGTACCCGCGCGGGTCCGCCCGCTGGGCACCGACACCGCCCGGCTGGCGCTGCGGGAGGCGCTGCCGCTGCGGATCGGCGATCGCGCGCTGCTGCGCGACCCCGGCGGGCACCAGGTCCGCGGCGGGGTCACCATCCTCGACGTGCGACCTCCCCCGCTGCGCCGCCGCGGTGCCGCCCGGCTGCGCGCCGAAGTCCTCTCCGGCATGCGCGGAACCCCGGACTGGGCCGACGAGCTGCGACGGCGCGGGATCGCGCGGGCGGACGAACTGGCCGCGATGGGCGCCACCCCGCCGACGGCGGGTCCGTGGCTGATCTCCGAGCAGCACCGCGCCGAGCTCGCCGCCAGGCTGCGCGAGGTGTTCGCCGAGCACCGGCGAGCGCACCCGCTGCACGAGGGCATGCCCTCCGGCGCCGCCGCCCGCGCGCTGGACCTGCCGGATCCGGCGCTGCTGCCCGGCATCGCCGCCGAAGCGGACCTGCACCTGGCGGCCGGCCGCCTCAGCGACGGCGCCACCGCCCTGCCCGACCGGGTCGCGCGCGCCGTGGAAGCGGTCCGCAGCGGACTGCGCGAGCACCCGTTCCGCGCGCCCACCGCCGAGGAGCTGGCCGAGCTCGGCATCGGGGACCGCGAGCTCGCCGCCGCCGAGCGCACCGGCGCACTGCTGCGGCTGGGCCCGGGCCTGGCGCTGCTGCCCGACGCCGAGCGCACGGCGCTGCCCCGGCTGGCGGAGCTGGCCGAGCCCTTCACCCTCAGCGAGGCCAAGCGAGCACTGGACACCACGCGCCGGGTCGCGGTTCCCTTGCTGGAGATGCTCGCTCGCCGCGGCCGCACCCGCAGGCTCCCGGACGGCACCCACCGCCTGGTGCGCTGAGCACTGCGATCTTGCGGCCGCCACCTCATCGTGGAAGCAGGCGCCGGGCGATGGGAGGCACACCATGCCGCGCAAGATCTGGACCGGGTCGATCAACTTCGGCCTGGTGACCATTCCGGTCGGGCTGTACGCGGCGACCGAGGACCACACGATCCAGTTCCACCAGTACCAGCGCGGGACCACCGACCGGATCCGCTACAAGCGGGTCAACGAGACCACCGGCGACGAGGTCGGCTACAACGACATCGTCAAGGGGCGCGAGCACGGCGACGGGATCATCACCGTCGAGCAGTCCGAACTCGACGAGATCGCGCCGGGACGTTCGCGCACCATCGACATCAGCACGTTCGTCGATCTCGGAGAGATCGACCCGGTGCACTTCCAGAAGACCTACTGGCTGGCGCCCAACTCCAAGGAGCACTACCGGCCGTACAACCTGCTGCGCCGGGCCATGGAGCAGACCGGGCAGGCCGGGATCGCCACGTTCGTGCTGCGCGGCAAGCAGTACCTCACGGCGGTGCGCGCCGACGCCGACGTGCTGGCGCTCAACACGCTGTACTTCGCCGACGAGATCCGCGACCCGGCCGATCTGGTGGGCGATCAGCCCGAGCAGTCCAAGCCCACGGACAAGGAAATCCAGATGGCCACCACCATCATCGAGTCGATGAGCGGCGAGTGGCAGCCCGAGGAGTACTCCGACACCTACACCGAACGGGTCGAGGAGCTGCTGGCCGAGAAGGCGCGCGGCGGCGAGGTGCAGGCGGCCGAGGCTCCGCCGCAGCCCACCGACGTCATCGACCTCACCGAGGCGCTGCGCCGCAGCGTCGACGAGGCCCGCAAGGGCCGCAAGCCCGCGCCGTCCGAGGACCTCTCGGAGCTCACCAAGGCCGAGCTCGACGACCGCGCCAAGCAGCTGGGCATCAAGGGCCGGTCGAAGATGAAGCGCGCCGAGCTCGAACAGGCCGTCGCCGAAGCCGGGCAGGGGTCCCGCAGGGCGTCCTGAGCACCACCCCACCCGTGGTGGCAGGAGCAACGCCGCAGGTCGCGGGCGCGGACGAAAAAGATCCGCGATCTTGCGTCATGACCCCGCAGCAGATCGGTCCCGATCACGTGGGCAGCCTGGTTCTCCGCCCACGGGCGCGCGGGAGCTAGAGGGGATTCCGCGTGTGAAAAGCCGCCGGGCGCACCTGCTGTGGATGCGGGTCGTGCCCGGCGGTCCCCGCACGTGACCGGGTTCACCGAGCAGCGCCACCGACGGCACCGGGCCGGGTGGGGTGTGCTGAGATTCAGCGCATGGACGCGGGTGCCTGGTCGGCGGTGGGAGCACGCCGTGAACTCGACTCCGCTGGCGTGCCGCCCGCCCTGCGCCCCGCCTACCTGCGCTCGAGGGCTCTCAACGCCGAGCACGGGCGCACCTACTTCCTCGCGACCCGCCTGCTGCCGCCGGATCGGCGGCCCGCGGTGCACGCGCTCTACGGTTTCGCGCGCTGGGTCGACGACATCGTCGACGAGCTGGGCGAGGACTCCCCCGAGCTGCGGGCCGAACGGCTCGACCAGCTGGAGGAGCGGCTGCGCGCGGCGCTGAAGTCGGGGACCAGCGAGCACCCGGTGTTGGCCGCGCTGGTCGACACCGTGGAGCGCCACCAGGTCGATCCGGTGTTGTTCGAGGACTTCCTGGCCTCGATGCGGATGGACCTCACCGTCACCTCCTACCCCACCCGCACCGACCTGGAGAACTACATCCACGGCTCGGCCGCGGTCATCGGCCTGCAGCTGCTGCCGGTGCTGGGCACGGTCGGTCCACCGGCCGAGGCGCGCGCTGCCGCCGCCGCACTGGGCGTGGCGTTCCAGCTGACGAACTTCCTGCGCGACGTCGGCGAGGACCTGGACCGGGGGCGGGTCTACCTCCCCGCCGACGAGTTGGCGGTGTTCGGCGTGGACCGGGAGCGGCTGCTGCGGTGCCGCGCACGGGGGCGCGCTGACGGGCCGGTGCGGCGCGCGCTGGCCGACCAGGTGGCGCGGACCCGGGCGCACTACCGGGCCGCCGAGCCGGGGATCGGGCTGCTCGCGCCGGACTCGCGTCCCTGCGTGCGCACGGCGGCGGTGCTCTACGGGGAGATCCTCGACCACGTGGTCGCTTCCGGCTACGACGTGTTCGCCAGGCGCATCGCCGTGCCCGTCTCGCGCCGGTGGGCGGTCGCCGCGCGTGCGGCCGGTGTGGTGCTGGCCTCGCGGGCGGTGCGCGGAGGCGTGACCTCCCGGTTTCGCGGGTAGTCGAGGGTTGCCCGGGCAAGGCACCGGGCCGGTATTCGCCGCCTGCCTGTTCGACACCGGGGAGCCCGATGATGAACGCACGATCCACGAGTTGGCAGGACGTCAGCGCTACCGCGGACATGGTCACCGTCGCTGGTCAGCGCTTGCACGAGGGGACCCGCGCGATCGCGGGGACCCCGGCGGAGGCGGCGAGGGCGCGGGATGCGCTGCTGGACCTCAGCGCGGCCAGCGCCCGCCTGGCCCGGCAGCTCGACCTGCTCGCGGCCGACAGCGGCGGTGGCGGTTCCGAACCGCCCGAGGTGCACGTGGCGCTCGACCAGGCCGCCGCCGCGGCCGAAGACCTCGGCAACTGCACGCGGGCGGCGGCACGGGCGATCGAGGACGAGCTGAACGGCGAGCGCTGACGGCGCCCGACCTCACCTGGTCAGGGCGCCTGCACGAGCCCGGCGCCGACGTCGGTGGCCGGAAGCGGCAACCGGCGGGCCGACTGCGTCAACCGCGTCCACAGCGCACGCGCGCGATCCGGCGACTGCTGCGCGTGCAGCGCGGCGATGCCGGAGACGTGCGGGGTGGCCATGCTGGTGCCGCTGAGCTTGCGGTAGTGCTCGGCGCCGGGCCAGCTGGAGTAGACGTCCACCCCGGGTGCGGCCAGGTCGACCTGCCCGACCTGGTCGACGGTGCCGCACGAGAAGTCGGCGATCTGCATCTGCGAGTCCACCGCTCCCACCGCCATCACCGACGGGCAGTTGGCCGGGTGACCGACCGGGGCGATGATGCCCGCCGAGCGCTGGCTCTCGTTGCCGGCGGCGGCGATGATCAGCGTCCCGCGCTCCAGCGCGCGACGCGCGACGCGCTCGAACGCCTCCGAGTACGGCGCACCGGGTTCGGTGGGCGAGCCCAGCGACATGGACACGATCGAGCAGCTGTTGGAGATCGCCCACTCGACGCCGGACAGGATCCCGCTGTCCGAGCCCGATCCGTCGTCGCCGAGGACCTTGCCCGCGTAGATGCTGGCCTCGTGCGCGATGCCGTAGCCGGGTCCGGCCTGCGAGGTGCGCGGTCCGCACGCGGTTCCGATGACGTGGGCGCCGTGACCGTGACCGTCGTGGGCGCTCTGGCCCTCGACGAAGGCACCGGTGACGATGTCGCGGCCGGCGAAGTCGGGGTGCTGCTCGTCCAGACCGGTGTCGAGCACGGCCACCCGCACTCCGGCTCCGGTCGCCGCGGCGGCGTCGGCGCGCACCGCCTGAAGTCCCCAGGTGAACTCGCCTTCCGGCGGTGGCGTCGGCTCGCCGATGGCGAAAACTCTGCGCTCGGCCTCGATCCCGGCGATCGGGCCGGTCTCACCCGCCGCCCGCTGCAGGTTGGCGAACTGCTCCTCGTCGGCGTCGATCAGGGCGATGCCGAGCTGGTGCAGCACGATTCCGCCGGCACCGCTGAACAGTTCGCCCGGTGCCGCGCCCGCCGCGTCGGCGGTGTTGGCGCAGCGGATCCCGGTTAAGCGGGTCACCTCTCGGGTGCCGATGATGGTCGAGTCGTCTTCGAGCAGGACCAGGTATCGCCCGGTCTGGCTGGAGGTCATGTCGCTCCTCGTCGGTGGTTGGCGCGGGGATGCGCCTCATCGGTAACCGACCGAGATCGACGATCTCAACGGATTCCCATCCCCTAAACCCGTTCGTGTTAACCGGTGCGGGGATGGCGGGGCCGACACGCCGCGTGAACAGCGTCGGACTGGACGCGGATCAGTCTCCCGTACTTCCATGGAGACAGGGCCAACGCGGGAGGTCGTCATGACGGAGCACGGCAGGATCGTCGTCGGCGTGGACGGATCGGAACCCTCGAAGTGCGCGATGCGCTGGGCGCTCGAACAGGCCAAGCTCACCGGTTCCACGGTGCGCGCGATCAGCGCCTGGGAGTTCCCCGCGTTCTACTCCTGGGAAGGCGGTCCGATGCCGCCCGACGACTTCGAGGACTCCGCCCGGCAATGCCTGGACGACACCGTCGCGGAGTTCAAGCAGGCCACGCCGGAGGTGACCATCGAGCGCGAGCTGGTGCACGGCCACGCAGCGCAGGCCCTCATCGACGCCTCCGCCGACGCCGACCTGCTGGTCGTGGGAAGCAGGGGCCACGGCAGCTTCTACGGCGCGCTGCTGGGATCGGTGAGCCAGCGCTCCGCGCTGCACTCGAAGTGCCCGGTGGTCATCGTCCGGCGCTGATCCCAGCTCGGCTGCGCAACGCATCGGAGACGCGGAAGCCGAGGTGGTCCTCCCGCGAGCAGGAGTACCACCTCGGCTTCGTGCTCCGCGCACTCCGTCAGGCGGTGTGGCCGAGCCTTTCGGACAGCGCGGCGGCACCGTCCCGGACGAGGTCGCGCAGCGCGGCCTCAGTCTCGTCGTTCCAGCGCAGGATCGGCACCGAGATGCTCATGGCCGCGACGACCTCACCGCTGGTGTCGCGCACCGGCGCGGCCACGCACGCCACGGACTCGTTGGACTCGCAGTACTCGCGGGCCACGCCGTCCTCGGCGATCTCGTCGAGCTCTTTGCGCAGCGCCTTGCGGTTGGTGATGCTGTGCTCGGTCATCGCGTCGAGCTTGTGGCCGCTGTAGATCTCGTCGACCTCGGCGCGGGGCAGCGACGCCAGCAGCGTCTTGCCCAGCGCCGTGCAGTGCGCCGGGAGCCTGCGCCCGACGGCGGAGACCATCCGCACCGGGTGGCTGCTGTCCACCTTGGAGACGTAGAGGACGTCGGCGCCTTCGCGCACGCCCACGTGGACGGTCTCCTGGCAGCGCTCGGCGATCTCCTCCGCGACCAGCTGCCCCTCCCGGGCCAGGTCCAGCCGCTCGGCGTAGGCCGACCCCAGCTGGAAGCTGCGCACGCCCAGCCGGTACTTGTTGGTGGCGCGCCCGGTGGGCATCAGATAGCCGCGCTCGTTGAGCGTGCCGACCAGCTCGTGCACCGTGGTGCGCGGCAGCCCGAGCTGCGCGGTGATCTCCGGCGCGCTGAGTTCGTCGGCCTCCAGGAACAGTTCGAGGACGTCGAATGCCCGTTCCACGGCCGGTACCGCTCGTGCCAACGCTGGCGCTCCTTCCGCTTCGAGGCCAACCCCTAGTTGACCGGTATTTCGAACATCGTACCTGATTTCGACGGCGTATTGACCTTCGCTTCATTCCGACCATACGATTTTACGAACGTTGTTCGGAATATCGAACGGAGATTTCACTGGTGCGCCAGACACGTGACTTCCTGCGATCCCTGGGTCTGCCCACCGACGACACCGCGGTCACCAGCGACAAGAGATTCCCCGACGGCGCCCAGTACCGGGTGGAGATCCCCAGCACCGAAGGCCCCGATGTGCTCGACGCGGTGCTGGCCGAGGCCGACGCCCGCGGCGTGCTGGTGCACCGGATCTCCCAAGGCAGCGGCGGCATGCTGCTCACCGACGACGAACTCGCCGCCATGGCCTCCACCGCCGCCGGGCGGTCGGTCGAGCTGAGCCTGTTCGCCCGGCCGCTGGCCGGCTGGGACACCAGCGCGATGGCGGTGTCCTCGGGCGGGGCCCCGGTGGCCGCGCAGGCGCGCGGCACCGAGCAGCTGGTGCACGTGCTGGAGGACATCCGCCGCACGGCCGAATCCGGCATCCGCAGCGTGCTCGTCACCGACCTGGGCGTGCTCAAGGTCGCCTCCGCGATGCGCGAGGCCGGCGACCTGCCCACCGACCTGCAGTTCAAGATCAGCGTCCAGATGGGCCTGTCGAACCCGGCGGCCGTGCGCATCGCCGAGGACCTGGGCGCCGACACCTACAACGTGCCCACCGATCTCAGCCTCGGTCAGCTGGCCGCGATCCGGGCCGCCACGGACCTGCCGCTGGACATCTACGTCGAGGCGCCCGACGACATGGGCGGATTCGTCCGGCACTTCGAGATCGCCGAGATCGTGCGCGTCGCGGCCCCGGTCTACGTCAAGTTCGGACTGCGCAACGCGCCGAACATCTACCCCAGCGGCAGCCACCTCACCCCCACCGCCGTCGCGCTGGGCCGCGAACGGGTGCGTCGCGCGCAGCTGGGTCTCGGGCTGCTCGCGCGCTACTCCCCCGACGCGATCGCCTCGGTGCTGCCCGCCGAGGGCCTGGCCGTGCCCACGGCCGGGTAGCGGCCTATCGTCGGCGCGTGTCCACCGCCGTCGCTCTTCGGTCCGGTTCCGGTCGCTGGATCCTGCTGGCCACGATCCTCGGTTCCGGGGTGGCGTTCCTGGACGGTTCCGTGGTCAACGTGGCGCTGCCGGCCATCGGCCGCGACGTCGGGGGCGGACTGCGCGTCCTGCAGTGGGTGCTGGACGCCTACCTGCTCACGTTGAGCGCGCTGCTGCTGCTCGGCGGTGCGCTGGGCGATCGCTACGGCCGACGCCGCGTGTTCACGATCGGGCTGGTGGTGTTCACCCTCGCTTCGCTGGGCTGCGGGCTGGCCCCCACCGGCGAAGCGCTGATCGTGGCGCGGCTGGTGCAGGGCGTCGGCGGGGCGCTGCTGGTCCCGGGCAGCCTGGCGCTGATCAACGCCTCCATCGACCCGGACGACCGCGGCGAGGCCGTCGGCCGCTGGGCCGGGTTGACCGGCGTGTCCTCGGCGATCGGGCCATTCGTGGGCGGCTGGCTCGTGGACGCCGCGTCGTGGCGGTGGGTGTTCTTCATCAACGTGCCGATCGCCGCGGCCGCGCTGCTGGCGCTGCGCCACGTTCCCGAGACGCGGGGCCCGAACGCCACTGGACGCCTGGACATCGGCGGCGCGGTGGCCGTCACGGTCGGGCTCGCCGGAACGATCTTCGCGCTGATCGAGGTCCCCTCCGCCGGCTGGGACGCGGCCTCCACCACGGCTGCGGTGGTCGGAGTCACCGCGCTCGTGGTGTTCCCGTGGCTGGAAGTGCGCCACCCGAGTCCGCTGCTGCCGCTGTCGCTGCTGCGGTCCTCGCAGTTCACCGGCGCGAACCTGGTGACCCTGACGGTCTACGCGGCGCTGAGCGGTGCGCTGTTCCTGCTGTCGTTGCAGCTGCAGCAAACGATGGGCTACACGGCCTTGGAGACAGGCATCGCCACGCTGCCGATCACGATCATCATGCTGCTGCTGTCGGGCCGGGTGGGTGCGCTGGCGCAGCGCACCGGCCCGCGCGTGCCGATGACGGTCGGGCCGTTCGCCTGCGCGGCCGGGTTGTGGCTGCTCACCCGCGCCGAGGCCGGTGCGAGCTACCTGGGCGGGGTGCTGCCGGGCGTGCTGGTGTTCGGACTGGGTCTGTCGATCACCGTCGCTCCGCTGACCGCGGCCGTGCTGGGCTCGGTCGGGCCGGAACGGGGCGGCGTCGCCTCGGGGGTCAACAACGCGGTGTCACGCCTGGCCGGGCTGCTGGCGGTGGCGGTGCTGCCGGTCGTCGCCGGGCTGGCCGGCACCGGTGACGGCGCACCGCTGGGGCCCGGGTTCGCGACCGCGCTTTACATCTCGGCGGGCATGTGCGCCGCGGGTGGGGTGATCGCGGCGCTGACCATCGACCGCGGGGACCGGGTGGAGACTCCTCCGCTGCCCGGCCTCAACCACGCGTGTCAGGACCCGGCCTGCCAGTGCCGCGACTGATTCGAACGCCTCGTGTCGTGTTCACCCCGCCGAAGCTACGGGCGCCCCGATGCGGAGCGTAAGGTACAAAGTCACCGTTTCAGCGGTGCTTTTCACTGCACCGCGCAGCGCCGATGTGGTGAGATCGAGCCATGAGACGAGGTCGGCGCGGCCATCCGTGCGAGGTGCCCACCCAGATCGGGTTGTACCGGTGCCCGGAGTGCGGCCAGCAGTGGGAGATCCACGGCATCGAGGGCAACCCGCAGGTCCGCAAGGTCAGCCGCGTCGGCTGGTTCTTCGCCAAGCTCCTGGGATGAGGCGCGCGCCCGAGGAGATCCTGGTGGGGACGACGAAGTACCAGGTCTGCCAGGCGTCCCTCGACGACCTCGCCGGAACCGTCGGGCTGCTCGTCGACGACGTGCTCGCCCGCGAGGGCTTCAAGATGCACCTGTGACCTCTGGTTATGCTGGCCGGACCATGCGCCGCAAGCTCCGCTCACCGCTGCCCCAGCGCGACGGCCTGGACCCGGTCCGGCTGCACCTGCCCACCGACGGGCGGTGGGCGACCGTCCGGGACTTCCTCGTCGAGCGGATCCCCAAGCTGGCGGCGGACCGCATCGACGGGATGCTGCGCGCCGGCCGGTTCGTCACCCACGACGGTCCACTGGCACCGGATTCCCCGTACCGGCCGGGCGGTTTCGTGTGGTTCCACCGCGACGTGGCGCCGGAGACCCCGGTGCCGTTCGAGCTGGAGATCCTGCACCGCGACGAGGACATCCTGGTCGTGGACAAGCCGCACTTCCTGGCCACCACACCACGCGGCGGGCACATCACCGAGACCGCGCTCATCCGCCTGCGCAGGCAGCTGGACCTGCCGGACCTCTCCCCCGCGCACCGCCTGGACCGCGCCACGGCGGGCGTGGTGCTGTTCGTGGTCGACCCCGCGCTGCGCGGCGCGTACCAAACCCTCTTCCACGACCGGCGGGTGGACAAGACCTACGAGGCCATCGCCGGCTACGACCCGGACCTGACGCTGCCCCGCACCGTCCGCAGCCGGATCATCAAGCACCGAGGCGTGCTGGCCGCCGTCGAGGAACCGGGCACCCCGAACGCCGAAACCCGCGTCGAACTCCTCGAACGCCGCGACGGCCTCGCCCGCTACCGCCTGCACCCCCGCACCGGACGCACCCACCAGCTCCGCGTCCACCTCAACTCCCTGGGCCTGCCGATCGTCGGCGACGACCTCTACCCCGAGGTCCGCGCGAAGTCCCCGAACGACTTCACCGATCCCCTCCGACTCCTGGCCCGCTCCCTGGAGTTCACCGACCCCAGAACCGGCGAACACCGCCACTTCCACTCCCTCCGAAACCTCGACTGGCCCTAATCCCCACTCCCCTCACCACGAAGGTGCGGTACGCGCATTACCGGGGTCTTCCAGGGACAGCACCGTCCAGACGCGTGGTGGTCACCCACCTTCCGATTTCCACTGAAGCCCGACACCGGATTTCCACTGAAATCCGGCCCTCTGCGCGTCGGGGCCGGGTTCTTCTTGTTCGCCTCAGCATTGATTTCGGTCGGCACTGAAGGGATAGGTGTCAGTAACGGGTGTATGGGGTGTGCGCTGGGCGGATAGAATCCGAGGTGGCTTCCCCCATCACCCGATCCGGCGAGTTCCGCCGGTTGCGCGGAAGGCGAGGGCAGACGATGCAACTTCCGCTGACCACCGAACGGCTCGTGGTCCGGGACTGGACCGCCGACGACGCCGACGTGCAGGCCGCGCTGGACCTCTACGGCCGCCCCGAGGTCACCGAATGGCTGACCCCGGTGATCTCCAACGTCGCCGACCTGGCCGCGATGCGCGCCGTGGTGCACTCCTGGATCGAGTCGCAGCCCAACCTCGTGCCACCGACGGGCCGCTTCGCGATGCACCGCCGCGAGGACTCCCAGGTCGTGGGCGGACTGGTGCTGCGCATGCTGCCGCCCTACGACCACGACCTCGAACTGACCTGGCAGCTGCGGCCCGACGAGTGGGGGCACGGCTACGCCACCGAGGCCGCGATCGCCCTGCTGCACTGGGCGTTCACCTTCGACATCGACGAGATCTTCGCGCTGGCCCGGCCGGACAACACGCGCGCGATCGCCACCGCGCAGCGCATCGGCATGGACTGGGCGGGCGAGACCACGAAGTACTACGACACCTCGCTGCAGGTCTACCGGGTCAGGTACAGCGATCTGCCCGACGTCCCGGGCGTCGGGGACACCGAGGACTGAGCCGGAAACATCACTATCCGTGGCGAAATAAGCCGCCATCGGGTGATCACAACAGGCCCGGACGGCGGTTTCAGGATGTAATCCTGGAGTAGTCGCTCGAGCGCCGAGAGTGGCGCACCCGACGGAGGAACCTTGCCACGGCCACACGACAGGAATCCGGTCCCGCCCCGGCGCCCCAGGGGGCGGCAGCCGGCCAGACCGCTCCCGCCGCGTCGGCGCCGCAAGCCGATCGGTCCTCGGGTCGTCGCCACGATCATGTCGCTGGTGATCCTGCTGGTCACCGGCTACGGCTGGAGCAACTACCGGCACCTGCTCAACGGCCTGGCCACCAGCGACGTCGCCGACGGCGGCGGTGCGGACGGTGCCGTGGACATCCTGCTGGTGGGGATGGACAGCCGCACCGACGCGCACGGCAATCCGCTGCCCGAGGAGGTGCTGCGCGAGCTGCACGCGGGATCCAACGACGCGTCGCTGACCGACACGGTCATCATGCTGCACATCCCCAACGACGGGACCAGCGCGGTCGGCTTCTCCTTCCCCCGCGACTCCTACGTGTCGATCCCCGGACAGGGGAACCACAAGATCAACTCGGCGTACGGGCGCGGCAAGGAAACCGAGATCGCCAGTCAGCAGCAGAGCGGCGTGACCGACCCGGCGGCGCTGGACCGCGCCGGCAACGAGGCCGGCCGCAAGACGCTGCTGCGCACCGTGGAGAACCTCACCGGCTCCTCCATCGACCACTACGCCGAGGTCAACCTGCTGGGCTTCGCCAAGATCACCGAGTCGGTCGGCGGCGTTCCGGTGTGCCTGAACTCGGCCACCAGCGACACCTACTCCGGTGCGGACTTCCAAGCCGGCCAGCAGACCATCGCCGGCCCGGCGGCCCTGGCGTTCGTGCGGCAGCGCCACGGCCTGCCGCGCGGCGACCTCGACCGCGTGGTGCGGCAGCAGGCCTTCCTCGCCGGGCTCACCCAGACCGCCCTGTCCGGCGGCGTGCTGGCCAACCCGAACAAGCTGCGGGAGCTGATCAACTCGGTGCAGGACTCGGTCGTGCTCGACCTGGGTGACGACACCGACGTGCTGTCGTTCGCCGAGCGGCTGCGCGGGCTGGCCGGCGGTGCCATCAAGTTCGACACGATCCCGATCGAGGACGCCGCCTACGACACGCCCGACGGCGAGGCCCTCAAGATCGATCCGCGCGCGGTCAAGGCGGCCGTCCGCGCGGCGTCCGTGCCGCCGAGCGCCCCGGCCTCGCCGACTCCGGAACCGCCACCGACCTCGGCTTCCCAGCAAGCCGCGGCCGCGCGGGTGGACGTGCTCAACGGGACCAGCACCTCCGGTCTGGCCTCGAAGGTCCAGGACCAGCTCAAGACCCAAGGTATCGACGTCGGCACGGTCGGCAACACCAGCAAGCGCAGCTCGTCGGTGATCCGCTACGGCTCGGGCTCGGAAGCGGCCGCGCAGGAGGTCGCCTCGCTGATGGGCGCGATGCCGACGGAGGCCAGTTCGTCGTTGTCCTCCGGTCGCGTCCAGGTGATCATCGGCTCGGACTACGACGGGCCGGCCGCCCCGCGCTTCTCCTCCGGCGGCGCGATGGCGCTGGACGGGACCGCGCGTCAGCAGGAACCGTCGGAGGCACCGATCAGCGCGGCGGGAATTCCCTGCGTGAACTGAGGAATCGGGTGAGCTCGCCGAGGGTCTCCTCGGGCGCCTCCTCCGCGAGGTGGTGGCCGCAGTCCAGCCGGCGGCCCGACACCTGCGGTGCCCGGCTCCGCCAGACCGCGAGCGGGTCCGGGTCACGACCGAGCGGACCGCTGCGCCCCCACAGCAGGAGTGCCGGGCAGTCGATGGTCGCGCCCCGGTCGTCCTCGTCATCGGCGACGTCGATTCTCGCGCCCGCCCGGTAGTCCTGGCACATGGCGTGCACGACCTCGGGTCGGCGCCACGCCGCGCGGTAGCTCTCCAGCGCCTCGGCGGCGAAGGCCTCGGCGGGCCGGAGGAATCCGGTGAAGAAGGCGTCCGGGTCGGCGCCGATGAGGCGTTCCGGGATCTCGGGCTGGGCGAGGAAGAACCAGTGCCACGCTCCGAGCGCGAAGGCCGCGTCGACGCGGGCGAAGACCTCAGCGGTGGGCAGGACGTCGAGCACCGCCACAGCGGTCACGACGTCCGGGTGGTCGAGGGTCATGCGGTAGGCGCAACGGGCTCCCCTGTCATGGCCGACGACCGCGAAGGACTCGTGGCCCAGCGCCGCCATCACCGCGACGAGGTCCGCGGCCATGGCGCGCTTGCCGAACGAGGCGACCTCGGCGTCCGGGGCGGCGGTGCTGTCGCCGTAGCCGGGCAGGTCGGCCAGCACGACCGTGCGGGTGCGGGCCAGCCCGGGTGCGACGCGGTGCCACATCGCCGAGGTCTGCGGCCACCCGTGCAGCAGCAGCACCGGCGGGCCCGCTCCGCCGACCCGGGCGCGGATCGTGGCACCGGAAGGCGTGGGCAGGTCGTGCGGCCGGAAGTCGTCGAGCATCACGTGATTCCGTACCACTGCGCCGCGTTGCCGCGCAGCACCGCCTCGCGCTCGGTGTCGGTCAGCGCCGCCAGGAGGCGTTCTCCACCGCTGCCGTGGTCGTGCGGATGGTCCGTGGCGTGCATCAGCAGCTCCGCCGGGCCCAGCAGGTCGAGGGCTTCGCGGACCTGGACGGGATCCCGCGGCAGGTGCGCGGGCGCGGTGGTCAGCCGGACGTGGTCGGCGATCACCTCACCCGACCGGCGGTTGATCCACGGAACCTCCCGCCAGACGCCCTTCCAGTCCTTGTCGAAGCGCCACAGCAGCGTCGGCAGCCACGAGAACCCGCACTCCAGCAGCGCGACCCGCAGATCCGGCAGCTGCGCGAACACGCCTTCGGCGAGCAGGCTGACCAGCTGGGCCTGGACGACGCTCTGCGAGTTGCCGAGGTAGTCCTCCAGGTAGGTGTGGGTGAACCCGCTGGAGGTCATGGCGTTGCCGACCCTCCCCCACGCGTGCAGCCCCACCACCAGCCCCTTGTCGGCCGCGGCGCGCAGCAGCGGCCGGTGGCGGACGTTGCCCCACGGCTGGTCGCCGCGCACCGGCAGCAGCACCTGCACGATGCCCGGGTGGTCGCCGATGCGCTCGATCTCGGCGACGGCGGCCTCGGTGTGCAGCGTCGGCACGACCATGCTGGCGCGCAGCCCTCCGTCGGCGGCGAGCCAGCGCTCGATGAGCCAGTCGTTGATGGCGCGGGTCAGCGCGGTCTCGTAGTAGGGGTTGCGGTTGCAGCCGAACGACGTGGTGCAGTTGAGGATCGCCGTTCCCGCGTCCAGCTGGGCGCGCAGTGCGGAGACCTCGTGCGGCGGAACGGATCCGGCTTCCCGCGCGGCCGGGGCCGCCGTGGTCGGGGCCAGCGGCGGGTAGGCGCCGCCCTGGGCGTGGTTGATGCGCTGACTGCCGTCGCGCAGGTAGCCGCGCCAGTAGTCGTCCAGGTAGGGCTCCAGGTCGGCGAAACCGGCCGGGGCGCAGTGCACGTCGGTGTCGATCACCGCCGTGCGGGCGGGGGCGCTCATCGAGCCTCCTGAGCTCGTTGCGGAAGGCCGAACAGCCGGCACGCGTTGTCCCCCATCACCTGCTCGCGGATCGCCGCGGGCAGCAGCCGGGGAGCCATCCGCGGCGAGTCGAAGTCCCAGTGCGGGTAGTCGGAGGCGAACATGATGCGGTCGTTCATGTCGACGTGCCGCAGCGCGGTCGCCAGGTGGGCGGGATCGGCCGGTTCCTCGATGGGCTGCGTGGTGAACCAGAAGTGCTCGCGGATGTGCTCCGAGGGCGGTCTGCTCAGGTGCGGGACGTCCTCGCGGAGCATCGTCCAGGCTTCGTCCATCGCCCACATCAGCGGTCCGAGCCAGGCGATGCCGCCTTCGACGCAGATCACCTTCAGCGTCGGGAACTCCTCGAACACGCCCTCGCAGATCATGCTCGTGATCAGCGCGGACATCGTGTTGCCGTTCCAGACGTGCTCTTCCAGGTAGAACGACGGCCAGCCCGGACCTCGGTGCTGCTCCAGGCCACCGGTGTGCGCGGCGATCGGCAGGCCGGCCTCGACGGCCGCGGCGTAGATCGGCCAGTAGCGGCGGCGACCGAACAGCGCTTCGCCCCCGGTCGACAGCAGCACCTGCACGAACCTGGGGTCGCCCGCGCGCCTGCGGATCTCCTCGGCGGCGAGGTCCGGCGATTCCAGCGGGACGGCGATGGAGCTGCGCAGCCTCGGTTCGGGATCGAGCCATTCCTCGACGATCCAGTCGTTGAGGGCGCGGCACAGCGCGTCGGCGAACTCGCGGGCCTCCACGCCCCAGCTGTGCGATTGCAGCGGGATGAGCACCCCGTGGTCGATGTCGAACTCGTCGAGCAGCTGCTGCTGCATCAGGGAGAGGTCGTTGCCGGGGAATCCGCCGTCCGGCCAGGCGTCGAGGCGGTAGCCGCCGTTGCTGACCCTGGGGTAGATCTCCGGCGGTCCGGGTACGCGGCTGCCGAACATCTCGAAGCGGCGCCGGTTGCGGGCATCGAGCCTGGGCAGGATGTCGCGCGGCAGCGCCTGCGGGTGGATGTCGGAGTCGACGAGCGTGCGGGCCGCGCGGTTGCGGGCCGTGCTCTGCGAAGCGACGGTGCTGGTCATCGTTCACCTCCGAGGGCTGGTGTCGACCACGACGTAGGCGTCCTCGACACTGACCGGGAACGTCTCGGCGACGTAGGGGCCGGGCATCCGGCCGTTCTTGGGTTCGGCTGGTTCGTCGGCGGTTTCCAGGCGCACCTCGTAGGTGCGCACGGGTGGTTCGCCGGGGCCGAGGAAGGACTGGCCGGTGGCCAGCTCGTACTCCCAGCCGTGCCAGGGGCAGGCAATGAGCGCGTCCTCCCCCCGCATCGCGAACTCGCCGGGTTGGCTGGAGACCACCCAGGGCTTGGTGTGGCCGACGCACAGCGGGCCGCCCATGTGCGGGCAGTGGTTGTTCAGCGCGTAGAACCGGTCCCCGACCCGGAAGACGCCGATCGAGCGGCGTCCGGCCTCGACGACCTTGCGCGAGCCGGGCGGGAACTCGTCGAGCCTGGCCACCACGATTCTCATGCTCCGACGGTAGGAAGTTCCGCGCTGCCAACGGAAACTGAAAATCGGGATGCGCGGCATCGAGGCGTTCTATACCGGGGTGGCGCGCACCGCTTCGCGCACCGTCTCGCGCATCCACCGGTGACCGGGGTCGGTCTCGTGCTTCTCGTGCCACCACAGGGTTTCCACGATGGGTTCGGGCTCGCCGGGGCAGTCGAGGATGCGCAGGTCGGTCCGGTCGCCGAGGCGCCGGGCGAGCCTTTCCTGCACCACTGCGACCCGCTCGGTGCCGCCCACGAAGTAGGGGGTGGCGCGGTAGCTGTCCACCCGCACCGCCACGTCCGGGACCAGCTGCAACGAGGCCATCAGCGGAGCCAGCGGCGCGGTCGAGGGGTATTCGCGGCCGGGGTGGTGCGGGACGACCCAGGGACGTCGGCGCAGCTCCGCGGCCGGCAGCGCGCGCCATCCCGCGGGAACGGTGGCGGCGTCCACGACGCACACCCAGCGGTCCCGGAACAGTTCGGTGCAGCGCATCCCCGACACCCGCAGGCGCGCGTTGGGCGTGGAGGCCAAGCCGTCCATCAGCCGCAGCGTCTCCACCAGGTCGGTCGGCAGGCGGCCGGTGACGAGCATGATGTGCAGCTTCGCGCCCGGTGCCTGGTGGTGCAGCGCCCGCGAGATCGGTTCGCCGACGGCTTCCAGGACGTAGTCGGGCATCAGCAGGCTGTACTCGCGCTGGGTGCTGGCCGGGTCGAAGGGCGCGGTGGTGAACAGCCGCTCGGTGGCCTCGCACAGCGGCTCGATCTGCGCGTCGAGCTCCACCGCCAGGGGCGACAGGACGTAGCCGCCGCGCTTGCGCACCAGCAGCTCGTCGTCGAAGTGCCTGCGCAGCCTCGCCAGCGCGGCGCTGGCGGTGGGCTGGGTGACGCCGATGTTCTCGGCGGCCCGGGTGACGTTGCGGGCGCGCAGCAGTTCGCGCAGGAACACGAGCAGGTTGAGGTCCAGGTTCGCCAGCGTCGTCGATCCGGACTGCTTCACCTGATCAGCTCCCCGTCGCGCCCTTGCCCGGTCCCCGGGAACATTCACACCCACCGCATTCGCGGTGTCAAGAACCGCTTGCGCCGGTCATCGGGTCTCGATAGCGTGCACGCACGGGTCGTGCTCACAACGTTGCGACGTTGCGCTGATCGGATGGCGACAAGCCTGGGGATTGATGCATTCGGGTTGCGTCGTCGCACGTCACGAATTCGGAGCACCGATTGGTTCCGAAAACGACACTTCCCATTGGTTCGCAGTACAGCTCAACCATTCTACCGGACCGCACGCTCGGTGAACGTGCGCAACGTTGAGGGTGACCAGCCAGACGAGACGTTTGACTCGCCCGTGACGAGCCGGGAACAGGATGCGGTGCGGTTGCTGCTGCTGATCGACGGTGCCGCCGAACAGCTGTCCTTCCCGGTCCCGGACCCGGCGCTGGCCGACGCGGTCGGTGTGGTGACCGGGCAGACGAGGTTGCAGAAGCTCGATTTCTGGCTTCGCAGCCCTGATTTTCTCGCCGACGAACTGCTCAACGAGTACGAGCGGACCGCGGACGGGCACCTGCTCGAACTGGCGGGCCGGATCCTCGATTCCGAAGAACCCGAAGTGCGCCGGTATCCGATGCTGCGCCACCACTTCGGCGCCTACGAACCGCTCGACGACGCGCTGGCGGTGCTGCGCAGCGCCGGCCTGATCGTGCGCCGCCGACGCGGCCGGGTCGGGCACACCAGGCGGCACGACTACTACCTGCTGGAACGAGGCAGGCGGGTTGCCCGCACGATCATCGCCCGAGCACCGGTCTTCCGCTACTACGTCGACCGCGTGACGCTGGTGCTCGACCTCGCCGACGGGCGCGGCGGCAACGAACTACGCAACCGCCAGTACCTGCAAGCCGAGTACGCCAGCACGCGACGCGGCGCACCCATCGCCACCATCGCCGAGCGGGTCCGCGACCGGCTCGCCCGGCTTCGCGCGGAACTGCGAGCCGCGTAGGGGGTTTTGACGATGAGCACCCAACCTTCGCCGATGCACGAACGACTCTCGACGATCACCGGGATGCCCGCTCAGGCCGTGGCCCGCCTGCTCGCCTCCGGCGGCAACTCGCCGACCCCGGACCTGCGGCGCCGGATCACCGAGGCGGAACGCAAGTGGGACCGGCTCGACCAGCTGCACCGGTCGGCCCGCAACCGCAGGCAGGCCGACGAGCGTTCGCTCAACGACAGCGCCGAGAGGGATGTCGCGCGGGTGCTCTTCCACGGCTTGGAACCGCATTCGTGCCCCCGCTGCGACACCCCGATCTCCGAGCAGCGGCGTCGCGAGGAGCGCGAGGACCACCGGTGCGCGGTCTGCACCAGCGACCTGTCGGCCACGGCGTCGGAGGCCGCGGAACCGGAGATCGCCGCACGGCTGCGGCTGGCCTCCAGCGAGGCGGCGGAGACCGCGGCGCTGGGGAGGTTGCGCGGTGCCGAGGTCGCGCTGGCCGAGCTGGTCGCAGAGCTCACCGTGCCGCCCCGGCCGCGGAGCGGCGACAACCCCACCGGCGCTCCCGCGCCGGATCGGCGCCGGTGAGCCCGCAACGACCACCGGGGGCGGTGGCGGCTGGACCGCAGGCCCCGGTTCTGGCCAGGGCTTTGACGGCCGCCGCGGGCCGCGGTGCCCCCGGCTGGCGCGGGACGTTGGCGGAGTTCATCGACGGTCTCCCGGCGCAGCGCAGCCTGCTGGCGCTGGCCTCGACCATCGACGAACTGCTGGCCGGACCGGACGTGGTCCAGGCGCACGGCGTCCGGTTGCACGACGCGCTGCTGCACGATCTCGGCCCGGTCGTCGAGCGCGATCCGCTGATCGCGGCGAGCCGGCTGGAAGGGGCCGTCCGGTTGGCGATCGCCGACGCCGTCTCGCCGTTCACGGTGCTGGGCAGGCTCACCGGGTTCGCACCGACGTCGCCGGAGGAGTTCACCGAGACTCTGCCCCGGCTGCTGGGTGCGGCCATGGACCGCTGGGTCGGCGAACCCGCGATCACCACGCCGCTGCGCGAAGCGCTCGACCGGCTGCGCCACGACGAGGCCGCCGCGATCGACGCGGCGTTCGAGCTGGCCTGCGACGACCTGCAAACGGCGTTGACCGCCACCGAGATGCCCGCCGTGCTCGAATCGCTGACGGCGGCCCGGTCGCGGTTCGCCACGGTCGACGCCGCGGAGCAGGCGCGCCACGACGCCCGCGCCTACGCGGCCGCGTGCGACGCGATCCTGGCGTTCGCGGCCCAGGACCAGGACCGACTGGCCGACGCCGCGGATCGGCTCACCACCGCGCTGGACCAGCGTTCTGCCTGGTTGCGCGGCACTCACCAACCGCGGTGGCTGCGACCTCGGCACGCCGCCGAGCCCGCGTGGCGGCGGCTCGTGCTGCTGTTGCGCGCGGCGGCGGCGCGGCTGGCCGAGACGATCTGGATGGACGTCTGGGAGGCCCTCGGTGCCGTGCTCGACGCCTACACCCAGGTCCGGTCGCTGCAACCGCTCCCCGGAGCGCGCACCGCACCCGGCTTGGCGGTGGTGATCGAGCCGACCATCGAGAACGCGATCGTGCGCAGCCAGAGCCGGCTCGCGGCGCTGCGCCGCACCGTCGTGGAGGCTTCGGCCACCGAGAACCCGCCGCTGCCGCCGCGCACGGTGCAGCTGCTGCTGGACCGCATCGAGAGCACCGGGGCCGATCGCCGCCCGGACCTGCCGCACGCCACCCGGACCCCGCCGGACGTGGATGAGGACGAGGACGGCCATGCTGCGGCCTCCCGCGCCCACAGTCTCGCACCCGCGCTGGTGCGCGTGCTCGGGGAACGCCACGCGACCGGGCTGACCGCAGGCCTGTGCGACGACGATCTGCGGCTGCTGGACGGAGTGGTGCACAGCAGCGAGATCGCGCGCTCCCGCACCGCGCACCCCGTCCTCGACCCGCTGCTGGAGAGGCTGCTGGGAGAGCTCGCCGACTCCCCGGAGTTCACCGGCCGGGTCCGGGCCACGTTCGGGATGCTGCTGGAGCAGACCCTGCGCTTCCTGTTCAGCCGCGCGGACCTGACGTCGACGACCTGGGGCCGCGGGGAGGCCGACTACCGGCGTCCGCTGCGCGAGGGCGAACGACGTCCGCGCGAGTCGGACCTGCAGCGCGACTACCACCAGTGGCTGGCGACCGGGCAGCTCGGTGGCCTGGTGGCGGTGGAGGCCACCGACCTGGCGATGGGCCGGGCGGACGTGACCACCACCTTCGGATCGCTGCGCTACGTCACCGAGATCAAGCGCGAGCTCCGCGACTCCTCGCGCGGCCGCATCGAGGCCGAGCACGTGCCGCAAGCCGCGGAGTACGGCGGCACGAACGTGCCGTTCGGGCAGCTGCTGGTGCTGGACCTGACCCCGCACCCGCACGGCGCACCGCGCGTCGACGAATCCGTCTGGCTCGCCCGGCACCGGCCACCGCACAGCCGAACCGACAGGTACGTGATCGTCGGAGTGGTCACGGGAAACCGCCCCACGCCCCACGAACTCTGAACGGCTCGTCCCGGTTCGGCTGCTGGAGCGCCCGTCACCCGGACCAAACCCGCCGTGCTGCAGCAGATCCCACCACCGGAGGCCACGACAGCGCTTCGTCCGCAACCTGCTCGCAGTGGCAGAGCTGGCCGTGGAGATCACCGGCTGCTCGCACAGGCGCTAGCGGCCGAAGTCCTGGGTCCAGTAGTTGCCGTCGTGATCGACGCCGACTCCGATGGTGCGCAGCGCGCAGTTCATGATGTTCTTGCGGTGGCCGCGCGATTTCAGCCAGCCGTCGACGACCTCGTCCGCGCTGGTGTGGCCGCGGGCGATGTTCTCGGCACCGGGCGTGGGGTAACCGGCGGCCCGCACCCGCTCGTCGAAGGTGACGCCGTCGGGCGTGGTGTGGCTGAAGTAGCCTCGGCGGGCCATGTCGGCGCTGTGCTCGGTGGCGGCCTTGGTCAGCCGGCCGTCGACGGTGAGCGGGGCGCACCCCGCCCCGGCCCGGGCCTTGTTGACCATCGCCACGACCTCGTCCTGCGCCGGGGGTTCCGGTTGGGCGGCCATGGACACCGCCGCGGTGCTCATCCCGGCACCGATCAACAGGGCGGCTGCGACTACGGACAGCGTTGTCTTCGGGGTCATGGCCCCGAAAACTACGGCAGTTCACGGGACGGCATTCAGATCAAAAACCTTGCTGTGCCAACACTTCACACCATCTCGCTACTCAGAGTGATCACCTCGGGCAGCGCAACGCGGGGGCCGCCGCCACGCGTCCCGATGACAGTATCCGGCCACGCGCGCCACACCTGCCACCCTGCGCGGACTCACGTGATGCGGTAGCGCAGAGGCAGGTGCTTGAGCCCGCCGACGAACGTGGTGTCGCTCCACTCCGGTTCCCCCGCAGCCTCCACCCACTGCAGGCGAGGAACCAGTTCGGCGAAGAACGCCCGCGCCTCCATCCGGGCCAGCGTCGCGCCCAGGCAGACGTGCGCGCCGAAGCCGAACGACAAGTGGCGGTTCGGATCACGGCCCACGTCGAACCGGAACGGGTCGTCGAACACCGCCTCGTCCCGGTTCGCCGAGGGATAGCACAGCAGCAGCGACTCACCCGCCTCGATGCGCTTGCCACCCAGCTCGTAGTCGGTCGTCGCCGTGCGCATGAACTCCTTGACCGGCGTGACCCAGCGGATCATCTCCTCGACCGCGGAGGGGATCAGCTCCGGATCCCGTCGCAGCCGCTTCATCTCGCCCGGGTGGGCCACCAGCGCCTGCAAGCCGCCGGCGATCGTGGAGCTGGTGGTGTCGTGCCCCGCGGTGGCGATGAGGACGTACTGCGAGGCCGCGTCGGCCTCCGAGAGGTGCTCTCCGTCGATGCGCGCGTTGGCGATCGTCGAAGCCAGGTCGCCGGTCGGGTTGGCGCGCCGGTCAGCGGTGATGCGGTTGAAGTAGTCGAAGAAGTCCAGCAGGACCTGCAGCAGCTCTTCCGGTGAGCGGCCGCGCCGCAGCTCGGCGTCGTCGCTGCCGAACAGCTCCTGCGTCAGCTGCAGGATCCGGGGGAAGTCCGACTCCGGCAGGCCCAGCAGCGAGAGGATCACGTAGAGCGGGTAGTCGACGGCGATCTGCTGGGCGAAGTCGCACTCACCGCCCAGTTCGGCCATCTTGTCCACGGAGCGCTTGGCCAGGCGCCGGACGTCGACCTCGATCTCGCGCAGGGCTCGGGGCCGGAACCAGTCGGCCACGACCGACCGCATCGCCTTGTGCTCGGGGTCGTCGATGTGGACCAGGGTGCGCAGCATCCGGCCGTGCTCGGCGGTGTAGCGGTCCTGCGCCGCGCTCACCAGGATCGGTCGCGGCTCGTTGATGAAGGTCTCGTGCTGCCGCTCGACCTCGAGCACGTCGGCGTGCCTGGTCACGGCCCAGAACGGGTTGACCTCGGGCAGCGGGTCGACCCGGTGCACCGGATCTTCGCGCCGCAGCGCGCTCAACGCGGCGTGCAGCCGCTGATCGTCGGCGTAGGCGGTCGGGTCGGCGAGCGTCAGGCCGGCGTCGTCGATGTTCACGTGCGCATCCCCCTGGACATCGTGCCCCCGCCTCGACGTTACTCAGGTGATCGCGACACCGACAACAACACCGCGAATCCGGCGAGCCGGTGGTGACCACTCCCCTCGCGCAGGACAGGTGACTACCGTGATCGCCATGCCCGTGCTCAGCCATCCCCTCGTCACGCGCGTCGCCGCCACGCTGATCCAGCGCGCCACGTCGCTGGCCCCGCACCTCCGCCGCCAGCGCCGATTCCCCGACATCGCGTGCGCGACCCGCCGGATCGAGGTTCCCACCCCCTACGGCGTGGTGCCCGCGACGCTGTACCTGCCGCCGAGCGGCGACGCCCCACCGCTGCACATCAACCTGCACGGCGGCGGATTCATCATCCGCTATCCCGAGCAGGACGATCCGCTGTGCCGCTACCTCGCGGCCCACGCCGGGGTCGCGGTGCTCAACGTCGACTACCCGGTCGCGCCGCAGCACCCGTTCCCGATCCCGCCGAAGGCGTGCTTCGAGGTGACGCGCTGGGCGGCCGAGCACGCCGGAGAACTCGGCGTCGATCCGCAGCGGCTCAGCGTCGGCGGGGCGAGTGCGGGTGGTTCGCTGGCCACCGCGGTGGCCCGGCAGGCACGCGACGCCGGTGGCCCGCACCTGGCCCTGCAGGTGCTGCACTACCCGGCGCTGGACCTGGTGACCTCGACGGAGGAGAAGCTCAGCGCCCGCAACCGCACCGAGCCGCCGTTCCTGAAACCGTGGATGTCCGCGGTGTTCCACAACTCCTACCTGCCCGACAAGGCGCTCGGCCTCGACCCGCTGGCCTCACCCGCCCACGGCGACAACGGCGCGGATCTGGCGGGCACAGCACCGGCGCTGCTGATCACCACCGAGCTCGACCTGCTCAACGCCGAGGGGCTGCGCTACGCCGAGGCGTTGCGTCGCGCCGGGGTGCTGCGCGAACACCGCGACCTCCCCGGTGTCGATCACGGATACGACCAGCTCGGAGGCGGTGACGACCTGGCGCGCGCGACCTACGACCTGATCGTCGAGCACCTCCGCCGGGCGCACTTCGAGCACTAGGACGGGCGGTAGAGCAGGCCGAGGAACTCCTGCAGGAGGCGTTCTCGCAGCTTCGGGCGCGCGAGCGCGAGCATCGCGTTGATCTCGGCCATGCGTTCGGGCAGGGCCGCCCCACCACCCATGCCCGCTGCGGCGAGCAGTGCGCCGAACTCCTCCTGCGAGAGCGCGTCCGGGTTGAGGTCGGCGAGGAACGCCGCGATGCTCTCGTCGACCTCCACCGGACCCGCGGCCCGGGCGTCGGCGACCGACTCCCGCAGAGCGGCGCCGAATTCGGCCTCGCCGCCCCGGTTGGCCGCCGTGATCGTCAGGTGGAGGTTCGCGGGCGAGTTCTCGTGGGCGAACTGCGGTTGCACGTACCAGCCGCGAGTCCTCATCTCGTCGGCGACGGTGAACAGGTCGATCCCGTCGTCGGTGGTCAGCGCGAGCAGCGTGGAGTCGGGTTCGGCGAGCAGCCGCACGCCGTCGACGGCTGCGATCTCCGCCCGCACCTTCTCCACCGCGTCGAGCGACGCCTGCGCGAGCGCGAGGTACCCGTCGTCGCCGAGGTGCTGCAGCACCGCCCAGGCCGCGGCCAGCGGGCCGCCGGAACGCGTGGACTGCAGCGTCGAGTTCAGCATCGTGTACCCGGGCCACCCGGCCCCGGCGAAGAAGTGACCTCGGCGCAGTTCGGCGTCGGCGTGCAGCAGCACCGAGGTGCCCTTCGGGCAGTACGCGTACTTGTGCAGGTCGACCGACACGCTGGTGACGCCCTCGACCGCGAAGCCGAACTCGGGCACCGCCTTGCCCAGGCGCCGGAAGTGGGGCAGCACCCAGCCCCCGATGCAGGCGTCGACGTGCATCCGCACTCCGCGCGCGGCTGCGGCCGCGGCGATCTCGGCAACCGGGTCCAGGACGCCGTGCGCGTACGACGGAGCGCTGGCGACCACGAGCACCGTGTTCTCGTCGATGGCCTCGGCCATCGACGACGGGTCGGCCCGGAAGGACGTCGGATCGACCGGCACCACCACGGGACGGACCCGGAACAGGTGCGCGGCCTTGTGGAACGCGGCGTGCGCGGTGGAGGGAAGCACCACGTTCGGCTCGGTGACGCCGGGGTTTCCCTCGCGGGCCGCCAGGACCGCGAGCACGCAGGACTCGGTGCCACCCGAGGTCACCGAGCCGACCGTGCGCTGCGTGCCGCCCAGCAGCCGGGACGCGGCGCCGACCAGGTCGTTCTCCATGCGCAGCAGGCTGGGGAACGCGGTCGGGTCCAGGCCGTTGGCGCTGGAGGCCAGCGCGTGCGCCGCGGCCGCGAGCTCATCGAGCCCGTCGAGCCCGCTGTCGTAGACGTAGGCCAGGGTGCGCCCGCCGTGGGTGGGGACGTCGGCGGCGCGAAGCGCGCGCAGCTCGGCGAGGACTTCGTCGGCGGACCTCATCGTCCCTCCAGCACGTCACGCCGCAGCAGCGGCAGTCCCAGCAGCACCAGCGCGCCCGGCAGCAGCGAGAATCCGAGCACGATCGCGGTCACCGCGCTGCCCGGTTGCGGCACGGATCCGTCCACACCGGACACGTATCCGCCGATTCCGAGCACCAGCCCGAAAAGCCCCGGGCCGAGGGCCATGCCCAAGGTCTCCGCGCCGGTCCACACACCAGCTGCCACGCCCGCGCGGGTCTCGCCGGTCCGTTCTTCCTCGGCGGTGATGAGGTCCGGCATGATCGCCAGCGGGAACACCTGGATGCCCGCGTAGCCGACTCCGGCGAGCGCGACGAACACGAACGACACGCCCACCGGAAGCACCAGTGCCGCGCACAACCCGGCGCAGGCCACGCCGAAGGTGATGCAGGCGGCGCGGAATCCCCACAGCTTGCCCTGGCGCTCGCCGATCCTCGGCCACAGCGGCATCGTCACCAGGGCCGGGAGGACGAACCCGACGAACAGCCACGTCTGCACCGCCGGATCGCCGAAGACGTACCGGGACGCGTAGCTGACCCCGGCCAGCAGCGTCGCCAGCCCGAGAGCCTGCACCGAATAAGCCAGCACCAAGCGGCGGAACGAACGCCACCGCCGCATCGTGCTCACCAGATCGCGCCACCCCTGCGCGCCGGGGCGTCGCCTGCCGACCGGCGCGTCGCGGATGCCCAGGACCATCAGCACCGCCCCGAGCAGAATGACCAGCCCGATCACCACACCCATCACCCGGTAGCCGGCCACGCCCCCGATGCCGTTGGCGATGCCCGGCGCGCCGCCTCCGGCCAGCAGCACCGCCACCGCCAGGAATCCCATCCGCCAGCTGGTGAGCCGCGTGCGCTCGCCGCAGGAGGCGGTGAGTTCGGCGGGCAGCGCGTTGAAGGGAACCTGGAACAGCCCGAACGCGGTGGCGCACAGCAGGTACACGACCATCACGTAGCCGGCGTCCAGCGCGGTGTCACCGAAGCCGGGGTGGGCGAAGATGCACGCGAACAGCACTGCGACGGCCAGTCCGCCGAAGAGCAGGAACGGTCGTCGGCTGCCGTGGCGCACCAGGCTCGCGTCCGAGAGCCTCCCGGCGATCGGGTTGAACACCACGTCCCACACCTTCGGCAGCAGCACGATGGCCCCGGCGACCGCGCTGGGAACGGCCAAGGTGTCGGTCAGGTACGGCAGAAGGAGCAGACCGGGCACGGTAGAGAACGAGCCTGTGACCAGCGAGCCGAACGAGTAGCCGATCCTGGTGCGGGTACCGATCCCGACCTCGACGGGTAGTGGCACTGCAACGTCCTCCAGAATCGCTCGCCTTTCCGCATGGTCGCACCACCGGGGCGGTTTCCGGATCACATCGAATCGTTTCGTTACGCAACTATTCCATTCGGGTTCATCGTCGGGTGAGCCGCGCCAAATTCGGGTGACCGGCCGGATCCGGTGCTTTACGATCCCGGTTGGCTCCTCGAACAGCGAAGCCGTTCCGTGAGGCGCGCCAGCGGCAACACTGCGGCCCGACGCCCCGCTTCTCGTCATCGCCTGTCGTTCCAGGAGCTCTCATGTCCTCTCTTGCCCGCGCCACCCGTATGGACGGGGTCACCAGTTCACCGGTGCGCGACCTGCTCGCGCTCACCCGCCGACCAGGCGTGATCTCCTTCGCCGGCGGGCTTCCCGCCCCGGAGCTGTTCGACACCGACGGGTTGCGCGCCGCGTTCGCGCGGGCGCTCGCCGATCCCGACGCCGCCCGCGCGCTGCAGTACTCGCCCACCGAAGGCGACCCGGCGCTGCGGGAGATCGTGGCCGACCGCCTCACCCGGCAGGGCCTGCCCACCGGATGCGACGACCTGCTGGTCACCACCGGCTCCCAGCAGGGCCTGAACCTGGTCGCCTCGGCGCTGCTGGACCCCGGCGCCGTGGTGCTGGTGGAAGAACCCGTCTACCTCTCGGCCGTGCAGTGCTTCCAGCTCGCGCAGGCCCGGATCGTGCCCGTGCCCTCCGACGAGGAGGGCATCGATCCCGTTGCGCTGGAGCGCATCGCCGCGAGCGAACGCCCGGCGCTGCTGTACCTGGTGCCGACGTTCTCCAACCCCACCGGCCGCACGATCGGCGAGGCGCGGCGCGACCGGATCGCCGACATCGCCGCGCGGCACGACTTCTGGCTGATCGAGGACGATCCCTACGGCGAACTGCGCTACAGCGGACGGCCGTTGAGCCCGTTGTCCGCGCGGGTGCCGGACCGGTCGATCTACCTGGGCAGCTTCTCCAAGATCGTCTCACCGGGCATGCGGGTGGGCTGGTTGCGCGCGCCCGCGCAGCTGCGGCAGCAGCTCACGATCCTCAAGCAGGCCGCCGATCTGCACACCTCCACGATCGATCAGGCCGCGGCGGCGGAATACCTCGCGACCGCCGACCTCGACGCGCGGGTGCGCGTGCTGTGCGAGACCTACCGGGAGCGGCGGGACGCGATGCTGGTCGGGCTGCGCGAGATCGCCCCGGCGGGCACCGAGATCACCGAACCCGAGGGCGGGATGTTCGTGTGGGTGCGGCTTCCCGGCGAGGTCGACACCGCCGAGGTGCTGCAGGAGGCGCTCGGCCACGACGTGGCGTTCGTGCCCGGCGCGGCGTTCCAGGTGAGCGAACCCGACCGCGCGACGATGCGGTTGTCGTTCACCACCTTCGCCCCCGCCACCATCGCCGAGGGACTGCGCAGACTGGCCAAGGCCCTGAGCTGAGCGCGCCTCCCGGGGTGCCGTCCATCCGGAGGATTGCGCACGTCCCCGGAGCTGCAGCAGGCTACCGTGGATCCACCGCTGTGATGGCCATCACTGAGCCGTCCAGCGGGATCACTGGGGAGGTCTGATGCAGGCGATGCAGGGCGGGCGGCCCACTCTGCTGGGTGTTCGCACAGCACGCGTCGAGGACGACAGGCTGCTCACCGGCCGAGCCCGCTACGTGGCCGACGTCGTGCTGCCGGGCATGGTGGAGGCCGCGTTCGTGCGAAGCGACGTCCCGCACGCCCTGGTGCGCGGCGTCGACAAGACCGCCGCGCTCGCCTCACCCGGTGTGCACGCGGTGTTCGACGGAGCGGACCTGGACCTCGACGCGGTTCCCGACCGGATGCCGTGGGTTCGAGCGGTGCAGCACTTCCCGCTCGCGCGCGACCGGGTCCGCTACGTCGGCTGCCCGCTGGCCGTCGTGGTCGCCGATGACCGCTACCTCGCCGAGGACGCCGCCGAACTCGTCGACGCGGATCTGCGACCGCTGTCCACCGTGGACACCGTCGACGACGCCCTCTCCCCCGACGCCGCGCTGCTGTACCCGGACTGGGACGACAACCTGCTGCTGTCGGTCGAGCCCGACGACGCCGAGGTCGACGCCGCGTTCGAGCGGTACCGCACCGTCAGCGGAACGTTCACCACGAACCGCCACTCGGCGGTGCCGCTCGAAGGTCGCGGGGTGGTGGCCGAGTTCCGCGACGACCGGCTGACGGTGTGGACCTCGACCCAGGCGGCCTACGTCGTGCGCGCCATGCTCGCCACCGTCCTCGGCATGCCCGAGCGCGACATCCGGGTGATCACGCCGGACCTCGGTGGCGGGTTCGGGCAGAAGAACGAGATCTACCCGGAGGAATACCTCGTACCGTGGCTGGCGATGCGGTTGCGCCGCCCGGTCCGGTGGATCGAGGACCGGCACGAGCACCTGATCGCCGCCACCCACGCCCGCGACACCAGGATCGATCTGTCGGCGGCCGTTCGCGAGGACGGCACGATCGCAGCGCTGCGCGGCCGGGTGCGCACCGACCTCGGATCCGGCGAGATCTTCCCCGCCGGGTACGGGCCGAGCCTGGTCGCGGTCGGCTCGCTGTGCGGGCCCTACCGGATCCCGCACCAGGCCATCGCGGTGCAGGGCGTGGTCACCAACAAGACGCCGACCGGCGGGTACCGGGGTTTCGGCGCCCCGGAGGGGACCTTCGCGATCGAGCGGCTGGTGGACAAGATCGGACGCGAGCTGGGCATCGACCCGGTGGAGCTGCGGCGCAGGATGATCCTCGCCCCGCAAGACCTGCCCTACGAGACCGCCGCCGGCGCCCGGCTGGTGTCCGGCACCCACCGCGAGGCCTTCGAACGCGCCGTGGAGCTGGGCGAGCGGATGCTGGCCGAGGAACGCGACATCGCCGAACCCGGAACTCACCTGGGCGTCGGCTACGCCACCTACGTCGAGGGCGTCGCCTCCACCACGTTCTCCATCACCGGAACCTGGAGCAGTCAGGACTCGGCCGACGTCCGCTTCGACTCCGACGGCGGCGTCACCGCGGCCGTCGGGATCTCGGCGATGGGCCAGGGCGCGCACACCACGGTCGCCACGCTCGTCGCCGAGTCGCTGTCGATCCCGATCGAGCAGGTCCGGGTCGTCATGGGCGACACCGACACGGCGTCGTTCGGCCTCGGCAGCTGGGCCAGCCGCGGCACGCTCGTGGCCGGCGGAGCGATCGAACGCGCATCAGAGGTGTTGCGCCGCAAGGGAACCGACATCGCCGCACACCTCCTGGAGGCGTCCCCGGACGACCTGGAGCTCACCGAGGGGCGTTTCCAGGTCCGGGGCAGTCCCGGCAGCGCCGTCTCCTGGGCCCAGGTGGCCCAGTCGGCGCTGAACCGGACCTTCGAGCTCCCACCCGGGGTCGAGCCGGGTCTGGAGGCGCGCGCCGTCTACGAGCCGCCCGGCCTGGACCACGTCCCGCGTCCCGACGGCAAGATGAACGCCGCCGCCGGCTACACCAACGCCACCCACGCCGCGGTCGTCCGCGTCGACGCCGACACCGGCGTCGTCGAGGTGGTGCGCTACGCCGTGGTGCACGACTGCGGCCGCGTCATCAACCCGCTGACCGTCGCCGGCCAGATCCACGGCGGGGTCGCGCAGGGCATCGGCGGAACGCTCTACGAACAGCTCCCCTACGAGGACGGTCAACCGCTGGCCACCACGTTCGCGGAATACCTGCTGCCCAGCGCCCGCGAGATCCCCGAGATGGTCGTCGAGGAGTTGGGCGGTCCCGCTCCGGAGACCCCGTTCGGCGCCAAGGGCGCCGGTGAGGCCGGCATCATCGGCCCGCCGGCGGCGATCGCCGGGGCGGTCGAGAACGCGCTCGAACCGCTGGGCGTCACCGGGATCGCCACGACACCGTTGACTCCAACGGTGGTGCGCCGCTTGATCGAGGAGGCCCGCTCGTGAAGCCGCCGCCGTTCGACTACGTCCGCCCCGGCACCGTCACCGACGCGATCGAGCTGCTGGCAGCCGACGAGGACGCCAAGCTCCTCGCCGGTGGGCAGAGCCTGCTGCCGATGATGAACTTCCGGCTGGCCCGGCCCAGCACGCTGGTCGACATCACCCGACTGCCCGGCATGGCCGAACTGCACCGCGACGGCGAGGAGCTGGTGATCGGGCCCGCCACCCGCCAGCGCGCGGTCGAAACCTCGTCGCTGGTCGCCCAGACCTGCCCGCTGCTGGTGGACGCGCTGCGCCACGTCGGCCACCACCAGATCCGCACCCGCGGCACCGTCGGCGGCTCGCTGGCCCACGCCGACCCGGCGGCCGAGCTCTGCGCCGCGGCCCTCGGGCTCGACGCCGAGGTGGTGGCCACCGGTCCGGACGGCCGCCGAGCGATCCCGGCCACCGAGCTGTTCCTGGCCCCGTACCAGACCGCACTGCGGCCGGGCGAGATCGTCACCGAAACCCGCTGGCCGATCCGACCGCACGCCCGTCACGGGTTCGCCGAGATCACCCATCGCGCCGGCGATTTCGCCCTAGCCGGACTCGCGGCCGTCGTCGAGCTCAACGGACCCGAGGTCTCCCGGATCCGGCTGGCGGCGCTGGGCGTCGCGGGCACCGTTCGACGCCTCCCCACAGCCGAGCAGGCGCTGCTGGGCCGCCCGCTCACCGCGGAGTCGATCGACGACGCCGCCGCAGCCGCAGCCTCGTCGGTCGATCCGCCCGAGGACGTGCACGCCGACACCGAAACCCGCCGCGCCGCCCTGCGCGCGGCCACCCGGCGAGCTCTGGAGCAGATCCCCCATGCCTGACACCCCCACCGCGAGCTGCGACGTCACCCTGACGGTCAACGGCCGCGAGATCCGGCGCCCGGTGCCCGCCCGGCGGTTGCTGGTCGACTTCCTGCGCGACGACCTGGAGCTCACCGGCACCCACGCCGGTTGCGAGCACGGGGTCTGCGGCGCGTGCACCGTGCTCATCGACGGTGAGCCCGCGCGGTCCTGCATCACCCTCGCGGTGCAGGCCGACGGCTGCGAGATCACCACCGTCGAGGGCCTCACGCCGGAGAACGGCCTGAGCCCGATGCAGCAGGCGTTCAAGGAGTGCCACGGCTTGCAGTGCGGTTTCTGCACTCCGGGCTTGCTCACGACGCTCGCCGCGGCCGAACCGGAGGAGCACCCGACCGACGCCGACATCCGGGAACTGCTGGGCGGCAACATCTGCCGCTGCACCGGGTACCAGCACATCGTCGACTCGGTGAACAGGGCGTGGGGCCGTTCCTGAGGTGGCGTAACCACCTCAGGACTTGCTCGGTCTGGACTGCCGACGAACTTGGAGCTCAGGCCCTAGCTCCGGGCGTGAAACGCCTGCGAGAGCGCGCTCATGCTGATGTCGATGATCGTGCGGAGCTGCTGCTGACTCGCCCCAGCCCTGCTCATCACGGCCAGCGACTGGTTGACCGCCGCGATGTGAACGGCGAAGTCGTCGGCGTCGCTGTCGGCCAACTTCCCGGCGCTCAAGGCGGTCCGCAGCCGCGCGCGCTGAAGGCCCAGAGCTTCGCTCGCGCGCGCGGCGACGTCAGGTCTCAGCACCGGTATCGCCATCGCGGTCTGGGCGACCAGGCATCCGTCCGGCAGGTCGGGGTCGGCGATGCGCTTCAGCGTGACCGCGAAGAACTCCCGCATCGCCCGCAGCGGGTCCTCGGACGCACTCGACAGCGCCTCGTCGTACCTTTCCCCGTAGCGCGTGACATAGCGATCCAGGCAGCGCAGGTAGAGCGAGTCCTTGTCGCCGAACGAGGAGTAGAGGGAACTGCGGTTCAACCCGGTCGCCCTGGAGAGGTCGTCGAGGGAGGTGTCGGCGTACCCGGCTCGCCAGAACTGGACCATCGCCGCATCGAGCACGGTGTCGACATCGAACTGCTTCTTCCCCGCCATCACGCATGCACCTCGTTCGCGTACCTGCCGTTGTGCCTTGCCCATCCTATCTTGGACTAATCGGTCCAAGATGGTTTAGGCTTGAGACATGCCCGACGCTGCGACCACCGCGAACCGTTCTCATGACCAGGACTCGATCTCCGGGTTGCCGCTGCACGATCTCGCGGGATTCACCCACCGCTGGGTCGACGCGGACGGCATCCGACTTCACGCCGTGGAAGGCGGTCAGCCGAGCGGCCCCGCCGTCGTCCTGCTCGCCGGATTCCCGCAGACCTGGCGGGCTTGGCGCAAGGTGATGCCGGGCCTTGCCGAGCGATGCCACGTGATCGCATTCGACCTGCCAGGACAAGGCCACTCCGACCGCCCCCACGACAGCTACGACACGCACACCGTCGCTTCGCGCGTCCAGGCCGCGCTGACCGCGCTCAACGTCCCGAAGCACTGGCTCGTCGCCCACGACATCGGGGCTTGGGTCGCCTTCTCGCTAGCCCTGAAGCACGAAGACCACCTGCACGGGGTCGCTCTGCTCGACGCCGGCATCCCCGGCATCACCCTCCCGGACGCCATCCCCACGGATCCCGACCGCGCCTGGAAGACCTGGCACTTCGCGTTCCACCTGGTGCCCGATCTTCCCGAGACGCTGCTCGCCGGTCGCGAGCGCGACTACGTCGACTGGTTCCTGAAGGTCAAGGCGCTGTCCCCGAACACGTTCGACAGCGCCGAGATCGACCACTGCGCCGCCGCCCTCGCGGCCGAGGGTGGTCTCCGAGCGTCTCTCGCCTACTACCGCGATGCCGCGGAATCGGCGCGCAAGAATCACGACGCTCTCGGACGAGGTCGCTTGACCGTCCCGACCCTGGGAATCTCCAGCTCCCACGGCTCGATCCCCGACATGGCCGCGTCCATCAGCTCCTGGGCGGACGACGTGTCAGGTGTCGTCATCCCAGATGCCGGGCATTTCATCCCCGACGAGCAGCCCGACGCGGTTGTGGACGCGTTGACCGCGTTCATCGATCGCGGACGTGCGGACTGCCGACGCACCAACCACGAAAGCGGCTGATGCGAATCGCTTTTCAGCGCGCCGCCGACGCGGGCTCGCGGGAGACCATCCCCGCCAACGGGTCGGGAACCGAGTCCACGCAGACCACACCCAGCCTCCGGGTCGCGCGCGTCATCGACACGTAGAGATCGCTGCGCCCGAAACCGCCGTCCCCGAGGATCGCGGCGGGCTCCACGATCAGCACCGAGTCGAACTCCAGCCCCTTGGCCTGGCCCGGTTCCAGCACCACGACCGCGTCGGTCAGGTCGACGGGCAACCCCACGCCCACCACCGAGGCGAGCTCGCTCACCAGGTCCGGCGGCGCGATCACGGCGAGCTGACCCTCCGCGTGCTCGGCCACGACCTCGCCGACCAGATCGCCCAGCGATTCGCGGGAAACCCGCTCCAGCCACGGAACCTCGCCGGAGGACCGGACCGAGCGCGGCGGCCGCAGACCGGTGCCTGCGAGCAGGTCCTCGGTCGCGGCCATGATCTCCGACGGGGTCCGGTAGTTCACGGTCAGCTCGGCCAATCGCCACCGGTCGGCCACGTGCGGTGCCAGCATCCGACCCCACGAACTGGCTCCGGAAGGGCTGCCCGTCTGAGCGAGATCGCCGACGAGGGTCATCGACCGGGAGGGGCAGCGGCGCATCAGCATCCGCCACTGCATCTCCGAAAGCTCCTGCGCCTCATCGACGACGACGTGGCCGAACACGGCCTTGCCCGCGTCGTGCCCGAGCAGCGCGGCGGCCTCGTCGAGCAGCGGCACGTCGGCCGAGGTGCGCGGACCACCGCCGATCAGGTCGGTCACCACGTGCTCGGGCGTCAGCTCCGGCCACAGCTCGTCGAGCGCGCCCACCACGCCGTCGTCGGCCAGCAGCGAGGCGCGCAGCGCGTCGCGATCGGCGGAGTCGATCATCTCCCGAGGGGCGTCGTCATCGGGATCGACGATCACCCCGGCGGCCGAGAGCGCGTTGCGGTCGGCCGCGCTCGGCCGTCCGTCGGCGCTGCCTCCGTCCAGGGCACGACCGTCCTCGCTGAGCACGAGCGATTCCATCCGCTCGACGAGCGATCCCACGAGGGAGCCGACGAGCTCGTTCTGGAACACCAGTCGCGCCTGGTTGTGCGGCAGCGCTGCCTCGCGCGCCCTGCCCGCCGCCCGACGGCACGTCGCCGGGTCCAGCGACAGCACCTGCTCTTCGAAGGTCACCTCGACCGGTTCGTCGGGGACCCGCACCCGCGAGCGGATCGCGTGGGCGATCTCCTCGGCCATCCGGGCCGATCCCTTGCGCTCGGCGTCCGGATCGGCGGACTCGGCGTCGAGGGCACCGCCGAGTTCGGCGATGGTGGAGGCGATCACCCGGTTCTCGCCGAGGCCCGGCAGCACCTGCCCGATGTAGTCGAGGAAGATCCGGCTCGGCCCGATCACCAGCACTCCCCTGTTGCGCAGGTGCTCGTGGGTGTAGAGCAGGTAAGCGACGCGGTGCAGCGCGACCGCCGTCTTGCCGGTGCCCGGCCCGCCCTGCACGACCAGGACGCCGCGCTCCGCCGAGCGGATGATGGCGTCCTGCTCGGCTTGCAGGGTCGTGACGATCTCGCGCATCCGGCCGGTGCGCTCGGCGGTCACGGCCGCCAGTAGCGCGGCTTCGCCGACCAGGTGCTCCTCGGTGCCGTCGGAGTCCAGCAGCTCGTCGTCGACGGTCACCACGGTCCGGCCCCGCGTGGTGATCCAGCGCCTGCGCCGGACTCCCTGCGGATCGGCCGCCGTGGCCGTGTAGAAGGCGCGGGCCAGCGGCGCTCGCCAGTCGACCAGCAGCTGCTCGTCGTCTGATTCTCGGAACACGCCGAGCCTGCCGATGTAGGCGCTGGTCCCGTCGTTCATGTCGAGCCGGCCGAAGCACAGCCCGTGCTCGATCCCGTCCAGGCGCGACACCTCGGCCTTCCAGACGGCGACGGTGTCGGGATCACCGCCGGCTTCGACCCTGGCAGCCGCCTGCGCGCGCAGAGCGTCCACGTGGGCGTACAACTCGGTCAGGTGCTCCTGCTCTAAATCGAGCTCATCGCCGCTCAAAGCCCCAGGACTCCCATGTTCGGACGTTCGACCAGCACAGAGTGCCCGAGAGCGTTCGACAATTCCAGTCGCCCCACGCCGTCCGGTGTGGACGGAGGCCGCTCAGCGGGATTCCGGACGAACGGATCCGTCGGCGATTCGCGGGTGCTCGGGGGCAGATCCGGCATACCGCCCGGGGCCCGATCCCCGTGCGTCGCGGCTGGTGAACGAGTGTTTAGATCGGGTCGGCGTCAACCACGAGGAGGAACAGCACCATGACTGCCGCACGCGGGACCTCGGTGGAGATCACCACGCCGGATGGCGTGGCAGATGCGTACCTCACACATCCGGAGGGCGGCGGGAAGCATCCCGCGGTGCTGTTCTACATGGACGCCTTCGGGCTGCGGCCGCACCTCCGCGCCATGGCGGACCGGCTGGCGGACGAGGGTTTCACCGTGCTGGTGCCCAACCTGTTCTACCGGGCGGGCCGGACCCCGGTGTTCGAACTGCCGGAGTTCATCGACCCGGGTGCGCGGCCGGAGATCTTCCAGACCATCGGCCCGATCATGCAGCAGCTCACGCCGGAGCTGGCGATGCGCGACGCCGGCGCCTACCTGGAATGGCTGGCCGACAGCCCGCTGACCACCGGTGAACCGGTCGGGATCACCGGGTACTGCATGGGCGCGGTGATGGCGCTGCGCACGGCCGGGGCCTACCCCGAGCGCGTGGCGGCGATGGGCGGATTCCACGGGGGCAACCTGGCCACCGAGGCCGAGGACAGCCCCCACCTGGTCGCCGGGAAGATCACCGCTGAGCTGTACTTCGGCCACGCCGATCAGGACCACGCCCTGCCGCCGGAGCAGATCCAGCTACTCGACGAGGCGCTGACCGAGGCCGGTGTCCGGTTCCGCACCGAGGTCTACGAGGGCGCACTGCACGGCTACACCCAGGCCGACACCGCCGCCTACGACGAGGCGGGGGCGGAACGTCACTGGGAGGCCCTGCTGGAGCTCTTCCACCGCACGCTGCGCTGAGCGTCGGCGCCGACGCCGGCGCGGCCGCGTGCCGGGTCGGCGTCGTCAGTCCGCGCCCTCGCCCGCGACGGGGACGCCGGCGAGTTCGTGCGCTCCGCTGTTGCAGGACGGGCAGGTGGGCCACAGCCAGCCGATGTCGGAGTTGTCGGCGGTGACCTTCTTGGAGCACAGCGTTCGCACGGTGACGCCGTGGTAGCCGTGGCGGGGCTTGGCGTCGGTGGTGGCGTGACGCTCACCCTCGGCGGGCACCCAGCTGAACGGATGCGGCCGGTACATCAGGCCACCGCTTCGCGCGGGCGCGGTCCGGGGCACGGCCACCCGCCCCCGGTCGATTCGATCACGCCCGCCACGATCTTGAACGCTACCCGAACAACGCGCGATCACACGCAACCCGTTCGGAGTAGTTGACCTCTCCGCAAGCACGAGAGACCACCCGAGACCACCACTCGCGGTGACAATTCCGTGATTTCCAGCCGCGCTGGAAGCCGCGGACATCCCATTTGCCGCTCAGGTCATCACAGGTGGTCATCGCCGCCCGCCGCGGGTGGACGTCAGGGAAGGGTCAGGATCCGAGGACCGTCGGGGGTGATCGCCACGGTGTGCTCGGAGTGGGCCGTGTTGGAGCCGTCGGCCGAGCGCAGGGTCCAGCCGTCGGGGTCGGTGACGATGCGGGCGGTGGTGCGCGCGAACCAGGGCTCGATGGCGATGGTCAACCCCGGCTGCAGCTTCAGGCCTCGACCGGGCTTGCCGCGGTTGGCCACGTGCGGCCCCTCGTGCATGGTGCGACCGAGACCGTGCCCGCCGAACTCGGTGTTGACCGGGTAGCCGTAGTCGGTGGCGACGGCTTCGATCGCGGCCGAGATGTCGCCGAGCCGGTTGCCCGGCTTGGCGACGTCGATCGCCGCGCGCAACGCCTCCTCGGTCGAGCGCACCAGCCTGCGATCCTCTTCCTCCTCGGTTCCGACGATGACCGTGCGGGCGGCGTCGGCGACCCAGCCGTCGATGCTCACCGCGAAGTCGGCGGTGAGCACGTCACCGTCGCGCAGCACGTAGTCGTGCGGGAGCCCGTGCAGCACGGCGTCGTTGACCGACAGGCAGATGACGTTGCGGAACGGCCCCTCGCCGAAGGACGGCGAGTAGTCCCAGTAGCAGGACTGGGCGCCGCGCTCCTCGACCCGGCGGCGCGCGTGGTGCTCCAGGTCCATCAAGTTGACGCCGACCTTCGCCATGTCCCCGACCTCAGCGAGGATCTCGGCGACGAACGCGCCGGTGACGCGCATCTTGTCGATCTCGGCCGGCGTCTTCAACTCGATCACTCGTACTCCTACGACTCTCAGTGTCGGTATTTTAATACCAATCCTAGCACTTGCAGGTATTTAAATACCACCGTAACCTTCGAGTCGTGGTACGGCTTCCTCTCACCCCTGATCAGGTGGAGTCCGGCGCGCGCGTCGGCAAGATGCTGCGGGACGCGCGCGCAGGACGCGACGCGGTCGAGATCGCCCGCGCGGCGGGAATCTCCCCCGAAACGCTGCGCAAGATCGAATCCGGCCGGCTGCCGACCCCGGCGTTCGGCACCGTGGTGGGCCTGTGCGATGCCCTGGACCTCCCGGTGCACGAGGTCGCCGAGGTCTGGCGCGGTGGAGTGAGCCTGCGCAGCGCCTCCTGACCCTCAGCGCACTCGACGGGCCCTGAGCACCACGTCGTGCGGGTGCTCCTCCTTGCCGGGCCCGGTGCGCGGGCGGGTTTCGTCGACCTCGACCTGCCAGTCCCCGTCCAGGAGCTTGGCGACGTCGGCGGGCATGACGTACTCGGCCGGGTCGAACTCGGTGTCGGGCGGGAACCCGGCGGGGTCGTGACCGACGTAGAGCAACGTCCCGCCCAGCGCCACGGCGGCCAGCAGGGCGCGCAGCGGCTCGTCGCCGCGTTCCTTCTTCAGCGCGAAGTACTGCGCGGAGACCAGGTCGAACGAGCGGGCCGGTGGGTGCTCGGCGGCCAGGTCCGCGCGCACCCACGCGATGTTCGCGGCGACCTCCGGAGCGCGCTCCGCGGCGACCGCGGCACCGCGTTCGACCGCCACCCGTGAGATGTCGGTCGCGGTCACCTTCCAGCCCTGCTCGGCCAGCCAGATCGCGTCGCCACCCTCACCGCAGCCGACGTCGAGGGCCTGCCCCGGCGGCATGCCGGTGACCTCGGCAACGAGGGCGTCGTTGGCGGCTCCGCTGAAGAGCCACTCCTGGCTGCCGTAGCGCTCGTCCCACTCCGCTGCGCTCATGTGCTCCTCCTGGTCGAGCGTCATTCCGTGTCGGCTGTCGCCCATCGCGACCTCGCAGGTCCGGTTCTCCGCCACCGCGCTGAAGGGCTCCCGCGCGGACGCCACGGCGCGGGCGGTCTCCTCCTCGACCAGGTCCATGTTGATCATTCCCCCGACGGTCGCCCCGGCAGCCGCCGCGACGATCACGGTGGCGCGCAGGTCGGTCGTGTTGCCCGCGACCCACACGCCCGGCACGGACGTCCGGCCGCTCTCGTCGGAGGGGATGTGCGCACCGCCGCTGGGGTGCGCCTCGGGTTCCAGACCGAGGCCGGCGGCCGGTTCCGACCGGGCGACCATGCGCGGAGCCACCGCCAACGCCCGCAGCGGAACCACTCGCCCGCCCGCCATGCGGACTCCGGCCAGCTCGTCGCCGACGACCTCCAGCTCCTCGACCGGCTCCGCGACGACGTCGATGCCGCGAGCGGCGAGCTTCTCCGCGTCCTCACCCGACGGCACTCCGGATCCGTTGAGCAGCAACGTGATCCGCTCGCTCCACTGCCGGAACAGCAGGGCCTGGTGCACGCTCATCGGACTGGTCGCCAGCACGCCGATCGGCTCGTCGCGGAACTCCCAGCCGTGGCAGTAGGGGCAGTGCAGCACGTCGCGGCCCCACCTCTCCGCCAACCCCGGCACGTCGGGCAGTTCATCGCGCAGCCCGGTTGCCAGCAGCAACCGTCGCGCGCTCGCCCGCCTGCCGTCTGCCGTCTCCACGACGAAGCCCGAGCCCTCGCGTCGCGCCGAAACCACCTGTCCGGAAAGGACCTCTCCCCCGTAGCCCGCCATCTCGCGGCGACCGGCCGCGAGCAGGTCGGCGGGCGGCTCGCCGTCGCGCGAGAGGAACCCGTGCATGTGGGCGGCGGGGGCGTTGCGGGGCTGCTCGCCGTCGATCACCAGAACGCTGCGGCGCGCCCTCCCCAGCATCAGCGCGGCGTTCAACCCGGCTGCGCCACCCCCGACGACGACCACGTCGTACCTGGTCTGGCCCTCGTTCTCCATCACTGACCACCTCCAGCGACCACCATGCCCAACCCTCGCGAGATTCAGCAACGTTCTTTGCCGATCCAGCAACAAGCGAGCGGGTCCCGCCCTTCGGGACGCCCGGGAACCATGATTGACACCCTCGTTCGAGCACTGGTTCTATCGAGGGCATGACAGCGAACATCGCTCTGGTCGAGCGCCGCTACGTGGATTGCCTCCGCGTCGCCAGCGCCCGCTGTCGCTGACACCTCACCGCCGCTGAACTGATCCGAGCGGCGTCTTCTCCTCACCTCACCCCTTTTCGCGACTGCGCTACGTCGCGCCTGAGCCCCCTCGGCGATTCATCGAGAAGACGGGTCTTCGCACTGTGCCTTCCTCACCACGGCGTCCCCTGGGACGCCGCGACTTCCTACGCCTCGGTCTGTCCACATTGCCCACCGCCGCAGTCCTCAGCGGATGCGCCGCCTCCTCCGCCGCTCCGCGCGGGGAGACGACGGACGTCCGCTACCAGGGGTGGTCCGGTCAGTTGACGTTCCCGGAGCTCGCCGCCGACCTCGGCCTGCTCGGCGACGTGCGCCTGGAGTGGATCGGCAACACCACCAGCGGGCCGCAGGACATCCAGGCCACCGTGACCGGCGACGTCGACATCGGCGGCGCGTTCAACGGCTCGATCCTGCGGCTGGTCGCCGCAGGCGCACCGATCACCGCCGTGGTCTCCTACTACGGGTCCGACGCGCTGAGCAACGCCGGGTACTTCGTGCTCGACGAGAGCCCGCTGCGCGGAGCGGCCGACCTGCACGGCGTGACGGTCGGCATGAACACCGTCGGAGCGCACCACCAGGACGTGCTGGGGATCTACCTGCGCCGCAACGGTTTCTCCGACTCCGAGATCCGCGACGTGCAACCGGTGGTGGTACCGCCGGTGAGCTCGGAGCAGGCGCTGCGCTCCGGTCAGCTCGACGTGTCGACGATGACCGGAGCGATCTCGGAGAAGGCCAAGGCGCGCGGCGGGATCCGCCCGCTGTTCACCGATTTCGAGCTGCTGGGGGCCTTCAGCGCGGGGTGCTACGTGCTGCGCGACGAGTTCATCGCCGCCAACCCAAGCACCACCCGCGCGCTGGTCGCCGGCATCGCGAAGGCGGTGCGGTGGACGCAGACCCGCCCGTACCCGGAGGTCGTCGCCCGCTTCACCGACATCATCCGGCGACGCGGCCGCAACGAGGACACCAAGACCGCTGCGTACTGGCGCTCCAGCGGGGTCGCAGGACCCGGCGGGGCCATCGCCGCCCGCGAGTTCTCCCTCTGGCTGGAGCGGCTGGTCGATTCCGGAGTCATCCGGCCCGGCGCTGTCGACGTCTCCCGCATCCACACCAACGAGTTCAACCCGTTCGCCTGACACGAAGAGGCACACCATGACAGACATCGTTCTGGACGGCGTCACCCGAACCTTCCGGGGACGCGACTCCGAGGTCACCGCCCTCGACCGGGTCGACCTGCGCATCGAGCCGGGCGAGCTGGCCGTCATCGTCGGCCCCAGCGGCTCCGGGAAGTCCACCCTGCTGGACCTGCTCGCCGGGCTCGACTCCCCCACCAGCGGGCAGATCCGCATCGGCGGCGAGCCCATCAACGGTCCCGGGCTCAACCGGGGCGTGGTGTTCCAGCAGTACGCGCTGCTGCCCTGGCGAACCGCTCAGGCGAACGTCGAACTCGGCTTGGAGGCCAACTCCGCGTCCAAGGCGCAGCGCCGCGAACGGGCGCGCGAACACCTCGACCTGGTGGGAATCGCCGACTTCGCCGGGCACTACCCGCACCAGCTCTCCGGCGGGATGCGCCAGCGGGTCGCCATCGCGCGCAGCCTCGCCTTCGATCCCGACGTGCTGCTGATGGACGAGCCGTTCGGCGCCCTCGACGCCCAGACCCGGGAGCGCCTGCAGGAGCAGCTGCTGGACATCTGGCAGCGGACCGGCAAGACGGTCGTGTTCATCACCCACGACATCGACGAGGCCGTCTACCTGGGACGCACGGTCACGGTGCTCACCTCGCGGCCCGGCCGCATCCGGGAGACCGTCGAGGTCGACATCGCCGAGCGCTCCAGCCGCGAGGACACCCTGCTCAGGCCGGAGTTCGCCGCGTACCGGCACCGGATCTGGTCGCTGCTGCACGCCGCGCCGGAGGTGATCGGCGTTGGCTGACACGCTCACCCCACCCCGGCAGGCCGCCAGCTACGCGGCTGTGCGGGCCGGTCGCGCCGCTCGGTCGTCGGTGGCGATCCTGGTGTTCCTCGCGGTGTGGGAGCTGGTGCCGCGAATCGGTTTGGTGGACAGCATCTTCCTGCCCCCGGCCAGCCGGGTGGCCGCGACCTGGTTCGAACTCGCCGCGGACGGACAGCTGTGGGAGAACCTGGCGGCGAGCCTGGCTCGCGCGCTGACCGGTTTCACCATCGCGCTGCTGATCGCGGTGCCCCTGGGGCTGGTCATCGGCTGGTACCGCACGGCCGACGAGCTGCTCACACCGCTGTTGGAGGTCTTCCGCAACACCGCCGCGCTGGCGCTGCTGCCGGTGTTCGTGCTGCTGCTCGGCCTGGGCGAGACCTCCAAGATCTCGCTGATCGTGTTCGCCTGCGTGTGGCCGATCCTGCTCAACACCATCAGCGCCGTGCGCACCGTGGACCCGCTGCTGATCAAGTCGGCGCGGTCGCTGGGGTTCGGCTCGGCGGCGGTGTTCGGCAAGGTCGTCCTGCCCGCTTCGGTGCCCGCGGTGTTCACCGGGATCCGACTGGCCGCGGCCGCCTCGATCCTGGTGCTGGTCGCCGCCGAGATGGTCGGCGCCAAAGCCGGTCTCGGCTACCTGATCAACGCGGCCCAGTACAACTTCGAGGTCCCGCAGATGTACGCCGGGATCGTCACGATCTCGCTGCTGGGCATCGCGTTCAACCACGCGCTCACCGCCGTCGAGCGGCGCCTGTCGCGCTGGCGCAGTTGATTCTTCCGGGCGCGGGAGGGTCCCGCGCCGGGTCCGCACTGATGGAGGAGAAACCGTCATGACCGCTGTTCCGCAGCAGAAGAAGGCCCTCGACGTCGTCAAGCTGGGGGCCAACATCGGCGCCCGCATCGACGGCGTGCGCTTGGGCGGCGACCTCGACGCGTCGACCGTTGCCGAGATCCGTTCGGCACTGCTGGCCAACAAGGTCGTGTTCTTCCGCGACCAGCACCACCTCGACGAGACCGGTCAGCAGGAGTTCGCCTCGCTGCTGGGTGATCTGACGCTCGCGCACCCGACGACCACGAGCCGGGCGATCGGCAACATCCTGCCGATCGACTCCGAGTACGGGAAGGCCAACAGCTGGCACACCGACGTCACTTTCGTGGACCGGGTGCCCGCGATCAGCGTGCTGCGCGCCGTGCAGCTGCCCTCCTACGGCGGCAACACCACGTGGGCGAACACCGCGGCCGCCTACGAAGGCCTTCCGGAGCCGCTGAAGGCACTGGTCAACGAGCTGTGGGCGGTGCACACCAACGACTACGACTACGCCGCGCGGGTGGACGAGACCCGGACCGGCGGGGTGGACGTCAAGGAGCAGACGCACCGCGCGGAGTTCGTCTCCGACCTCTACGAGACCGAGCACCCGGTGGTTCGGGTGCACCCGGAGACCGGTGAACGCGCTTTGCTGCTGGGGCATTTCGTGAAGCGGTTCGTCGGGTTGCGCAGTCCGGAGTCGCAGGCGTTGTTCCGGTTGTTGCAGGACCGGGTGACCAGCCTGGAGAACACCGCCCGCTGGCAGTGGCAGCCCGGCGACGTGGCGATCTGGGACAACCGCGCGACGCAGCACTACGCCCTCGCCGACTACGACGAGCAGGCGCGCAGGATGCACCGGGTGACCGTCGCCGGTGACGTCCCGGTCTCCCTGGACGGCCGCCGCAGCGAGACCCGCGTAGGCGACCCGTCCGCCTACTCCGCTCTGCCGGCCTGACGCTCCGGGCAGCGGGCGGTTTTGGTCCGAACCGACCTGACGTTTCGGTCATTGATCATGGATGGTTCGGACCAAAACCGCCCCTGGGCGACGCGTTCGATGTCGCGTTGCAGACCGTCGCGCGAACACCGGTTCAGGCCGGTGGCGCGAAGAACTCCAGTGCGATGTGGTCGGGGTCCCGGAACTGCACACCGGAACCGTAGTGGGCGTCGACGATGCCGCCGTGCTGGATGTCGAGGTCGTCCAGGCGGTGGCACCAGCTCTCCAGCTCGGCCCGGTCGCGGCAGGCGAAGGCCACGTGGTCCAGTCCGGCGCGGTGCTCGTCGAACGCCCCGCCCTTGGCTCCGCCGGGGTGGGTGTGCAGCCCGAACAGCTGTCCGTCGGCCAGCGCGAACACCGTGTGGTGGAAACCGCCGCTGGTCTCGTCCTCGTCCAGCACGGGTTCGGAGCCGAACAGCGCCCGGTACCAGCGGGTGCTGCGTTCGAGATCGGACACGGTGATCGCCACGTGCGTGATGGGTGGGAACTCGGCCATGCCAGCCTCCTCCGGGAACTGCGCCGGGAGTGCGGCAGGACCGCCCCGGCGCGGTGTGTTCTCATGGTGCCCACACAGCGCCGGTCTCGGAACCTCTTTCGAGTCGCCCGTTCGCGTCAGGCGGGGATCCAGCCCGTTCTCCGGTGGACGCGGCACCGAACTGGGTCAGCTGTTCGAGCGCGACCCCAGTGCGCGGTGGCTCGGCGCCCGTCGAGCGGACCAGCGGCTCATCCATGCTGGTCAGCAGCGCGGATGACGACGACGTCGACTTCCCCCTCTTGAGGTCATCGGATGAGAGGCGGGGTGTCCCAGGGCTGGTCCAGCGCGGCGCGCAGCGCGGTGACGGCGTCGTAGCCGATGCGGGTGGCGAGCTCGCGTTCGATGGCCTCGATGGTGCGCAGGGCCTTGCGGTGGACGCGGGCGCCTTCCTCGGTGACGCGGACCAGCAGGTTGCGGGCCGAGGTGGGATCGGGGACCTGTTCGAGCAGACCCATCCCGATCAGCCCGTGCACCGCCTGGTGGACCGACTGGCGAGTAGTGCCGATGCGCCGGGCCAGTTCGGCGGCGGAGGTTCCCGCGGCGTCGAGGCTGGCGAACACCGCCGCCTGCGCGACCGTGACCGGCTGCTCGCCGGAGTGCCGCATGCTGTTGTGCAGCGCGTCGTCGAACCAGCGCTTGGCCGATGCCAGCAGTTGCGGCACGTTCGGCGGGGTGTCGTCCATGATCCTCAGCTTCCGGGAGCGGTCGGGGTACACGATCGCACGATCTCCCGCCCGGTCGTTCACACCTCGCCGATCGTCAGGTACCTTGACAGTGTAGCCGACCTGGAACGTGGAGGGATCATGACGATCGAGTTCGCGACGCAGCACCGGACGCGCTCGCAGATCCCACCTGAGCCGGGCAAGCCCTACTTCATCGAGAAGGGGCAGGGCGACCGCGCGCACCTGTTCGGGGACCTGTTCACGATCTACGCCGGCGGCGAGCAGACCGAGAACACCTTCAACTTCTTCACCTGCGAAGGCCCGAAGGGCGACATCATCCCCGCGCACTCGCACCCGGAGACCTACGAGGCCTTCTTCATCACCGACGGCGCCGTTCGGCTCTTCGTCGAGGAGACCGGCGGCGCTCAGCACGAGAAGCTGCTGGCGGCGGGCGATTTCGGGTTCGTGCCGAAGAACTGCCCGCACGCCTACCGGATCGAACGCCACCACAGCCGCATCGTCGGCGTGGCGGCCGGGCCGGGTGGGACCTTCGAGCGGTTCTTCGAGAACCTGGGCGCACCCACGGACGAACCGGGATTGCCGACCGCACCGGTGGTTCCCGAACCGGACAGGTTCGGCATCGTGGGCGAGCGCTACGACGTCCGGTTCCTGCCGGAGCACCGGTGGCGCACTCCGTCAGCGAGCGAGCAGCGACCATGACCGGCACCGAACCGCTTCCCGCCGCGACGGCCATCGAGGGCGCGTCGGGAGAACTCCTGCGCGCGGTGCCCTACGCGACTCCGGACGGGTTCCGCCCGCTGCTGGCAGACGTCCACCTGCCACCGGTGCGGAGACCGCCGGTGGTGCTGTTCCTGCACGGTGGAGGCTGGCGGCTCGGCTCGCGGACCTCGTTCTGCCCGACCTGGCGGGACTGGTCACCGAGCCCGTTCGCGCGGCTCGTCGCGGCGGGTTTCGCCGTCGTCTCGGCCGACTACCGGCTCAGCGGCGAGGCGGTCTTCCCCGCCCAACTCGACGACGTGACCGCCGCAGCCCGCTGGATCCGTGACCGCGCCGCCGATCTGGGGGTCGACGCGGAGCGGATCGTGGTGTGGGGCGAGTCCGCGGGCGGGCACCTCGCCGCGCTGCTCGGCCTCACCGCCACCCGGGAGGCTCCGGGCGCGGTGGTGGGCGTGGTCGACTGGTACGGGCCGAACGATCTGAGCGCGATGCCCTCGCGGGGCGACCCGGACTCGCGCGAGGCTCAGCTCCTCGGAGCAGCGGCCTCGCAGGTGCCCGATCTGGCGAGAGCGGCCAGTCCCGTGTCGCACGTGCACGCCGCCGCTCCCCCGTTCCACCTCGCGCACGGCACCGCGGACGACGCCGTTCCCGCGGAGCAGAGCCGACTGCTCGCCGACGCGCTGCGCGCCGCCGGTCGCCCGGTCGACTGCGAGCTGGTGCCCGACGCCGGACATCTGTGGCGCGGGCCGGTCGACGGCGAGCGGATCTTCACCCGAGCCCTGGAGTTCGCCCAGCGGGTCACCGCGCGCTAGCGCTCACAGGGCGTTGAAGCGCGACTGGGTCTTGTCCACCTCGGGCAGGGCTTCGATGACACTGCCCAGGTGGGTGCGCATCGCCGACTCAGCGGCTTCGGCGTCGCCGGCGCAGATGGCTTCGATGATCGCCAGGTGCTGCGGCAGCGACACCGAGGGGCGGCCCGGGTGCATGGCCAGGCGGAACTGGTGCCGGACGTTCTGGCCGCGCAGCCGCCCGAGCACCGCGCACGCCGTCTCCTGGCCGCTGATGCGCAGGATCAGGGCGTGCAGGCGCTTGTTGATCTCGGAGTAGCCGAGCACGTCGCCGGCGGCGACGGCCTGCTGCATCAGCTCGCCGATCTCGCGCAGCTCACCGTGCTCCTGCTCGGAGGCGCGCTCGGCCGCGCGCGCCGCGCACAGACCCTCGACGACCATCCGGACCTCGGTGATCTCGATGGCTTCCTGCAGCGACACCGCGCGCACCCGAGCACCCCGGTTCTGGATGCGCTCCACCAGGCCCTCGGTGGTCAGCTGGACCAGCGCGTTGCGGACGGCGGCGCGGCTGGCGCCGAACTGCTCGGAGAGCTCGGCCTCCACCAACCGCTGGTTCGGGGCGAAGTCTCCGCTGGTGATGGCCTCGCGGATCGCGTTCACGACCGGAGCCTCCTGGCCGACGTCGTCCCGCTTCGCTGTGGTCACTGCCCCTACCCCGAGATTGATAACAATTTTGTCCACCATTCTAGCGGGCGGGGTTCGCGCAGGCCCGCGCCATCCTCCCCAGGCGGAAGATCGGCGCGCGGCTCAGTCGGCGAGGAAGTCCCCGACGAGCTTGCTCGCCACCGGCCGGTTCTCGTGGAAGTAGGCGTGGCGGAGCCCGGGCAGGACGTGCGCTTCGGCACCGGGGATGCGCTGGGCCAGGAGCTCGGCGTTGCTCGCCGGGGTCATCCGGTCATCGGCGCCGTGCACGACCAGGGTGGGCGAGCCGATCTCGCCCAGCCGCTCCCAGGCGTTGTGGCCGTTGCTGGCGGCGAGGTGGTGGCGGCGGGCGTCCGCCGGCATGTCCGGGTCGCCGAGAACGGTGCGCGGGCCGTCGTGCGTGGCCAGCCACTCCGGGCTGTACATCAGCTCCAGCAGCGCCCGTTCGGCCGCGGCCCGGTCCGGCTGCGCGAGGGCGCGGCGGACCGCGGCGTCGCGTTCGACGGCGTGCGGACCGCCGGGTGAGGTGCAGCCGAGGACCAGCCGCCGCACGCGATCCGGGTGGTTGATGGCCAGCCACTGGGCGGTGCGACCGCCCATGGAGGTGCCGTAGACGTCAGCGGAGTCGATGCCGAGCGCGTCCAGCACCGCGATGACGTCTTCGGCGAAACCCGCTGTGGAGCAAGGTTCATCGGGTTTGCCGCTGGCGCCGGTCCCCCGGTAGTCCACGGTGATGGTGCGGTGGACGTCCTCGAAGTCCTCGCGCACGCCGTCCCACCAGCGGTGGTTGTTGGCCTGCCCCGCGAGCAGCACCAGCGGCCGCCCCGCACCGGCGACCTGGAAGGCCAGCGAGGTGCCGTCCTGCGCGCGCGTGAACTCCTGCCCGACTGCCATGCGTTCCCTCCCGAAGACGACCACCCGGGACCCTACGCAGCCCCACCACCACCCGACACGACCTGCGGCACGACTCACGCCCGCTCGTGAGCGATGCGACCTCCCAGGACACGACACCAGGCACTTCGCGAACCCGGTTACCGCGGTATTCCGGCCACGACGCACCGAGGACGAGAGTTCCGGAAGGCCGCACCCGGAAGGTCGTTCACCGCTCAGCCGTTGCGGGGATGCCGGGCTGTTGGCCGGTGTGGCGGTGGAAGGCTTCGGCGAAGGCGGCGGGTTTGCGGTAGCCGACGGACGCGAGGTTCCCGCTAGCCCTCCCGCTCGCGGAACCCGAGGGCGTCTCGCGATCGCTCGTGGCGACTTTCGGATACCGGGGAGCGTTTTCGGGGTTGTGGCGTCAAACTGGTGGTGAGCCGCACGGATCGAGGGGGCCGCGACTCATGAACAGTGCAGAACTCGCCGAACTCATCGCCCGCGACGCCGCCGACGGGATCCGCCAGCACGCCGTCCGCGCGCTCATCATCCGCGCGGGCAAGGCGCTGATGCTGCGTCGTCCGCGGCACGAATCCCGCGGTGGCGTGTGGGAAATGCCGGGTGGCAAGGTCGAACCGCACGACTGCGATCTGCTGGACGCGTTGCAACGGGAGGTCCGCGAGGAAACCGGACTCGCCGTCACCGGATTCACCCGCCATCTGGCCGCTTTCGACTACGTCAATCGCCACGGCCGCTGCGTCCGGCAGCACACGTGGTCGGTGACCGTGACCGGAGAGCACGTGCGACTCACCGAGCACGACGCCTACACCTGGACGAACGCGCACGACACCCATCCGATCAGCCCGCGTGACCGGGACCTCATCAGCAGGCACGCAGTGCGAGGTCCGACACTCCTGTAGGGGTCACCCGAATTCCCTCAGCGAAGTTCTTCCGCACTCTTCCCAGACAATTTCGGCAATTCGCCGTTCTCATTCGGTGAAACTGGGAAAACCGCGAGCGAGACGCCGACGTGTCCTGTTCTGTTCAGATCATTTTCTCCTGTTCCGGTCCGGAATCGATTTATGATCGAACCAATTTCGGATTCGGACGAGAGGAACGATCGCCTGATGAACACTGTGGACGGAACGCCCCGCGCCCGCCCGGCCGGGAAGTTCGCGGCCAGCGTCGCGGGAGCCGCGGTCCTGCTCCTCGCGCTGCCGCCGGCGATCGCCGCCGCCGACCCGCCCACCGCGCTGCCCACCAGCGCCGCCGAAGCGGACGCGAAGTGGCAGCCCGCCTTCGACTACGACGGGGACGGTTGCTACCCGACTCCGGCGATTGGTTCGGACGGCACCATCGCTCCCGGCCTGGACACCACCGGTGCGATCAACGGCAGCTGCCACGACCAGTCGGACCTGGACAACACCAACTCCTACTCGCGCTCCAAGTGCAACAACGGCTGGTGCGCCTACGTCTACGACCTGTACTTCGAGAAGGACCAGGCCGTGGACGGCAGCGGGCTCGGCGGACACCGCCACGACCTCGAACACGTCATCGTGTGGGTGGAGAACGACGAGGCCAAGTACGTCTCGACCTCGGCGCACGGCGACTACTCGACCTACCCGGCCAACGAGGTCCAGTGGGACGGCAGCCACGCCAAGGTCGTCTACCACAAGGACGGCGCGAGCACGCACTGCTTCCGGCTGGCCGGCGCGGACGAGCAGCCGGAGAACCACTACGGAACCTGGCAGTACCCCGCTCTGGTGAGCTGGGACAACTGGCCGGACACCGGTCTTCGCGACAAGCTCACCTCGGCCGACTACGGCAGCGCGAGCCTGGCCATCTCCGACGGGGCCTTCAACGGCAACCTGGAGAGCGCCAAGCCCGAGGGCATCGCCTTCGACCCCCACGCCTGAGCAGGCGGAGGAGTCACCCCGCGTAGGTGCGCACGGGGAGCCCTCGCACCCCGGGGTCGGTGGCGAACACCGCACCGGCGCCGGGGTGGTGTTCGAGGTCGGTGCCGACCTGCGAGGTGGTGATGTAGAGGCGGTCGAGGTCCTCGCCGCCGAAGGTGCAGGCGGTGACCTTCGGTGCGGGGACCTCGACGATCCCGGCGAGCGCGCCGTCGGGCGTGTAGTGGTGGACCGCGCCACCACCCCAGAGGGCGACCCAGACGCCGCCTTCGGCGTCGACGGTGAGTCCGTCCGGGGACCCGTCGGCCCGGTCGATGTGGGCGAACGGCCGCCTGTTGACCAGTTCGCCGTCCTCGAAGTCGAACACGTCGACCCGCTGGGTGGGCGTGTCGGCGTAGTAGGCCCGCGACCCGTCCTCCGTCCACATGAGACCGTTGGAGATGCTGACCTCGGGCACGACGGGTTCGACGCGGCCTTGCGGGTCGAGGCGGTAGAGGGTTCCGGCGCCGGGTGTCTCGTCATAGGCCATGGAGCCGCAGTAGAACGCGCCGTCGGGACCGCAGCCGCCCTCGTTCATCCGGACGTCCGCGCCGCTCCACAGCTCCGGCAGCACCTGGATGTCCTGCAACGCGTCGTCGGCGAAGGCGAACCCGCGTTCCAGCGCCAGCACCGCGCCACCGGATTCCCTCGGGCGCAGCGCTGCCGCGACCGAGCCGACGTGGCGGCGTTGGACCTCACCGGAGGCCTCGAGGGTCAGCACGTCACCGACCAGCATGTCCACCCATCGCAGCCCCGGCCAGCGGCCGAACCACACCGGCCCTTCGCCGTGCCCGGCCAGCGGAGGGGTGATCTGCTCCAGCATCGGTGAACCTCCGCGACGAGTCATGGGTGCAGCAGGACCTTCCCGGTGGGCACCGCCGGGTCGGCGAGGGCGTGCAGCGCCCGCTCGGCATCCTCCAACGCGTACTCGTGCGTGATCAACGGAGCCGGGTCGAGCCGCCCCGTAGCGAAGGCGCGGACCGCGTGCGCCCACGCGCGCGAGGGGGCCCCGAACACGGTGTGCACGGTGACCGCGGCTCCGACCAGCTCCGCCGGGGTGAGCGGTTCGTGCTCCTCCGGTGCGATGCCGGTGAGCACGGTTCGCCCGCCTCGCCGGGTGGAGCGCACCGCGAGCCGCCCGGTTCCCGACGCGCCCGCGGCTTCCAGCACCACGTCGAAACCGTCGCCGAGCTCGTCGGGGGTGCGGAAATCCGTTGCGCCGCATGCCTTGGCGGCCTCAGCGCGGTCGGTTCGCGGATCGACCACCACGAGGCTTCCGGCACCGGCCGCCGCGAAGAGCTGGGTGGCGAGCAGGCCGAGGGTTCCACCGCCGATGACCGCGACGCTCTCCCCCACCCGCACGTCGGCCTTGAGCACCGCCGAGGCCATGCACGCGGCCGGTTCCAGCAGCGCGGCGGCGCGCAGGTCGGCCTCATCGGGCAGCGGGTGCAGCAGTCGGGCGGGGATGCGGAGGTGATCGGCCCACGCGCCGGACTGGGTGAAGCCGGTTTCGTCGTAGGCGGCCGAGCACAGACTGGTGTCGCCTTCCCGGCAGGCCGTGCACCGGCCGCAGTTGCGGAACCCCTCGCCCACCACCTTGCGGCCGACCAGCGCCGGGTCCACGTCGGCTCCTGCCCGCACGACGGTGCCCGACCACTCGTGGCCGGGGACGACGGGGTAGCGGACGAACTCCGGAGGCCGTGTGCCGTGGTAGACCTCCAGGTCGGAACCGCAGATCCCGGACCAGGCGACCTCGACGAGGGCTTCGTCGTGGCCGGGCGGCTCGGGTTCGGCTGCGACGACGCGCAGCGCCTGCGGAGAATCGATCCGGACTGCGCGCGGCATCGCTGCTTCGAACCCCTTCCACGGCGTGACGACTCCGCCGAGCCTGCTCAACGGAACGGCCGCTGTCCAGTGGCTGGTCCCCTCGGCCCCGGGAGGCGGGCGGTTTGGTCTGAACCGACCGGACGAAACGGACTTCGATCACGGACGGTTCGAACCAAACCTGCCCTGCTCCCGGACCACAGCTCCCGAGGGCGGGGTCCGGTCAGGCGCGGGGTGCTCGGCCCGGGACCGTGATGCGGTACTGGGCCATCTTGCGGTAGATCGTGGCCCTGCTGACGCCGAGCTCGCGGGCCGCCTCGCCGACGGTGGTGCCGGGTTCGGTGAGGCAGCGGATGATCTCGTCGCGCTCCACCGATTCGAGCCTGGTCAGCGGCCTTCCCGGGCCGGTGAAGACCTCTGGCGGCAGGTGGTTGAGGTCGATCAGGTCCGCACGGCCGGCGGCTTCGCGGACGACCTGGCGCAGCTGGCGGACGTTCTCCGGCCAGTCGTAGGCGTTGAGGGTCCGGGCCGCCGAGGCCGTGAAGTCCACGTCACGGCGACGCTGCTGACGCGCGAAGTGCCTGGCCAGCGGCTGGATGTCATCAGGCCGGAACCGCAGCGCGGGCACCTCGACGACGGTGTCGATCAGCCGTCGCAGCTCCTCGGGCACGGCCTCGGCGGATTCGGCGGTGAGCACGTAGGGCTGCATGCCGCCGACTGCGCGGACTTCGCCCAACCGCTCGGCGAGCTCGCTGATCACCCAGGCGGGCAGCCGGTCGACACCGGAGATGATCACGCAGGTGCTGTCCTTGCCGAGCTCCGGCGCCCACAGCTCCAGCCACGCCTCGACGTCGTCGGGCGCGGGCGGTCGCACGCTGAGCACTCGCTCGCGGCGCAGTTCCCGGCGGGCCAGCGAGGCCAGCGCGGTCTTGCCGGTTCCGGGTTCGCCGACCACGGCGACGGCGCGGCCGTTGCGGAAGGCCGAGCGCGCCTCGGCGAAGACGCTGCGCCACCCGGGCGTGAGCACCGAGGCCTCCGGCGCGCGCATCCGGTCGGCGTAGACGCGGAAGACCTCCCCGCGCGGCATCGGGTGCGCGCTGCGCCCGGCACCCCGCGCCAGCATCAGCGCGGTGGTGTTGCCCGCCGCCGACTGGGCGAGCGCGAGCAGCAGCTCGGAGGCCGAGTCCGACCAGGTCGTGAGGTTGACGCTGCCCGCCACGCCACCGCTGACCGGGTCCAGCACGGGAGCCGCCGCGCAGGTGTAGCCGCGCAGTCCCGCGCAGAAGTGCTCCTCGGCCCGCACCAGGGACGGGGCGCGGTCGGCCAGCGCCAGGCCGAGGCCGTTGGTGCCCGCGTTCTCCTCGGCGAAGTAGAAGCCCGGCGCCAGGTGCACGCGGTCCAGCGAGCGGTTGATCGTGCCGTCCTCGCAGACGCGGCTGAGCACCAGCCCCTCCGGGTCGGTGATCATCATGCTGACCGGTTCGTTGGCGAGCGTGGCCTGCAGCCCGCGCAGCACCGCGGTACCGCACTCGTAGAGCAGCGAGCCGGTGTCGACCGAGCCGGTGAACACCGGGCGCATCTCCTCCGCGCTGATCCCGTAGCGCTCGCTGCGCCGCCAGGACGCCCGCAACCGAGGAGTGACGGTGGCAGGGCAGGCGGCGGGGTCGGGCGCACTCCGGTGCAGGTGCATCTCGAACCTCCAAGGGACGCGTCGTTGCGCCGGTGGGATCAGGGTAAGCGCAGGACGTGGCCGCCATCACCGATCGCGCTGTCTCAAAGTGAGACACGCAGCGTCCCCCAGCAGGCTCCCGCCGCTCTTAGCGTTCCCTCCCAACGTGCCACGGCTGCCACGTAGCGGAGGAAGCAGATGTACAGCAAGGACGGCGAGAACTACTTCATCGTTGACGCACACGTCGCGCTCTGGGACGCCCGTGCCGAGAACCAGCGCAACATCCACGGCAAGCAGTTCATCGACTGCTTCTACGACTACCACCGCAACCTCAGCCCGGAATCCGAGGTCTGGCCCTACGAGGACTTCCTCTACCAGGGCGGCGAGCGGCTCATGCGGGACCTGTTCACCGACGGCTACGTCGACCACGCGATCTTCCAGCCCGCGCTGCTGAGCGCCTTCTACGGCAACGGTTTCGGACAGACCGAGGAGGCCTTCGCACTGACGCAGAAGCACCCGGACAAGCTGACCTACAACCACTGCTGGGACCCGCGCTTCGAGCAGGCGGGGCTGGACCAGCTGCGCCGCGACGCCGAGCGCTTCGGCCTCAAGGGCGTGAAGCTCTACACCGCCGAGTGGCAGGGCGATTCGCGCGGCTACAAGCTCGACGACCCGTGGACCTACAAGTACCTGGAGGCCTGCCAGGAGCTGGGCGTTCGCAACATCCACATCCACAAGGGCCCGACGATCCGGCCGCTGGACCGCGACGCCTTCGACGTCGCCGACGTGGACAAGGTCGCCACCGACTTCACCGACCTGAACTTCGTGGTGGAGCACTGCGGGCTGCCGCGCCTGGAGGACTTCTGCTGGATCGCCACGCAGGAGCCCAACGTGCACGCGGGCCTGGCGGTGGCCATGCCCTTCATCCACTCCCGGCCGCGCTACTTCGCGCAGATCATCGGCGAGTTGCTGTACTGGCTGGACGAGGACCGCATCCAGTTCTCCAGCGACTACGCGATCTGGACGCCGAAGTGGCTGATCGAGCGGTTCGTGGACTTCCAGATCCCGCAGGACATGACCGAGTACGCCCCGCTGACCACAGAGCAGAAGCGCAAGATCCTGGGCCTCAACGCCGCTCGCATGTACGGCATCGAGGTCCCCGCGGGGCTGGGCGTGGCCGAGAAGGCGGGCGTCTGAGATGGGCGCCGGACTGGAGAGCTCGGCGTGGGAGGCGTTGCACCAGGTCATCGACCCGGAACTGGACGAGCCGATCACCGATCTGGGGTTCGTGCGTTCGCTGCGGGTCGGCGAGTCCGGTGAGGTCGAGGCTCACCTGCGGTTGCCGACGTCGTTCTGCGCCCCGAACTTCGCCTACCTGATGGCCTCGGACGCCAAGGACGTGCTGCGCGCGCTCCCGGGCGTGACCGGGGTGCTGGTGGAGCTCGACGACCACCACGACTCCGAGCTGATCAACGCGGGGCTGGCGGCCGACGCCGGCTACCGCGGCACCTTCCCCGGCGAGGCCGAGCAGGACCTGGAGGAGTTGCGCGCGACGTTCCGCCGCAAGGCGCACGCGGCGGCGATGGAACGCGTGCTGACCAGGCTGCTCAAGGACCGGCCGGAGCTGAACGAGGCCGACCTGCACGCGATCACCGTCGCCGACCTGCCGGAGGAGCCGGCGACGCGCTCGCTGCTGAATCGGCGCGCGGCGGTGGGTTTCGACAACTCCGCGTCCGCGCTGGTCCTGGTCGACGACGAGGGCCGGCCGTGCACGCCGGAGCAGGTGCCGTTCCGGCTGCGCTTCGCCCGCGCGACGCGCATCTCGGTGGAGGGCAACTCGCACTTCTGCCGCGGGCTGTTGCGCACCCGCTACCCGGGCTCCGCGGCCGATCAGGCGCCGCGGGCCATGACTTCGGAAGGACGAGCAGGATGAGAGCAGTGCAGGTGGTCGGCTACCACGAGCCGATGCGGTTGACCGAGGTCCCGGTTCCGGAGGCATCCGGACCGCACGACGTGGTGGTCAAGATCGGTGGTGCGGGCGTGTGCCGCACCGACATCCACATCCTCGAAGGTCAGTGGGCCGAGAAGTCGGGTGTCGCCCTGCCTTACACGATCGGGCACGAGAACGCGGGCTGGGTGCACGCGGTCGGCAGTGCGGTCACCAACGTCTCCGAAGGCGACAAGGTGATCGTGCACCCGCTGGCGACCTGCGGGTTGTGCCGGGCCTGCCGGTTCGGCGACGACGTGCACTGCGAGCAGTCGCTGTTCCCGGGCATCGACACCGCGGGCGGCTACGCCGACTACCTCAAGACCTCGGCGCGCAGCGTGGTGCGCATCGACGACTCGCTGGAGCCGTCGGACGTGGCGGCGCTGGCCGATGCCGGGCTGACCGCATACCACGCGGCGGCGAAGGCGGCGCGCAGGCTGCGCCCGGGCGACAAGTGCGTGGTGGTCGGCGCCGGCGGGCTGGGCCACATCGGAATCCAGGTGCTCAAGGCCATCTCGGCGGCCGAGCTGGTGGTGCTCGACCGCAACCCGGACGCGGTGAAGCTGGCCACCGACATCGGCGCCGATCACGGCGTGGTGGCCGACGGCACGCACGTCGAGCAGGTCCAGGAGCTCACCGGCGGGCACGGCGCGGAGGCGGTCATCGACTTCGTCGGCGAGGGCGGTGCGACCTCCGACGGGGTACGGATGCTGCGCCGCGCCGGCGATTACCACGTGGTCGGCTACGGCGAGAACATCAACGTGCCGACGATCGACATCATCTCGACGGAGATCAACTTCATCGGGAACCTGGTGGGTTCGTACAACGACCTGTGCGAGCTGATGGTCCTGGCCGCCCAAGGCAAGGTCCGCCTGCACACCAGCAAGTACCCGCTGGAGCGCTTCCAGGACGCCATCGACGACCTCGACGCGGGCCGCATCCGCGGTCGCGCGATCCTCACCCCCTGACCCGGAGGAACGACGATGATCTTCATCACCGCGAAGTGGCGGATCAAACCGGAGCACGCGGAGGCGTGGCCGGAGATCTCCCGGTCCTTCACCGAGGCGACCCGCGCCGAGCCGGGCTGCCTGTGGTTCGACTGGTCCCGCAGCCTCGAAGACGAGACCGAGTACGTGCTGGTGGAGGCGTTCCGCGACGGCGAGGCGGGGTCGGCCCACGTCACCTCGCAGCACTTCCACGACGCCCGCGCTCAGCTCCCGCCCTACCTGGCGGAAACCCCGCGCATCATCAACGCCGAGATCGACCAGAACGGCTGGTCGGAGCTGGGCGAGATGGCCGTGGACTGACGGACCGGAGGGGGTGCGCCCGGCGCGCACCCCCTCGACCCCGAATCATTAACTTCGCTAATGGTCTAACGTTCGGCCCATGACCGCTCCGCCGATCACGCGCGCTCCGAACCGCTGGCTGATGCTGGCGATCTCGATGTTCGCGCAGCTGGCAGCGACGGTGTTCACCAACGCCCCGCCCGCGCTGATCCCGAACCTGCACTTCGAGCGCGGGCTGTCGTTGTCCCAAACCGGCTTGATCGCCGCCGCACCGCTGGCCGGGACCATGTGCACGCTGATCGTCTGGGGTGCGATCGTCGACCGCATCGGCGAGCGGGTGTCGCTGCTGATCGGGTTGAGCATGCTCGCCATCAGCGCCGGCGCGGCGGCGCTGGCCGACTCGCTGGTGCTGCTGGCGGTGCTGCTGTTCCTCGGCGGCGCGGGCGGAGCCAGCACGAACTCGGCCAGCGGCCGGGTCGTCTCGGGCTGGTTCCCGCCGCAGCGCCGGGGCATGGCGATGGGGATCCGGCAGACCGCGCAACCGCTGGGTGTGGGCCTGACCTCGGTGCTGGTGCCCAACCTCGTCGAGGCGCGCGGACTCGCCGTGACCATGCTGACCGTGGCGGCCGTGTGCGCGCTGGCGGCGGTGCTGGTGGCGGCGATGATCGTGGACCCGCCGCGGCCGTCGATGGCCGAGTCCCGGCGGACCGGCCATGGCGCGAACCCCTATCGCGGCGACCGGAGGCTGCTGCGCATCCACGGCGTCTCGATCGCGCTCACCGTGCCGCAGCAGACGGTCTGGACCTACATGCTGGTCTGGCTGATCGCGACCCAGCACTGGAGCACCGCCGCGGCCAGCGCCCTGGTCGGCACGACGCAGCTGCTCAGTGCCCTGAGCAGGGTCGGCGCGGGAATCTGGTCGGACCGGATCGGCAGCCGGGTGCGCCCGATCCGCTACTTCGCCTTCGGTTCGGCGATCGCGATGGGCGGGCTGGCGGCGTTCTCCGGCACTCCCCTGGCGCTGACCTTCATGATCGTCGCCTCGATCATCGCGGTGGCCCACAACGGCCTGGCGTTCACCGCGGTGGCCGAGATCGCGGGCCCGCACTGGAGCGGACGGGCCATGGGAGCGCAGAACACCGGTCAGTTCCTCACGGCCACGGCGGTCCCGCCCGTGATGGGAGCCCTCATCGCGGTGGCCGGCTACCCGATCGCCTTCGCGGTGGCCGGGTGCTTCGCCCTGCTCGCGGTCCCGGTGGTTCCCGCTCGCAGCGTCACACCCGAGGCTTGAGCGCCTGCTGGGAGTCGTAGAGCGCCATGACCCCGGGCTGCTCGCCCTCCGGCCAGGTGTCGGGCCGCCAGGCCCCGGATTTGAGCAGCGCCCGGCCGCAGTGCACGAACAGCTCCTCGACGTCGACGACCACGGCCAGCGCCGGGGGCACGCCCTTGAGCGCGAGGTCGGCCATGAACGGCGCGGACCGCACGATGGTGGCGGTGCCGTTGACCCGCAGCACGTGGTTGATGCCGGGGATCAGGAACAGCATTCCCACCTGCGGGTTCCGCAGCAGGTTGTGCAGCCCGTCCATGCGCCGGTTGCCGGGGCGTTCGGCGTAGGCCAGCGTCTTGCCGTCGTCGAAGACCACGACGCTGCGGGTGGTGTCGCCGCGCGGCGAGACGTCGATCCTCGCGTCCTCGCCCGCGGTGGCCACGAAGAACAACCGCGACCGCTCGATGAACCGGCGGCTGGCGCCGTCGATCCCGGAGACCACCTTCTCGGCGATCTCCGGGTGCGGCGGTTCGACGACCTCGCGGAGTTGCGCTTCGGAGGTGACCTGCTCGGCCTCACTCGGATCCCACGAGGGCACGGAATCGTTCTCCTGATCAGCGGTGCGGCGCGGGCTCAGCCCGCCTGGGCCTGCGCGATCAACGGCACGACCTTATCGACCGCGTAGGACATGCCCGCGGCGGTGCCCGCCGAGAACGCCTGCACGGCCTGCTCGTCGTGCAGCACGACGGCGCGGCGTTCGCGGACCGACGGCACCGACTGGAACATCTGGTCCTTGTCGACCTCGACGGCGGACAGGCCGATCGGGAACATCACGGTCAGGTCGGCGTTGAACAGGTCCATGCGCTCGGGCGAGACGCTGACGAAGAAGTTGTCCCCGGCGACCGCCTGCACGGCCGGTGACTGGCGGAAGCCCAGCCGCTCCATGAACTCCAGGCGCGAACCGCCGTTGACGTAAGCGCCGTAGGAGCCGACCATCTTGGCGCCGACGGCCACGGTCTTGCCCGCGAACTGCGGGTGCGCGGCGGCGGCCTGCTGGAACTTGGCCTCCAGGCCGGCCTTCTGCTGAGCTGCTTCGGCGGACTTGCCCAGTGCCTTGCCCACCATGTCCAGCTGCTGGTCCCAGGTGGTCAGGTAGCTCTCCCCGCCCGGCGGGATGCTCACCACGGGAACGCCGAGCCGGTTGAGCAGGTTGTAGCGCTCCTTGTCGCCGCTGGCGCGGGTGTCGAGGATCAGGTCGGGCTGGAGCGCCGCGACGGCCTCCATGTCGACCTCCATGGTGCCGAGCATCTTCGGCGGTGTTGCGTAGCGCTTGTCGGCGGGGATCCACGGCGGGACGCCGTCGCCACCCACCGGCAGCCAGTCGGCGGCACCGACGGGCTGCACCCCGAGGCTCAGCGCGGTTTCGGCGTCGCCCCATCCCAGCGCGACGACCCGCTGGGGACGCTCCGGAACGGTGACGTCACCGAACGCGGTCTTGATGGTGACCGGGAACTGGCCGTCCGCCGATCCGGCGGCGGGCTCGTCGTTCTCGGGACCGGCCGCGCCGCAGCCGGTCAGGGCGATTCCCAGCAGGACTGCCATGATCAGCCCCAGGGTCCGCATCCAGCGCATTTCCACACCTCGCAGCGAGTTAAGTGCGCCTAACCTAACTAACGCTCCGTGTGGCGTCCAGCCCGAGATCCACCCGCTGTGACCGACGTTCGTCACATTCGTCCACACCGGACGATCGACCGCCCCGCCCCGGTTGGTGAGCAACTTCCGGCCGCGTCGTGCGTTGAGCCTCACGAAGGCCCGGTCGGGGCGTTCGAGGGTGCGGAAGGACGCGATCGCGATGGACAGGCTCAACGGCAAGCGCGTGCTCGTGACAGGTGGAGCGTCGGGGATCGGGCAGGCCAGCGTGCTGCGCCTGCTCGACGAGGGCGCCAGAGTGCTGACCACCGACATCGACGAGACCGGGCTGAAGGAGACCTCGCGGCGCGCGGCCGAGGCCGGCACCTGCGACCGGCTGGGAACCCTGCCGCTGGACATCTCCCAGGAGGACGCCGTCGACGCGACGGTACCGGCCGCGGCCGAGCAGCTGGGCGGGCTGGACGTGCTGGTCAACGCGGCGGGGATGCTGCACAGCGCGCACACGCACGAGTGCTCGCTGGAGCTGTGGAACCGGATCCTCGCGGTCAACCTCACCGGCACCTTCCTGGTCACCCGCGCGGCGTTACCCGCGCTGCTGGAGACCGGCAGCGGCGTGGTGATCAACTTCAGCTCGACCTCGGCGAACTTCGCCCACCCCTACATGGCCGCCTACGCCGCCAGCAAGGGCGGCATCCAGTCGTTCACCCACGCCATCGCCCTGGAGTACGCCAAGCAGGGCCTGCGCGCGGTATCGCTGGTGCCCGGCGGAATTCGCAGCGGCATCACCGAGACCACCGCGGACAAACTGCCCGCCGACACCGACTGGGACCTGTTCACCAAGCTCTCCCCCGCCCTCGGCAGCGGCTTCGCACCGCCGGAGCACGTGGCCGGCGTGGTCGCGATGCTCGCCTCCGACGACGGCGCCTTCATCACCGGCACCGAGATCCGCGTCGACGGCGGCACGCACCAGTAGTCCACGGTGGATTTCCGCGCGGACTCGTCGCAGGTCAACAGTGAGGGGTGCGGGCGATTCGGGCGGTCGAGGCGATTCGTCGCAACGGCCGCCGGATCGACCGCACCCCCGCCGGTTAGACTCGATCGCGAGCCGGTCGTGCCACGTGTGGCCGATGGGAATCCGGTCGGAAGCCGGAGCTGACGCGCAGCGGTAGGGGTGACGGACGAGCCCGAGCCACTGGATCGCACTCGATCCGGGAAGGCGGCTCGCCCGGTCGAGCCCGAGCCCGAAGACCTGCCGGCTCCCCGGATCCGCACCCGGCTCCGGGAATCGGCCGACCAGGTCTCGCGAATGGGCCTGGGGTGAGGATTTCCGCACAACGTGTTCTTACGCTGGACGCGCACGGGCTTGATGCTGCTCTGCGCCACCGCCCTCGCCGCCTGCAACGCACCCGCGACGGAGTCGGCTCCGCCTCGGGTGTCGCTGCCCAACTGCGACGCGAACGTCTCGGTGTCCGAACCGCCGCGCCGCGCGGTGAGCCTCAACCAGTCGACCACCGAGATCATGCTGGCCCTGGGACTGGCGGACCGGATGGTGGGCACCGCGACCTGGACCGATCCGGTCGATCCGGCGCTGGCCGCCGAGAACGCCCGGGTGCCGCGGCTTTCCGACAACAACCCGTCGTTCGAATCAGTGCTGGCCACCGAGCCCGACGTGGTGCTGGGCGCCTACCAGGCGGTGTTCACCGACGAGGGCGTGGCCTCGCGGGAGCGCTTCGCCGAGCTCGGAGTCCCCACCTACCTCTCCCCCTCCAACTGCCTGCCCGAGGAAGCACCCCTCGCCGAGCCGGTCGAGCTCGACGACATCTACCGCGAGGTGCAGGAGATCGCCACGATCTTCGACGTCCCGCAGCGCGGCGAAGCGCTGGTGGCGCAACTGCGGCAACGGGTGGCTGACGCCCAGCGCAAGGCCGTCGCCCACCGGGACACCTCGGTGCTGTTCTGGTTCGCCCGCACCGAATCCCCCTACGTGGCAGGCTCGACCGGCTCTCCGGCGATCATGACCCGCACCCTCGGGGTGCGCAACGCCTACGACGACGTGCGCTCGATGTGGCCGCAGGTGTCGTGGGAGGACGTGCTCGCCCGCGACCCCGACCTGCTGGTGCTCGGTGACCTCACCCGCGACGGCGAAGGCGATTCCCTCGCCGCCAAGCAGGAATTCCTGCGCACCGACCCCGCGATGTCACGGTTGCCCGCCGTCGGCGAGAGCCGGTGGATGAGCATGACCGGCACCGAGATGAACATCAGCATGCGCACGATCACCGGGATCGAACGGCTCGCCGACCGGTTGGCCGAGCTGGAGCGGCGGTGAGGACCAGGCGCCTGCCCTCCTCGCTGATCGTGCTGGCCGGGCTCCCGCTGCTGCTGCTGTCGATCGCCGTGGCGGTCACGCTCGGTCCGGCTCCGCTGTCGGTGGCCGACGTGGCCGGCGTGGTGGGCGCGCGGCTGGGTCTGGGCGAGACCGACGTGTCGCGGATCGGGCAGGGCATCGTCTGGCAGCTGCGGTTGCCGCGCGCGGTCCTCGCGGCGATCTGCGGCGCCGGGCTCGGGGTGTGCGGCGCGGTGTTGCAGTCGTTGCTGCGCAACCCGCTCGCCGACCCCTTCCTGCTGGGCGTGTCAGCGGGCGCCTCGACAGGTGCCGTGCTGGTGGTGATCCTCGGGTTGGGCGCGGGCGCGATCGGTTTGACCGCGGGCGCCTTCGCCGGTGCGCTGGTCGCGTTCGCGCTGGTGATGACCTTGGGCGCGGTGGCCGGTGGCACCACGACGCACGTGGTGCTGGCCGGTGTCGCCGGGACGCAGCTGTTCTCGGCCCTGACGTCGTTCGTCGTGATCACCTCGGCGGACGCCGAGCAGACCCGGGGCGTGCTGTTCTGGCTGCTCGGTTCGCTCTCCGGCGCCCGCTGGAACGACGTGGCGGTCTCGGGCGCGGTGTGCGCGGTCTGCCTGCTGCTGTGCCTGTCGCGGGCCGGGGCGCTGGACGCCTTCGCGCTGGGGCAGGACACGGCCGCGGCGCTGGGCGTTCACGTCACGCGACTGCGGATCGTGCTGCTGGTGACCACCGCGCTGCTGACCGCCACGCTCGTCGCGGCGGCCGGTGCGATCGGGTTCGTCGGTCTGGTCCTGCCGCAGGCCGCGCGGCTGCTGGTGGGCCCGCGGCATCGCGCGCTGCTGCCGGTCACGGCCGTGCTGGGCGCGATCCTGCTGGTGTGGGTGGACGTCCTGGCCACCACCGTCGCCGCCCCGCAGGAGGTTCCGGTGGGCGTCATGACCGCGCTGGTGGGCGTTCCGGCCTTCGCCGTCCTTCTGGCCCGGCGCGGCCGAACCTCCTGAGCGTCCCGCAACCGACCACCAAGATCCCCTACGCTGCACGCGTTGCGCCGCATCGAGGAGTCTGCGAGGGATCACCGATGAACCAGCCGGTGGCGTGGGGCGTGCTCGGCTGCTCCGGAATCGCCGAACGACGAATGCTCCCCGCGCTGCACGGGATCGAGGGTTCCCGAGTCGCCGGGGTCGCCAGCCGGGCGCCGGCCAGGGCCGAGCGCTTCGCCGCCGAGCACGGTGGGACCGCGATGAGCTACGAGGAGATGATCGACTCCTCGGCAATCGACGCGGTGTACCTGTCACTGCCGAACTCGCTGCACTTCGAGTGGGCGCGACGCGCGCTGCGCGCCGGGAAGCACGTGCTGTGCGAGAAGCCGATGACGATCTCCGCCGAGCAGACCGGTGAACTGGTGGCGCTGGCCGCCGAGCGAGGGCTGCTGCTGCGGGAGAACTTCGCGTTCCAGCACCATCCGCAGCACGAGGTGGTGCGCGAGCTCGTCGAGCGCGGACGGCTGGGCCGGTTGCGGACCTTCAGCTCGGCCTTCGGCGTTCCGTCGCCGCGCGCCGGGGACATCCGCTACGACCCCGAGCTGGGTGCGGGATGCCTGCTCGACGTCGGGGTGTACCCGATCCGGGCCGCGCAGCTGATGCTCGGCGAGGGGTTGACGGTGGCCGGTGCGACGTTGCGGGTCGACACCGACACCGGTGTGGACATGGCAGGGCACGCGCTCCTGGTGTCGGAGAACGGGGTTTTCGCCGACCTCGAGTTCGGCTTCCAGCACGCCTACCGCTCCCGCTACGCGCTGTGGGGCGATGCGGCGCACCTGAGCCTGGAGCGCGCGTTCACCCCGCCCGCCGAGCACCGCCCTCTGCTGCGGCTGGAGGAGAAGGACCACGTAGAGGAGTTCACGCTCGACGCCTCGCACCAGTTCCGCGATTCGCTGGCCTCCTTCGCCGGGGCGGTGCGCGAAGGCCGGACGCCGGAGATCGAGCGGTCCTGGCTGCGCGGTGCGCGGGAGACGGCGCGGCTGGTCGAGGCGATCCAGGAGACCGCGGTGCGGGTCAGGCAGCGGGGCGCGGTCCCGTCCTGACCTCGGTCGCGGCGCGCGGGTTCCACCCAGTGGTTCGAACCGGTCACGCACTCACAACGCTCCTGCTCGCGGTCTCGACATCCCCATACCTCCGGCTTACCTTCCAGGCCGTTCGTGTCCAACGGCCGTACTAGGAGGATGGGGACAGTGCCTCGTACTGGGCTGCTGCGGACGAAGTCCGTGGAGCAATCGCGCGCCGACACCGATGAACCGGATACTCGGCTGCGCAAGAACCTGTCTGCTTTCGATCTCGTGATGTTCGGTGTGGCCGTCACCATCGGCGCCGGCATCTTCACCATGACCGCTCGGACCGCCGGAAACATCGCCGGTCCCGGTGTGGCTCTCTCCTTCGTGATCTCGGCGATCGCGTGCGGGCTCGCGGCGTTGTGCTACGCCGAGTTCGCCTCGACCGTGCCCGTGGCGGGCAGCGCGTACACGTACTCGTACGCGACGTTCGGCGAGTTCATCGCCTGGATCCTCGGCTGGGACCTGCTGCTGGAACTGGCGCTGGGTTCGGCCGTCGTCGCCAAGGGCTGGTCGGAGTACCTGCAGGAAGCGCTCGGGTTGCTCGGCATCCAGGCCAAGACCACGGTTTCGCTGGCCGGGTTCGACTTCGACTGGGGCGCGGTGGTGCTCACCCTGCTCCTGACCACCGTGCTGGCCGTGGGCATCAAGCTCTCCGCGCGGGTCACGCAGGTCATCACGCTCATCAAGATCGCCGTGGTGCTGCTGGTGATCTTCGCGGGCCTGCAGTGGATCAACACGGCCAACTACACACCGTTCATCCCGGAGCCGACCGGCGGTGACTCCAGCGGGGGCGGGCTCGAGCAGTCCCTGTTCTCCCTGATGCTGGGCGGTTCCACGAGCAACTTCGGCGTGTTCGGCATCTTCGCCGGTGCGGCCATCGTGTTCTTCGCCTTCATCGGCTTCGACGTCGTGGCCACCACCGCCGAGGAAACCCGCAACCCGCAGCGCGACATGCCCCGCGGCATCATGGGATCGCTGGCGATCGTGACCGTGCTCTACGTCGCCGTGGCGCTGGTCGTGACCGGCATGGTCTCCTACAAGGAACTGGCCACCAAGCCCGACGGCACCAAGGCCACCCTCGCGACCGCGTTCACCTACCACGGCCAGACCTGGACGGCGAGCTTCATCATCATCGGCGCGCTGGCGGGTCTGACCACTGTGGTCATGGTGCTGATGCTGGGTCAGATCCGCGTGCTGTTCGCGATGTCCCGCGACGGCCTCGTTCCCCGCGCGCTCGCCAAGACCAGCGATTCCACGGGAACGCCGGTGCGCGCCACGGTCCTCGTCGGCATCTTCGTGGTGATCGCCTCCGGGTTCTTCCCGGCGAGCAAGCTGGAGGAGATGGTCAACGTCGGCACCCTGGCGGCGTTCATCATGGTGTCGGTCGGCGTGATCGTCCTGCGCAAGACCCGGCCGGACCTGCCGAGGTCCTTCCGCACCCCGCTGGTTCCGCTGGTCCCGGTCCTCGCGGTGCTGGCGTGCCTGTGGGTGATGGTGAACCTGACTGCGATGACCTGGGTCCGGTTCCTGATCTGGATGGCCGCCGGTCTGCTGCTCTACTTCGTCTACGGCTACCGGAACTCGCGGCTGGCACAGCAGGAACGCGAGCAGTCCAAGGGAGCGGTGGCGGAAACCCCGTAGGCACCACGATCGACGCGAGCGCCCTCGCCGGTTTCCGGCGGGGGCGCTCTCGCATCTCGGTCGGACACCCTTGGTACCTTGGTTAAGTCACGCGACTTAACCAAGGGGGAACGCTCGTGCCCGAGGCAACCGAGCCCGCCGTCATCGAGGTCAGCCGCCGCCGGAGCGGATTCGGTCCGGCTCCCGACGTGGAGGCCGTCCGCGACGGCGCCGGAATCGTGCGGGCGCCCACCCCGTTCGGGCCGCCCTCGTGGCTGCTGACCCGCCACGAGGACGTGCGCCGGATGCTCGGCGACACCACCGGTTTCAGCAACGGATGGACCACCGCCGACCTCGTCGGTGGCGCGACCCGCGACCCGCGCCACCTCTCCGGCGACGGCAGCGGGAACCTGCTGTCGATGGATCCGCCGGACCACAACCGGCTGCGGCGGATGCTCACCCCGGAGTTCACCGTCCGCCGGATGCGCCGCATGGAGCCGCGCATCACCGAGATCGTCGATGAGCACCTGGACCTGCTGGAACGACACGGCAGCCCGGCGGACCTGGTGGCGCAGTACGCGCTGCCGATCCCGTCGCTGGTGATCTGCGAGTGCTGGGCGTGCCGGTCGCCGACCGCGACGAGTTCCAGGAGCGCACCCGCAAGCAGCTCGACCTCACCGTCTCCGACCAGGACAAGGTCGAGCTCGGGCGCGAAGCGCAGGCGTACATGACCGACCTGGTCGAGCGGGCCCGCCGCGATCCCGGCGACGACCTGATCGGGATGATGATCCGCGAGCACGACGAGGAACTCACCAACGCCGAGCTCATCGGCGTGGCGAACCTGCTGCTCGTCGCCGGCCACGAGACGACCTCCAACATGCTCGGACTCGGCACACTGGCGCTGCTGCGCCACCCCGAGCAACTGGCGGCGGTGCGCGACGAGCCCGAGTCGGTTCCGGGCGCGGTCGAGGAGCTGATGCGGTGGCTGAGCGTGGTCAACTCCGGTTCGCCCCGGCTGGCCACCCGCGACGTGGAGCTCGGCGGCGTGACGATCCGGCGCGGTGATCTGGTGTCGTTCAACCTCCCTGCCGCCAACCGGGATTCAGGCCTGGTGGCCGAGCCGGAGCGCTTCGACATCGCCCGCCCCGCCAGCCCGCATCTCGGGTTCGGTCACGGCATCCACCACTGCCTGGGCGCTCCGCTGGCGCGGATGGAGATGCGCATCGCGTTCCCGGCGCTGCTGCGGCGGTTCCCGACCCTGCGGCTCGCGGACGAGGAGATCGCGTGGGCCAGCGATCACGCCATCTACGGACTCAAGGAGCTCAAGGTCGCATGGTGAACACGCGCTTCCCCGGCTTCGGCACGCCGCGAAGCGAACGCTGGTCGATGAGCAGGCTCAACCCGCCGAGCCCGCTGTGGGGGTCCAACGGCATCACCTTCGGACCCGACGCGCGGCTCTACGTCGCGCAGTTCCTGGCCGGGCAGATCAGCGCCGTCGATGCGACCACGGGCGAGGTCGAGGTCGTCGTTCCCGCCGACGGCCCGGTGCAGGCACCGGACGACCTGGCCTTCGGCTCCGACGGTTCGATGTACATCGCCGACATCACCCCGCAGCGGGTGTGGCGCCGCTCCCCCGACGGCGAGTTCACGTTGCTGTCGGAGGAGATCCGGGTGCCCAACGGCATCACCTGCGTGGGCGACCGGCTGTTCGTCAACGAGATGCGGCCGGGCGGGCGCGTCGTGGAGCTGCTGCCCGACACCGGCGAGATCGTGGTGCTCGCCGAAGGTCTGGCGATGGGCAACGCGATGCAGCAAGGCCCGGACGGTTCCCTGTACTACCCGCACATGATGACCGGCCAGGTCTGGCGGGTCTCCCCGGACGGCGGCGCACCGCAGGAGGTCGCCGACGACGTGCACGAACCGGTGGCCGTGCGCTTCGACCACGACGGCGCGCTGGTGGTGCTGTCGCGGGGCCTGACGGGAATCGTCACCCGCATCGACCCGGACACCGGACGCCGCAGCACCATCGAGACCGGTGTGGCGGGCATGGACAACGCGGCGTTCGACCGGGAGAACCGGATGCTCGTGTCCAGCTACGGCAGCGGTGGCGTGACCCAGGTCGACGCGCTGGGCACCCGAACGGTCGTGGGCCGGGGGCTGCACGGTCCGTTCGGCGTGGCCGCCGACGACGCGGGCCGGGTCTACGCGGGCGACCACTTCCGGCTCGCCGACGGAGATCTGGTGACCGGGGACCTGATCCAGCCGGTCGCAGGCGGCGCCTGCCACGGCGTCGCCGCAGGTGGCGGGCTGGTGCACATCACCTCGATGCACGGCGACGTGCGGACCTTCGACCCCGAGACCCGCGAGGTCCGGATGCGCGTGAAGGACCTCGCCGAGCCCACCGGCATCGCCATCACCGAGAACGGGCTGCTGGTCGCCGAAACCGGTGCGGGCCGGGTGATCCTCATCGACGACTCCGACGCGGTGACCCCGATCGTCGAGCTCCCGCACCCGGTGGACGTCGCGCTCGACGGCGAAGGACGCCACTACGCCTCGGACGATTCCCTCGGCGCGGTCGTCCGCATCGAGGACGGTTCGGTCGTGACCGTCGTGGACGGCCTCGACCAGCCACAGGGCATCACCGTCGACGAGGACACCCTCTACGTCGTCGAGGTCGGCGCCAAACGCCTCGTCTCCATCGTCCTCACCACCGGCGAAACCCGAACCGCGGCCTCGTCCCTCCCCGTAGGCCTCCCACCAGGCCTCCACCGCGAAGACCCGGCCCCCACCCTGTTCCCCCCGGCCAGACCCCGTCCCTTCGCAGGCCTCACCACCACCGCGAACGGGTGCCTCCTCCTCGCCGCCAACGGCGAGGGCACGGTCCAACTCCTCACCCCGCACGAGCAGTCCCCGCCCCAGTGCACCTGAGCAGCACTTTTGGGAATTTCGCGCGAAATTGGACCGCCGAAGTTCGCACTCGAATTTCGCGCGAAATTCGAATCCCCGCCGCGGAAGCCCGTTGTCGTGCGTCACTCGACGTGATGGTCCGCGCATGAGAAACGCCCCCGTTGACGCGGGGCGTTTCTCGTGGGCGAGGGGTTCAGCGGTCGAAGCGACCGGACTTGATCGCTTCGACGAAGTGCTGCCACTGCGGGGCTGTGGTGGTGAAGTGACCGGCGGTGCGGTTCTTGGTGTCGCGGACCGCTGCTCCGGAGTCGGAAGTCCGGCCGACCTCCACGCAGTTCTGCGCCCCCTGGCTGCGACTGGACGTCCGCCAGCCCGTGACCGACTGAAACGGGCGCATGGTGACCACTCCACTAGGTCAGTTCCTTGATCCTCCGATCCAGCATCTTGACCGATGCTCGGTCGGACGCTGCGATCATCCGCAGGGTATCGAACGCTTTGACGTAGCGATCCGTATGGGCGGGTTTGTCGAGGTAGTCACCGCTCGTGAGCGCTTCGGTGTAGACGAAGGTCGCCGACGGCTCGTCCAAGTGCAACAGCGTCCAAGACGACCCGAGCGCGACGTGCTCTCCCGCGTCGAAAGGCAAGACCTGAACGGTGACGTTCGGCCGCGCTGCCGCTTTCCGAAGGTGCTGAAGCTGGTCACGCAGCACGCCACGACCACCGACCTGCCGGAAGAGAGCGGCTTCGCCGACCACGCACCACAGTTGCGGTGCGTCCTCACCGAGCACGCGATCGGCCCTGCGGACCCGTTCAGCCACGGCCGGTTCGACGTCTTGGGTCTCGTCGAGGGGGTTGGACAACGAAGCCCGCGCGGTGTGCTCCGTCTGCAACACGGGAGGAATCACTTCGGGGTCGTAGTACTTGATCTCCGCTGCTGCGCCTTCGAGGGCTACGTAGGTGGCCGCCCAGTCCGGGACTCTGGCGGGCTGATCCCTGCGGCGGGCTTCCTTGGCGAGAGCTCGCAGGCGGTCGGCTTCGTCCTGGTCGTCGAGGCCGAAGAGCCGGACGAGTTCGTTCACCTCGGCCGCGGAGACCGTGAGGTTGCCGGACTCGACCTTCTGGAGCTTGCCGACGTACCAGTCGAGCGTCTCGTTGATCTCCTTGGACTTCACGCCCGACCTCTCGCGCATCGCGCGGAGCATCAACCCGACCTGCACACGCCGGACCGCCGGCCACGTCTTCGACATGGATCCGGATCTTGCACCAGTCCGACTCCGGCAATCAAGCAGATCAACCTATTGGGTTATCGCGAGTTGCAATTGCAGTTCGCTACCTTGCATCCCAAGCTGATCACGAGCGAGAGGACTGGGGATGCACACCGAGCAGGCGCAACGGCACTTCTGGCTTCCGATACCCAACGAGAACGTACCGGGCGGCGTGCGCCACGCGTTCCGCGGAGCCCGCTGGGAGGGCCTCGCCTCGGCCGAGGCGGTGTGCGGCCAACTCGTCGCCATGGCCCAACCCAGCGAGCTCGACTGGATCTACTTCCCCACCTGCGCGGAGTGCAACTCCCGCCTCAAGGGCGAGTGATCACGGGCGCGGTTCGCCCCGGTAGTAGCCGAAGGACCAGAGATTGCCCTCCGGGTCCCGGACTCCGAACTCGCGGTTGCCGTACTCCTGGTCCGCGATCTCCCTGAAGATGTCCGCGCCCGCCGCGCGCACGCGTTGGTAGAGCGCATCGGGATCTTCGGTCACCACGTACATCCCGGCCGTGCCGGGTTGGCGGGACCAGTCGTTGCCGGGCTTGTAGGAGCCGAGCATGATGCCGCCGCCCTCGGGCCAGTCGAGCTGGGCGTGGGCGACCTGATCCCCGTCGGTGTACGCGGCGGTCTTGATGAAGCCGAGCGTGTTCACCAGGAAATCGATGAGCGCGGGTGCGTCGTGTGCTTGCAGCGTTGCCCACACCGTGGGTGCGGGTCTGGTGTTCGTCGTGGTCATGCTGGGAATTCTTCCGCCGGTTGCCCCGCGCCGGCTTGGATGTTTCGGAGCTCCGCGGCGATCCACCGGCTCGGGCTCGACCCGGCGTACTGGTTGAAGTCGCGCACGAGATGCGAGTGGTCGTAGTAGCCGCACGAGTGCGCCACGGCCGCCAGGTCGAGCGGAGCCCCTGCTTGGACGGCGTGGGCGATGCGCTGCCGGGCGTGCTCGAAGCGCATCAACCGCGACGCCGCCTTCGGCGAGACGCCGAGCTCGGCCTTGAACACCGACGTCAGCTGCCGTTCCCCGAGGTGGACGTGCCGGGCGAGCGCGCTCATCGAACCGGTGCCGCGGTGCCAGGCGATCCACTTCCACGCCTCCGCCACCTCCGGGCGCGCGCCCGAGGTCACCTCCGCGGTGTTCGCCCGCAGGTAGGTCACCAGGGCGGCGAACCGCTCGGGCCACGTGGTCAGTTCGGCGAGCCGCTGGCGCAGGTCCTCGACACCGCTGCCGAGGACGTCCCGCGCGTCGATCGCTCGATCCCGCAGTTCCGCCGCCGGGACGCCGAACATCCGGCGCAACGCCAGCGGGCGGACGGCGAGCTGGATGCCGCTCTGCACCTCGGGCTGAGCGATGTAGGCGGGACGGGTGTGCAGGCCCCCGAGCACCAGATGCGTGCTCTCGGCGTCGTCGCCGGAGGGCTGGAAGCCCGAGATCACCGGCTCGTCGAAGGTCAGCACGAGCGTCAACGCGGGCGACGGCATCCCCACGTGCAGGCACGGCCGGTCCAGGCGGGAGCTGTAGCCGACCGCCGAGACGACGGAGTCGGGCAGCAGCCGCCCGCCCTGGACGAACCGCCACTCCTGAGCCTGTTGGGTCACCTCGCCCATTGTCCGCCCACCACCGACAGCAGCCCGCTAGTCGGTTTCCGGGCGTTCCTCGGCGATGCGTTCGTCGAGGGTCCGGCCCTCGCGCTGCTCGCGCGGCGTGGGCCGCTCCCGAGAGGTGGCCGACCAGCCCTCGGGCGGTTCGACGCCGCGCTCCAGCGGGTCGGTACCGAGCTCGTCCTCGTCGAGGTCTTCGGCCGACTGCAGGTTGGCCGGGTCCTCCGGGTCCTGCGGGTCGGGCTTGGTCTCGTTGGGCGTGGGCGTGGAAGCATCCACGGGATCAGACATCTCATCCTCCTCTGTGGACTACCCGAGCCGATCGGCGACGGTGCCGAGGAGTTCGGTCCAGGACTTCTCGAACTTGTCGACGCCTTCGGTCTCCAGGGCGATGAAGACGTCGTCGAGGTCGATGCCGGCCGCGGCGAGGTCGTCGAAGACCTTCTGCGAGGCCTCGGCGGTGCCGCTGACCAGGTCGCCGCGCACGTCGGCGTGGTCGGCGGTGGCCTGCAGCGTCGACTCCGGCATGGTGTTGACCGTGTTCGGCGCGGCGAGCCCGTCGACGTAGCGGGTGTCGGAGTAGGACTTGTCCTTCACCCCGGTCGAGGCCCACAGCGGACGCTGCGCGCGAGCGCCCTCGGCCTGCAGCGCCTTCCACCGCTCGGAGGAGAAGACCTCCTGGTAGGCGGCGTAGGCCAGCCGGGCGTTGGCGATCGCGGCCTGCCCGCGCAGCGGGTGGCCCTCCTGCATCGCGTCCAGCCGCTTGTCGATCTCGGCGTCCACGCGGGAGACGAAGAACGACGCCACCGACTCGATGCTCGCCAGGTCGTGGCCGTTGGCCTTGGCCTGCTCCAGACCGGCCAGGTAGGCGTCCATGACGGCCTCGTAGCGCTCGACGGAGAAGATCAGCGTCACGTTGACGCTGATGCCCTCGGCGATCACCTTCGTGATCGCCGGCAGGCCCGCCACCGTGGCCGGGATCTTGACCATCAGGTTCGGCCGGTCCACGGCCTTCCACAGATCGATCGCCTCGGCGACCGTCTTGTCGGTGTCGTGCGCCAGCCGCGGATCGACCTCCAACGACACCCGCCCGTCCACACCACCGGTGGACTCGTGGACCTTGCGGAAGATGTCCGCAGCATCCCGCACGTCATCGGTGGTGATGATGCGGGCGGCCTGGTCCGTGGTCACGCCCGCCTTGGCGAGCTCGTCGAATTGCCGGTCGTACTCGGGTTCCTTCGACAGCGCGTTGGCGAAGATCGTCGGATTGCTGGTCGCGCCCACCAGGCCGTAGTCCTCGATGAGCTCGTCGAAGCCACCGGACCGGATCCGGTGGCGCGACAGGTCGTCCAGCCAGATCGACACGCCGACGTCGGTCAACGCCTTCAGGTTCGCGTTCGCCACCAGGCGTCCTCCAATCCCACTCGGGCTCCCCACGGCCTACCCGCTCACCCCTCGCGCCATGCGTGCTCACAGGCGCACGTTCGGCCCCCGGAGCAGCGATTCCGCTTCGTGGAACGACATCTTCGGCAGCTCGTCGCGCGGGGGGACGCGGGTGAGCGCGCGGTGCGCGCGGACCAGGCCCGCGAAGTCCCTCGGGTAGGCGGCCGGATCGGCTCCCAGCAGCGTGCCGAACCGGCGGGCGCGACCGACGAGGTGCTGCCAGGTCTCGATCGGGGCGAGCCCGATCGACTCGGTGCCGTGCGAGAACAGCATCATCCGGATCTCGTCGTAGGACACCGCGTCCAGGTGCTCGCGCAGGGTTTCCGGTGAGCGCCCCGCGTTGAACGTCAACCAGAACGGCACCGAACCCGTGCGCAGCGCCCAATGCGGTTCCAACAGCAGGAACGTCTCCACCAGCAAGCGGTCGACCGGCATGCCGTGCGCGGCGTACCAGTCGCGGTGCAGCTCGGCCACCGCCGGGCTCAGGTCCTCCGGGTGGCCGAATCGCAGTCTGCGCACCGGAAAACCCAGTGCGTCCAGGTCATCGAGGAGTTCCGGCTCGAAACCCCACTCCGCCTCCGGCCGTCGCTCGTCGGGCTGCGGCGGGTTCCAGGAGCCGTGCTCGGAGCCGTAGCTGCGCAGGAACTCCCGCACCCGAGGCCCACCGGTGAAGTACTCCTGCTCGTCGGCTCCGCCGAGCGCGCCGAACTGGAACACGTGCCGCTCATCGACCCTGGTCACCGGCCAGTCCAGCGCGCACTCCGAGGTGACCACGACGCCGTCCGGAGCCAGGTGCTCGCGGATGAACCGGCGGTAGGCCACCGGCAGCCGCCGCCACTTGACCCGGAAGTAGGACATGCCGGCGATCATCAGCCGGTCCTGGTTCGGGTCGTGCATGTGGTGCAGCACGAGTTCCGGGTTCATGCGCAACAGCTCGCGTCCCGGATGCCTCCCGGCCTCCAGCTCGGCCGCCGGGTCGTCGCGGTCCACACCGCTGCGCCGGACCGGGATCAGCAGCGTCTGCGGCAGCCACGGCGCGTCCAGCGCGGCGGCCAGGTGCATGAGCGCGCCGTTGGAGGAGCCGATGAACACCACCGGATATCTGCGACGCGGGTAGTGGTCGACGATCCACTCGGCGAGGTCATCGGCATCGATGTCGGCGAGCCTGCCGGGCGAGACCGCCTCGCCGACGCCGCTGACCGCGTACACCTGGTCGGCCAGCGACCTCGGCAGCCGGTTCACCCCTTCCAGCAGCGCCGAGATCACCGGCACCGCCGCGCGCGGAGCCGCACCCAGCGCGGGCGCGTCCTGCCCGGCCAGGCAGTGCGACAGCGCGCGCAGCATGCCGGTCGACGAGTCGAACGAGGCGACCGCGCGGCTCGGCCGCATCACGGCGCCCGGTACCGCAGCACCGCGCCGATGCCGCCGGTGAGGTCGATGGCCTCGGGTTCGGTGATCACCAGGTCAGCACCGGTCCCGGCCAGGGCGCGCACGACGGCCGCGCTAGCGGGCGCGTCACCGATGATCTCGCTCCCGGTGTCCTTGAGCGCGCGTTCGTCCGCGGCCAGCTCGGTGGCACCGGCACCGATGTGCAGGTCGCCCGCGTGGTCGTCGGCGGTCCACAGCAGCGTGCGGACCTGCCCGCGGCGCAGGGCCTCCACGGTGTCCTGCCAGCCCTCCACCGCGCGTTCGCCTCGGCCGCTCTCGCGCTGGAACTCCTCGACCACCTCGGCGACCTCCGCGTCGTGCACGGTGCGGGTCACCTCGTGCCGCAACCCGTCGGCCGACTCCTGCCGGGAAGCCGGTTCGATCACCAGACCCTGGTGATCGCCCAGCAGCGAGTGCACCATGGCGCGTTGCTGGTCCTCACCGGTGAGCACGATGGCCTGCACGCCCATCTTGCCCGCGCGTTCGGTGATCTGACCGGCCACCGCCTCGGCGTTGCGCTTCCAACGCTCCTCGACGGCCATGTGGAACCGCTGCTGGTTCTCCTGCTCGCCCGCGTGGGTCTTGTGCACCGGATGCGTTTCGCCGTCGATGCGGACCCGCGTCGTCTCCCCGGATCCCGAGACCACCGTCAGGTCGGCGCCGGTGTGATCGACGTCGGCCGCCAGGAACGGCACCCGCGTCAGGCAGCGCCGCAGGTAGGGCAACAGGTGCGGGACCGGGCCGACGTGGGCCTGGTCCTCGGTCGGCAGGTCGGTGGGCGGCTCGGGCAGTTCGTCCTGCAGCACCACCTCGGCGCCTTCGCCGACGAGCACCTGCCCCCGCTGACCGGTTTGCGCGTGGTGTTCGCGCACGTGATCGGCGATCGCTTGGACGGTGGCCTCGTCGGCTCCCTGCTGCTGCAACCGCTCGCGGATCGCTCGCCACCGCAGCTCGATCGCCTTGTCAGCGTCCTCCGCGTCCGCCGAGGTGTCCAGGTAGGCGGTCACGAAGGGACCGGGCCGTTCGTAGACGTGCTGGAGGGTTCCCGTCTCCACGGCTACATCACCCTGTTCTGCTGCACGGGATGCCCCCGCAACGCGGAGGCCGTGCCCGAAGAATCCCCGGGTGGTGCAGACGTTTAAACCAGGCGGCCGACAGCGGCGTAGGCGTTGGCGCGGGCGATGTCGTCCTCGGTGGGAGGCAGGTCCGGGTGCCACGAGGGCGTGGGCACCAGGCCCGGCGGGATGAGTTCGTAGCCGTGGAACAGCTCGGCGATCTCCCCCGGCGGGCGCCACCGCACCGGGGTCGGTGTCCGGGCCATGACCTCTTCGGCCGCGGCGACCTGCTCATCGGTGGCGGCGAGCTGCGAGATGTGCGTGGCGGCCAGGTAGCTGCCCGGAGCGCAGGCGTCTCGGTAGGTGGCGGTGAGCGCGGTGGCCTCGTCCTGGTCGGGCACGAACGGCAGGATCGCGACCGCCAGCACCGCCACCGGCCGCCCGAAGTCGATCTTGGCGACGCCGTTGGCGTTCAGCACCGACTCCGGTTCGCGGATGTCGGCCTCGTCCATGGACACCATCGGGTTCTCGCCGAGCAGCGCTCGCGCGTGCGCGACCGCGACCGGTTCGTGGTCGACGTAGGCGATGCGGGCCTGCGGGTTGTGCTGGTGCGCGATCTCGTGCACGTTGCCGACGGTGGGGATCCCCGAGCCCAGGTCGAGGAACTGGTCGATCCCCTGACGCACCAGGTGATCCACCGCGCGGTGCAGGAACGCCCGGTTGGCGACCGCGTAGTCGCGGGCGTAGGGCATCGCTTTCAGCCCGGCCTCGGCGGCTTCGCGGTCGACCGCGAAGTTCGTCGACCCGCCCAGGTAGTAGTCGTACATCCGCGCCGAGTTCGGGCGATCGACGTCCACGCCCTTCGGCTCCGGCAGCACCAACACGCCTCCCCACACCGGCGACCGCAACCTTGTCAGGGTACCGAGCCGCCTAGCGGCTCGGGTACCCCCGAGGCCCCGCCGGTCGGGGTTTCGCAGCAGGGGGCGGTTTTGGCCCGAACCGTCCGTGATCAATGCCCGTTTCGCCCGGTCAGTTCGGACCAAAACCGCCCTCTGCCCCGTCAGGCGAAGCGCGGGTGCTCGCAGCAGGCCCGGTGGGTCCACTCCGGTTCGTGCCACCAGAAGGAGGGGTCGGTCTCCGGGGCGGCGCGGTGCGATGCGGTGATGGGGGCGGCCGTCGTCGCGCCCGGTGATTCGAAGGGGGCCAGGAGGGCGTCCGTCGTGTGCACGACACCGCCCTTGACGACCGTGCGGACCGCCGCTGCGGCGGTGATGTCGGCGAGGGGATCACCGGCGACCAGCGCCAGGTCCGCGTAGGCGCCGGGGCGGATCTCGCCGAGCTCACCCGGAAGACCCAGCCAGCGGGCCGGGTTCCGGGTCGCGGTGGTGAGGGCTTCGAAGGGTGTGAAGCCGTGCGCGACCATCGCGCGGAGGTTCATGTGCAGCGAGACCGCGATGTTGTCCAGCGGCGAGTCCGTCCCCGCGATGATGAACCCACCGCCGCGCTGGATGCGCAGCAGCATGTCGACCTGCCCGGCCAGCTTGAAGCGGGTGACCTCCCCGTCGGGACCGGCCGCGTCCTCGGCTTCGCCGAGCAGGCGCTGGTACTCCCAGGGCGGGAACAGCACCCGCGTCCGCCGGTCCTCGATCAGCGACCGGTCCTGCGCGTACATGCCCGACGAGGTGAACAGCGTGGGCGTGATGGACATGCCGCTGGCGATGAACAGCTCCACGACGTCGTCGTAGGACCTGCCGAGCTCGTCGCAGGTGTGGGAGTAGCCGAGCCTGTTGGTGGCCCCGGTGTGCTCCATCCCGTCCATGCCCAATTGCGCCGCCGGGTAGACGTAGTGGGAGCTCAGCGGCCTGCCCTGCGCGTGGGCCTGCGCGATCGCCGCCTGCTGCATCCGGACCGGCATGCGCACGTAGGTCTTGACCATGTCGTAATCCAGTGCCGACGCGCGCCGCATCTCCAGCCGCAGCTGCTCCTCGCTGAGCGTGGGGCGCATGAAGTTGTAGTAGATGCGCCCGCCGTCGATGGCCTCGCCGGTGGCGAAGTAGCGCGGCCCCACGCGGTCTCCCGAGCTCAGCGCCTCGCGGGTCTCCTGCATCTGGTAGGCCGGATCCCCCGGTGATCGGGTCGTCGTCACGCCGTAGGCCAGCCAGGCGCGCCCCTGCCGGTCGCCCCACTGCCGTCCGCGCAGGTGCCAGTGCACGTGGGCGTCGATGAGACCGGGGATCGCCGTCAGCTCCCGCGCGTCGACCCGGGCACGTCCGTCCTGGGCCGGGAGCACGGCGGCGATGCGCTCCCCCGCCAGCACGATGTCGACGTCGCGGCGCAGCTGGTCGGAGGCGCCGTCCCACAGCGCACCGACGCGCACCACCTGGTTCTCACCGCTGCGCGCGGGCGTCCACCGCAGTTCCAGCGGGATCGAGGAGACCTCACCGGTGCCGATGTGCACCGACCCCAGCTCGCCGCCGTTGAGGAACAGCAGGTGGTCGGCGTCGCGCCAGCTCAACGAGTCGGTCAGCTCGGTGGTGACCTGGCGGGGCGGACCGGTGAACGCCCCGGCCGCGTCGACGGCCACGATCCACGCGGTCGACTCCACGACGAACGCGAGGTGCCTGCCGTCCGGGGACCACACCGGGCCGTCGTCGCCACGCGTGGCCAGCGACCGGAATGGCATCACCTCGGTGTAGTGCAGCGCACCGGTTTCCACGTCGACCCGCAGGATCTGGCTGGTCCCCTCGCGGAACCGCGTCCCGTAGGGCTTGACGGCGGCCAGCACCAGGGTTCGCCCATCAGGCGACCAGTCCGGACGACCGGGCTGGAACAGCGGCGGCGTCACCTGGCGCGGTTGGCCGCCGACCAGCTCCGCGACCCACGTGGCACCGTCCTGGTCCTGGTAGGCGACCCGCTCACCATCCGGGGAGAACCGGGGCGTGATCGCCGCGCCGGCCACGTCGGTGATGCGCCGATCCGATCCGGTGCCCAGGTCGTGCAGCCACAGGTCGGCCGTGCCGGTGCGGTCGCTGCTGTAGAGCAGCTGCCGCCCGTCCGGGGAGAAGTCGGGATCGGACGCGAAATAGCCGTCGGCGACCACTTTTCGAGGCTCCTGGCCGATCGGCATCACCCACAGCGCGTTCAGCGCGCGGAACGCGACCTGCGCGCCGTCGCGTGAGCACACCGGGCTCGCGATGCCGGTGACCTTCGGCCCGCGCACCCCGGGACGCCGCTTCGGGTAGTCACGGCGGGACACCACCGGAACCGTTGCGGTGAAGGGGATCTCGCTGCGCTCCCCGGAAGGTCCGCGCCTGCGGAGCACGCCGTCGGCGGTGTAGAGCAGTTCGCCGGTGCCGAGCCAGCGCGGCGCGAACCCGAAGACGTCCTCACCTTCGGTCGCGGTCCGCCCGTCGATCACCAGGTCCCGCCGAGCACCGGCCAGGCGGACGTGGGCCAACCGGCCGTCGGGAGCCAGACTCGGCCCGTGCAGGGACACCTCGTCACCACCGTCGACCAGCACGGTGACCTGACCGGAGGCGATCTCCACGCGCTCGATCGCGGTGTCCCCGGCGACGTAGACCAGGGCTCGGCCGTCGGGCGACCAGCTCGGCATCGACACGTCCGGCCGATCCCGGGTGACCTGGCTGATCACCCCGGAACCGAGGTCCATCACGAACACCTGGTAGCCGCCCGCGCGATCGGAGGCGAACGCAAGAGCCGTTCCGTCGGGCGAGAACTTCGGTTCCCGGTGGTCCTTCCCGCCCGCGGTGAGCTGCCGCAGCCCGGAACCGTCGGCAGACATCGTCCAGAGGTGGAAGTTGCCATCGCGGTAGGACTGGAACACCAGGTTGCGACCGTCCGGGGAGAAGTCCGGCTGCGTGGCGTCTTGCAGCTCATCGGTGAGCTTGCGCGCCGCACCGCCGCCGGGTTCGAGCAACCAGATCGCGTTGACCAGGTCGAACGCGATGCGTCCGTCCGGTGCCGGGGCGGCGCAGATGTTGGTGCCCTGCCGCAGGGTCACACCGGGTCCGTCGGCCAGCGCCACGCGTGGCGGAGCGAACGCGAAGGCCGCCGCCGCGCCGGTTCCGGCCTGCAGCGCGCGTCGTCGGGTGATCCTGAACCGTGAATCCATCGGCACACTCCCGAAGATCCGTCGAAATCAGCGAATCGATCGATCGTCCGCCCACCGTCGATCACGCACAATCCGCCGACGAGTGAAAACCCGGGAGCCGAACGATCCTGTTGCTCTCACCACCGAGACACGCTTCGAGCACGTCAACGAAGGTCGCGTCGGCGAAAGCGACCGGCACGACGGCGGTTCCGGCAGCCCCGACCGCCAACCCCGCCGCCGAACGCGACTTCCAGCTGCGATCGCGCAGCCACCGCCACAGCTAGGACAGCGCCGGCACCAGCGGCACCCACGCCACCAGGCCCGACGGCGAGCAGCATGAGGTTCGGAACTGAATCGTTCCCGTTTACCAGCTGACTCCGGGCCGCTGACCAGCGGAATCAGATCGCGGCCACTGGTGCGCACCGGGTCGGCCGTTCGCAGTCAGGGGTGCTTCCGGTTCTGGACAGTCGCCTTGATCACCCTTGACATTAGGCTAGCCTAACTTAACGCTCGTCGGGTGTCCGCTCGCACCTGAGGAGCCGCGAATGTCCAGTCTCGACAGGAAAGCAACCACCCTCGCGCCCTACGCCCTCGGCGCCTTCCGGATCGTCGTCGGCGCGCTGTTCGCCAGCCACGGCGCAGCATCGCTGTTCGGCGTCTTCGGCGGCGCCCCGGGAACCGGCGGAGGGACGGTGGCGTTCGGAACCTGGCCGTCGTGGTGGGCCGCGGTGATCCAGCTGGGCTGCGGGCTCCTCGTCGCGCTCGGCGTGCTGCACCGCGGCGCTGCGGTGCTCGCCTCCGGCTCGATGGCCTACGCCTACTTCATCGTCCACCAGCCCGACGGCCTGCTCCCCCTGCAGAACCAGGGAGAGCAGGCGGCCTTGTTCGCCTGGTGCTTCCTGCTGCTGGCCTTCACCGGACCCGGCGCGCTCGCCCTCGGCGCTGCGCCGCTCACCGCAGCTCGCCGCGGCGTGAGTCAGGCGTCGGGCCGACCGTAGCGCTCGGCGACGGTTTCGGAGGACTGCCAGCGGCTTCCGGGGTCTTCGTCGTTCGGCCAGCCCTCCGGGGAGTCCTGCCAGGCTTCGCGGCGACCGTAGGGCAGCGCGTCGATCAGCGAGAAGGTGTGCCCGAGCTGCTCGACGCCCCTGCCCGTGGTGTGCCAGGTGCGGTAGACGGTGTCGCCGTCGCGCAGGAAGACGTTGATGCCGAATCCGCCTCCCGGAGGCGCGCCGACATCAGTGCCGAAGGAGCTGTTCGCGGTGGAGTACCAGGGGAACGCGTTGCCGACGCGGCGCTTGTAGGCCACGGCCTCGTCGATCGGCCCCTGCGTGACGATGACGAACCGCGCGTCGTAGTCGCGGAGGAATTCCAGGCGGGTGAACTGAGAGGTGAACCCGGTGCAGCCGAAGCACTGCCACTGCTCCCCCGGGAACCACATGTGGTTGTACACGATCAATTGGGACGCGCCGTCGAAGATCTCGGCCAGCGAGACCGGTCCCGCTTCGCCTTCGAGGACGTAGTCGGGCATCCGCACCATCGGCAGCCGGCGGCGCTGCGCGGCGATCGCGTCGAGCTCCTGGGTCGCCGCCTTCTCACGGGCGCGCAACGCGTCGAGCTCGCGCTGCCAGGTGCCGGCGTCCACGACGGGCGGCAGAGAGTGCGTGGTGGTCATGATCTCTCCCACGGATGAGTTTCACGGGCGGTCGCGAATGGAGACCGCGACCGCCCGTGAAACTCATCGGTGCCCGGTCGCAGCGACGACCCGGCACCGAGAAGGAACTGATCAGGCGCAGAGCTTCCAGTCGCCGTCCTCCTTGACGAGCTTGAGCTCGGCGGCCTGCGGCTGCTGGCCGGGAACGGTGGACTCCATGGTCGCGGTGCCCGTGTCGCCGTTCTCCTGGACCGACTTGACCGTGGTCTTGACCTGCTTGAGCATCTCCAGGTCCTGCGGCTTGGCGACCTTGAGGAACTCCGCCTTCTGCTTCTGCAGCTCCTCGATCTGTGGCATCGCGCTGTTGCAGACCACCGCGCGGTAGTCGTCGGCCTTGACGCTGCGCGGGTCCTGGGTCTCCTTGGTCGACAGCGCCGCGTAGTCCTCGGCGGTCGACTGAGCGGAGCCACCGCTGAACAGCCAGAAGGCACCGACGGCCACGACCGCGATGACGAGCACGGAGGCCGCCACCGCGACGATCATGCCGACCTTGCTCTTCTTCTTCGCGGGCTCCTCACCGGACTCGGTGGCCGCAGGCGCCTCAGAGGTCTCAGCGGACCCGGACGACTCGGAGGACTCCGACGGCTCAGCGGCCTCCGCGGACTCGGAGGTCTCGGCGGCGGGCTGAGACTTCTCGGTCTGCTCCGCATCGGGCTCGCCCTGCTCGGCACCAGGCTGCTCGGCGCCCGACTTCTCAGCGCCGGACTCGGCGTCGCCGTGGCCGGCTGCGGAGCTCTCCGAGGGCTGCTCCACTGCCGAGGTCTCGGTCTCCTCAGCGGGCTGCTTCTCGGAGCCGCTCTGGCCGGGCTCGTTCGGCGAAGAGGTCATGAACACCTTCCTGGTTCGGACTTGTCAAGTGCTGTCCCCACGTGTACGCGACCCGAGGCCCGAGTTCCACCCGTGTCGAACTTTGGACTCCGCATTTCCCACGCTCGGACATTACGATTCGACCACGCGCGCGGTGGAACTTCGCATTCACGCCACGAGGAAGTCCCGACTCCGTCCGGTGAACGGCGTGACCTCGCCCGAGCCCGCTGCTTTCCAGTCTCCGTTGTGGACGATCCGGTAGCGGCCGGTCGGCACTTCCGCCGGGATGTCCCAGGTGATCGTGGCCGTGGAGGACGCGACACCGCTGCGCTTCCAATGGTACTGGGTGGACCAGTCGCGGTCGTCGGCCACCGGTACCCACCGGCCGTCCACCAGGCGCTGGACCTCAGCGTAGGTACCGCCGCGACGCAGGTCGTTCTTGGGGTGTCCGGTGACGAACTCGACGGTGACGCGCTCGCCCCGGTGGTAACCGCTCGCGGGCTCGGCCAGGACGTCACCGAAGCCGCGGCCGGGAGGCGGGGCGTCGAAGACCACGCCCGGCTGGAAGTTCGGCAGCGTTCCGCTCATGTCGGGCGGCAGGGGCCCGAGCGGAACCCGCCGGCCCGCGCGCATCGCCGCGGCGAGCCTGGCGAACTCCTGCTGGTAGGCGGGAAGCGTGTGGCGGCCGAACAGGGTGGAGGCCCCCTCGTACTGCTGGGAGTCGTACTCCTCGGGCGTGGTGACGTACTGGCTGTAGGCGTTGGCGTAGCCCTGGATCAGCACGTTCTCCAACGGGACGCCGAGTTCGGCGGCGACGCTCCGGCGGATCCGCAGTCCGGCGACGATGGTGAACTCCGCGGGTCCGGCGACCAGGTGGAGCTCGCCGATGCGCATCAGCTGCAGCGGCAGCACCTGCGGGCACCACGGGTGCGGTGGCATCGCTCCGAAGGGCACCGCGACGGGTTTGGGCGCCTGCTCGTCGGCCAGCTCCGGCGGGATGGGAACATCGGCTCCCCCGAGCCAGTCCAGCAGCGGGTTGCGGATCCCCTCGCCGATGGGGATTCCCGGTCCGTCCTCCGTGCTGCCGGCCAGCATGGACAACCCGATGGCCGCGGTGCAGGTGCGATGCGTCTTGCCGTCCGGGGTGAATCGTCCGTCCACAGTGACCTCGGAGAGGTCCACGTAGCACAGCGCGGAGTCGACCGGCCCGCTCATCGGTTCTCGCGCGGATGCGAAAGCCTCTCGCGCTGCCTGGAATTGGCGTTCGCCGATGATCCGGGTGTTGGCGAACTCGTCGTCGGTCGGTCCGGACCCGGGCTCCAGATTCAGGTTGGGCGACATGTCCCCGGCGTTGGTCTGGGCGAAGCAGGCCACGAACTCGGCGTCGCGGTGCTCCCAGGCGAAGGCCGCGTATCCCTTGTTGTCCGAGCTGATCAGGTGGTTCTCGTTGGTCATCGAGGTGCCGTGGGTGGCGAACCAGGTGATCGCGCCGACGTCCCGGCCGCCCTGGGTGAAGCGCAGCACCGTCACCGCCGGGTCGATCGCCTGCGGGAAGTGCTCGGTGTCCTGCGCGGGGTTCAGGTCGAAGGCGCTGCGGGAGCGGTTCACGCTGGCGTCGGTGAGCTCCGCCCGCCCGAGCGCGAGAGCGCCGGGTCGCAGATCGTCGTGCGCCTGGCCGATCGCCTCGGTGATGCCGTCGACGACGGCGTTGAAGGTCTGCTCCTGGAAGCCCAGGGTCGCCAGGTCGTACGCGGCGTAGTGCGAGTCGCCCCCGCAGGCCGCGTGCGTGTGGGTCGCGTTGAGCAGCACGTTCTGCTCGGTGTAGAGACCGCCGTAGGTCTCGGCGAGGCGGCGCAGCACCTCCTGGTGCACCGACTGGAACAGCGCACCCAGCTCGGCGGTCACGAACACCACGCGGTTCGCGCCGTCGTCGACGACGAACGCGCGCGCCAGCGTGCGCAGGTGGATGCCCGCGGTCTGCTGCTGCGGCATGGAGTAACCCATCATGCCGTTCTCAGCGGCCGGACCGGTCACGTCGCCGACACCGCGTCCGACCCGGTAGCCGGTGGCCTCCTGGCCGGACGCGGGGGTGACGCCGAACATCGTGGCGGCGAACGGTGCGACAGCGGCCGTGGCCAGCACCTGCCTCCTGGCAACGGGCATGAGCCTGCCTCTCGGTGAATGTGAAGCACCTTCACGTTCATGGTTGCGGGCAGGCTACGCCGATCAACATCGGGCTGCCAAGACTCACTTCGGCGCGAAGCGCTGGCCGGCGTCCAGCCGCAGGCACTGACCGTTGAGCATCGGGTTGTCGACGATGGCCCGCACCAGCTTCGCGTACTCCTCCGGGCGACCCATGCGCCGGGGGAACGCCGCGTCCTTGACCAGCGCGGCCTTCACGTCCTCCGGAGCTCCCTTCACCAGCCCGGTTTCGAACAGGCTCGGCGCGATCGCCAGCACGCGGATGCCCATCGACCCGAGATCGCGGGCCATGGTCAGGCACATCCCGGCGATCGCGGCCTTGGCCGCGGTGTAGGCGACCTGCCCGATCTGGCCCTCGAAGGCGGCGATCGACGAGGTGTTGATGATGACGCCGCGCTCACCGTCCTCGGGCTCGTTGTCGTTCATGTGCGCCGCCGCCAAGCGGCTGATGTTGAACGTGCCGACCGTGTTGAGGTCCAGGATCCGGCGGAACGCGTCGAGGTCGTGCGGCCCCTGCTTGCCCAGCGTGCGCTGCGCCATGCCGCCGCCGGCCGTGGTCACGGTGATGTGCAGCCCGCCCAGCTCGGCCACGGCCGCGTTCAGCGCGTGCTCGACACCGGCGAAGTCGGTGACGTCGACCGGGTGGAACGTGCCGCCCAGCGCCGCGGCGACGTCCTCGCCCGCCGAGTCGGCGAGGTCGGCGATCGCCACCGACGCGCCCTGCGCCGCGAGCAGTTCCGCGCTGGCCCGGCCCATGCCCGAGGCCCCGCCGAACACGACCGCCTTCTTGCCGTTGATCTCCACTGGTGCTCCTCCTCGTCGAGGTCAGCGAACCCGCTCGCGGAGTTCGCGTTTGAGGACCTTGCCCGCCGTGTTGCGCGGGAGCTCGTCGACCACCAGCACCTGCCGGGGGCACTTGTAGCCGGCGAGATGCGCCGCGCAGAACTCGCGGATCTCGCCTTCGGTGGGGCGGGAATCGCCGTCGGCTTCGATGACGGCGACGACGCGCTCGCCCCACAGCTCGTCCGGCGCACCGACGACAGCGGCAGCCGACACGCTCGGGTGCTGGCGCAGCACGTCCTCGACCTCGCGGGAGTAGACGTTCTCCCCACCGGTGAGGATCATGTCCTTGCGGCGGTCGACGATCGCGAAGCGGCCCTCGGCGTCCCGCCGGGCGAGGTCGCCGGTGCGGAACCACCCGTCGCGGAACGCCTCCGCGGTCGCCTCGGGCCGGTTCCAGTACCCGGAGAAGACCTGATCACCGCGGATCTCCAGCTCGCCGACCTCGTCGGGGCCGAGCTCCACGCCGTCGTCGTCGACGATGCGCGCCGCCGACAGCAGCATCGATCGTCCCGCCGAGGCCAGCAGTTCCGGACGTCCGGACGCTGCCGCTCGGTGTCCCTCCGGGCCGTGCGCGAGGGCGTTGCCGGCGAGTTCGGTCATGCCGAACCCGGCGCGGAACCCGGCGTTGGGGAAGCGGGTCATGGCCTCGCGGAGCGTGGCCACCGGCATCGGCGCAGAGCCGTAGCCGATGCGGGTGATCGAGGCGGTGTCGCAGGCGCCGATGCCGGGATGGCGCAGCAGCATCTCCAGCATCGTCGGCGCGACCGTGGTGCCGGTGACCCCGTGGTGTTGCAGGGCGTCGAGGAAGCCTTCGGCGCCGTACCTGCGCAGCAGCACGACGTTCTCGGCGGCCAGGTGGGCGACGAGCACGTTGTACCCGGCGACGTGGCACAGCGGCCACGGCACCAGCGTCACCGGCCGTTCCTCGGTCGCGCGCGGCCAGCTCAGCACGGCGTTGACCGCGCCCGCGACGACGTTGCGGTGGGTCAGCACGGCGCCCTTGGCCCGCCCGGTGGTGCCGGAGGTGTAGATCAGCCACGCGGGCGAGTTCTCGTCGGCGCGCTCGGGTTCGGTGTCCGGCCGTCCGTCGACCAACGCGCTGAAGGGTGTCGTGCCCGCGACGTCGTCGACGGTGACCACCGTGCGGATCGAAGGCACCGCGTTGGCGGCGTGCCGCGCGGGGTCGAGGTACTTGGCCTCGGTGATCAGCACCGTCGGCTCGGCGTCGGCGAGCAGGTCGGCGATCTCCCGCTGCGCGAGCCGGTAGTTCACCGGCAGCAGCACCATCCCCGCGAGCGGAACGCCGTAGTAGGCCAGCACGTACTCGACGTTGTTCTCGGTGAGCACGGCGATCCGGTCACCGCGCCGGGCGATGTCGGCCAGCCCGTTCGCCAGCCGGCGGACCGACGCGTGGAGCTCGCCGAACGTCCAGGCGGTGGACTCGAACGTCAGCGCCGGAGCTTCGGGCGTTCGCCCGGCAGGCAAGGCCACCACGTCGCTGATCAGCATCACGCCTCCCGCGCCCCACCTCGGACACCGGAGGAACCGTACCAAACAATCGCTTGGTCAGTCGATCACGATCAGCACGACATCATCAGCCCCCGGGAGCCCGAAGGACGCGCGAGAGCACCACCACCTGCGGCCAGAAACTGTCAACGAAGACCCCGCCACTCGGACCGCCGGGCACAGAGATGACGGAATACCGCAGTAATCAGACACCCGAAAACCGCAGTAATCCGTCACCCACCACCGCAGCCTCCGAGCACTGACGTCGTCGGGTGACGGATTACCGCCGTAGTCGGGCACCGACCGCGGAAGGGGTCCTAGACCAGGATTCCGGCGATCGTGGCGCTCAGGAGGTTGGCGAGGGTGGCGGCGAGGACCGCTCGGATCCCGTCCTTGGCGATCCAGCCGCGCTTGGCGGGCACGAGACCGCCGAGGCCGCCGAGCAGGATCGCCAGCGAACCCAGGTTGGCGAAGCCGGTGAGCGCGAAGGTGATGATGGTGGCGGTCTTCTCGCTGAAGTTGCCCGCCTGCGGCCCGAAGTCGCCGAACGCCACGAACTCGTTGATCACCAGCTTCTCGCCGACGAAACCGCCTGCGGCGACGGCTTCGTGCCACGGCACGCCGATCACCCACATCAGCGGCGAGAACACGTAGCCGAGGATCTGCTGCAGGGTCAGGTCCGGCAGGCCGAACAGCCCGCCGAGGGCACCGACGATGAGGTTCAGCAACGCGATCAGCGAGACGAAGGCGAAGAGCATGGCGCCGACGTTGAGCGCCAGCTTGAGGCCGTCGGAGGCGCCGCTGGCCGCGGCGTCGATGACGTTGCGCGGCTTCTCCTCCGGAGCGGGCGCGGCGGTGCCGAAGGCGAGGTTCTTGGACTCCTCGGCCTCGGCCGCGTCGTCGTCCTCGGAGACCTGGGCGTCATCGGAGCTCGGCTCGTCCTTGGGCGCCGGCATGATGAGCTTGGCCATGAGCAGACCGGCGGGAGCGGCCATGAAGCTGGCGGCGATGAGGTTCTCCAGCTTCGCGCCGAGCATGGCGTAGCCGACCATGACGGTGCCGGCCACGGTGGCCAGACCGCCGACCATGACCGCGAAGAACTCGGACCTGTTCATGCTCGCCAGGTAGGGGCGCACCAGCAGCGGCGCTTCGGTCTGGCCGAGGAAGATGTTGCCGGTCGCGTTCAGCGATTCCGCCCGCGTGGTGCCCAGCGCCTTCTGCAGCGCGCCACCGATGATGCGCACCACCCACTGCAGGATGTGCAGGTGGTAGAGCACCGCGGTCAGCGAGGACACGAAGATGATGATCGGCAGCACCTGGAAGGCCACGACCGTGCCCTCGGTGGGCATGATCGGCCCGACCAGGAAGTCGATGCCCTCCTTCGAGGACTCGATGACCTTGGTGACCCCGGCCGCGACGGCGGCGAGCACCTGCTGCCCGAGCGGCCAGCGCAGCACCACGACGGCGAAGACGATCTGGATCGCCAGCGCGCCGAGCACCGTGCGGAGGTTGATCGCGCGCCGGTTGGTCGACAGCGCCAACGCCAGCAGCAGTACGACGACCATGCCGCCGATGCCCCACAAGACCTGCACTGGATCCAGCCTTTCCTCGAACCGCCGCGGCTGCCGCGACGCTGTTGGGTCCGAGGGATGCTCGCACGCAGGACCGCTGCCACGCACCCGGGTGGCGAGTTTGTGACTCCGCTAACGGCAGGTCAGGACGAGGTGATCACTCCACAGTGCACACCCGCTCGCCGCCGAAGATCCGATGACAAGGCCGTGGAGGCGGCCGCTGAACCTCGCCACAACGCTCGGCGAGGAGACCCCTCACGAGATATCTTTCGCTCAAGATGATTGCGTGTAAGATTGTACTTCGGAGCCGTCACCACGTCGGCGAGAACGGAGAGCGCGATGAGTCCGCGGAAGGGAACGGAAGCTGTGGCCCACGAGGTCGATCTGCCCAGCGATGACGAGACCGTCACCTGGTGGGGCCTGGTGATCGAGGGCTACCACACCACCCACAGCCTGCTGATGAACGAGATCATCCAGCGCGTGGACCTCGCCCCGGGCTCGTTCGACATCCTGATCAGACTGCTGCGCTCCCCCGGCCACCGGCTGCCGATGACCCGGCTCGCCGTGGAGGCCGCGCTGAGCAGCGGTGGCTTCACCAAGGTCGCCGACCGGATGGCCAAGGCCGACCTGATCCGCCGCGAACCCTCGGCCGAAGACCGCCGCGTCATCTACGCGGTGCTCACCGATCACGGCCTGGAGGTCGCCGAGGAAGCGCGCAAGGTCTGCGCCGAGATCCTGCGCAACCGCATCCTCAAGCCGCTCGGCGAACAGCAGTCGCAGAGCCTCGCAGCCGCGATGCGCACGCTGCGCGACGCCAACGCCGCCTGATCACGGTCTCAGCGAGCCGCGGCCTCGGCCTTGTTGAACTCGGCCTTCCACTCGCGGAACGCCTCCTCGGTGCGGCCGTGCCGCCAGTAACCGGAGATCGACGCCTGGTCGCGCGCCACACCGCGCTCGCGGAACAGGTACGGGCGGACGCGGCGCATGACCTCCTGGGCCTCGCCGTGCACGAAGGCGTGCACGCGGCCCGGCAGCCACTCCAGCTCGCGCACCGCCTTCTCCAGCGCGCCGTCCTCACCGACGTCCGAGCGGTAGATGAACATGGCCTCGCCGGCCGCGGGCAGCGCCAGGTCCGGCGCCTCGGCGGGCGAGTCGACGAGCATGACCACGCGCACCACGGCGTCGGCGGGCATGCCGGCCAGCGCGGCGGTGATCGCGGGCAGCGCGGACTCATCACCGGCGAGCAGGTGCCAGTCCGCCTCCGGGTCCGGCTTGTAGGCGCCACCCGGTCCGTTGAGGATCAACCTGTCGCCCGGCTCGGCCTTCGCCGCCCACGGACCGGCCACCCCCAGGTCGCCGTGCATGACGAAGTCGATGGCCATGGTCCCGCTCTCGACGTCCGGGAACATCGCGGTGAAGGTGCGCACCACGGGCATGTCTTCGGCCGGGAACGTGCCGCGCATCGCCTTGACGTCCAGCGGCTCCGGATAGGTCACGCCCGCCTTGGGGAACACCAGCTTGACGTAGCGGTCGGTGTGCACGCTCTCGGCGAAGGCCGACAGGTCATCACTGCGGAACCACAGTCGCCGCACCCGGGGAGTCACCATCTCGGCACCGGTCACGGTCAGGTAGGTCGCCACTCGAACTCCTCAACGCACTCTCACAAACACTTAGGCCAGCCTAACTTATCTCTGCGGTAACTCGCAGCATCAACACACCCCCTTTTGTCGCGACATCGAGGAAGCCCGCCTCCCCTGCCTCAACCAGCCACTTCCGCCTCCCCGACCTCATCTCGCACACGCACCACGACCACCTCCCAGCCCCCTCTCGGCGGCGCGCAGGTTCGGACGGGGTCAGGTTCGGTCGCGGCCTGCGTGAAACAGGAGGAGCGGCCTCCCGGGGTCGGGAGGCCGCTCGGCGGACGAGTTGGCTACGCGGCCGGCGGCCGGTAGCGGGCCGAGGTGTCCAGCCAGGCGGCGTGGCCGCCCGGGATGTGGGCGATGACGTCGGTGAGGTGGCCGATCCGCGTCCTCATGTCCTCGGGCTGGCCCGAGAGCTGATCGCGGACCAGCCGTTCGGGAACCTCCGTGCCGCAAGCGGATTCGATGACGTCGAACATGAACATGCCGTTGGACTCCCAGCGCAGCGCCGGGTATTCCTCCGGCGTGGGCAGGATGCCCGCCTGGCGGTGGGCGATCTGGGTGAGGAACGCGTCGCGGTGCCGGTGCAGGTTGGCGATGACGCGGTCCCGCCACCGCACCGACATGCCCGCCGTCGTGCGCGGCCACAGGTCGGTCAGGGCCGACATCAGCGGGTCGCCGACCAGCACCGGCCGCCCCAGCACGAGCACCGCCCCGGCGCCGCGGGCCGGATCGAGGAGGTGGCCCACCTCGTGGTCAACCGGGAGTTCTGAACTCCGCGCCCCACCAGCAGCGGAGGTGCGCCGTGGCGAGCGCGGGCCGGCTCAGCGCTGCAATCGGGTGTGTGCGCCGACCGTCATCAGGGCGATGTCGACGTAGCGAGCCGCGATCTCCTCGGGGCTCAGCGGGCCGTCGGCGTGGTACCAGCGGGCGACCGACTGGCACATGCCCAGCAGCGCCCGGGACGTCTCCACCGGGTCGGCGATGGTGAAGGTGCCGTCGCGGCTGCCGGTTTCGATGACCTCGGTCAGGACGGTCTCCACCGTCTTGCGGCGGGCGCTGTAGCGGCGCCGGTTGCTCGGCGACAGGTAGCGGTTCTCGCTGTCGAGCGCGGCCAGCCGGACCCGGTAGGTCATGTGCAGCACGATGGCTTCGATGACGTTCACGAACTGCTCGCGCGGGGACTCCGGGGCCTCGCGTGCGGCGGCGCGCACCCGCCAGGCGACATCGCCGGTGCCCAGTTCGAGGAGGGCCACGAGAAGCCCTTCCTTGTTCTCGTGGTGGTAGTACAGCGCGGGAACGGTCATGCCGACCCGGCGGGCGATCTGGCGCACGGTCGCGCCGTGGAACCCGCTCTCGCGGAACTCGTCGACCGCGGCGTCGAGGATGGGCGTCAGTTCGAGCGGCCCGAAATCCCGCCACCCGGACGCGGCGTCCGCCTTCGCCGCACTCGCCTGAGCCATCACGTCTCCCTTTCCCCGCCTGCGGGTGACCTTACCGGCCGGTGACGGGCACCGGCCGGTTCGGTCGAGCTCAGCGATCCTGTTCCTGAACTCGTCGTGCGCACCGCCGGTTGCTCAGGTGGCCTTCACGGCTCGCGGCCGCGCCGCTCGCACCACGGTTCGGGAACGCGCTCTCATCGAGGTGCCATGCGGATGGCCCCGTCCAGCCGGATGGTCTCCCCGTTGAGCATGGGGTTCTCGACGACGTGGCGCACCAGGGATCCGTACTCGGCGGGGTCGCCGAGCCGCGACGGGTGCGGGACCTGAGCGCCGAGGGAGGCGACCGCCTCCTCGGGCAGCGCGGAGAACAGCGGCGTGTGGAACAGACCCGGGGCGATGGTCGTCACCCGGATCTTCAGGCTCGCCAGGTCGCGCGCGATGGGCAGCGTCATGCCGACGATGCCGCCCTTGGAAGCCGAGTAGGCGGCCTGACCGACCTGCCCGTCGAACGCGGCGACCGAGGCGGTGTTGACGATGACGCCGCGCTCCTCCCCGACCGGTTCGGTCCGGGACATGCGCTCGGCGGCGAGCCGGAGCACGTTGAAGGTGCCGATGAGGTTGACGTTGATGACCTTGGTGAAGTCGGCGAGCGGGAAGGCGCCCTTCTTCCCGACGGTCTTGGCGGCGTTGCCGATGCCCGCGCAGTTCACCGCGATCCGCAGCTGCCCCAGCCGGTCCGCGGCGTCGAGCGCCGCGCTCACCTGCTCCTCGTCGGTGACGTCGGCTGCGGCGAACACGACGCCGTCGCCGAGCTCCGCGGCCACGGCCTCGCCCTGCGAGGACGGCAGGTCCACGATGACGACCTTCGCGCCCTGGCCGCGCAGTTCCTTCACCGTCGCCAGGCCCAGCCCGGACGCACCCCCGGTCACGAGCGCGACAGCATCCTCGATGTCCACTTTCCGACTCCTCACATGTCCTCCGAGCACTGGAGGGCAGCATACTGAGCGAGCGATAAGTAACCAAGCGTTCGTCGTATTGACACCCCGCGCCTGCTTAGCGAACGTTAAGTGGACTTCGGAGGAGGAGCGCCATGGACGCCGTCATCGTCGACGCGATCAGAACCCCATCAGGCAAGGGAAAACCCGGAGGGCAGCTGTCGAGCATCCACCCGGCCGAACTGCTCACCCGCACGCTGCGCGGGCTCGTCGAGCGGACGGGCATCGACCCCGGTGAGGTCGACGACGTCATCGGCGGCTGCGTCGGCCAGGCCGGCGAGCAGGCGCTCAACATCACCCGCAACGCCGTGCTGGGAGCCGGTTTCCCGGAATCGGTGCCCGCCACGACCATCGACAGGCAGTGCGGTTCGAGCCAGCAGGCAGCGCACTTCGCCGCCCAAGGCGTCCTCGCGGGCACCTACGACGTCGTGATCGCCTGCGGTGTGGAGTCGATGAGCCGGGTGCCGATGGGCACCACCCCGATGGGAACCGACCCCAGAGGCCCGTCGATGGCCGCCCGCTACCCCGAAGGCCTGGTGAACCAAGGCGTCTCGGCGGAGCTGATCGCGGCGCGGTGGAAGTTCGGCCGCGAGGAGCTCGACGAGTTCTCCGCCCGCTCCCACGCCCGCGCCGCGCAGACCGCCGCCGGTGGGGCCTTCGACGACGAGATCCTGCCGGTGGCGGTGACCGGCGAGGACGGCACCGAGCGCGTCGTGAGCACCGACGAGACCGTGCGCGCGTCGACCACCGCCGAAGGGCTCGCGGGCCTGCGGGCCTCCTTCGCCGACGAGGAGCTGGCGAAGCGCTTCCCGGAGATCGACTGGCGGATCACGCCGGGCAACTCCTCGCCGCTGACCGACGGCGCGTCGGCGGTGCTCATCATGAGCGAGGCCAAGGCCGCGGCGCTGGGCGTGCAGCCCAAGGCCCGGTTCCACAGCTTCGCCGTCACCGGCAGCGACCCGCTGCTCATGCTCACCGGCGTCGTACCGGCCACCCGCAAGCTGCTGGACCGCGCCGGTGTGTCGATCGACGAGATCGACGCCTACGAGGTCAACGAGGCGTTCGCGCCGGTGCCGCTGCTGTGGCAGCGCGAGTTCGACGCCGACCCCGCCCGCCTCAACCCGCGCGGTGGGGCCATCGCGCTGGGCCACCCGCTCGGCGCTTCCGGCACGCGCCTGCTGACCACGCTGGTCAACCAGCTGCAGGCCACCGGTGGCCGGTACGGGCTGCAGACCATGTGCGAGGGCGGCGGCATGGCCAACGCGACCCTCGTCGAACGCCTCTGAGCGCTCGGGCGGCCTCCCCCGGGAGGCCGCTCAGGGCTTGACCTTCTCGCCGACGGCGCGGACTCCGCGTTCGACGTCGCCGACGGTGCACATCGCGCCCTTGCGCCCCGCTGAGACCCGGATCACACATCGATCCGGGAAGACCACAGTGGACAGTCCTTCTCCGGCCACCCCGCGTCGCACCGGCCGAGACCGGTGACGCGGTCAGCGAGATCCGATGGCTCTCCTGGGTGGGCTGGGGGCGTTTTTGAACCTAGGCTTCAGACATGTCGATCGCGATCAACGAGGATCACCGGCTGCTGGCTGAGACCGCTTCCGATCTGCTGGCGCGGCGCGAAGCACGGGGCGCCAGCCGCGCGCTGCTGGAATTTGATTCCGAATCCCTGCCTGCGTTCTGGCAGGAGGCCGCTGACCTGGGCTGGCTGGGGCTGCACCTGCCCGAGGAGCACGGCGGCGCCGGGTTCGGACTCGCCGAGACCGCGATCGTCGCCGAGCAGATGGGGCGGGCGGTGGCGCCCGGACCGTTCGCGCCGACCGCGATCGCCTCAGCCCTGATCGATGCCGTCGGCGACGAGGAGACGAAGATCCGGTTCCTGCCCGGCCTGGCCGACGGGTCGGTGCCCGCCGGCATCGCGCTCGACGCCCGGCTGGAGGTCTCCGGAGGGACCGCGTCGGGATCGGCGCCAGCCGTGCTGGGCGGCGGCCTGGCGCGGCTGCTGGTGCTGCCCGCCGGTGACGACGTCGTGGTCGTCGAGGTCGGCGAGGCCGTGAGCGCGGAGGTTCCGGCCAACCTGGACCCGTCCCGCCGCTCGGCTCGCGTCTCCCTGGACGGCGCACCGGCAGCGGTTCTGGCCGGAGGCCGACGAGCGCTGGTCGATCTGGCGCGCGTGATCCTGTCCGCCGAGGCCGTCGGTGTCGCCCGCGAGTGCACCGAGCTCGCCGCCGCCTACGCCCGGGAGCGCGAGCAGTTCGGGCGCGTGATCGGCACGTTCCAGGCGGTCAAGCACCACTGCGCCAACATGGCCGTGGCCACCGAGCTGGCCACCAGCGCCGTTTGGGACGCGGCCCGCGCCGCCGAAACCGGCGGCGACCAGCTCACCTTCGCCGCCGCGGCCGCCGCCGCGCTCGCCGCACCAGCGGCCGACCTGTGCGCCAACCTCACCACCCAGGTGCACGGCGGCATCGCCATCACCTGGGAGCACGACGCGCACCTCTACGTGCGCCGCGCGACGATGCTGCGCGCGATCCTGTCGGCCGACGAGGCCGCCGGAGAGGTCACCGCGCTCACGCGCCAGGGCGTCACCCGCGCCCGGACCGTCGAGCTGCCGCCCGAGGCCGAAGACCTGCGCGCGGAAGTCCGCGCCGTCGCCCGGGAACTGGCCGCACTGCCCGAAGACCGGCAGAAGGAACGCCTGATCGAGACCGGCTACGTGATGCCGCACTGGCCCGAGCCCTACGGCCGGGCGGCCGGAGCCGTCGAACAGCTCGTGGTGGAGCAGGAGTTCGCCTCGGCCGGGGTGCAGCGCCCCCAGTACGGGATCACCGGCTGGGTCGTGCTCACGCTCATCCAGCACGGCACCGAGCAGCAGGTGAGCCGGTGGGTCGGCCCCGCGCTGCGCCAGGACGTCATCTGGTGCCAGCTGTTCAGCGAACCGGCCGCCGGATCCGACGCCGCCGGGATCAAGACCCGCGCGACGCGCGTCGACGGCGGGTGGCTCGTCAACGGCCAGAAGGTCTGGACGAGCGGCGCGCACAAGGCGGGCAAGGGCTTCGCGACCGTGCGGACCGATCCCGAGGTACCCAAGCACCAGGGCATCACCATGATGGTCATCGACATGCGGGCCGAGGGCGTCGACGTGCGGCCGATCAAGATGCCGTCCGGCGCCTCGGAGTTCAACGAGGTCTTCTTCCAGGACGTCTTCGTCCCCGACGAGGACGTCGTCGGTCCGATCAACGGCGGGTGGACCGTCGCGCGGGCCACGCTCGGCAACGAGAGCGTCAGCATCGGCGGAGGTCAGGGCACCATGTCCACCCCGGCCTCGGCGATGGTCCCGCACCTCGACGCGCACCCCGACCGGCTCACCGGCGGCGCCGTACGCATCGGCCGGTACGCCGCCGAGCACCACGCGATGGAGATGCTCAACGTGCGTTCGGCGCACCGCGCCGTCGCCGGGGACGAACCGGGGCCCGAAGGAGCCATCACCAAGCTCGTGCTCTCCGAACTGGGTCACGAAGCCGCGGCCATCATGAACGCCCTCAGCGGGCCTGAGGCGGTCTACCTGGACGGGCCCGGCGCGTTCAGCGGTGCGCTGGCGCTGCTGCACCGCGGGCTGTCCATTGCGGGCGGCACCAGCGAGATCAAGCGCAACCAGATCGGTGAACGCATCCTCGGACTGCCCCGCGACCCGCTGATCAAGTGACGGGCCGAACCGGCGGAAATCCCGCGGCGCGACGGAGATTCCGAAACCCCGAGGCCGCATCGGTCGCCTTCGACGCGGTCTGACGATCACCAACCAGGCGTCCACGGTGAGGACGCTCCAGCAACAGGAGAGGATTCGATGGCGAACCAACGAGCGCAGGTCCAGATGACGCCCGAGGAGATCTCGGCGTTCTTGGCCACCCGCCGCACCGCGACGCTGGCGACGCTGGGCGCCAACGGGCACCCGCACGCCGTGGCGATGTGGTTCGCGCTCATCGACGGCGTGATCTGGTTCGAGACCAAGGCCAAGGCCCAGAAGGCGGTCAACATCGGCCGCGACCCGCGGGTCACCGTCCTGATCGAGGACGGCCTGACCTACGACGTGCTGCGCGGCGTCTCCCTGGAAGGACGCGCGGAGATCGTCGACGACCCCGACGCGCTGTGGGCCGTGGGCGTCAGCATGTGGGAGCGCTACCACGGCCCCTACAGCGACGAGGTGAAGCCGCTCGTGGAGCACATGCTGCACAAGCGCGTCGCCGTCCGCATCGACGTCCACCGCACCCGCTCCTGGGACCACCGCAAGCTCGGCCTCGACCCCATGCCCCTCGGCGGCACCACCGCGGCGCACTACCCGGAATCGGCCGACCGGTAGGCCTCTCGCCTCAGGCGTTGGGGTAGCGGGTCACGCAGAAGGTCTCGAGGCGTTCCGCCAAGGTGCTCAGCGACGCAGCCGCGTGGTGGCCGGGGTCCCACGCGGCGTGGAGGGTGATGCTGAGGTCCTCGCCTCCAGGCTGGGTGATGCGCAGGCCGTGGAGGTCGAAGCGGGGGTCGTCCGAGACGACCGCGATGCCGCGGCCCGCTGCCGCGAGCGCTTGGGCGACCTGGGCGTTGCCGCATTCGACGGGATCGGCCAACGCCTGGCCGACCCCGGCCAGGGCCTGGTCGAGCAGTTGACGCGGCCGGAAGGTGGGGTCGAGCACGACCAGCGGGTGCCCGGCGAGCTCGTCGAGGTCGACGGTGTCGCGGTCGGCCCACGGGTGCTCCTGCGGCACGTAGGCCCACAGCGGCAGGACCGCCAGGGTCCGCGTGCTCCAGAGGGCCGGTGGTTGCTGGGCGACGATCGCGAGGTCGGCACCTCGGCGCAACCGGTCGAGGGCTTCCGGACCGCTCGACTCCTGCACGGTCGGCTGCGGGTCCTGCGGCCCGAAGGTGGCCAGGAACGGGGCGACGACGTCGGTCAGCGTGGTCGGGCTGGCCGCGATGGTCAGGTGCACGAGCCGTCCGGCCGCCAGCGACTCGGCGGCCGCGGTGGCGGCATCGGCGCGGTGCAGCACGTCGCGCACGACGGGCAGGAACCCGCGCCCGGCCGCGCTGAGCTCCAACCGGCCCTCGCGGCGGTCGAACAGGGTCACCCGCAGCTCGCGTTCGAGCAGCCGGATCTGCCGGGACAACGCCGGCTGGGTCACGTGCACCCGCTTGGCGGCCTCGCTCACGGTTCCCGCTTCGGCGACGGCCACGAAATACCTCATGCTGCGCAGCTCCACACCTGCGAGTATGCCTGGACGTACTAGGTGGCGTGCGAAACAGGCATTCGACGGCATGGCCTCGCGTGCCGAGGATGGGGCCATGACCGCCATTCCCGACACGGGTCTTCACCAGAACCGCCACCTCGTGACCGAGATCCCCGGTCCCCGTTCACGAGCGCTCATGGCGCGCAAGGAAGCCGCCATCGCCCGAGGCGTCGGCACCACGATGCCGGTGTTCGCCGCGCGTGCCGCCGGTGGCGTCGTCGAGGACGTCGACGGCAACGTGCTCATCGACCTGGGCTCCGGCATCGCCGTCACGACCGTCGGGGCCAGCGCGCCCCGCGTGATCGACGCCGTCGAGCAGCAGGTGCGGGAGTTCACCCACACCTGCTTCATGGTCACCCCCTACGAGGGCTACGTCGCCGTCGCCGAGCGGCTGAACCGCCTCGCTCCCGGCACGCACGAGAAGCGCTCGGTGCTGTTCAACTCCGGTGCCGAGGCCGTCGAGAACGCCGTGAAGATCGCCCGCGCCGCCACCGGCAGGTCGGCGGTCGTGGCCTTCGACCACGCCTACCACGGCCGCACGAACCTGACGATGGCGCTGACGGCCAAGGCGATGCCCTACAAGCACGGCTTCGGCCCGTTCGCCCCCGAGGTCTACCGCGCGCCGCTGTCCTACCCGTTCCGCGACGGCCCGGACGTCGACGGCCCGGAGGCCGCGCGACGCGCCATCGACGTCATCGACAAGCAGGTCGGTTCGGAGAATCTCGCGGCGCTGGTCATCGAGCCGATCCAGGGCGAGGGCGGGTTCATCGTGCCCGCCGCCGGTTTCCTGCCCACGCTGCAGCAGTGGTGCCGCAGCCGTGGCGTGGTGCTCATCGCCGACGAGGTGCAGACCGGCTTCGCCCGCACCGGCGCGATGTTCGCCAGCGAGCACGAGGACGTGGTCCCGGATCTGCTGGTCAGCGCCAAGGGCATCGCCGACGGTCTGCCGCTGGCGGCGGTCACCGGGCGCGCCGAGCTCATGGACGCCGCGCACGCGGGCGGACTCGGCGGGACCTACGGCGGGAACCCGCTGGCCTGCGCGGCAGCCCTGGCCACGATCGACACGATCACCGAGGACGGGCTGATCGAGCGCGCCCGCGAGATCGAAGCGCTCGCGCTGCCCCGGCTCTCGCGCATGCGCGACGCCGACCCGCGCATCGGCGACGTGCGCGGCCGGGGCGCGATGCTGGCCGTGGAACTCGTCGATCCGGCGACGGCGGCACCCGACCCCGAGCTCGCCCGCGCGGTCGCGACCGCCGCGCACGCCCAGGGCGTGATCGTCCTGGTGTGCGGAACCCACGGCAACGTCCTGCGCTTCCTGCCGCCGCTGACGATCAGCGACGAGCTGCTCCACGAAGCCTTCGACGTGCTCTCCGCCGCGTTCGCCGACCTCCGCTCCTGAAAGGACGATCACGTGCTCACCCCCGACACCCTCGACACCGACCGCGCGCTGCACATCGCAGGGCGGTGGCAGGCCGGACGCGCGGGCCGGTTCGACGTCGTCGACCCCGCCACCGGCGAGGTCCTGACCGCCGTCGCCAACGGCGCGGCCGAGGACGCCACCGCCGCCGTCGACGCCGCCTCCGCAGCAGCCGCGTCCTGGGCGGCGACACCACCCCGGGAACGCTCCGACGTGCTGCGCCGCGCCTACGAGCTCATGCACCGCGACCACGACGCCCTCACCCGGCTGATCACGGCGGAGAACGGCAAGTCCCTGGCCGACGCGCGCGCCGAGGTCACCTACGCCGCCGAGTTCTTCCGCTGGTTCGCCGAGGAGGCCGTGCGCGCGGAGGGCCGCTACTCCACCGCTCCCGCCGGGGGCGCCCGCACCCTGGTGACCTACCGGCCCGTGGGCGTGGCCGCGCTGGTCACGCCGTGGAACTTCCCCGCCGCCATGGCGACCCGCAAGATCGGACCTGCGCTGGCGGCCGGGTGCACCGTCGTGCTCAAACCCGCCGCGGAAACACCGCTGACCGCGTTGGCGATCACCCGGCTGCTGGCCGAAGCCGGTGCCCCGGACGGGGTCGTCAACCTCGTCCCGACCGATGACGCCGCCGCGGTGGTCGGCGCGTGGATGGACGACTCCCGGGTCCGCAAGCTGTCGTTCACCGGCTCGACCCGGGTCGGCAGGTTGCTGCTGCACCAGGCGGCCGATCGGGTCGTCAACACCTCGATGGAGCTCGGCGGGAACGCACCGTTCATCGTCACCGCCGACGCCGACCTCGACGCGGCCGTGGAGGCCGCGGTGGTCGCGAAGTTCCGGGGCGGAGGGCAGGCCTGCGTGTCCGCCAACCGGTTCTACGTGCACGCCGACGTGGCCGAGGAGTTCACCGCGCGACTGGGCAAGGAGGTCGAAGCCCTGCACGTCGGTCCCGCCTCCGACTCGGGCAACCAGATCGGCCCGCTGATCAGCTCCCAGGCCGTCGCCGACATCACCGCGCTGGTCGACGACGCGCTCGCGCGCGGTGCTCGCGTCGCCGCTCGCTCCGAGGTCCCCGACGGCCCGGGGTTCTTCCTGGCCCCGACCGTGCTCACCGACGTGCCCGCCGACGCGCGCGTGGTGCGCGAGGAGATCTTCGGTCCCGTGGCGCCCGTCGTCACCTGGCGCGACGAAGGCGAGCTGCTGCGCGCCGTCAACGACACCGAGATGGGTTTGGCCGCCTACGTCTTCGCCGGTGAGCTCCAGCGCGCCGTCGACCTGGCCGAGCACGTCGACGCCGGGATGGTCGGCATCAACCGGGGCGTCGTCTCCGACCCCTCCGCTCCGTTCGGCGGCACCAAGCAGAGCGGACTCGGCCGGGAAGGGAGCCACGAAGGCCTCCACGAGTTCACCGAGACCCAGTACCTCAGCCTCGCCTGGTGAACCCCGACCTCTCGTCCTGCCGCCGCTGACCGGGTTTCCACGGAGATCCGGTCAGCGGTGCGGGTGGAGCGGGGTGGGTTCGGGGTATAACCGGCGGGCCGGTGCTCGTGGTGGGGCACCGAGCCGGTCGGTCGGAGTTGCGGAGGTTGCCGGTTGCGAGTCGACGATCTGCTGGGCACCCCCGAACTCGCGCTGGAGGTGCGGGTGCGCGGTCAGGTGGGCCGGCCCATCCGCTGGGTCCACACGATCGAGGTGCGCGCTCCGGGCAGGTTCCTGCGCGGTGGCGAGGTCGTGCTCACCGCCGGCGTGTGGCGTTCGGCCGGGATCACCGCCGAGGCGTTCATCGACGACCTCGTCGAGGCCGACGTCGCCGCGGTCGGGTTCGGGATCGTGCCGCCCGAGACCGCGGTTCCCGAGGACTTCATCGACGCCGCCCGGCAACGCGGCCTGACCTGCTTCGTCGTCCCGGTCGACGTCGCGTTCCTGCAGATCGTCGAGGCGTTCGTCAGCACCAAGCGGGCGGAGTGGGAGCGCCCGCTGCGGCGCCACCTCGGCCAGCACGACGCGATCGTCGCCGCGCTGCGCGTCCGGCGCGGCGTCGAGACGGTGCTGCGCACGCTGGCCGGTCAGCTCGGGCAGCCGGTGGCGGTGCGCGGTGGCGGCGGGCTGATCGAGGGCGAGGAGCCGCACCCCAGCCATCCGCTGCCCCTCGTCGGCGAGGGGTTGGCCGACGCCGAGCTCCTGCTGCCGCGACCGATGGACGAGCTGGACGTCGAGCAGCACGCGGCCGTGGTGCAGGCGATGCCGTTCATCGCCATGGAGATCGAGCGCGTGCGGGCGGTGCGCGCCACCGAGGTCCGCTACTCGTGGGAGCTGTTCGAGTGGGTCCACAGCGCCACCGTCGACACCGCCGCCGTGCGCACCCGGCTGCACTCGCTGGGGCTGCCGCCGGACGGGCCGCTGGCGGCGGTCGTGCTGCGCAGCCGGGACCCGGCGACGCACTCGGTGCGGTTGGGCGAGCTGCTGGGCACCAACGGCATCGCGGTGCAGCGCGGCCGCGAGGTGGCCGCCTTCGCGCACGTGCGCGGCACCGAGACCGAGCTCGCCCGCCGCGTCCACGACGCGTTCGCCGAGTCCGGCGACGTCGTGCACCTCGGTGTCGGCAAGCCGGGCGGGGCCGGTGATCTGCGGGTGAGCCTGCTGCAGGCGGCCCACGCCGCCGAGGCGACCTCGTCGCGCGCCGACGGCGGCTGGATGACGCACGACCAGCTGAGCAGTCCGGCGCTGCTGCTGTCGGTGCAGGATCCGGAGCTGCTGACGGCCACGGCGAAGGCCCTGCTCGGTCCGGTGCTCGACCACGACGAGAGCCGGGGCGGAGATCTGCTGCCCTCGCTGGCGGTGTTCCTCGACGCCGGGGGCCGCTGGCAGGAGGCCGCGCAGCGCCTGCACGTGCACATCAACACGCTCCGGCACCGGATGAGCCGGGTCGAGGAGCTGACGGGGCGCAGCCTCTCCCGCACCTCGGACCGAGTCGACCTCTACCTGGCCCTGCGCGGGCTGTCCCAGGGCTGACCGGCGGATCGCGCACCGGCGTTGTGCGATCGTCCAACGGGGCCTCCCGACTTCGGAGGATCGGTCACTATCCGATGCCCGGTGAGGTCGACCACTCTGTGCGGAAGCCACGGCCAACGACGGCCGATCGGAGCCCTCACAGGAGGTCATGCGCTGATGCATCCGGATAAGCGGCGCGACTCGGGTATCGAGAAGCACGGGGTCGACACCATCCCGGAAACCGACCGCACCGGACGACCGCGCGATGTCGCGGGAATCCTGCTCGGTTCCAACATGTGTCTCGGCGTGGTCATCTTCGGCTGGTTGCCCGCGTCGTTCGGACTCGAGTTCTGGCCGGCGATCGCTTCGATGGTCGCCGGAACGCTGCTGGGTACCGTGCTGGTCGCCCCGCTCGCACTGGTGTCCTTCCGCACCGCCACCAACCTCTCGACCAGCAGCGGCGGCACGTTCGGCGTCCGGGGCCGGCTCATCGGCTCGATGATCGGGCTGCTGCTGTCGCTGGGCTACGCGGCCCTGACGGTGTGGACCGGCGGCGCGGCGATCGTCGGCCCGCTGCACCGGCTGTTCGGCCTTCCCGACGGCGGCGCCAGCTTCTCCGTCGCCTACGCGGTGCTGGCGGTGCTGTCGGTGCTCATCGCGATCTTCGGGTACCGGCTGCTCACGCGGATGAGCAAGTGGGTGGCGGCCGGGACGCTGGCGCTCATGGCGCTGGGGATCATCGCCTACGCCGGGAAGTTCAGCACCGCACCGGTCACCGACGCCGGGTACGCGATGGGCGATTTCTGGACCACCTGGGCGCTTTCGGCGGTCGCCGCCGGGCTCAGCGGCCCGATGGCCTTCATCACGCTGCTCGGCGACTACAGCCGCTACGTCTCGCCCCAGCGCTACTCGGGGCCGTCGGTGTTCGTCGCCTCGGCCGTGGGCATGGTCCTGGGCCTGCTCGTGCCGCAGCTGTTCGGCACGTTCACCGCGTTCGCCTCCGGCGCCGCCGACGACTACGTCGGCCCGCTGGTGGCGGCGGCACCGGTGTGGTTCCTGATCCCGCTGCTGCTCAACGGCGTGTTCGGCACGATCGGCAACGCCGGTGCGTTGATCTACAGCATGGGCTTGGACCTCGACGCGATCCTGCCGCCGCTGTCGCGGGTCCAGGCCACGATCCTGACCTCGGTGGCCTCGACCGCCCTGGTGTTCCTGGGCTACTTCGTGTGGGACGCCGAGGACGCGGTCACCGCCTTCGTGCTGCTGCTGACCGCCATCGGCACCCCGTGGGCGGTCATCACGCTGATCGGCTTCCACCGCTGCCGAGGCCGGTACGACCCGGACGCCCTGCAGGTCTACAACCGGCGCTCCCGAGGCGGGCTCTACTGGTTCACGGCGGGCTGGAACCTGCGAGCCGTGGCGGCGTGGGCGATCGGCTCGGCGGTCGGCCTGCTGTCGGTCGACACCGCCCTCTTCCGGGGGCCGCTGATCGAGTGGACGTTCGGCCTCGACCTGAGCTTCGCGCTCGCGGCGGTGACCACCGCAGCGGCCTACCTGCTGCTGACGATCGGCTCCCCGCAACCGGTCCCGGACGCGGCGAAACAAGAAGTCCCGGCCCAGGCCGCATCCGCCTGAGGCACCTGAAGATGAGGAAGCAAGAGATGGACCACTTCGACGTCATCGTCGTCGGCGCCGGGTTCTCCGGACTCACCGCCGCACGCGATCTGCGGGAAGCAGGCAAGAGCGTGCTGATCCTGGAAGCCAGGGACCGCATCGGCGGATCGACCTGGTACCGGCCGGACGCGCTCGGCGGGTTCGGCCTGGAGATGGGCGGCACCTGGATCGTCCCGCAGCAGACCCACGTCTGGGGCGAGGTGCAGCGCTACGGCATCCCGGTCGTCGACAGCGAACTTCCCGGCCGGATGACCTGGTCGGACCACGGCGAGGTGCTCGACTCGCTGCTCCCGGTCCCGCCCGAGCAGTACGGCGCGCTGGAACACGCGCTGCGCGCTCTCGTCGAAGCCGGTTCCCGGCTCGACCCGCAACGCCCGCTGTCCGAGCAGGACCTCGCCGATCTGGACGTGCCGATCCGGCAGTGGGCCGAGGACGCGGGCCTGACCGGCAACGCCCGGGAACTGCTCATCTCGTGGTTCTGCGGTTGCGCCAACGCCAGCGAGGAAACGGGTTCGGCGCTGGACATCCTGCGGTGGCTGTCCTCGATGGACAACTCGCTGTGGGGCATGGTGCAGGCCAGCGTGCTCGGCCACACCTTCGCCGAAGGAACGGTGTCGCTAGCCGAGGCGATCCGCGCGGACGGTGCCGCCGAGCTGCGGCTGTCCAGCCCGGTCCGCGGGGTCAGCGCCGACGCCGACGGCGTGACCGTCGAGCACGACGGCGGCTCCGCGAGAGCCGACCGGGTGCTGATGACCACCCCGGTCGGCGTGTGGCGCGACATCGAGTTCACCCCACCGCTCACACCCGCCAAGCGGGCGATCGGCGAGGAGAACCACGCCGGGCAGGGCCAGAAGGTGTGGGCGCTGGCCCGCGGCGTCGACCCCGAGATCAGCGGCTTCGGCTGGGGCACCAGCTTCGACTACGTCGGCGCCATGGGCACCACCGACGACGGTGTGGTGCTGGTGTGCTTCGCCCCGGAGCACGACCGGGTCGACGCCACCGACCTCGGCGACGTGCAGCGCGCGGTGCGCGAGTTCGCGCCGGACGCCGAGGTGCTCGCATCGGAATCGCACGACTGGGTCAACGACGAGTTCAACAGGGGAACCTGGGCGACGTTCCGCGCCGGCCAGTTCGCGCGGTACGAGATCGCCGTCGGCGAGCCGGAAGGCCGGGTGCACTTCGGCGGTTCGCACACCGCTCGCCGGTGGCGGGCGTTCATCGACGGTGCGATCGAGTCCGGCAAGCGCGCCGCCGCGGAGATCGTGGCAGCCCAGTCCGAAGGAGACCGGAAGTGACCGAACCCATCGGCCCGGTGGACGCCACCCGCGTCCCCCGATACGGCGGAGACACCACGTTCGCCCGGCTCCCCCGGCTCAGCGAGGTCGGCGACGCCGATGCGCTGGTGTGGGGCGTGCCGTTCGACACCGGGGTCAGCTACCGGCCAGGTGCCCGGTTCGGGCCCAACCACGTCCGGCAGAGCTCCCGGCTGCTGCGACCCTACAACCCGGCTCTGGACGCCGAGCCGTTCGCGGTGCGCCAGGTCGCCGACGCCGGCGACGTGGGGATCAACCCGTTCGACATCGACGAGGCGATCAGCACCATCGAGACCGCGGCCCGCGACCTGTCGGGCACGCGGCGAACCCTGCTCACCGTGGGCGGCGATCACACCATCGCCCTGCCGCTGCTGCGCGTGCAGCACGAACGGCACGGCCCGGTCGCGGTGCTGCACTTCGACGCGCACCTGGACACCTGGGACACCTACTTCGGCGCGCCGCACACGCACGGCACGCCGTTCCGCAGGGCCGCCGAGGAGGGGCTCATCGACTTCGACCACTCGATGCACGTGGGCATCCGGGGTCCGCTGTACTCGCGGCTGGACCTCGACGAGAGCGAGCGGATGGGCTTCGCCGCGGTGCACTGCCGCGACTTCGCCAGGACCCCGCTGGACACGATCATCGAGCGGATCCGGACCCGGCTGGGCACGCGTCCGGTGTACGTGTCGGTCGACATCGACGTGCTCGACCCCGGTTTCGCGCCGGGCACCGGCACTCCCGAGGCGGGCGGGTTGTCCAGCCGCGAACTGCTGGAGATCGTTCGCGGCCTCGACGGTCTCAACCTCGTCGGCGCCGACCTCGTGGAGGTGGCGCCCGCCTACGACCACGCCGAGATCACCGGGATCGCAGCGGCTCACGTCGCCTACGAGCTGCTCAGCGTGCTGCCCAACGGAGGTGCCTGATGCGCGCGGTTCACAACGTCGTCGACGGCAAGTCGGTCCCGGCCGAAGGCGGGCGGACGACCGCTCTGATCGCCCCGGCCACCGGCGAGGTGTTCGGCAACGCCCCGCTGTCCTCGGAGAACGACGTCGACGCCGCCTACCGGTCGGCCGAGCGCGCGTTCCGGGACTGGAAGCTGAGCACTCCGGCCGAGCGGCAGCGGCTCCTGCTGCGGCTGGCCGACGAGCTGGAGCGCCGGGCGGATGAGTTCGTCGCGGCCGAGACCGAGAACACCGGGAAGCCGGTGGAGGCCACCCGCACCGAGGAGGTCGCGGCCTCGGTCGACCAGATCCGCTTCTTCGCCGGTGCGGCACGCGTCCTGGACGGATCGGCGGCGGCGGAGTACGCGCCGGGGCGCACCTCGTACGTGCGGCGCGAACCGGTCGGCGTGGTCGGTCAGGTCGCGCCCTGGAACTACCCGCTGATGATGGCTGTGTGGAAGGTCGCGCCCGCCCTGGCGGCGGGCAACGCGGTGGTGCTCAAGCCCGCCGACACGACGCCGGTCACCGCGGCGCTGCTCGGCGAGCTGGCCGCCGAGATCCTGCCGCCCGGCGTGCTCAACGTGGTCTGCGGCGACCGCGACACCGGCCGCGCGGTGGTCTCCCACCCGGTGTCGGCCATGGTGTCGATCACCGGCTCGACGCGTGCCGGGCAGCAGGTCGCCAGAGCAGCAGCGCAGGACGTCAAGCGGGTGCACCTGGAACTCGGCGGCAAGGCTCCCGCGCTGGTCTTCGCCGATGCCTCCCTCGACTCAGCGGCCGAGGGCATCGCCGATGCCGGGTTCTTCAACGCGGGCCAGGACTGCACCGCCGCGACCCGCGTGCTCGTCGAGGAATCGGTGGCCGAGGAGTTCACCGCCAAGCTCGTCGAGCGGGCGACCGCGCGGCGCTGCGGACCTCCGTCCGATGTGGACGCCGCGTTCGGTCCGCTGAACAACGCCGCGCAGCTGGACCGGGTGCGGGCGATCGTGGACGGGCTGCCGGACCACGCCTGGGTGCTCACCGGCGGCCACCGCGTCGGGGACGCCGGGTTCTTCTTCGCGCCCACCGTGATCGGCGGCGTGCGCCAGCACGACGAGGTCGTGCAGGAGGAGATCTTCGGCCCGGTGCTGACCGTGCAGACCTTCCGCGACGAGCAGGAGGCGCTGAGCCTGGCCAACGACGTCGACTACGCGCTGGCCTCCAGCGTGTGGACGACCGATCACGGCCGAGCCCAGCGCCTGACGGCCGGACTCGACTTCGGGTGCGTCTGGGTCAACACGCACATGGTCCTGGTCGCCGAGATGCCGCACGGCGGTTTCAAGCACTCCGGCTACGGCAAGGACCTCTCCAAGTACGGCCTCGACGACTACACCCGGATCAAGCACGTCATGCACGAGTTCGCCTGAGGCGCTACTTCGTTCCGGTCGGGCCCGGGTCGAGCAGTTGGGCGAGGTGCAGCCCGGGCCTGGACGGGGCGAGCTGCTCGACCTGCCGAGCGCACGAGAAGCCGTCGGTGAGCACCGCGTCGTCGCGGCCCGTGTCCCGAAGCGCCGGTGCGAGGGCGTTCTCGGCGACGCGCATGCTCACGTCGTAGTGCTCGGCTTCGAAGCCGAAGTTCCCGGCCACGCCGCAACATCCGGTCGCATCGACGACCTCGCCGACCCCGGCCGCCTCGAGCGCTCTCCGTTGCGCGGAGGCTCCGAACACCGAGTGCTCGTGGCAGTGCGTCTGGAGCACGGCCCGCTGCGGCGCGGGCCGTGCCGGCGACGGCACCCAGCCTCCCGACACCCGGTCGGCGACGTGCGCGGCGAAGCTGCGCACGCGGGAGGCGACACGTCTGGCCTGCTCGGTGTGGACGAGTTCGGGCAGGTCCTTGCGCAGCGCGGCGGCGCAGCTCGGTTCGACGACGACGATCGGCCGGTCCGTGCCGTCGTCGAGCGCGGCGGCCGTCTTGGCGAGCAGGCGCTTGGCGGTGCCGAGCTGGCCGGTGGAGATCCAGGTCAGACCGCAGCAGGCGTCCGCCGAGCACGCGACGGTCTCACCGGCGTCACCGAGGACGCGGGCGGCGGCACCGGCGACCTCGGGCCGGAACCCCCGGGTGAAGGTGTCGACGAACAGCACCGCCGAACCCCGGGCTCCGGCGTCGGTGATCTCGCGACGCCACTCCCCCGCACCGGCGAACCGGGGCAGCGCGCGCTTGGTGGTGAGCCCACCCGCTGCCGCCGCGGCCTTGCCCAGCGGTGTCGCCAGGACCGCGTTGACCAGACCCGAGACGCGACCGGTCAGCTTCAACCAGCGCGGCAGCCAGCCCAGCGAGTAGTGGGACCGCGGCCTGCGACGACGGCGGTAGTAGTGGTCGAAGAACTCCGACTTGTAGGTGGCCATGTCCACGCCCGCCGGGCAATCGGTCGCGCACGCCTTGCACGACAGGCACAGGTCCAGCACCTCCCGGGCCTCCTCCGACCGCCAGCCCTCCTCCACCGTGCGGGCGCCCCGGACGACCTCCTGCAGCACGCGGGCGCGGCCGCGCGTCGAGTCCTTCTCGTCCCGGGTGGCGCGGAAGCTCGGGCACATCACTCCCCCGGTGTCCGCGCGGCACCGACCCACGCCGATGCACCCCTGCACGGCGTGGACCCACGGATCCCGCCCGGCCGAGGCCGGGCTCAGCTCGAAGCTGGTGCGCCATTGGCGTTCCGGCACACCGGCGAGAGCCAGGTGGCCGTCCATCGGGTCGGGATCGGTCACCGAACCGGGGTTGAGGATTCCCGCGGAGTCCCACAGCTCTCGGCACTCGGCGAAGGCGGCCATCACCTCCGGTGAGTACATGATGGACAGCAGTTCGGACCGGGCGCGGCCGTCGCCGTGCTCGCCGGAGAGCGAACCGCCGTGCCGGACGACGAGTTCCGCTGCTTGCCGGGTGAACTCGCGGAAGACCCGGCGCCCCTCATCGGTGCGCAGGTCGTAGGTGATGCGGATGTGCATGCAGCCGGCGCCGAAGTGGCCGTACATCACCCCGGTGAGCTCGTGCTCGGCCAGGAGTTCGCGGAGATCGGCGAGGTAATCGGCGAGCCGTTCCGGGGCCACGGCGGCGTCCTCCCAGCCGGGCCAGGACTCACCGCCCGAGGCCAGGCGGGAGGACAAGCCAGCGCCGTCCTCCCGGACCCGCCACAGCGACGCGCGCTCAGCGGGGTCGGCGGCCTTGCGGCCCTGCACGAGCCGACCGTTCTCGCCGAGCCGGTCGAGCAGCCGGTCCGCCTGGGCGCGCACCGATTCCGGGTCGTCGCCGTCGAGGTCCACGAACAGCCACGCCTGACCCTCGGGCAGCCCCAACACCGAGTCGGGGCCCCGGCGGTGGCGCATCGTGGCGACGATGGCCTCATCGGTGCCTTCGACCGCGGCCGGGGAGAACTCCAGGATCGTCGGGACGTCGCGGGCGGCGTCGACCACGTCCCGGTAGCCGAGGCACACCAGCAGCGCGCTGGCCGGTTTCGGCACCAGCTTCATGCGCGCGCCGACCACCACGGCCCACGTTCCCTCGGAGCCGACGACCGCGCGAGCGATGTTGAACTTCTCCGGCAGCAGGTTCTCCAGGTGGTAGCCGGAGACCTGCCGGGGGATGCGGCCGAGTTCGAGGCGGAACGCGCTCAGGTGCTCCTGGGCGAGCGCGGCCAACGAGGCGACGAGGGCGTCCGCTCGCGCTGCAGAGAAGGAGTCGGCCGGGTCGGTGGCGCGCAGACCTGCATCGGTGGCCGTCAGCCGCGCGCCGTCCGAGGTCACGAGGTCGATCTCGGCGACGTGGTCGGACGTGCGCCCGTAGCGCACGGAGTGGTTGCCGCACGCGTCGTTGCCGATCGCCCCGCCCACCGTGGCGCGGTTCTTCGAGGAGGGATCGGGCGCGAACGTGCGGCGGCCGCCGGTGCCGCGCTCGACCTCGCGCGACAGCGTCGCGAGGACGACGCCGGGTTGCACGTCGACCGTTCCGGCGTCCTCGTCGATGGCGCGCACCTGGTCCATGTGCCGGGAGAAGTCGAGGACCAGCCCAGGGCCGACGGCGTTGCCCGCCATCGAGGTCCCGCCACCTCGGGCGATGATCGCGGTCCCGGTGGCCCGGCACGCCTCGACGGCTGCCACGACGTCGTCGACGGTGCGCGGGAACACGACCGCCAGCGGCTCGACGCGGTAGTTGGAGGCGTCGTAGGAGTACTCGGCACGCCGGCGAGGTGAGGCATCCGCCGGCACACCGGCATCCGCGAGCGCTCGGAGCAACGTCGACTCCGGAGCGCTGCCGCTGTTGACATCACCTCGCTGCGGCGTCTCGGTGGCGGGCACCGGAGAGCCGGCGGAATCGGTCATGCGTCGAGTCCCTTCGCGCGGACGAGAAGCGGTCGCGGGTGGCTACCGTGCTGCACGGTACCGACTCTCCCGCACAGCACCGGAGAAGTCATGGAGGAGCGTGTCGACAGCAGCACTCCACAGTGGACCGAACAGGCGCGGCGCGAGCCCCCGCCCAGGGCTTTCGGCCCTGGTGGACTCCACGCCGCGGTGGACATCGTGGAGGCGAACGGCGGCCGACCGTCCAGGTCCGCCCGCCGGGAACCGACCGTGGAGGAGCCCGCCATGGCTACGCGTGGAGCCCACCCCGCTCGCACGGGATGGGCCGGATGGATCTACTTCGGTGCGCTCGTGCTGGTGGCGGTCGGGATCGTCCAGTTCATCAACGGGCTGACCGCGCTCACGCGCTCGGATTCGATGTACGTGGTGTCCTCCGGGACGTCGGTGCAGGTCAGCGTCGCAGGCGTGGGCATGGGCCTGCTGGTCATGGGCGCGGTGCTGGCCGCTGCCGGGATCGGCGTGATGAGCGGGAAGACCTGGGCGAGGGTCCTGGCGATCGCGCTGGCCGCGCTGAGCTTGCTGACCAACATCGCGTTCTTCTCGGCCTACCCGCTGTGGTCGGCGATCGTCATCGTGCTCGACGTCGTGGTCATCTACGCGCTCGTGGCCCACGGCAAGGAGATCCGCCGCAGCTGAAACCGGCGCGACCCGGCAGGTGCTCCCACCGCTCTCGGAACACCGCGTGTCCCGACCCGGTCACCGGGCGTGTGCGCCCGGTTCCAAGGCGGGTTCGACGCCGCGGCCGGAGACCGCCCCGCGCGCCTGGGGGCTCGTCCTGGCCGGTAAGCTCCCTTCCCGCTCCCGGCGAGCTTGACCAGCGCGAACGTCGTCGCCGCTGCTGCGAGCAACGGCAACATCCCAAAACCGCAGCGCACGCGTCCGCCGGTGATCCCCCGCGCAACGGCCCAACCCCGTCCCCACGCCGCCGACCCAGTCACGGAGACCTCTTCCGAAGCACGAGCGTCATGTCGGTCCCGGCGTCACGGTCTTCTTCCCCGCGACGGCGTCACGCGTGCCCGCAACAGGTCGCCCCACCGTCGTTCCCCCAGTTCACGGAGTCACCGATTGTCTGAATCACCCACCGCGTCGCCCGATCACCGGCGGCCCGGACCGGTCCTGTACGTCTCGCTCGCCCTGGCGCTGGCGATCGCCGTGTGGGGCGCCGCCGCCGGCGACTCGCTGTCGCGGGTCGGCTCCGCCGCGCTCGACGGCATCACGCGGGGCTTCGGCTGGGCGTACCTGCTGGTCTCGCTCGGGTTCCTGGCCTTCCTGGCCTTCCTCGCGTGCAGCCGGTACGGCAGCCTGCGCCTCGGCCGCGACGACGAGCGGCCCGCATTCCGCCGCGTCACCTGGTACGCGATGATCCTCTCGGCGGTGATGGGGATCGGCCTGATCTCCTACGGCGTCACCGAGCCGACCTCCCACCTCGCGGAGCCACCGCACGGCCTGGCGCAGCCGATGACGCCGGGCTCGGCGGTCACCGCGATGCAGTTCTCGTTCTTCGACTGGGGCTTGCACGCCTGGGGCATCTTCGCGGTCGTCGGCCTCGCGATGTCCTGGTCGATGTTCCGCCGAGGCCGTCCCGGACTGGTCAGCGCCCTGTTCCGGCCGCTGCTCGGCCGTCGCGTCGACGGAGTCGCGGGCGGGGCGATCGACGTGTTCGCGGTCCTGGCCACGCTGTTCGGCACCACCACCTCGCTCGGGCTGGGAGCCCTGCAGATCAACGGCGGGTTCACCGCCCTGTTCGGCATCCCCGACTCCCGGCCGGTGCAGTTCGCGATCATCGCCGTCATCACGCTGCTGTTCACCGCCTCGGCCCTGACCGGCGTCGCACGCGGGATCCGGTTCCTCTCCGAGACCAGCATGGGACTGGGGGCGCTGCTGTTCGTGTTCGTCCTGGTCGTCGGCCCCACCATCTACCTGGTCGACCTCTACGTGCAGTCGATCGGCCGCTACGTCAGCGAGCTGGTGTCGACGAGCCTGATCACCCCCGCCAACGGCGACCTCGACTTCATGCAGTCGTGGACCTACTTCATGCTCGCCTGGTGGCTGTCGTGGGCGGCCTTCGTCGGCGTGTTCCTGGCCCGGATCTCGCGAGGCCGCACGATCCGGGAGTTCGTCGTGGGCGTGCTGCTGGTGCCCAGCGTGGTGTTCTCCCTCTGGTTCACCGCCTTCGGCGGCACCGCGATCCACAGCGATCTGGTGGGCAGCACCAAGATCGCGGTGGCCGCGGCCGGGGACGAGAACTCGGCGTTCTTCGCGACCCTCCAGTCGCTGCCGCTGTCGACGGTGACCTCGCTCGTGACGATCGTGCTCGTCGTACTGTTCTTCGTCTCCGGCGCCGACGCCAACACCTTCGTGCTCAGCATGCTGACCAGCCGGGGCACCGAGAACCCGCCCTCGTGGATCCTTGCCCTGTGGGGCGCGGTGACCGGTGCGGCGGCGATCGCGCTGCTGGCCGCGGGCGGCCTGGACTCGCTGCAGCAGATGGTGATCGTCAGCTCAGCACCGTTCCTGCTCATCCTCATCGGCGTCGCCGTCGGCTTCTGGAAGGACCTGACCACGGAGTTCGTCCCACGCCAGACACCCGTACCCGCCGAACCGGCACCGGCACCGGCACCGGCCGAGGAGCGAACACCGCAGACGCTGCACTAGGTCCTGTTCAGGATTGCGGCGGAGCCGCTGTTTCAGGTGTGGGACTCAGCCGGCACCGCTGCGGGTTCTGAGGTGGTTCTCCTGTGAGGACGCGCCGACGTGGTGTATTGGCATACATGAGTCGGTGCACCCGGAGCAGGAGGGCCGCAGCGGTTTCCCGTTCGGGGGTTTCCGCCACCTGCACCGCCAAGCAAAGCAGTTCCTCAACGGCTTCCAGGTCCTTGCCGACTGATCGACGGCGACGCATGCTCGGGTGCGGTACAGCAGAGTGAAGGAGACACCATGACCGACAGCGTCCTCACGGAGTTCGCCGACGGGGTAGCCCTGATCACGATCAATCGCCCCGAGGCCCGCAACGCCGTCGATCGCTCGGTCGCCGACGGCATCGCCGCCGCCATCGACGAGTTCGAATCGCGTTCGGACCTGACCATCGCCATCCTCACCGGGGCAGGCGGCACGTTCTCCGCGGGCATGGACCTCAAGGCCTTCACCCGCGGCGAACGGCCCAGCATCCCCGGCCGGGGTTTCGGCGGCCTCACCGAGAAGCCACCGACCAAACCCCTCATCGCGGCGGTCGAAGGCTGGGCGCTGGCCGGTGGCTGCGAGCTCGCGCTCAGCGCGGACCTCATCGTGGCGGCCCGCGACGCCAAGTTCGGGCTGCCCGAGGTCAAGCGCGGCCTGGTCGCCGCCGCGGGCGGGCTGCTGCGACTGCCCAAGACGCTGCCCTACCAGCTGGCGATGCAGGTCGCGCTCACCGGTGACCCGCTCACGGCCGAGGTCGCTCACCAGCACGGCATGATCAACGCCCTCACCGAACCCGGACACGCCCTCGACGAGGCCCGGGCGCTGGCCGCGCGGATCGCCGAGAACGGGCCGCTCGCGGTGCGCGCCACCAAGCAGATCGTCGCCGGCGCCGTGGACTGGACCGACGCCGAAGCGTTCAGCCATCAGTCCGAGATCGCGTCACCGGTCTTCGGCTCCGCCGACGCCCAAGAAGGCGCCCGCGCCTTCGCCGAGAAGCGCCCCCCGGTCTGGCGCGGCGCCTGACCAGGCATCTCCCACGGCCCGTTGGTCCGCCCAGGCGGATCAACGGGCCGTTCGCACATCCACGAGCGGATCAGCCGGCCAGCACGGCGTAGGTCACGTGGGTGACGCGGCTGGTGCTTCGTGAGGTCAGCTGCTCGAGCTTGAGCGGTGGCACGCCCTCGAACACCCGGGTGCCTGCGCCGAGGGTGAGCGGCACGATGTGCAGCCGCAGCTCATCGAGCAGGCCGGCGGCGAGGTACTGGTTGATGGTGGTCGCGCCGCCCTGGACCGACACGTTGCGGTCCCCGGCGGCGGCACGTGCCTGGGCGAGCGCCGACTCGATCCCGTCGGTGACGAAGTGGTACGTGGTGCCGCCCTCCATCGGCTGCGGCTCGCGCGCGTGGTGGGTGAGGACGAAAACGGGCGCGTGGAACGGAGGATCGTCACCCCACCAGCCGTTCCAGGGACGGTCCCACTCGCCGCGCAGCGGCCCGAACATGTTGCGGCCCATGATGAACGCGCCCGCGTCGGCCACCTTGTCGATCTCGGCGCGGTTGTCGTCGGCGTCGTCGAACATCCACGCGTGCAGTTCGCTGCCCGAGCCGTCACCGCCGTCGTCGCCGAACGGCCGCTGCTCGCTCTGGTTCGGCCCCGCGGCGTACCCGTCGGCCGAGACCGTGATGTCGCTGATCACCCTGCCCATGCGCCGCTCCCCGGTCCGGACGTCACCCCGAGTCTGCGCCACCCGGGAGAGCGTTGCACGGGCGATGCGAGAGGTGAGCGGGTGTTCGAGACCTCTCGTCAGACGGGTTCGTCGCCGAGTTCTGCCAGGACCGCGTCGGTGTGTTCGCCGACGTCGGGGATGCGGTCCATGCGGGGTGCGCGGCCGGCGAGAGTCACCGGGGGTTGCAGAGCCCGCAGGGGACCCACCGGCGAATCGACCTCGTGCCAGCGGTTCCGGTCCGCGAATTGCGGGTGGTCGGCGAACTCCTCGACGGTGCGCATCCGGGCGTTGGCGATCTGCGCGCGGTCCAGGCGAGCGACGACCTCCTCCGCCGCTAGGTCGGCGAACGCGGCCTCGATCGCCGCGGTGAGTTCCCGCTCGTTGTCGACGCGATCCGGGTTGGTCGCGAACCTCGGGTCCTCGACGAGGTCGGGGAGCATCAGCACTTCCTCGCACAGCTTGCGCCACTCGCGGTCGTTCTGAACCGCCAGGAACACCTGCGCTCCCCCTCCCGCGCCGAACGGGCCGTACGGGGCGATCGCGGCGTGCCGCGCACCGGTGCGCGAAGGGGACTTGCCGCCGTACACCGTGTAGTAGTACGGAAAACCCATCCACTCCGCGAGCGCGTCCAGCAGGGACACCTCGAAAGCGCTTCCCTCGCCGGTGCGTTCACGCTCGTAGAGTGCGGTGAGCACGCCGCTGTAGGCGTACATCCCGCCCGCGATGTCGGCCACCGAGATCCCGGACTTCGCGGGCTCGTCGCGGCCTCCGGTGATGGAGACCAGCCCGGCTTCGCACTGGACGAGCAGGTCGTAGGCCTTCTTGTCGCGGTAGGGGCCATCGCTGCCGTAACCGGACAGGTCGCCGACGATCAGCCTCGGGTGGCGGGAACGCAGCTCATCAGCGCCGAAGCCCAGCCTCGCCGCCGCACCGGGCGCGAGGTTCTGCAGGAACACGTCCGCCTTGGCCAGCAGCTTGTCCATCGCCCGCCGCCCCTCGTCGGACTTCAGATCCAGGACGACGCTCTCCTTGTTCCGGTTCAGCCACACGAAGTGGCTGGCCATGCCGTTGACCGTGGTGTCGTAGTCGCGGGCGAAATCGCCACCGGCCCGTTCGACCTTGATCACCCGCGCGCCGAGGTCGGCCAGCTGGCGGGTCGCGAACGGGGCGGCCACGGCCTGTTCCAGGGCGACCACGACGATGCCCTCCAGCGGAAGCATGGGCTTTCCTCCCGGTGTCGAACGACGCAGCGCTAGTGGGTGCTGCGGCGGAGTTTCACGCGATACGAGTACTGCTCGGGCAAGAAGTGGTTGATGGCCAGCTCGACGGGCTGCTGATCGGTGGTGAGGTAGATCCGGTCCACCCGCAGCAGCGGATCACCGACGTCGCACCCGAGCGCGTCGGCGAGCGTCTGATCCGCGGAGGCGGCCGTGATGCTCTGCTCCGCCTCGGCGATCGGCGTCGGCAACCGCGTGTCGAGCAGACCGATGATCGTGGCGTCGCTGACGGCCCCCACCTCCCCCAGCTCCGGCACGTCGCCGAGCGCGGCGGCCGCCGCCGGATGCAGGTGCACCGTCGTGTGGCAGAAGGAGTCGCCCTCGTGGGTGCGGCGGAAGACCACGGTGTGCACGACGTCGCTGTCCAAGCGGAGCCTGCTGGCCGCGTCGATGTCGACCTTGCGCCGCAGCGGCCGGAGCACCTCCAGCTGGGTGTCCAGCGACAGCCCCATGAGGTCCTCGATGGAACCGAACTGGCGCAGGTACTGGCCGTCCCGGGGCGCGGCGAACGTCCCCCGGCCTGGCACGCGGTAGACCATGCCTTCGGCCACGAGGTCGTGGAAGGCGCGGCGCACCGTCTGGCGGCTGACCTCGTACTCGTCGGCCAGTTCCGCCTCGGTGGGCAGCCGCGTGCCGTCGACGTAGCGGCGTTGCAGGATCGCCTGCCGCAGTTCGCGGGCGAGGACCTTGTACGCCGCTTCGCCGCTGTGCTCCCTGATGCTCATAGCCGACAGCCCGTCGGTCGTCGCGGATGCGCGGTGATCATGAGCTGATCATGCATCGAGTCCCCCGCGCGCGACCAGCTGGGAGGCGATGACGTTGCGCTGGATCTCGTTGGTGCCCTCTCCGACGATCATCAGCGGCGCGTCGCGGAAGTAGCGCTCCACGTCGAACTCGGTGGAGTAGCCGTAGCCGCCGTGCACGCGGACCGCGTTGAGGGCGATCTCCATGGCGGCTTCGGAGGCGAACAGCTTGGCCATGCCCGCTTCCATGTCGCACCGCTGTCCGCTGTCGTAGCGCTCCGCAGCGTGCAGCACCAGCTGGCGCGCGGCGGTGTACCGGGTGGCCATGTCGGCGAGGTGGTTGCCGACGGACTGGTGCTTCCAGATCGGCTTGCCGAAGCTCTCCCGTTCCTGGGAGTAGCGCAGCGCGTCGTCGAGCGCGGCGCGCGCCACGCCCAGCGCGCGGGAGGCCACCTGGATGCGGCCGATCTCCAGGCCCTTCATCATCTGGGCGAAGCCGCGGCCTTCCTCCCCACCGAGCAGCGCGTTCGCCGGGGCGCGGTGGTCGGTGAACGACAGCTCGCAGCTCTCCACGCCCTTGTAGCCGAGCTTGGGCAGGTCCTTGGAGACGGTGAAGCCCTCGCCGTGCTCGACGAGGATGATGCTGATGCCCCGGTGCTTGGGCTCGGCCTGCGGATCGGTCTTGCACAGCAGAGCGACCAGCTGCGAACGGCGGGCGTTGGTGATCCAGGTCTTCGAACCGTTGATCACGTAGTGGTCGCCGTCGCGGCGCGCGCTGGTGGTCAGCGCCTGCAGGTCGGAGCCTCCGCCGGGTTCGGTCAGCGCCATGGTGGCGCGGATCTCGCCGGTGGCCATCTTCGGCAGGTAGCGCTGCTTCTGCTGCTCGGTGCCGAAGGTGTGGATCAGCTTGGAGACCACCGTGTGCCCGCCCATGGCCCCCGCCAGGCTCATCCAGCCGCGGGCGAGCTGCTCGGTGACCTGCACGTAGCACGCCGTGGACACCGCGACCTCACCGTAGGGTTCGGGGATGGCCAGGCCGAAGATGCCGAGCCGCTTCATCTGCTCGATCAGCTTCTCGGGGTAGTCGTTGGCGTGCTCCAGCTCGCGAGCCACCGGGCGCACGTCGCGGTCGACGAAGTCGCGGACGGTGTCGACGATGGCCTGCTCTTGTTCGTTGAGGCTGTTCACGCGGGTTCCTTCTCCTGTTCGTGGACGGCGGCCCCGGGAAGATGCTCGGCCAGGACCTCCGCAGCCCGCTTCCAGTCCACATCGGACAGGAGGGCGGGGACGTCTTGGCCGCAGTCGGCGATCTTGGCCGTCATGTCCTGTTCGGATGGTGGCCGTCCGGGTGATCCCGGGGGCAGCTGCAAGGCGACGGCGTGCCGCGTCCCGTCCGCCAGCGTCACGGTGATGTCGACCTCTCCTGCGAGAAGCCAATCACCACCGGGTGTTTCGGTCATCTCCACGAGCTTCAGCAGGCGCTGGGCCTCGGGCCGGTTGACCGACCCGTCGGTGAAGCTGCCGAAACCGGGATGGTCGTCCAGCAACGCGGTGGCCACGGCGTACTCCATGCTGAACTTGCCCTGCAGACCGGTGTTGGGGCGGTGGTGGATCAGCGGCTGCACCGCGCAGGCCGGTGTGCGCACGTCGATCTCGGTCACCTCGGCCGGGGTGATCGGCGCGGGGAGCTGTTCGCGCAGCGCGCTGATCGGCCGCTGCAGCGCGTAGCAGCAGGGGAACATCTTGATCGCCAGGCCTCCGGGAACCGCCGGTCCGGTCACCTCGATCCGCTCGGGATCACCTCCGACCAGGCGCAGCCAGGCGTCCACCGCGGACGGATCGGCCGTGGCACCGGCGGCGGCCAGCCGGGCCGCGCGAACACCGGCATCCGCGGCGAACCCGACCTGCAACGACTTGCCGGAAGACCCGAACGCTCGCTGCACGCCACCGGCGGCCGGAACCGCCAGAGCCATCGCCGTCGCGATCTGCTCGCGCGACAAGCCGAGAGCCACGGCGGCGCAGACGGCGGCAGCGGGCGCACCGGCGGTGCAGGTCGCGTGCCACCCGCTCGCGTAGTGCGACCAGCCCAAAGCCGTCCCGATCCGCGCCATGACACCCGCTCCGGCCAGGTAGGCGCGCGCGTCGCCCCCCGCCGCGAGCGTCGCGGGCACGCACACCACGCTGATGTGGGTGGTGGACTCCATGTGCAGGTCGTCGAAGTCCAGGACGTGCCCCACCGCCGCCCAGCGCGCCGCGTCCGGCAGCCCGGCGGAGATCCGCACCAGGTCGTCATCGCGGGCGGCAAGGGTGACCGCGAGGGTGTCGACCAACGAGCGCTGCGCGAGTGCCAGGTCCTCGGCATCGGGGACCAGTTCGTGCGCCCATCGCGCCAACGTCTCAGCTGCCGATTCCATCCGCGCTCCCGATCGTGCGCGGCGCCGGCGAGCCCGGAACCGGGCTCGCCTCGAACACCGCGCAGTTCGACGACAATGTACGGCCAATCCTGCAAGCGCGAACGCACGCTGTCAACGCCCGCTTCCTGCGAAAATGCCGCACGCTCAAATCCAGCGCCCCAATTTCGGTTTGACACTCCCCCAACCCGGCGCGACACTATCCGAGCTTTGGCCGTACATATCTGAAGGCCGGTTCCCGGTAGTCAGCCGGTGCCACCCTCCGGCTCGAACCTCAGAATCCGCCGGCACCGACGTCACTGCAGGAACGAGGGCCGTGCACCACCCGGCCCCGCCACCAGCGTCCTCGCACTTCCACAACGCCCCGCAGAGGTGATCAATGAAGACCCGTGCTGCAGTCCTGGAAGAGGGAAGCAAGGAGTTCGAGATCGTCGAACTCGACGTCGACGAACCACGTGTCGGCGAGGTGCAGATCAAGTTCACCGCTTCCGGCTTGTGCCACTCCGACCTCCACCTGACCGACGGCGTCTACGGCAATTCGCCCCGGTATCCCATCGTCGGTGGCCACGAGGGCGCCGGGATCATCGAGGCGGTCGGGCCCGGCGTGACCCACGTCGAACCCGGCGACCACGTCGTGTGCAGCTTCATGCCCAGCTGCGGCGTCTGCCGGTACTGCGCCTCCGGACATTCGAACCTGTGCAACCTGGGCGCGAACATCCTCAAGGGCAACATGCCCGACGGCACCTTCCGCTACCACCGCGACGGCCGCGACCTCGGCGGGATGTGCATGCTCGGCACATTCTCCGAACGCGCCACGATCCCCGCCCGCTCGGCGGTCAAGGTCGACCCGTGGCTTCCGCTGGAAGTCGCGGTGCTGGCCGGCTGCGGCGTTCCCACCGGTTGGGGCTCGGCGGTCAACGCCGGCGGCGTGAAGGTCGGCGACACCGCGGTCATCTACGGATCCGGTGGCGTGGGGATCAACTCCGTGCAGGGCGCGGCCTACGCCGGCGCCAAGTACGTGGTGGTCGTCGACCCCGTCGAGTTCAAACGCGAGACCGCGCTGAAGCTCGGCGCGACCCACGCCTTCGCCGACGCCGACGAAGCCGCCGCCAAGGTCAACGAGCTGACCTGGGGAGAAGGAGCCGACCAAGCGATCCTGACGGTCGGCGTCATGGACGAGATCGTCGTCCGCCAGGCCTTCGACATCGTCGGCAAGGGCGGCACCATCGTCGTGGTCGGTCAGGCCAACCCGGAAAACCTGACCATCCAGCTCCCCAGCGCGATGTTCACCCGCAACGAGAAGGTCATCAGGGGCGCGCAGTTCGGCTCGTGCAACCCGCAGTACGACATCGTCAAGCTCCTGCGGCTGTGGAACGCAGATCGTCTCAAGCTCGACGAGCTCATCACCAAGAACTACACCCTCGACCAGGTCAACGAGGGCTACCAGGACCTCAAGGACGGAAAGCTCATCCGCGGGGTCATCGTGCACCAGTGAGGGAGGCTCGCCATGTCCGACAACGACAAGATCAAGGTCACGATCATCCCGACGGGAACGATGCACGCCGACCTCACCTGGCTGTTGATCGACCCCAACCGGATGGCCACCCAGAACCAACCGGACAAGGGGCGGGACTGGGTCGAAGTCCCGACTCATGTCGTCTACCTGGAGCACCCGAACGGCCAGAAGCTGATGTGGGACGCAGGAGTCCCGCGGGACTGGGAGACTCGCTGGGGCCCCACAGGTCTCGACCAGTTCTTCCCCGTCGACACCGCCGCGGAGGATGATTGGTTGGACTCTCGTCTGAAGCAGTTGAGGATCGAGCCCAACGACATCGACTACCTGGTCCTGTCCCACCTGCACCTCGACCACGCGGCCAACGCGAAGTTCTGGCAGCAGGCGAACACCCAGATCATCGTCGACGAGAAGGAGAAGGAAGGCGCGTTCTCCTTCGACGGCTACAACAAGGGCGCGCACATCAAGTCCGACTACGACGGCCTGGAACTGGACACGGTCAACCGCGACACGGAATTGCTGCCCGGCGTCACGCTGCTGCGAACCCCCGGGCACACGTGGGGAACCATGAGCCTGCAGGTCGACTTGGCCGACAGCGGGACCATGATCTTCGCCTCGGACGCGTTGTACCGCAAGGAGTCCTACGGTCCACCCGCCGTCGGCGCGGGCATCGTCTACGACTCGGTCGCCTGGCTCGAATCCGTGGAGAAGATTCGCGGCATCCAGGAGCGGACGAACGCGCAGGTGATCTACGGGCACGACCCGGAACAGATCACCCAGCTCCGCACCGGTCCGGGCAACTACTACACGTGATCCGCCGCCCGGCCTGCTCGCGGTGCGGGCCGGGCGTTCCACTCGGAGGTGAGCCGGTCATGCCGATGTACGACTACGCCTGCACCTGCGGCACCAGGTTCGAGCTCATGGTCCCCTCCTGGTCTTCGCTGGCGCCCGATTGCCCGGACTGCGGCGCGACGACCAGGCGCCGCCCGCCCTCCCCCTCGATGCACGGGCACGCCGCACCCCCGGCGCCGATGACGTCCGCCCCGCGATCCTGGGAAGGCCTGAACAACGGCGATCGGGACACCGTCACGCACTGGCGCCGGGCGGTGGAGGCGCGCAGGGATTTCGAAGCGCGCCACCCCGAGCACCGGCAACCACGGGATGCCATCGCCGCTCATGAGGGCCGGTTCGAGCGCACTCCGCTCACCTACCGAGAACTGGCTTCACGCGCGGCGACCAGCGGCGACGCCAACCAGGCAGCGGCCGAGGCCAGCCGCGACAGGCGAAGCGCCCCGCGGCCGGACGGCGGACCGGGTGGCCGGAGAGGATCGAGACCCGGTTGACGGCGTTGATGGTGATCACCCGCCCGAACGGTGCGAGCGGGCGATCGCGGGCCGATCAACCCTGCGGCAGCGAACCCAGCAACCGAGTGGCGTTCCCGCCCCGGATCGCTTCGGTGGTGGTGACGTCCAGGTCGGCGGCCAGCAAGCGGTGCACCGGGTCCTCGACGCCCATGTCGAACGGGAAGTCGCTGCCCAGCGTCACCTGCCCGGCGCCCATCGCGTCGACCAGGTGGCGCAGCTGCTGCGGGGTGTAGACCAGCGAATCCACGAAGGTGCGGCGCAGGAGCTCGCTGGGCGGTGCTTCGGTGGTGCGCGCGTCGCCCCGGACCTTCCAGGCGTGATCGGCTCGCACGAGGTAGCTGCCGAGGTAGCCGCCGCCGTGCGCCGACCAGATCCGCAGCCCCGGGTGGCGTTCGAGCAGGCCGGAGAAGGCGAGCCGCGACAGCGCCAGGGCCGTTTCCACCGGGTTGCCGACGGTGTTGAACAGGTAGTAGGCGTTGAGCCGTTCACCCAGCGTGCAGCCCCATGGGTGGATCAGCACCGCGGCGCCGAGCTCCTCCGCCGCGGCCCAGAACTCCGCCAGTGACGGGTCGTCGAGCTCCGCCCCGGGCGCGGCCGAGGTCGAGATCTGCACGCCGCGCAACCCCAGCTCCCGCACCCCGGACCGCAGCTGCTCCACCGCCAGATCCGGGTGTTGCAGCGCGACCGCGCCGATCCCGACCAACCGGTCCGGCCGCCGCGAGCAGCACTCCGCGACCGCTTCGTTGGTGAGCGCGGTGATGCGCTCGGCGAGCGCGCGCTGCGCCCAGGCGTGCGGCAGCGGCACCGGGCTCACCGCCTGGACGTCAACGCCGGCGTGATCCATGGCGGCGATGCGCACGTCCACGTCGGTGAGCTTCACCGCGAGCGAGCGGATCTGCTCGACGTTGCAGGCCGCCGACTCCGGTCCGAGCGCGGCGGCGTCGGCAGCCCGCTGCCGCGCCAGGCCCGGTTCGTCGGCGATCAGCTCGTCGACGGCCGGCACTCCGAGGTGGGCGTGCACATCGACACTGGGCATCGGTTCTCCTCCAAGCTCGGTCACAGCGGAGCCATCGCCGCCATGGTGACCTCGTAGGCCGCGGCGTCGGGGTCGATGTCGAGGCTGTGGTCCTGCTCCCAGCGGCCGATGCGCTCGGAGCCCTCGACGACGGTCTTGCAGCGCTCGAAGCGCCGCCGCATGAATCCGTCGAGGACCTGCTCGACGGATTCGTGCGCGGCGACCTCCTCGGCGAGCACGACACCGTCTTCGATGGCCTGCGCGCCGCCTTGCCCGCAGTGCGGGGAGGTTCCGTGCGCCGCGTCGCCGATCAGCAGGACTCGGCCCCGGTACCACGGCGCGGGCAGCAGGATGTTGTCCACCGGGCGGTAGACGACCTCGGCGTCGTCGCGCACCCTCTCGCGGTGCTCGGCCACCGCTCCCCCGTACTCGGCGAGCCGCTTGCGGTACTCGGCGGCCAGCCCTTCCTGCGGGAGCCACAGCGGGGCGCCGTCGGGCACCTTCTCGATGGTGAGCATGTACATCAGGTCCGGGGCCAGCGGGACGAATCCCGCCGTTCCCCTCGAACCCCGGTACACCCACAGCCGGTCGAGCTCGGGGATTCGGGGCAGGTTGATGCGCCAGGCGACCTGCCCGGTGAACTTCGCCTGGAGGTGCTCGCCGAACAGCTGCTCGCGGAGCCGCGAGTACAGGCCGTCGGCGCCCACCACCAGGTCGTAGGAGCTCTGCCGCCCATCGCTGAACCCGACGTGCACCTCCTCCGGCGTCTGGTCCACCGCGGACGCGGTGACGCCGGTCCGGATGTCCGTCCCGGCCTCCCGCGCGGCTGAGACGAGGATGTCGTGCAGCCTGCGGCGGGTGATGCCGTTGTTCGGCGGCAGGCCCGGGACGGCCGAGGGCAGGGTGTCGTCCCGCAGCACCGTTTGGCCGTCGGCGGTCAGGCTGCGCACGCCGCGCATCGGATATCCCTGCGCCGCGCACTGCTCGGCCAGGCCGAGCTGGTCCAGAGCGCGCAACGCGTTGCCCGGCTGGATGATCCCGACGCCGTAGACCGTCCACTCGGCGTTCTTCTCGATCAGCTCGACCTCGACACCGGTCCGGCGCAGCGCGATGGCGGCCGAGAGGCCACCGATCCCGCCGCCGATGACGAGAACGCGTCGCACGCTCATCGCGACGTGCCCGCCTGCTCGCCGAAGAAGTCGCGCACGTTCTCGCCCGCGACGGCCGCGTTCTGCTTCTCGGCGGCATCGCCCGCGGGCAGCGGCCAGGACTCGTGGAACCCCTCGGGCGCTTCGACGTTGCGCCAGATGCTCTGCCCCGGGTTGCCGCCCGCGGCCTGGTAGGTGGTGGTCTCCCAGTCGGGCATGGTGTTGACCCAGCCGCCGGCGTTGATCTCCATTCGGAACCCGCCGGGCTCGCGGACGTAGAGGTAGGTGATCTCGTCGATGCCGTGCACCCCGGGCCCGAACTCGATCGGCGTGTCGTTGGCCAGGAAGACCTCGGCCGCGCGCTCCACGTCCTGGCGCTGGTCGACCCGGAAGGCGATGTGGTGGGCGCGCCCGGTCATGCCGCTGAAGTCGGGGACCAGCGCGAGGTCGTGCGTGGAGCGAATGCCGTTGCAGGTCAACGTGGAGAACACCTCGAAGCCCGGTTCGACCTCGGTCTGCGCGGTGTGGCGGGCGCCGAGCCGCTTGTAGAAGTCGATGTCGCCGCGCATGTTCTGGGTCGGCATGGTGACGTGGTCGAGGTAGCGGGCCCCGATCCCCTTGCCGGAGAAGCGCTGCGGCCGGTTCTTGATCACCGGGTCCTGCTGCTCCGGCGGGGCCTGGTAGCGGTCGACGTCCCAGAACACCTCGTGCAGGTGCCTGCCGTGCGGGGCTCGGTACCGGTAGGTGGCGCCGTGCCCGGTCCAGTCGTCGACCCAGCCCACCGCTTCCTCGGTGTCGGCCAGCCGCTTCGCGACGATCTCCGGGTCCTCAGGGCCGTAGGTGCGCCACCCGATCCGGCCGACACCGGGTTCGCGGCCCTCGGTGATGATCAGGCTCGAGTGCAGCCATTCGGCCCAGCCCCGCAGGTAGACCGACTGGCCCTCGCTGGTGGTCTCCTCCAGCCCGAAGACCTCCTTCATCCACTCGACGGTCTCCGCGGGCTTCGGGCTGATCAGCTCGACGTGGGCGAGCTGGGACAACAAGATCTCGGACATTCAACACTCCTCTGCGGTGCGGGAAAAGGTCTTTCAAGCGAGGCAGGTCAGGGGACGGCCGCCGTTGTAGGCGACCATGTCGCGCAGCGCGGCTCCGGCGTCGAGCGGCTGCCCGGATTCCTCGGCGTAGGCGCTGTGCAGGTTGCCGACGATGCGCTCACCGTCGGTCCAGTCGGCGAACCTGCCGAGGTCGGTCTCCCGAGCCAGCTCCAGCGGGCTCAAACCGGCTTCCCGGCCGCGCGCGGCGAGGTCGAGGACGAAGCGCAGGTAGTCCAGCACCTCGTCGATGACCTCCGGTCCGCACACCGGGCCGTGGCCGGGCACGATCGTGGTGGCCCCCAGCGGGGCCAGGAAGTGTTCGAGGACGTCGATGGAGCCCCGCACCGATCCCGAGAGCAGGAACGGGGTCCCGCCGTTGAACACCAGGTCGCCGGCGAAGAGCACGGAGCGCTCCGGGATCCACACCACGACGTCGTTGGTGGTGTGCGCGGTCCGTCCGGGGTGGATCAGCTCGCAGCGCAGGTCGTCGACCCACACCGCGATCCGCTCGGTGAAGGTCAGGAACGGCAGCTGGAGTTCGAGATCGCCGTAGTCCACATCGGACCAGATGCCGTCGTTCCCGGGCAGGCCGAGCGCCCGCATCTCCGGGCGGGCCTGCTCGTGCGCGACGATGGTGGCGTTCGGGAAGAACCCGTTGCCCGCGGTGTGATCGGGGTGGTGGTGGGTGTTGACCAACGTGCGCACGGGCGCCGCCGTCATCTCGGCGATGGCGGCGAGCAGGTCCCGGGTGCGGCGTTCGGTCGCGCACGCGTCCACGCACAGCACTCCGGAGGTTCCGGCGACGAACCCGCTGTTGTTGATCATCCAGCTGCCGTCGGGCTGCACGAAGGCGTGGACCCCGTCGGAGACCTCCTGCGCCCGTCCCGGGCCCGGCCGGTTCATCGGGGCTCCGGGACGCAGGTGTTGCGCTGCGCGCCGATGCCCGAGATCGCCGCTTCCAGCACGTCGCCCGACTGCAGCCAGCGCTGCCACTTGCCGCCGTTGCCCGCAGGGCTGCCGGTGAGGATGAGATCGCCCGGGTGCAGCGTGGTGGCCGTGGAGATCGCCGATACCAGCGCTTCGACGTCGAAGAGCAGGTTCGCCGCGACGTCGGACTGCTTGCGCTCCCCGTTGAGGTCCAGGGTGATCTCCAGTTCCCGGTAATCCGGCAGCTGCTCGGTCGGGACGATGAACGGCCCGGTCGGCAGGAAGGTCGGGCGGTTCTTCGCCCGGATCCAGTCACCGCCCAGCGGCCGGTGCTCAGCCGGGAACTGGAGGTCGCGTGCGCTGACGTCATTGCACACGGTGAAGCCGGCGACGTGCTCCATGGCGCGTTCGCGCGGCACTCGGTGCGCGGTCTTGCCGATGACGGCGGTCAGCTCGACCTCCCAGTCGACCTGCGAGGACTCGGCCGGCAGCAGCACGTCGTCGTCCGGTCCGCAGATCGCGGCGGGCAGGCCGCTGAAGAAGAACGGGCTTCCCGTGCGGGCCTTGTCGTCCATCATGCGCTCGGCGTCGCGGCGCAACTCCTCGTCGCTGCGGGTGTCGTCGGCTTCCCGGCCGGACAGGACGATCTCGGCGACGTGGCTTCGGTAGTTGGCCCCCGCCTGGATGATCTGGCGCGGCTCCACCGGCGCCTGAACGGTCAGCTCCGCCAGCGGTGTCCCGCCGCCGCTCGACAGCGTCGCCGCGAGCTCCGGCAGCGCGCTCCGCTTCGCCTCCCAGTCGTCCAGCAGGTCCCGAACGGTCCCCACATCGTCCAGCCGCAGCACCCGGTCACCCACGACGAGACCGGCGAAACTGCCGGAACCGTCCGAGAAAGTGCCCAGGGCGCAGCCGTCCACCCGTCGCGTCATCGCGTCCTCCTTCGACGCGTTCGACGCTAAGGGCGCGTGGGGTGGGCGCGGAAATACGTGGTGTGAATACCAGCTATGGCAGGACGGCCAGCAGCTGCTCGCGCAACCAGCGGTGCGCGGGGTCGGCGTCCCGGCGGCTGTGCCAGTAGGCGGATTCACGCACCGGGCGCAGCGGGAACTCCGGTTCCAGCAGTTCGATTCCGGCCGCGGGCGCGAGCTGCTCGCCGAGGCTCTCCGGGATGATGGTGACCAGGTCGGTGCCCGCCATCAAGAACGGCATGGTGATGAAGTTGACCGAGGTGACCTCGACCCTCGGGGTGACTCCGGCCCGCTCGATGTCCTCGTCCATCAGGCTGCACCCGTTCGGCGGTGCGTAGGCCAGGTACGGGTAGCGGGTCAGGGCTTCCAGCGGGAGCGATCCGCCCGCCAGCGGGTGCTGCGACCACACCGCTCCCACGTATCGGTCGCGGACCACCGGCGCGCTGGAGCACGACGCGGACACCATGTTCTCGGCCAGCACCTCCGGCAGGATGACCAGGTCGATCTCGTCGCGCTCGATCATGCGCGCGGCGTCGCCGGACAGCGCACCCATCTCCAAGCGGACGTTGGGCATCAGTCCGTTCACCCGTTCCAGCAGCGGGCGCATGATCACGACGCCGACGTAGTCGCTGGAGGCCAGGTTGAAGGTCCGCTCGTCGTGGGCGGGGTCGAAGTCCGGGGGTGCGACGATGTGCTGCTCGATCGTCCCGAGCACCTCGCGCACCGGCTCGACGAGCGCTTCACCGCGCGGCGTCAACCGCAGGTAGCGCCCCTGCTTGACCAGCAGCGGATCGCCGAGGAGCTTGCGCAGCCGCGCCAGGGCGGTGCTCGTGGCGGGCTGGGACATGTGCAGCCGCTCGGCGGCGCGGGTGACGTTCTGCTCGCGCAGCAGAGCGTCGAGCACGACCAGCAGGTTGAGATCGACCTGTCCCAGATTCACGCCCGTACCTCCCGCGTCGTCACCGGAGCGATCCTACGAGCCATCCACCGCGCGAATACCAGCCAGCCGATCCGCGCATTTCCGCCGAGGTGCTCCGGCTGCCTAGCATCGCAGTGGATCATCGAGGAGGCATCATGCGCATCGTCCGGCACCGGTCGGATCAAGGCCCGAGGCTCGCCGTGCTCGACGACGAGGACGTCCTGATCGACCTGCCCGCAGGACTCGACCTGCCGACGCTGCTGGCCGACGACGGCAGGCTGGCCGACACAGCCGACACCTCGCTGCGCACCGCCGCCCGCGGGGTGCGTCTCGACGAGGCCGACCTCCTGGCGCCGCTGGAGCCGCCGACCGTGCGGGACTTCTCCACCTTCCCCGAGCACACCGCGGGCATCGCCAGGAACCTGGATCCGAACGCCGTGGTCCCGGAGGAGTTCTGGGAGATCCCCGCGTTCTACTTCTCCAACCCCTATGCGACCGTCGGCCCGCACGACGACGTGCCCGTGCCGCCCGGTTGCGAGCGGTTCGACTTCGAGTTGGAGGTGGCCGCGGTCGTCGGCCGCGCGGGCCGGGACCTCACCGTCGCGGAGGCGGCCGAGCACATCGCGGGTTTCGTGGTGTTCAACGACTTCTCGGCGCGCGACGTGCAGTTCCACGAGATGCGGCTGAGGCTCGGCCCGGCCAAGGGCAAGGACACCGCCACTTCGCTGGGCACCGTGTTCGTCACCGCCGACGAACTGCGGGACCGGGCCTCGGGCACCTCCTACGACCTGACCATGCGCGTGCTGGTCAACGGCGAGGAGATCGGCACCGACCGGCTGGACAACATGGCCTGGAGCTTCCCCGCGCTGGCCGCTTACGCCTCGCGCGGCACCTCGATCCGGCCCGGTGACCTGCTGGGATCGGGCACCTGCCGCAACGGGTGCCTGGCCGAGCTGTGGGGCCGGTACGGCCAGGACTTCCGCCCGCCGCTGCGGCCCGGCGACGTCGTCACCACCGAGGTGGAGCTGCTCGGCGGCACCCGCAACCGGATCGTGCCGGGAACGCCACCGCACGAGATCCGCCCCGGCGCCTGATCCCGCTATCAAGCGTCCGGGAACTGAAAGCCGATCAGGTCCTCGGAGATCTTCCACATCCGCTGGGCGTCCTCGGCGCTGCGCAGGCGGGAGTACAGCTTCTGCTCCCCCGGCGGACCGGAGAGGTGCCGAAAACCGCTGGGCCCGTACAGCCGACCACCGGCGTCGGGCGCGGTCGCGGCGAGAAGCGCTGGCAACAGCGCCGTTTCGATCTTCCCGACCAGGACTCCGCGAGCCGACAGCGCTCGGATGACCCGCACTGCCGCGGTGTCGCGCCCCCGGCCCACCTCCGGACGCGCGGACAGGAGGTTGGTGGGCGTCACGCCGGGGTGGGACAGGTTGCTCGTGATGCCCCAGCCGCTCTCCCGGCTGCGGCGGTCGAGCTCCAGCCCGAACAGGCCGAACGCGATCTTCGACTGGCTGTAGGCCCGGTTGCCGTTGTAGCGCCGTTCCCACTGGAGATCGTCCCAGTTGATGGAGTGCCGGTCGGCGGCAATGCTGATCTGCGAGGTTACCCGCGCCTGGCCCGCGCGCAGGAGCGGGAGCAGGCGGGCCACCAGGGCGACGTGCCCGAGGTGGTTGGTCCCGAGCTGGAGCTCGAAACCGTCCTCGGTGACCTGCCGCTCGGGCGGGGTCATGACACCGGCGTTGTTGACCAGGACGTGGATCGGCCTGCCCTCGCCGGCGAGCTGCTCGGACAGCTCGGCGACCGACGCCAGCGAGGACAGGTCCAGGTCCCGCAAGGAGACCGCGGCCTGCGGGTGCCTGCGGCGGATCTCCGCGAGCGCGGCCTCGCCCTTGCGCCGGTTGCGGACCGGCATGACGACCTCGGCGCCCGCCGCGGCGAGCCGGGCCGCCAGTCCCAGGCCGACGCCGTCGCTGGCGCCGGTGACCAGGGCGAGCCGGCCGGTGAAATCAGGGACCCGGATGTCCGGTGCGTCCTGCGCCATGAGCTCTTCCTCCCCGAACACGAGATGACACCTGTCAGATTAGACGTATTCTGACAGCCGTCAAGTCGCTCCTGGGAACAGGCGCCCACGACCGCGGGGAGAATGAGCGCATGACGGCAGAGGAGTCGGTGACCACGCGCGGCCCGGGACGTCCCTCGGCGGCCTCGCCATCAGCACCCGCCGAAGCCGAGGTCCTCCGGCTCGGCATGGAGGCGTTCGCCGAGCTCGGCTACGACCGCACCTCGGCCAGGGAGCTGGCGCGACGGCTCGGCGTCAGCCACAACTTCATCAACGACCGCTACGGTTCCAAGGCCAACTTCTGGCGCGCCGTGGTCGATTCGGCGCTGGCCGACGACCAGCGGGAACGACAGCGGCTCCTCGACGCCGACCTGGGCGACGCCGAGCTGGTCCGGACCGTGATCACCCACTTCTACCAGGCCGCCGTGGAAGCCCCGCTGCTCGGACGCGTGCTTGCCGACGAATTCGCCCACGAATCCGAACGCCTCGATTACCTCTACGACAACTACGTCAACCCCACGCTGGCGCCGCTCGTCCCCGCCGTCGAACGGCTCATGGCCGACGGACGCATGCCCAGCGTTCCCGTGGACGTGCTCTTCTTCGCCGTCATCAGCCCCGTTGCGGCCCTGGTGCAACTCCCGCTCGCGCACCGGCTCGGCCGCGCCCGGCCCGTGACCCGGGAGAGCCAGGAGAACACCGCGCGCCACATGGCCGAGCTCATCACAGGCGGTCTCCTCGACCGGGCCTGAAGATCTCCCAGCCGTCCGCGGGCACGACCCCGTCGGCGGAAGTGTTCTGCGCCACCGGCCGGAATTCGTGGTCGTGCCCGTTGTTGAACGGCATGCGCAGCCGTGCGACGTCCGGAGAGCAGCATGCAGGTGTCCCCGAATCCCGCGAAGTCCCGCGCGGCGACGGTGGTGGTCATCGGTGGAGGCCAGTCCGGACTTTCCGCGGGCTACCACCTGCAGCGCCGGGACTTCCGCAGCGCGCTGGAGAGCCCCGAGGCCGAGGAGACCTTCGTCGTGCTCGACGCCGGCCAGGCGCCGGGCGGGGCGTGGCGGCACCGCTGGGAGTCGCTGCGCATGGCGACCGTGAACGGCATCTTCGACCTGCCCGGGTTCGCCCAGCCCCCGATCGACCCGGACGAGCCCAGCCGCGTGGCGGTGCCGCGGTACTTCGACGCCTTCGAGGAGGCGACCGCGCTTCCGATCCTGCGGCCGGTGACCGTCACCGCCGTGCGCCCCGGTCTCGACGGCACCCTGGTGGTCGAGACCGACCGCGGGTCGTGGATCGCGCGCGCGATCATCAACGCCACCGGGACCTGGTCCAACCCGGTCCTGCCCCACTACCCCGGACAGGAGACGTTCACCGGCACCCAGCTGCACACCCGCGACTACGTCTCCGCCGAGCGGTTCGCCGGATCACGGGTGGCCGTCGTCGGCGGCGGCATCTCCGCGCTGCAGCAGCTGGAGGAGATCTCCCGGGTGGCGACCACCTTCTGGTACACCCGCCGCGAACCGGTGTTCCGCGACGGCGAGTTCGACAGCTCCGCCGGGCGCGAGGTCGTCGCCAAGGTCGCCGCCGACGTGGAGGCCGGCAGGCCCGCCGGAAGCGTCGTGTCCTACACCGATCTCCTGTGGACGCCGTACGCGCTGGCCGCCCAGGCGCGCGGAGCGCTGCAACGCCACCCCATGTTCACCGCGATCGAACCGACCGGTTTCCGAGAAGCAGACGGGACTTTCACCCCGGTGGACACGATCCTGTGGGCCACCGGGTTCAAGCCCGCCCTCGCCCACCTCGATCCGCTCGGCCTGCGCAACGAGCTCGGCGGCATCCAGGTGCGCGGCACCCAGGTCGTCGGAGAGCCGCGGATCCACCTGACCGGTTTCGGGCCCTCGCAATCCACGGTCGGTGCCAACCGAGCGGGCCGCGAGGCGGTCACCGCCCTCGTCCGGCACTTCCGCTTGCAGGGCAAGGGGAATCTCACCCGGGCTTGAACCCGGCGGAGAGATCCCGCAGGCCATTCGCGCGTTCCCGTTCACCGTTGGTTCTCAGGTACCACTGGCGCTGACACCTCGCGCAGATCGCCACTGCCGTCACCACATCGTCCGATTTCGAACATTTCGAAAGGTTTTCCTCCAGGTCGGCGTTTCCTCAAGTACGGATTCGCATGACATGCGGGAGGAGACCGTGATGTCCAGTAGCAAACGAGCACGCACGGAGAGAACGCGTCGCACGGCAGCAGTAATCGCCGCTGCCGGCGCGAGCGGCGTGCTGATCGCGATGGGTGGTACCGGGATTGCCCAGCCACCGCCACCGCCACCGGCTCCGCCTGCTCCGGCACCCCCTGCACCGCCGCCCCCGGGCCTCGAGGAGCAGCCTCCTGGTGGTCAGCAGCCCGGCCAGGACGAGGGTCGTGGCGATCAGATGAACGGCGGGATCGACACCGGCATGACCGTTGAATCGGTGGAGGTCGTCAGCCAAGACCTCGACGACAACGCGCCTGAGCAGGTGGAGTACCGCTTCGCCAAGTCCGTCAGCGACGTGGGAGATCCGGCGTCCTTCCAGCTGTCCGGCTTCGCCACCAACGCCTCGGTCAAGGCGCAGAGCGCGCAGATCAAGAATGGCGACACCAACACGGTGCTCACCGAGTACGCGCCCGGAACCGATGTCGAGGCGTTCACGGTGGCGATCACCGATTCCCAGGCGGTGGAGAACGAGAGCGGTCGCACCAACCTGCCCAACACCGTCGAGCTCCAGGGCGGCGAGGGCGGCGTCAGCGGCACCGACGCTCCGCGGCTGGAGAGCGCGCGCTCGAACGACACCCTCGATCAGGTGACCTACACGTTCGATCGCAACCTCAAGGAGAACGGCGGCGGAGCCGACGCCTCCAAGTTCGGTCTCTACACCCGCGACGGCCGGGCGATCGACGGGCAGTCCATCGTCACCTCCAACGACGACACGGTCACCGTCCAGTTCGACTCCCAGGTCGGGGACGGCGTGCGGCAGTTCGTCAAGGCCGATGCCGTCAGCGACACCCGGGGCGTGAAGAACGCACCGACGTCCACGGGCGAGGACACCACCGGGCCGAACCTGGCCTCCATCAGCGGACTCGTCGGCAAGACGCAGTTCGACTACAAGTTCGATGAGCCAGTGACCGCCGAGGACGCCAAGAAGTTCACGGTCTACACCGCGGACGGCAAGGCAATCCAGGGCGACAGCATGGTGCAGCCCTCACCGGACACCATTCGGGTCGCGTACCCGGACATCCAGAACTACGGCGACCAGATCAGCTTGGCCGCAGTGGACGAGGGTGCCGCTGAGTCGTCCGATGGCTCCGCCACCCCGAACGCCGTGGGTGACCAGAGCGTCGGCGGCGACAGGTCGGGCAGCCTCACCTCGGGTCCGGATCTCACGGGCTCCTCGGTCGACTCCGAGACCGGCCAGGTCCGCCTGGACTTCGACGAGAAGATCGACGACAGCAAGGAATACGACAAGGCCGGCTTCCAGCTGGTCACCTCGGCCGGCGACCGGATCGAAGCCAGGGACGTCGTCGAAGTCGACGAAAACAGCGTCGTGGTCAGCTTCAACCGGGCATCCGCTGAGGCTTCCGACTCCGTGACGATCAAGAGCAACGCGGTCCAGGACGAGCAGGGCAACGGCAACCTGCTTTCCAACCGGGGCCTGGGCGGCGGCGACACCACCGCTCCCGCACCCGACCAGCCGGGCCAGTCCGATCAGGACGGTCTCGAGGAGCAGGCACCTGCAACTCAGCAGAGCGACGAGCAGGACAACCTGAACCGCGACAACGACCAGAATGATCAGAACAACAACCTGGACGACAACCAGAACGACAGCAACCAGGACAACGACCGGACCGATCAGAACAACCAGCACAACGATCGGGACAACGACGGTCCCAACTGATAACCACCCGGTGTGCCTCGCTGCGACTCATTCGGAGCGAGGCACACCACTACAGCGGAGGAGGCGCAACGATGTCGGAGACACCGTCGCGCGCCACCGGCGGACCGGCCCCGTCGCCGAGCTCGAAGGGCCCGATGACGGGGCCATCGGCCGCCTACCCGGCGCCGCACCGGGATCCCCTCTCCGGGACGTCCTCATTCATCGATCAGCAGCTGCGCACCGCACTTCGGGTGCTCGCGCCCAATCTGCGGCACCACAGCCTCTCACCCGGCGATCGCATCTTCGGCGTGGGAGCGACCGTCGGGGCGGTATCCATCATCGAACGGGGACTCGTGGCACTGCGCAGCCCCGGTTCGGCGACGCTGATGCTGCTGCGGGAGAGCGGGATCGTCGGCGACGTCGAGGTGATGACCGAGATTCGGGCGGAGAAGGAAGCGATCGCTCTGCTCGACACCGACATCATCCGCCTGCCCGGCGACGAGTTCCGGTGGCTGATCCAGCGCTACCCGGAGTTCGCCCTGCGGTGGAGCGATGCGATGGCGTGCCGGATGGCCGGGTACGAACGCCGACTTCTCGACATGCTGGCCGGCGATCTGCGGGCGCAGGTCTCATCCCTGCTGCTGCACGAGTTCGCCGATGCCAACGTCACGCACCTGACCCACCAGATGATCGCCGAACTGCTCGGCGTGCAGCGCACCAGCATCAGCCGCGTGGTGAGCCAACTCGCCCATCACGAGATCGTCGAAAGCGGTTACGCGCACATGCGATTGCGCGACCGCGCCGCGCTCGCCCGCGTCGCGCTCGGATATTCGGCGGGCAGCCACACCTGAGATCTCTACCAGGCGGGAGTTCGACCAATGAACGAGAACACGGCGTGGAACCTGGGTGAGGAGTCCGAGATCCTCCGCCATCGCGAAGGCGAGGTGATGCGCGGACTGCTCTGGGAGCTCAAGAAGGTCATCGTCGGCCACGAGGCGGAAACCGAGGAGATCGTCGTATGCCTGCTCGCCGGTGGGCACTGCTTGCTCGAAGGGCTTCCCGGAGTCGCCAAGACGCTGACCATCAAGACGCTCGCCCAGGCTGTGGACGTGGATTTCACCCGCATCCAGTTCACGCCCGACCTCGTACCGTCGGACATCGTCGGGACGCGCATCTACCGGGCGTCGCGCGAGGAGTTCGACATCGAACTGGGTCCGGTGTTCACCAACTTCGTGCTCGCCGACGAGATCAACCGCGCACCGGCGAAGGTGCAGTCGGCGATGCTGGAGGTCATGGCCGAGCGGCAGGTCAGCATCGGCGGGCAGACGTGGGCGATGCCGCGCCCGTTCCTGGTGATGGCGACGCAGAACCCGATCGAGACCGAAGGCGTCTACCCGCTGCCCGAAGCGCAGCGCGACCGCTTCCTCGTCAAGATCCTCATCAACTACCCGCAGGCGGGCGACGAATTGGAGATCGTGCGGCGGATGAGCACCGGGACACCCGTCCCGAAGCAGGTGCTCGACGCCGAGCGGCTCACCGCGCTGCAGGACGCCGCCACCCAGGTCTACGTCGATCCGCTGGTGATGGAGTACGCGGTGGCGCTGGTGATGTCCACCCGCACGCCCAGCGAACTCGGTTTCGCCGACATCGCGCCCTACCTCTCGGTCGGCGCGAGCCCTCGCGCCAGTCTCGGCCTGATCGCCGCGGCGCGGGCGTTCGCCCTCATCCACGGCCGCGGCTACGCGGTCCCCGAGGACGTCCACCACCTCGCGCCGGCGGTGCTGCGGCACCGGCTGGGCCTGACCTACGAGGCGCTGGCCGACGGGGTCACCGCTGACGACATCATCCACAAGCTGCTGGATCGCGTGCACCAGCCCCGGCCGGCCAAGAGCAGGTCTTCGCTGTGGGGTCGTTCCTGATGCGGGCGCATCACGAGCAGCCCGCCACCCGGCGGGTGCTGGCTCAGCTGGAGCTGCTCATCTCGCAGCGGCTGGCCGGTGCCGTGCACGGCGACTACCAGGGTTTCTTCCCCGGGCCGGGCGACGAGGCCGGCGAGGGTCGGCTCTACGTGCCCGGCGACGACGTGCGCATGATCGACTGGAACCTCTCCGCCCGCACCACGCACACCCACGTCCGCGACCCGATTCGCGACCACGAGCTCGACGTGTGGCTGGTCGTGGACCTGTCCGCGAGCCAGTCCTTCGGCACCCGGGGTGGGGAGAAGCGGGAACTCGCGCTGTTCGGTGCTGCCGCCTTCGGGTTCGCCGCCACGTGGCTGGCCAACCGCATTGGGGCGGTGCTGCTCATCGACGGCGACTCCGAGGTCAGGCCCCTGCGCTCGGGGAAGATCCACCTGCAGGCGACCTTGCACCGCATCGCGCAGCTCAACACCCGCAGCGCCCGGCCCGAACGACCCGTCGGCCGCACCGACCTCAGGCCCGCACTGACCCAGGTCGGGACGGTCGCACGTCGCCGCGGGTTTGTCGCGGTCATCTCCGACTTCCTCGTCCAGCCGGGCTGGGCCAACGATCTGCACCGGCTGTCCCAACGCCACACGGTGGTGGCCGTCGAACTCGTCGATCCGCTCGAACTGCGGCTTCCCGCGGTCGGGTCGCTGGCGGTCGAGGACCCGGAAACCGGTTCGAAGCTGACCATCGACACCCTCGACGGCCAGCTGCGCGAGCGCTACGAGGAGGCGGCCCGGCAGCAGAGGGAACGGATCGCCCGCATCATCCGCGACGCCGGAGCCGAGCACCTGCAGCTGCGCACCGATCAGGACTGGATCGGCCAGCTGGTCCGCTTCTTCCAACTCCGGCGGCACCGACAATACGGCTATCGGCGGTCATCATGGGTGGTCTGAGCTTCGCGACACCGGCATGGTTGTGGCTTCTCGTGCTCGTCGCGGCCCTGGCAGTGGGTTATTTACTCGTCCAGCGCCGGCGTCTTCGATACACGGTCACGCTGACCAACCTCGACCTGCTCGCCTCGGTGATGCCTCGGCGACCGGCGTGGCGCCGCCACGTGCCGCCCGCGCTGATGCTGCTCGCCACGCTGATCATGGTGCTGGGCCTGTCCGGGCCGACGGTCCGGATGCCCGATCCTGCGCGGAACAGCGTCGTCATGCTGGCCGTGGACGTGTCGCCCTCGATGTTGGCCAACGACGTACCGCCGAACCGCTCCGAGGCCACAAAGTCCGCGGTCCGCGACTTCCTGACCTCGGTGCCGGAGGACACCCAGGTGGGGCTGGTCAGCTTCGCCGCCTCAGCCAACGTCGACGTCCCGCCCACGCGAGACCACCAAGCGATCACCGATGCCCTCGGCAGGCTGAACTTCCAGTCGAACACGTCGCTGAGCCAAGCCGTGCTGACCGCGCTCAACACCGTGCGCACCACGGGCGGCGGTTCCGCGGGCATCGTGCTGCTCTCCGACGGCGCGAGCAACACAGGACCACCGCCGGAGGCGGCGATCGACGCGGCCCGCGCCGCCCGGGTCCCGGTGTCGACGATCGCGCTGGGAACGCCGACCGGGAAGGTCCAGCTCGCCAGGGGACCTGTGGACGTTCCCCTCGACACCCGGGAATTGGAGCGCCTGGCCCGGGACACCGGCGGACTGACGTTCACCGCCGCCAACGAAAGTCAATTGCAGGCCATCTACAGCAACATCGGTGAGTCGGTCTCGCCGCCGATCGTTCCCGTCGACATCAGCAGCTGGTTCTTCCTCTCCGCGCTCATCGCGATGGTCGCGGCAGCCGGGTTGTCGCTCGTCTGGTTCGCAAGAATGCCGTGATGTCGGTGAATTTCAGTCCCGGTAGCGCAAGTCCATCGCGAAGCGCCGCAAGCGGGACGATGCCGCTTCGTCGAAGCACTTCCTGCGGTCCGCGAGGCTGCTCTTGATGTCGAGGTACAGCCGCGTTTCCGCTTCGCATGCCCGGCACGTGTCCAGATGACGCTCGAATTCCTCGAGCTCCGACGGGTCCAGTTCCCGATCGATGTACCGCTGCAGCAAGGAAAGCGTCTCCACGCATTGCCTGGTGCGCTCGTCCTTGGCGCGCTGCGCCCACTGCTGTGACCGATGATCTCGCCGCAGGGGTCCGAACCATGCTGGCACGGCACACCACCTTCCCGGCTCTCACCTCGCGTGAGTGCAGACAACGCTCATTCTACACCGCGGTCATCCGCCGCATTTCCGCTTCGGGCGGCAGACTTCCGCATCCTCGGAGTGTGACTTTGTGCCCTTATTGCCATCTCTATTACCCAGGATCCTTGGGCTTAAGCCGGATAGCTCCAAGAACAACACGATTGGCACTGAATGGAAGGCCCGATCCCTGCCCCCGGTAGAGGTGAACGCTCTCGCTCAACGCGGTCACGCACTCCGCGGTCAGGCGTCTTCCACGAAGAAGGGGGTGTCGAGACAGTGGACAAGTCCGACACTTTCTCCGTGGTCGAAAAGCAGCAGTTGTTCGACCGGTACATCGTCCCCGAGATCCCACTGCTGCTGCGGGTGGCGCGGTCGCTCACCAACCAACCCGCTGACGCCGAGGACCTGGCTCAGGACGCGCTGCTGCTGGCATACCGCGGAATTACGAGTTTCGACGGCTACTACCCACGAGCGTGGCTGTTGCGGATCCTGCACAACACCCACGTCAGCAGGGTTCGCCGCCGCACTCCTCTGCTGATCTTCGGCGCAGCCGATCGCGACGAGACCATCAGCGATCCCGCACCGCACGTGTCACCGGAGGACGTCGTTGTTGACGACTCCTTCGACTACGCCGTCGAGCAGGCCCTCGGCATGCTGCGACAGCCGAACAAGAGGGTGATCGACCTCGTCGACATCGAGGGCCTCTCGTACGCGGAGGCCGCCATCGCGCTCGACGTCCCGATCGGAACCGTGGTGAGCCGCCTTCACCGCGCCCGCAAGCAGATTCGCGAGCACCTGGCCGACCACGGCGGGGGCCCGCACCGGCGGGCCCACCGGTGACTCCTCCTACCGGGCCGGCTGCTCGATCAACCCGCGAGCCTGGTCGATCGGCACGGTGAACCCGAGCCCGGCCGCCTCGTCGCCCTGCTTGGTACCGGCGACGGCGGTGTTGATACCGACGACCTCACCGTCCATGTTGACCAGCGGTCCGCCGGAGTTCCCGTGGTTGATCGCAGCATCGGTCTGAATCGCGTTGCCGAGTCCGGTGCCCTTCCCGGTCGGGACGGTGCGGTGCAGCGCGCTGACGATCCCGCTGGTGACCGTGCCGGGCAGGCCCAGTGGTGAACCGATGGCGATGACCTGCTGACCGACCTCGGGCTCCGACCCGTAGGCGAGCTTCGCGGGCGTGAGGCCCTGCACCCCGTCGGCCTGGACGACCGCGAGATCGGCGCGGGGATCCTGCTGCAGCACCCGGGCGGGTGCCTTCTTGCCGTCGTTGAACGTCACCGTCAGCGCTGCGCCGCTCGCCGCCTTGGCCACGACGTGGTTGTTGGTCAGGATGCGCCCGCCCTCGTCCACGACGACACCGCTACCGGTGCTCTTGCCCTGCGGGCCGGCGAGGTCGAGGGACACGACACTGGGCTGCACCGCAGCCGCGGTCGCCTGCGGGGATGCGGCGGGCTGCGAAGCGTACGAGGCGAATCCGTAGGTCGCGACGGCGGTGGCTCCGCTGCTCAGCAGCGCCGCGGCCACCACCACGGCGGTCACGCCGTGACGCTTGGGCGAACGCTTCAGACCGACGTGCTCGGGAATTCGGGGGCGGGGCATCTGCTTGAACCGCTCGCTTAGCCTCTGCATCGACGACGGCCGGGGAGCCTCGTCGAGCGACGGATCAACAGCTTCGGTGTTGGTCTCCGCGGGCCCGGTCGAACCCCACGGGTCATAGCTGAAGGGGTAGTCGTTGCGCGCCCGCTGGTACTGAGCGGGTGTGTACGGAGTGTGTGTGGGGGCTTGCTCCATGGCCGAAAGTCTCCGCAACACACCCAAAGATCGCCAGGCTTTCTTACGTAGAGTGCATCACTCCACGCCTGACCGGGACTAAATACCCGGAAATTCGTCATCCGTTAGAGTGAAGATCCAAGTGTCACCCTCGGGCACTGGTCGGAAGCACCCGCTGAGACAGGTGGGAATGGAGTTGTTTCTGCGTCAGCCGGGGCGAATGTGACCACGTTCCAACGCGATCCGCTCGGCCGAGGAGTCACCCTACGTGGGCTCGCGCTGACCAGGATTCACGACAATGACTGCACGGCGGGCATTTCCCAACACGTTACCAACGTGGTGCGAACGAGTCACCTCGTCCGCCGTCCACGATGGAAACCAGGCCATCGTCGCGCATTCCTCGATCTCGCCGAACATCAGGGTTGCCCTCTCACGACTTCGGTGATCGGGAGCGGGTCAGGTGGCACTTCTGGTCGCTCTGCGGGGGTACGTGGCGGCATCGGTGGTGTACTCGGGGTTTCCGTACTCGGCGAGGCGCTGCTTGACCACGCGGGTGGTGTAGCAGTCGGTCAGCTTCCGCAGGAAGGGTTGTCCGGCGACCACCGACATCGCCACGAAACGGCCGAGCACGAACGGCGCGGTGGCGGCCACGCACGCGGCGTCGACCGGCCCGAACTGGACGCTCATGGCTTCGGCCCGCTTGAGGTCGCCGCCGCAGATCCCCAGGAAGAAGGCCCTGCTCCAGCTGCGCTCCACGGTTTCGGCGGCCTGGTCCAGCAGCGAGTTCCCCTGCCGGAGGTCGGCGGCCATGGTGGAGCGGACCAGCTGCCCGCAAGTCGCGTCGTCGAAACCGCGGCGCAGCGTCGCCGCCCGCGCGTGGAAGACATCGATGATCCCGGCCGCCGTGGTGGGCAGGAGTTCTTCGGGCAGGCCGAGCAGGAAGCACCGGTACCGGCTGAACTCCAGCATCGCGCGCTCGCGCGGGGAGAACTCGTCACGGCCGGCGCTCTTGGCGAGCACCGCCGCCAGGTACATGTTGAACATTCCGGCCGGCATCTGGTCCACCTGCGGCACCGGCACCCCGTAAACCTCCGGGTCCCAGCCCTCGGGGCTGGTGAGCGCGTTGCAGCGCACCATCGAATGCATCAGCCGCACCATGGCGGCGGCCTGGAAGCCTTCTCCGTAGCGGTCCAGGGCTCCCGGCAACGTCGTCACCGCGAAGAAGTTCGCGGTCTCGTTGACCCGGCGGGAGGCCCGGCGCCCGGTGAGCGCACCGGTCAGCGCCATCGGGAGGGCGGCGTAGGTGTTGATGAAGGTCGCGAGGAACGCACCGCGGGTGATGTAGGGCGACAGGAACGCCGCACCGATGCGCAGCTGCCGCGCACCCTCCTCGACCAGCTCCACGTCGAGCCAATCCGGCGTCGCTTCCATCGATTCGATGAACGCGCGCAGCTCGTCGGGGGCGTCGGCGACGGAATCGACGCCCGAGCGGCACGCCTCCCGCAGCATGTCGATCAGACCTTTGGCGCCGTACTGCTTCGCCAGAGCCGCGTAGGGGTCGGCCACCACGTCGCCGAGCATGGTGGTCGTGCGGATCAGCTCGACGACCCGCCGGTCGGCGAGGACGGAATCGCGATCGGCGACCCAGGCGGGCAGGTCGGACCTCACCTGCGGGTCGGTCGTGAACCGGTGCGGAGTGCGGTCGAAGTCGATCGAGCCGTAGAGATGGGGCAGCCGTCGGCGTTGCTCGCGGACGCGCTCGGCGAGTTCAGGATGGTGGAGCGCCATTGCGACACCTCAACTTTCAACCTGCCACTGAACACTGACAGGTTGTCAGTTAGAGTGTCAAGGGTGAGCGGATCCCCCAGCGCGCGCAGGCGGATGAGCGCGGCCGACCGCCGCGAGCAGATCCTCGACGTCACGCACGACATCGTCGACGCGGAGGGGTTCCACGCCGCGACGCCCAACCGCATCGCCGAGGCTGCGGGCATCACCCGCCCGGTGCTCTACCAGCTCTTCGGCGACCTCGCGGGCCTGTTCGTCGCGCTCGTCGACCGCGAATCCGAGCGAGCGGGGATCCAGTTCGCGAGAGCCACGTCGCAGCTGACCGGATCCCCGGAGGACGACCGGCTCGTGAGCACCTTCTACGGCGTGCTCAACGCGGTCGACGAGCATCCCGCGACCTGGCGGCTGTTCCTGTTCCCGCCGCAGGGCGCTCCCCCGCGGCTGCACCAGCGGCTCGCCGAATCCGAGGAGCTAGTCCTGCAGTTCCTCCAGCAGGAGCTCGCACGCGCCTTCCCGCGCATGCCCGACCCCGAGTACACCGCCAGGATGGTGCACGCCTCCGGCCGCGAACTGCTGCAACGCCGCCTCGTCGATCCCACCCACGCCACCACCGAACGCCTCGTGAGCCTCGTCCGGCACGTGCGTACCTGGGTGCTGCCGACGCGGGACCTCCCGGCGTGACAGCGCCGCCGGCTCGGGAGTCCCGAGCCGGCGGCGCTTCCGATCAGAGGGAGGCGGGCACGACCAGGAAGCTCCAGGCCAGGATCGGGCCGATGCCCACGATTCCCGCGGTGTAGCCGATGATCTGCTTGTAGAACCGCTCCCGGTCGACGCCTCGGGCGTTGCTGAGCACGAGCGCGCCGTTGGTGGAGAACGGCGAGGTGTCCACGATCGTCGTCGAGATCGCCAGCGCCGCGACGACTCCGACCGCGCTGAGGTGGCTGGCCAGCAGTAGCGGTACGGCGATCGGGATGATCGCAGTGAGGATCGCCGTCGACGAGGCGAACGCCGACACCACCGCCACGACCAGGCACAGCAGCAGCGCGACGAACAGCGGAGCTCCCATTCCCGCGGCACCGTGCGAGATCGTCTCGATCGTGCCCGCCTTCTCCAGGATCTCCACGTAGGTCACCATGCCCGCGACCAGCAGGATGGTCGACCAGCTGATCCCCTCGACCGCCTTGGACTGGTTCTTCATGTCCACCAGAGCCAGCACCGCTCCCGCGGCCAGGGCCAGGAACCCGATCTCCAGGTGGAACACCAGCGCACCCACCACCAGCGCCGCGAGCGCGACCAGCGTGAGCCCCTGCCGCCACGTCACCTTCGGCTCGGTCGCGGACTCCGCGTCCTCCGCGACGGATTCGGGAGAGGCCTCCGGGGTCTTGCGGCGCAGGAGCAGGAAGGTCAGCACCGACAGCAGCACGTTGAACCCGAAGCTGGCGAGGAACAACGCCAGCGGGGACACCGCGAGCGGGGTGGTGCCGACCATGCCCAGCACGAGCGCACCCGAGACCGCGATCGGCGAGAAGGCCCCGGCGTGGGCGCCGCTGATGACCATCATGCCGACCATCAGCTGGCTGATGCCGTAGCGGTAGGCGAAGTTCATGCCGATCGGAACCAGCAGCGCCACCGCGGCCGGGGTGAAGGTGCCGAAGGCGGTGAGCACCGCCGCGACGCCGAACAGCACCCACGGCACCAGCGCGGCCTTGCCGCGCACGAGCCTGATCCCGACCCGCACCAGCAGGTCGATCGTGCCGTTGCGCTGCGCCACGGAGAACAGGTAGGTGACACCGACGATCGTGACGAACAACGAGACGGGGAACCCCTCGAAGATCTCGTCCTCGGTGAGCCCGAGCGAGGAGGTGCCCACGACGAACGCGCCGATGAAGGCCAGGATTCCGATGTTGATCGGTAACAGGGACGCGACGACGAACATCACGCCGAGCGCGCCGATGGAGATCATTTCAGCAGACATCTTTGTCCTTGAGGTGGGAATCAGGCGGAATGCTAGGCGGGAATCGACTCGGGAACCACGATGTCGGCCGCGCAGAGGATGCGGGCGGCGCGGCGGACGGTGACCCGCAGCGGCCCCGACGTGGTGAGATCACCGCTGGTGACGGCGATGACACCGGCTGCAGTCGCGATTCGGAGCTCGGTCGCGCCGGGGGCGCTGGACGCCGAGCGGACGACGGAGCCGTCGAGCAGGTTGGCGACCGCGACGCCGACCGCCGAGGTGAGCCCGATGGCCGGGTGCGGGGCGTTCATCGACAGCATCCGCACCGACACGTCGTGCTCGGCAACGGAGACCGCGTCGCCCAGCTGAGTCCGGTAGGGGCACGGCGGCCCGACGACGCCGACCTTCGGCACCGCGTCGTTGACGGCCGCGCCGGGTGAGGTCAGACCCATCCGCTCGGCCGCGCGGTGCCGGAACCGCCGCAGCGGTTCCACGAGGTCGTCCATCTCGCGGAGGCTTTCGGCGCCGGTGAGGCCTTCGGCGTCCAGCAGGATCATCGGCGCGCCGGCGTCGATCATCGTGACCCGGGCCCGCAGCCCGCCGATCTCCCACTCCTCGACCACGTCGCCCGCGGGAAGCAGCGCGCCGGTGGTGCCACCGGCCGGGTTGAGGAACGTCAGCCCCACCGCCACTCCCCCGGCGCGGGTGCCCGGAACGGTCTGGGTGCCGAACTCGGACACCTGCCCGCGCGGCGTGTCCACTTCCGCTTCGAGGACCGCGTCGGTGTTGGTGTTGCGCATGACCACGCGGGTGCGGTCACCGCTGACCGGGACCAGGCCCCGGGCCACCGACCACAGCGCGATCGCCGTCGCGCAGTTGCCGCAGTTGCTGCCCCACTCGACGCGCCCGACCCCGATGCCGACCTGCGCGAACAGGTAGTCCACGTGCACTCCGGGCGCGCCGGAGGGCCGCACGACCGCGGCTTTCGACGTGGTCGGGGTGGCACCGCCGATGCCGTCGAGCTGAACGGGATCAGCGGCGCCGTAGGCGTTGACCAACAACGCCTCGATGTCGCTCACCGACGTGGGCAGCTCGGCTTCGTCGAACAGCCAACACTTGCTGGTGCCACCGCGAACCAGCGTTGCCGGAACGTGCACGCCAACCTTCTTCCTCGCTCCGAATCGTTGGCGCTCACCCTGACAAAACCAGCGACTTCAGTACAATGTTCATATTCTTACGTTGGCTTAAGCAGTGCTAAAGGTTCTTGGGAGGCTCGTTGCTCGACGTCCGCAGGGTGTTGCTGCTGGTGGAGGCCGCCGAACTCGGTTCGCTCACCGCCGCCGCCGACGCGCTGGCCATCACCCCGTCCGCCGCTTCGCAGCAGATGTCCCGGCTGGAAGCGGAGGTCGGACAGCCGCTGCTGCACCGCTTGCCACGCGGCGTCCGGCTCACCGATGCCGGGCACGCCCTGGCCGAGCGCGGCCGCGCCATCCGCCGCGAACTCCGCGGCGCACAAGCGGATCTGGAGTCTCTGGCGCAGCTCGACCGGGGCACGCTGCGCCTGGGGTCGTTCCCGACGGCCAGCGCCTCGCTGCTGCCCCTGGCGCTGACCCGGTTCTCACGCAAGCACCCGGGGATGCGGACCGCGGTGCGCTCGGCGCTGTTCGCCGAGCTGCTCGATCTCCTCGACACCGGCGAGGTCGAGCTGGCGCTGCTGTGGGACTACGAGTGGCACCGCACCGACGAGCAGGCGCTGCACGTCGAGCACCTCCTCGACGACCCGACCGTCCTCGTCGTGCCCGCCAACTCCGAGCTGCTGGAGGAGCCGCGCATCAGCCTGGCCGACCTGGCGAGCCAAGAGTGGATCATCCGCGCCGACAACCACCCGGTCGCCGAGGTGCTGCGGCGCAGCTGCCGGCTCGCCGGTTTCGACCCGAAGATCTCCTACGAATCCCACGACTACCAGGAAGCGCAGGCGATGGTGGCGGCAGGTTTGGGAATCGCGATCGCACCGCGCCTGGCGCTGACCAACCGCCGCCACGACGTGCGGCTGGTGCACTTCGCCGACGACGTGCCCGCCCCGACCCGGCGAATCCTGCTGGCCCGCAACGCGAACAGGCCACCGACGCCGGGCGCCTCGGCCATGACCGACATCATCCGCTCGGTCTCCCAGCGGTTCACCGAGTCCAACCTCCACCGCACCCAGCTCGGCACCGTGCGCACCAGTTGACCCCGCGTCTCCGGGAAGCCGTCTCGGGGTGTCGTGCCTAGGCTGGTGCCATGCCGCTGCTGCACGCCAACTCCTCGGTCCTGCTGGTCGTGGACCTGCAGGAACGCCTCATGCCGGCCATCGCGGGCCGTTCTGCCGTGCTCGAGAACAACGCGCGGCTGATCCGCGCTGCGACGCGGCTGGGCGTCGACGTGCGGGCCAGCGAGCAGAACCCCGCAGGACTGGGCACGACCGTCGGTGAGATCGCCGAGCTGCTGCCGCGGCCGGCTCAGCCGAAGACGTCCTTCGCCGCCGGGTTCGACCCCGGACCCGGCACCGTCGTCGTGACCGGGTGCGAGACGCACGTCTGCGTGCTGCAGACCGTCTTGGCGCTGCTGGAACGGGGCCGGGACGTCGCGGTGGTCGCCGACGCCGTCGGCAGCCGCGTCGAGTCCCACCGCGAGCGCGCGCTGGACCGGATGCGCGCCCACGGCGCCGACGTCGTCACCACCGAGATGGTGCTCTTCGAATGGCTGCACGACAGCGACAACCCCGCCTTCCGCGAGGTCCTGGAGCTGATCAAGTAGCCGCGTCAATCCTGTTGCGGCAGGCCGGGGTTGTTGCGGGCGGCGAGTTCCGCGCGGGAGCGGATGCCGAGCTTCGCGTAGACGCGGGTCAGGTGGTACTGCACGGTCTTGCTGGACAGGAACAGCTCCGCCGCGACCTCCTTGTTGGACAGTCCGCGGGCGACCAGCCGCGTGACCGATTCCTCCTGCGGGGTCAGGGCGTCCGCGGTCGGTTCCGGCCTGGTCCGGTGCACGCCACCGGCTTTGAGCTCGCGGTCGCAGCGCTCGACGTAGGTCGTGGCGCCCATGGCCGCGAAGCCGTCCCGGGCGGCGCTGAGCTCGACGTCGGCGCGGGCGCGGCGGCGGAGGCGGCGCAACGTCTGGCCGTAGCTGAAGTTGATGCGGGCCTGGTCGTAGCGCAGCGGCAGCGCGCTGATCAGCTCCAGCGCCTCGTCAAACGATGCCGATGCCGCCGCGACGTCGCCGCGCGCGCCGTGCAGGCGGCCGCGGGCGGCGGTGAGACGAGCCCGCATCGAGGTGTGGCCGCGCTTGACGGCCAGCTTCTCGTGCGGGACCAGGAACTCGTCGGCCTCGTCGAGGCGGCCGAGCAGGACCAGGGCGTGGGCGTACATGTCCTGCCAGGGCCAGTGACCGGGTTCGTCGGTGCTGGCGCTCGGTGACGGTCTGGTCAGCGGGTACAGCGCGCGCAGCACGCCGTCGGAGTCGGCGCGGGCCTCGGCCACGTGCGCTCGGGCGAGCTGGCTGGGGACGCGCATGATCTGGTAGTCACCCGCGCCGGTCGCGCTCCGCAGCAGCACCTCCTCGGTCTCGGCGAACTCGCCGCGCAGCGCGTGCACCGCCGCAGCCGTCCACAGCAGCAGCGGGCCGGTCACCAGGATTCCGGTGCGCTCCTGCATGTCCATCGCTTCGCGCGCGGTGGCCATTGCCTCGTTCCACTCGCCGGTGAGGAACTGGACCCTGGCGAGCCAGGCGCGGGCCCACAACGAGATCCGGGCGGACCCGCCGAGGTAGGCGGTGGGGATGGAGCTCTCGAAGTCGACCCGGGCGTCGTCGACCCGGTCGGCGATCAGGTTGATCCAGCCGCGGGCCATCGTGGCCCGCTGCCACTGCGCGCCATGGCGCAACCGAGCGGTGAGCTCGTCGTAGTGGCGCTGGCCCTGCGTCACGCTGCCGGTCGCGGCCAGGCCGATGCCGCGGATGGCCTCGGCTTCGACCGCGGCCGGCGTGTTCGGTCCCGCCAGCTCGATGGCCCGATCCGCCCACAGGACCAGGTCGCGACCGTCGTAGCGGCACAGCGCGTCCAGCACGTAGCGCTGGCAGATCAGCGCTGCGGTCTCGGGTTCGCGGTCGGTGTTGACGATGTCCCAGGCTCGCCGGAACCTGCTGCCCGCTTCGGCCGCGCGGCCCCGGACCATGGCGAGGTAGCCGAGAACGGCGTCCCGCAGCGGAGTTTCGCGGATGCTCTCGACCTCGGGGATCAAGGCCGTGGCGCGAAAGACGTCCCCCGCGCCGATGAGCGCGTCGACCGCGCGGGTGATCAGCGCCTGCTGGTGCTGCGGATCGTCGGTGAGCCGACTCGCGTCGCTGAGCAGGGTGGCGGCGGTCCCCCAGGCTCCTTCGGCCGCGCGCTCACCGGCCAGCGCTTCGAGCCGACCCGCCACCTCGGCGTCCGGCACGGGACTGGCCGCGACCAGCAGACGCAGGGACCGGACCGGGTCGTCGACCAGCTCGGCCGCTCGGCGTTGCAGCGCGGCGCGACTCGCCGGTCCGACAGCGGTGAGCACAGCGGCGCGCACCATCGGGTCGGGCGGGCTGACGTAGGTGAGTCCGCGCGGGGCCAGCGCCACGAGCCCGGCGGCCGTGGCTTCGTCCAGCAGCGGCAGCGGTTCGCCGTCGAGCTCCGCCAGGGACATGACGTTGCGGACCGGGGCGTCGGTCCCGAGCACGGCGGTGGCCTCGGCGAACCCGCGTGCGCCCGGCGTGCACGTCTCCAGGCTCTCGCGCACGAGGGCCTGGACGGAGGCGGGCGCGGGCAGGGTGGGCTCGAACTGCGACCAGGTCGCGCGGGGAAGCTCGGTGAGCAGCTGCACGGCCGGTCGCGGCCTGCCGAGGGTGTGCCGCCGCAGGCGTTCGGCCATCGACGGGTGCAGCGCGACTCCCCGCGCGGCAGCCAGCTCGCTCATCTGCGCGGCGTCCAGCGGCGGGATGCGCGGCACGTCGGTCGCGATGCGCGGCAGCAAGTCCAGGACCTCCGCCGAGGCCCGCCGATCTCCGGTGGTGGAGGTCGCCACCACCCGCAGCGCGGCCTCCGGGTGGTGGCGCTGGGCCGAGGCGAGGGTGCGCAGCGAGTCGAGGTCGCCGAACTGCGCGTCGTGGATCACCAGCGCCGTGCGCGGTGCGAGCCGCGCGACGAGTTCGGCCGCCGCCGCGAGCGGGTTCGCCGTCGGCAGGCCGGGGACGAGCTGGGCCAGCAGCGAACCGGGCTGCTCCGCCTCCCACTCCGCCGCGGTGGCGCGCAGGACCGGGCCGTCGTGACGGCGGGCGAGGTGTTCGGCGAGCGTCGAGCTGCCGATACCGGGCGGCCCGCTGAGCAGCACGAAACGGCTCTGGCCGGTCTGGAGCGTCTGCTCCAGACCGGCCACGAGCTCGGCCCGCCCGATCAGCGGCTGCGCTGGTCGTGTCACGTCCACCTCGTCGTTGGTCCCAGGCCCGAGGCCGCCGGTGGGTCCACGGTGACTCATCATGTCGGCGATGGTCGAGTCACGCGGCCGGGACCCCGAGCGGAACAGCCTAGACCGGCTTCGGGCTGCCGGCCGCCGCTGCGGCCAGCGGCCGTTCCGCCTCCTGCTCGTCGCGCGAGCGGGGCACCAGCAAGGTCACCACCGCCGCACCCGCGGCGACGGCGGCGAAGAGGTAGAACGCCGTGGTGCCGCCGAGGCCCGCTCCGACGAGTAGGCCGCCGACGACGGGACCGACGATGCCGCCGATCCTGCCGAAGCCCGCGCACCACGCGACACCGGCCGCGCGCGCCCTGGTCGGGTAGTAGTTCGACACCAGGCCGTAGATGAGCACCTGCGTTCCGATCGTGCCGATCCCGGCCACCGCGACGGCGAGCAGCAGCACGATCAGGGGCAGTTTCAGCGGGAGCAGCGCGAGGGTGCCCGCCGCGAGGACGAACGTCGTGGCGACCACGCGCTTGGCCCCGGCCCGGTCGGCCCACAGCGAGGCGAACAGGCCGCCCACGATGGCGCCGAGGTTCAGCACGAGCAGGAACGCCAGCGAGTACGTCTTGTCGTAGCCGTTGTTGGCCATGATCTGCGGCAGCCAGGTGTTGAGCCCGTAAGTCAGCAGCAGACCTGCGAAGCTCATCAAGCCCAGGAGCGCCGTCGGCCACGCGAGATCCTTCGACGCCAGCGCGGGGAATCCGGCGCGGGTGGTGCCCGCCGGTGCCACCGGCTCGGCGCGCAGCTCGATCCCGGTGCGCTCGGCGAGCGCCTTCGCCTGCTCGACCTTGCCGCGCGAGGCGAGCCACTTCGGTGATTCCGGCAGCTTCATCACCGCCAGCGGGAGCACGAGCACGATCGGCAGCGCCCCGATCCAGAAAAGACCGCGCCAGCCGACCACGTCGTCGAGCACCAGGGCGAGCAGACCGGCCAGCACGCCACCGGCGGGCACCCCGCTGTAGACGATGGCGTTGAGCCGGTTCCGCCGCCCGGGGTCGGCGAACTCCGCCACCAGCGGACCGACCGTCGCCACCAGCGCACCGACACCGATACCGGTGAAGAACCGTCCGACGCCGAAGGCGGCGACGCTCTGGGTGAGCGCGGTCGCGCCCATCCCGATGGAGAACCAGGCGAGGTTGATCAGCATGATCCGGCGACGGCCGATCAGGTCACCGAGGGCGCCGGCGACCAGCGCGCCCACGAGCACTCCGATGAGCGCGTAGCTGCCGAGGGTGCCCGCCTGGCCGGGTGTGATCGCCCCGAGCTGGGTCGGGTCCTTGAGCAGGGTGGGCAGGATGGTGCCGTAGACGACGAGGTCGTACCCGTCGAACACGAGCACGATGGTGGACAGGGCCACGACCCAGGAGACGGTTCGTTGGCGCCGACGCATCGTTGAGTCGGTTTCGGACATGAGGAACTCTCGATTCGTTCGGAGGGAGAAAGCGGCCTGACCAGGCCGAACCGGCGGCGCGCGGCCGCACGTGGGGGGAGGGGACGGGGGCTCTTCTCGCCCCCGTCCCGACCGGCGTCAACCGAGGTCGCCGCCTGCGACCGGCAGGACGCTGCCGGTGATGTAGGACGCCTCGTCGGAGGCGAGGAAGGCGATCGCCGCAGCCTGCTCGTCCAGCGTGCCGTAGCGCTTCATCAGCGAGGTGCTCACGGTCTGGTCGATGTGGGCCTGGAACCAGGCGCGTTCCTCGTCCGTCTCCAGCGCGGACCCTCCGCGCGAGATCCGCCGAGGCGGCGCCTCCGTCCCGCCGGGAGCCGTGGCGACCACGCGGATTCCCGAGTCGGCGCACTCCAGGGCCAGCGACGCGGTGACCGCGTTGATCCCGCCCTTGGCCGCCGAGTAAGGGATGCGGTGCACGCCACGCGTGGCCGCGGACGAGACGTTGACGATCACACCGCTGCCGCGCTCGCTCATCGAGGGCAGCACGGCCCGGCAGGTGAACAGCGTCGTCAGCAGCGACCGGCGCAGCTCGGCCTCGATCTGCTCCGGGGTGAACTCGGTGAAGGGCTTGAACCAGATCGCGCCCCCGACGTTGTTGATCAGCACGTCGACGCGGCCGTGGCGGGCGATCGCCTCGTCCACCACCGCCTGCGCGCCCTCCCAGGTCTCCAGGTCGGCGACCACGGGCACGCCCGACAGCTCCTCGGCCAGGCCCTCGACCAGCTCCGACCGGTCGGCGAGCACGAGATCGCCGCCCTCGGCGGCGACCCGGCGGGCGGTCCACTCCCCTATGCCCTGGGCCGAGCCGGTCACGACGACGACCTTGCCCGCGAAGCGTCCCGGGGTGATGAACCGCGGCCGCTTCGCCGACTCGGCGTCGGCCATGGCCCGCCGCGTGGTGACCTTCGAACGGTCCGCGTGCTCGGCGATCAGCCGGCGAGCGGTCGTGCGATCGCCCGCCTCGAAGGCGCTGACGATGTCGAGGTGGTCCTGCGTGCACCGCGGGTGGCACCAGGTGGCGTTGCGCAGCGTCGTCTCCATGTGGCCCTTCACGCCGAGCGCGCGGTAGGCCTGCAGGAGGTGCTCGTTGCCGGTGAGGGTGAACAGGTAGTCGTGGAAGGCCGCGTTGGTCTCGGTGTACTCGGCGGCGTCGACGAACCTGTCGCCGTCGACGTAGGGCACAGCGGACTCGGCGAGCAGCCGGTAACCGGCGAGCTGCTGCGAGGTGAGCCTGCCGATGGTGAGTTCGAGCGCGCCCAGTTCCAGCGCCTGGCGCGCCTCGAACACCGCGTCCGACTCGTGCACCGACGGGTGCTCCTCGCCGATCTCGTACCCGCCGGGCGCGGGTGCGGTCAGCGGTTCCAGATCGGACCGCGGCGGCAGCACCTCCTGACCGGCGATGGATCGCGCCTCGGCGTTCTCGATCAGGGCTGCACCGGAATCGAGGGCACGGCTACCGCGACCGGTGCCCTGCCAGATCCGCTGCCCGGCGATGAGGCTCGCGGTGACCGCGTCCTCCTCGGCCGACCGCTCGGATCCGGCGTGCAGAGGTGCGATCGCGACGTCCGGGAAGAGGTTCTGCCCGGCGACCTCCCGGCTCCCACCGGGGTTCTCGTCCAGCACGAGCTCGGGTTCGGGTTCGGGTTCGGGTTCGACCTCGGCGGACGGTTCGGGTTCGGGCTGGGGTTCCGGAGCGGCCTCGGGCGGCGGTTCCTGGCTCCCGGTGGCGGCGAGGGCGAACTTCTCGTAGTAGAAGCCGGTCGGCTCGAACCCGTCGTCGGCGAAGTGCTTGCGCACCGCCTCCACCATCGGCGGCGGTCCGCACAGGTAGACCGCGACGTCGCCGCCGTGCAGGTGCTCGTCCCGGATCAGCTTGGTGACGTAGCCCTTGTTGGGCGCTGCGCTGTCGGGGTCGGCGACGCAGTAGTCCCAGGTGAGGTTCTCGATGTCGGCCGCGAGCTCCTCCACCGCGTCGGTCTCGACGAGGTCGTCGTCGGTCGTCACGCCGTAGATCAGGTGCGCGGGGCGCTTGGATCCGCACGCCCGCATCTTGCGCAGGATCGACAGGATCGGTGCGAGCCCGGTCCCACCGGCCAGCAGCAGCACCGGGCGGTCGGTCTCGCGCAGGAAGAAGCTGCCGTGCGGACCCGTGAACGACAACTCGTCGCCGGGCTTCGCGCGCTCGGTGAGGTATTCCGACATCACCCCGCCCGGAGTGATCTTGACCAGGAAGCTCAGGTGGTCCTCGTCGGGCGCGCTGCTGAAGGAGTACGACCGCGTCTGATCGGTGCCGGGCACCGCGATGTTGACGTACTGGCCGGGCAGGAACGCCAGCTTGTCGCGGTCCGGCGTCTTCAGCGTGACCGACACCGTGGTCGGCGAGAGCCGTTCGAGCGCGGTGAGCGTCGCCGGGTAGGTCGCCGCCTGCGTCTTGGCCACGGCCGAGGTGCTGGCGATGCGCAGCACCAGGTCGGACTTCGGGGACATGCTGCACGGCAGCACGTAGCCGCGCTCGGCCTCGTCGGAGGTCAGCGCGTCGTCGATGTAGGTCCCGCCGTCGTACTCACCGGACTCGCAGAACGCCTTGCACGTGCCGCAGGCACCGTCCCGGCAGTCCAGCGGGATGTTGATGCGCTGCCGGTAGGACGCGTCGGCCACGGTCTGGTCGGGAGCGCACGTGATGAACCGGGTGACACCGTCCTCGAAGGACAGCGCGACTTGGTGAGTCATGGCCGCCTCGCTCAGATGTGGTACACGTCGACGACGTGGTGGATGTAGTCGTTCTTGAGCACCACGGTCTTCCGGCGGATCAGCGGCGCCGGGCCGGAGAAGTCGATGGTGTAGAACGAGGTCCCGTAGTAGGGGTCCACGGTCTTGTACCGGAAGTACATGGTGTGCCAGTTGAAGCGCACGTCCACGAGGTCGCCGCGGCGCTCGATCAGCTCGACGTTGCTGATGTTGTGGCTGGTTCGCGGTTCCGGGATTGAGGTGGCGCTGGAGCGCTCGGTGCGGATGCGGAACACCCGGTCCTCCAGGCCGCCCTTGTTCGGGTAGTAGATCAGCGAGATGTCGGTCTGCGGATCCTCGGTGAGCAGGTCGTCGTCGCCCCACGAGGGCATCCAGTAGACGACGTCGTCGGCGTAGCACTCCAGCCACTTCTCGAACTCGCGGTCGTCGAGGTAGCGGGCTTCGCGGTAGAGGAACTGCTCGATGTCCTGCTGGGTGATCAGCTTTCCGGTGGTGGCGGGGGCGTCAGCGTGGACGGTCATCGGGAACTCTCCTGGCGCAGAGGGGGTCACTGGGATTCGGCGGCGCGTTCGGCGGCGATGGCGGCCTGCATGGTCTGCTGCCAGTAGCCGTGCTGAACCGGGTAGAGGCCCTCGTCCTCGTTCTTCTGGCCCGCCGAGATCACGCCCTTCATGTCGAGGGCTTCGGCGACCTCGTCGGGACCGGTGAGCCAGTGCTCGGCACCGCGGCTCATGTCGTTCCACGGCGCGGCGGTGGCCCGGAAGGTGAGCTGGCAGGAGCGGAACTCCTCCAGGTCGTCCGGGGTGGCCATGCCGGAGGCGTTGAAGAAGTCCTCGTACTGGCGGATCCGCCACGCCCGCGCCTCGGCGCTCTCGCCCTTGGGGGCGATGCAGTAGATCGTGACCTCGGTCTTGTCCGGCGCGATGGGCCGGAAGTGCCTGATCTGCGTGGAGAACTGGTCCATCAGGTACACGTTGGGGTACAGGCACAGGTTGCGGGATCCGCGAACCATGAACTCGCCCTTGGCCTCGCCGAACTCCTCCTTGAGCTCGTCGATGCGGCCCCACAGCGGACGGTCCTGCGGGTTGCCCGCCCACGTCCACAGGCACAGGTGGCCGTTCGGGTAGGACCAGTAGCCACCACCGGACTTGCCCCAGCTGCCCGCGTCGAGGGTCTTGGTGCTGTTCTTGGACTCGCCGGTGCCGCGCCGGGCGGTGGTCGCCGCGTAGTTCCAGTGCGTGGCGGTGACGTGGTAGCCGTCGGCGCCGTTTTCGGCCTGCACCTTCCAGTTGCCGTCGAAGGTGTAGGTCGACGCGCCGCGCAGCACCTCCAGCCCGTCCGGGGACTGGTCGACGAGCATGTCGATGACCTTGGTGGTGTCGCCCAGGTGCTCGCTCAGCGTCGCCACGTCCGGGTTGAGGCTGCCGAACAGGAACCCGCGGTAGGAGTCGAAGCGGGCGACCTTGGTCATGTCGTGCGAGCCGCCGTTGTCGAACGAGTCCGGGTAGCCGGCGTCGTCGGGGTCCTTGACCTTGAGCAGCTTGCCGTCGTTGCGGAACGTCCAGCCGTGGAACGGGCACGTCAGCGTGCTCCGGTTGTCGGCCTTGCGGCGGCAGATCATCGCACCGCGGTGAGCGCAGGCGTTGATCAGGCAGTGCAGCTCGCCGTCCTTGTCGCGAGTGATCACGACCGGCTGGCGGCCGATGTAGGTCGTGAAGTAGTCACCCGGGTTCGGCAGCTGGCTCTCGTGGGCGAGGTAGATCCAGTTCCCCTCGAAGATGTGCTTCATCTCGAGTTCGAAGATCTCCTCGTCGGTGAAGATCCGGCGGTTGGCCCGGTACACCCCGGCCTCGCGGTCCTCCACGACAGCGTCTGCGACGACGGCGGACACGTGGTTCAGCATCTCGGTCATGGATCCTCCAACGGCCCAGATCGACTCTGATCGGCCTCGCGGCGACAACTGGACGCCGTGGCATGACTGGGAACCATGACACCTCGTGGTGCCGGTCACACCAGGCAAATACCCAGACCTGACTTAGGGTGTTATTCATCCATTCCGTTTATCAATCGAGCGAAACCAAGTCTTTGTCTTCGATGAGCGGGTTGCCTACCGTGAGAAAAATCGGCGACGAGGACGAGGGAGGAGGCCCGCCGTGGAGCTTCGCCACCTGCGCTACTTCGTCACCGTCGCCGAGACGTGCCACTTCGGCCGCGCCGCCGAGCAGCTGCACATCGCCCAGCCCGCGCTGTCGCACACCGTCCGCCAGCTGGAGGACGAGCTCGGCGTCGCGCTGCTGGCCCGCACGACCAGGCAGGTCCGGGTGACCCCGGCGGGCGAGTTCTTCCTGGGCGAGGCCCAGCGGGTGCTCTCCGCCGTGGAATCCGGGGTGCGCGGGGTGCAGCGCATCGGCGAGGGACAGCTCGGGCTGGTCCGGGTCGGGTTCACCGGCACGGCCGCGTTCTCCCACCTGCCGCACCTCGCCCGAGCGCTGGCCCAGCGCGTTCCGCAGGTCGAGCTGGAGGTGCACGCCGAACTCCTCACCGCCGAGCAGTGCGAGCAGCTGCGCGACGGTTCGCTGGGCATCGGCGTGCTCCGGCCGCCGGTGACCGGTGACGACATCGACTACCGCGTGATCGAGGTCGAACCGCTGGTTCTGGCGGTGCCCGCCGACCACCGGCTGGCCGTCGAGCCCGTGGTGGCCACGACCGACCTGCGGGCCGAACCGCTGGTGACCTACGACGGGCGCAACTCCGTCGTGCACGCGGCAGTGCTGCGCAGCTGCCGGGACGCCGGGTTCACCCCGCACCAGCAGCACCAGGCCCCGGGCACCGCCGCACTGCTCGCGCTCGTCGCGGGTGGTCTGGGCGTCGGGGTCGTTCCGGCTTCGGCGCGCTCGTTGCCGCTGGCCGGGGTGGTGTTCCGGGACCTCGCCGGTGCGGCGACCGTCGAGCTGGCGCTGGCCTGGCACCGCGAGACCAGTTCGCCCCTGGTCAACACAGTCCTCGCCGAACTAGAGGACGTCTTCCCGTCCGCACGACCACCAGCAGAGGCCGGTTCATGAAGATCACCCAGGTGGAAGCGATCCCGTTCGCCATCCCGTACCGCAAGCCGCTGCGCTTCGCCTCCGGCGAGGTGCACGCCGCCGAGCACGTGCTGGTGCGGGTGCACACCGACGACGGGATCGTCGGCGTGGCGGAGGCGCCGCCCCGCCCGTTCACCTACGGCGAGACCCAGGCCGGGATCGTCGCCGTCATCGACTCGATCTTCGCACCGCAGCTGGCGGGCCTGAGCCTGCTGGACCGCGAGACCGCGCACGCCCGGCTCGGCCGCACCGTGGGGAACCCGACCGCGAAGTCGGCCATCGACATGGCGATGTGGGACGCGCTCGGCCGCAGCCTCGACGTGTCGGTAACCGAGATGCTCGGCGGCTTCACCGACCGCATGCGGGTCTCGCACATGCTCGGCTTCGACGAGCCGGCCGCGATGCTCGCCGAGGCCGAGAAGATGCGCGACAGCTACGGAATCACGACCTTCAAGGTCAAGGTCGGCCGCCGCCCGGTGTTCCTGGACACCGCCGTGGTGCGCGCGCTGCGCGAAGGGCTCGGCGACTCCGTCGAGCTCTACGTCGACGGCAACCGGGGCTGGACGGCCGCCGAGTCCGCGCGCGCCATGAAGGAGATGGCCGACCTCGACCTGCTCTTCGCCGAGGAGCTGTGCCCTGCCGACGACGTCCTCGGGCGGCGCTGGCTGGTGCAGCAGCTCGACGTGCCGTTCATCGCCGACGAATCCGCCGTCTCCCCCGCGGACGTCACCCGCGAGATTTTGGGCGGCTCGGCCACCGCGGTGAGCATCAAGACCGCGCGGACCGGGTTCACCGGCTCCCAGCGCACCCACCACCTCGCCGAAGGGCTCGGGCTGGAGGTCGTGATGGGCAACCAGATCGACGGCCAGCTCGGTTCCCTGTGCAGCGTCGCCTTCGGCGCGGCCTACCCGCTGACCTCCCACCGGGCCGGCGAGCTGTCCAACTTCCTGGACATGAGCGACGACCTGCTGGCCGAACCGCTGCGCATCAGCGACGGTGAACTCACCGTCCGGCCCGGCGCCGGTCTCGGCGCCGAACTCGATCCCGACAAGCTCCGGCACTACCGCCAGGACTCCTGACCCACCACGAATCAAGGAGGATTCCATGACCACCGCTTCTGACTCGGCCACCGCCGCCGCTTCCGGCGCCAACGCGACCGAGCGGTTCAAGAGCGACAAGCTGGTCGGCGTGGAGGGCACGCCACCCGAGCGCGTCAGCCTGCTCGCCCGCGAGGTGCTGGAGGCCGTGCACGAGACCATCCGCAAGCACAAGGTGACCTACGACGAGTACAACGCGCTCAAGGCATGGCTGATCAGCGTCGGTGAGGACGGCGAGTGGCCGCTGTTCCTCGACGTCTGGGTCGAGCACGTCGTCGAAGAGGTCGCCACCGAACACCGCGAGGGCAACAAGGGCACCATCGAGGGCCCGTACTACGTCCCGGACGCCCCCGAGCAGGGCGCCAGCGGGGCGGTCCCGATGCGCGACGACGAGCCGGGCACACCGCTGACCTGGACCGGAAAGGTCACCTCCACCGACGGCTCCGCGCTGTCGGGGGCGAAGGTGGAGCTGTGGCACGCCGACGCCGACGGCTACTACTCGCAGTTCGCGCCGAACATCCCGGCGTGGAACCTGCGCGCGTCGTTCACCACCGACGCCGACGGCAACTTCGAGATCCGCACCGTGCGCCCGGCTCCCTACCAGATCCCCACCGACGGGGCCTGCGGCAAGCTCATCTCCGCCGCCGGGTGGCACGCCTGGCGCCCGGCGCACCTGCACGTCAAGGTGTCGGCACCGGGTTACGAGCTGCTCACGGCGCAGCTGTACTTCCCCGGCGACGAGCACAACGACGACGACATCGCCTCGGCCGTCAAGCCCGAGCTGATTCTCGCCCCGAAGCCCATCGCCGGTGGTGAGGCCATCGAGTACGGCTTCGTCCTGGACCCCGCCTGATCAGTCCACAGGAGACAGATTCGTGCTCTACCACATCCGCATGGACGTGAACCTCCCGCCGGACCTCGATCCGGACGTGCGCGCCGACCTCATCGCGCGCGAGAAGGAGTACAGCCAGAAGCAACAACGCGAAGGCAGGTGGCCGCACCTGTGGCGGATCGCCGGGGAGTTCGCGAACGTCTCGATCGTCGACGTCGCCGACCACGACGAGCTGCACGCGGTGCTGTCCGGCCTTCCGCTGTTCCCGTACATGGACATCGAGGTCACGCCCTTGGCGGTGCACCCGAACAAGATCGCCGACTGAGATTCCTCTCGAGTCATCGCCGTGCGCGGCGGTGCGGGTAGCGGAACCCGCGGCGGTGCGAGCTGTGTCCCACGCCTGAAACACCGCCGCACACCTCAACAGCTCAGCAGGACTCCACCGATGCCGGGTGTCCCTCGTGGACGCCCGGCATCTCCACTGCCCGAGGGGGATTCGTGACGAGCACGATCGACGACATCGACACGGAGAAGCCGGTCTGCCGCGAACGATTCGAACGCCCCTCCCCCGCCGGAGCACGCCAAGTGCTGCGGGACCTCAGCGGAGGGTCGGTCGCGGGCGGGGTGGTCGGTCTCGTCTTCTCGGCCACCGGCCCGATCGCCGTGATCCTCTCGGCGGGCGCCCACGGCGGTCTCAGCTCGGCGCAACTGGCGTCGTGGGTGTTCGGGGTGTTCTTCCTCAACGGCATCCTCACCGCGATCGCCTCCTGGGTCTACCGGCAACCGCTGGCGTTCTTCTGGACGATCCCGGGCACCGTGGTGGTCGGCGCGTCGATGAACCACCTGAGCTGGCCGGAGGTGCTGGGCGCGTTCGTCGTGACCGCGCTGCTGATCCTCGCGATCGGTCTCACCGGCTGGGTGCGCACGATCATGGCGGCGTTGCCGATGCCGATCGTGATGGCCATGGTCGCCGGGGTGTTCCTGCGGTTCGGGCTCGACCTGGTCACCGCGACCGGGTCGGACATGAGCGTAGCCTTGCCCATGATCGCCGTTTTCGCGCTGCTGAGCGCATTTCCCCGCGCGGGACGGATGGTGCCGCCGATCCTCGGCGCGCTGGCCGCCGGTGCGCTCGCCGTCGCCGCGTCCGGCCGGTTCGCCCTCGACAGCGCGGGATGGCTCGCCCAGCCGGTGTTGCAGGCCCCGGAGTTCTCTTGGCGGGCGATCACCGAGCTGGTCGTGCCGCTGGCGATCACGGTCCTGGTGGTCCAGAACGGTCAGGGCACAGCGGTTCTCAAACAAGCAGGTCACAACCCGCCGACGAACGTGGCGGCGGTCCTGTGCGGGCTGTGGTCGTTGCCGGCCGCCGCGGTCGGCGCGGTCTCGACCTGCCTGACCGGTCCGACCAACGCCCTCCTGGTCGCCTCGACCGAACGCTCCCGCCAGTACACGGCGGGCATCGTGTGCGGGCTCGGCGCGATCGTCGTCGGACTGTTCGCCCCGGCGTTCGTCAGCTTCATGCTGGCCACACCCCCGGCGTTCATCGCCGTGCTGGGAGGTCTGGCCATGCTGCGCGCGCTGCAAGGCGCCTTCGTCGCGGCGTTCAGCACGAACTTCACCCTCGGCGCCCTGCTGGCCTTCCTCGTCACCGTCTCAGGCGTGAACCCCCTGAACATCAACTCAGCGTTCTGGGGCCTGCTCGCAGGAGGCCTCGTCGCCCTCGCCCTCGAACGACGAGACTTCAGCCAGCGCAGTGCCTGACCGACGAGCCCGCTAGGTGTATGAGGGCTGGACGTTGGTGACGCCGTCCCGGAGTCGGGATGCTGGCGGCCGTCCACCAGCTCCGCTGTGCGGGCGGTGGTAGTTGTAGTGGATCGTGGAAGAGCGGGCATCTTCGCCTCGCCCACGGCATCACCCACATCCACCGTGTCGTCACCGACAACGGGGCCTGCTATCGATCTGGTGACTTCGCACGGATCGTCGGCCAGAGCACGCGGCGCGGGGTTGATGAACTTTCGCCTGCCCGGTCCGAGCCTGCTCAGGTGGCGGGTGACGGCGCGGCGGTTGATCGTGAATCCGAGGTCGGCGAGCTCATCGGTGATGCGCTGGACGGACCACTAGTGCTCGCGCCGGCAGGACCCGATCTTCTCGATGGTCCAGGCTGGTGTCGCGTTCGGGCTCCGGTGTGGGCTCGATGGGCGGTCGAGCAGTCCGGCGTCGCCGTGACGCCGCCACCGGTTAACCCACTTCGACGCGCAGGCACGCGAGATGCCCATCTCGGCGGCCACGTGCGCGATGGGGCGCGTTTAGCAGCGCTCGACCAGCCGGCGGCGTCCCTCGATGCTCAATGGGGCGTTGGCGTGGCTCATGCATCCATCGCGTAGGAGCGCTCCATCAGGTCGGTCATCGCCTGCTGGAAGTCGTGGCGTTTCTTGTCGCTCCAGCCTGTGGTCAGCTGAACGAAGATCTCCTCCTGCCAGCGATGTGCCTGTTCCAGCATGGACCGGCCTGCGGGGGTGAGTGATGCTTCGCGTCGTCGACCATCGGCCGGAGACGCCGCCATGGCCAGGTAGCCGGCTGCTGTGGCGCTCTTGATCAACCGTGACGCGCCGCTCTGGTCGATCCCGATCTCGTGTGCGATCGCGTTCACGGTTACAGAGGCCCCGCGCTGACTGAGCGCATGGACTGCCTCGCAGACCAGCACGAGTCGCCCCTGCTCGCCACCGGCATCTGCTGCGACGGGTCGGCGCGCCCAGTGTCGGACGAAGTGGAACAGGGCCTGTCCCGGGCCTTGGTCTGTCATTCGGTTGCTGCCATCTCGCGGCAGATGTAGGCCAGCTCGAGCGCGGCCTTGAGGTCGGGCAGCCTCAGCGCAGCCGTGATCTTCCCGCCGGAGGCACGGAAGACCGTCGCTACCCGCGTGGGCTTCGTGTTCTCGGGCCAGGTGGCGTCCTCCTCGACCACCATCAGACGCTCGCTGACCGGGTGCCAGGACCGCGGGGTCAGCTTGATCCCGGAACGCTCCACCCACTCAGCGAACTGCGCAGGCGTGATCGGGCCCGCGCCCTTCGGCCCCAGAACGACGACTGGATCACCGACCGCTCCCGCCGACCGCTGCAGGTCGCCAGCGTTGACGCTGGCGTGCCACTCGTTGATTGCTACTTCAAGGCTTGAATCCATACCTGAACTATATGCGATTCGCATACATTCACGCCGGGTGGGCGCGACGTCAACGTCCTGCCCCGCAACAGCTAGGCCAAGACCGCGAACAGTCCACCGACCACGGCCACACCCACCACCGAACCGCCCACGACCTGCGCCGCCGTGTGGTCACCAAGCCGAACCCGCGACCACGAGATCACGACGACGACCAGCGATGACAGCAACCACGCCGGGCCGTGCAGGACCACCAGCACCGCCGTCGCACCGGCGGCCACGGCGGCGTGCATGGACACCTTCCACCACATCGTGATCGCGCCGGTGATCACCAAGGCGGCCACCATCGTGACGTCCAGCGCCACCAGCATCCACGGCGCGCCCAGAACCATGAGCAGCGCCAAACCGATGCTGCTCAGCACGATCAGGGTCAGGAAGGGCACGAGCCTGCCCTTCCGGTCACGGACGTGGTGCCCGTCCCACCGCCCCGAACGCGCACCCCACACGATCACCGCCATCGGCAGCACGCTGCTGGTGAGCGCAACCAGCAGTCCCCATCCCAGCGCCGGACCCACAGCACGGGTCGCCTGCCACGCCACGACCAACGGCAGCACCGTCACGAGCACGGACGGCGCCAACACCTCGGTGACCACCCGCGCGACCCGATCAACCCACGTCCAGCGCGCGAGTTCACCCACTGCTCGCAACTCGGTTCGCCTCTCCAGCCAGCACTTCTCGACGTTCACGGCAGCAAGGCCGGATCTTGCCCGGCCGAGCGCAGGGTCCTGCATCGTGGCGTTCTTCCCGCGGGTGCCCGCCTCACGGCACGCGGTGGCCCGCTGCTTGGAGGAGCCCGTACCACTCGCCCCGGGTGAGCCGGATCTCCGAGCCCGCGGCGGCATCGGTGACGCGCTGCGGGGTGGTGGTGCCGAGGACCACCTGCATTCCGGCCGGGTGGCGGGTGATCCAGGCCGTGGCGATCGCGATGGGCGTGACGCCGTACTTGGCGGCGAGCTTGCCGAGCAGCGCGTTGAGCTCCGGGAACTCCTCGTCCCCCAGGAACACTCCGCCCTGGGCGCCCTTCTGGAACGGCGACCACGCCTGGACGGTGATCCCGTTGATGCGGCAGTAGTCCACCAGACCACCGCCGTCGCGGGTGAGCGCATCGTCGACGGCCATGTTGGCGGCCAGGCCCTGCGCCACGATCGTCGAGTGCGTCACCGACAACTGCACCTGGTTGGCCACGATCGGCTGCCGCACCGCAGTCGTCAGCAGGTCGATCTGCCGCGGCGTGTAGTTCGAGACGCCGAAACTCCGCACCTTCCCGGCCGATTCCAGCTCGTCGAAGGCCCGCGCCACCTCCTCCGGCTCGACCAGCGCGTCTGGGCGGTGCAGCAGCAGCACGTCGACGTGGTCGGTGCCCAGCGCCCGCAGCGACTCCTCCACGGACGACACGATGTGCTCGTACGACGAGTCGTAGTGCCACTCGTCGTCCACGATGCTCGCCTTGGTCTGCAGCGTGATCTGCTCGCGCTCCGCAGCCGAGAGCCCCAGCGCCTCGTTGAACCTCCGCTCGCAGTGGTGCGTGCCGCCTCCCGGGTGCCGGAAGCCGTAGAGGTCCGCGTGGTCGAAGAAGTCGATCCCGGCCTCGCGGGCCGTGGTGTAGAGCTCGCGGATCTGCTCATCGGTCTTGTCCGCGATCCGCATCATCCCGGAGATGACGTTGGGGACATGAGCACCGGTCGTTCCGAACGGAACAGTCCGCATGGGTCGTTTCCCAATCAGTAGACGTCAGCGAGAGCCCGGACGTGTCCGAGGCAGCACCGGGATTCTTCACGAACGCACCGCGGTTCGGCCAGGCCGCTCTCCTGTTCCCGTCCCGGGCTCCGGACGGAGGGTCTATCGGCCCTACCCACGAGGGCTGCGGAGTCGCCATGGTGGCCACAACAGACCTGCCGACCGCCGGAGGGACCTCATGCTTCGCCGACATGAAATCCGCATCCTCGGAGAGATGGAACGGCAGCTGCGCACCGACGATCCCGCGCTGGCCGGCGAGTTGACCCACCCCCGGACCCGGTTCCGCGACTGGGGGACCACGCGCAGGATGCTGGGGTTCACGACCGCGGCTCTGTCCCTGCTGTGCCTCGCGCTCGGCGAGGGCACGGCCTTCTTCACCACCGCAGCCCTGGCGGCAGCGCTGATCGTGTTCAGCCGGTGGTCCGTCCGAACCGGGTGACCGCACCGAGCCGGTGGTTCAGCGCGGCGTTCGAGGTGCGCGGCGGAGGTCGGCGGCGCTCGTGATGTTGCGGACCATCCCGCCGAACACGAGACCGTGGAACGGGGAGATCACCGCCCAGTAGAGCTGTCCGGTCAACCCGTGCGGTTCGAACACCGCGCGCTGCCGGTAGAGCGCACCGCCGCCGTCCGCGGGTTCCACGGCGAGCTCCAGCCAGGCACGACCGGGCACCTTCATCTCCGCCCGCAACCGCAGCAGCCTGGGCCGGTCGACGTGTTCGACCCGCCACCAGTCCAGCGCCTCCCCCGCGTGCAACCGGTGCGGGTCCCGGCGGCCTCGCCGCAGGCCCACCCCACCGACCAGCCGGTCGACCCAGCCGCGCACCGACCAGGCCAGCGGGAACGAGTACCAGCCGTTCTCACCGCCGATCGACTCGATGACCTCCCACAACGCCTCCACCGACGCAGTCGTGCGCTGCTCACGAACGTCCTCGCGCACGCTGCCACCGGTCCACTCCGGGTCGCTGGGCAGCGGATCCGACGGCGCGGTCGGTCCGGTGGCGTCCGACCACCGCGTCGGCACCTCGGCGCTGCGCATCCGCGCCAGCGCGAGCTCCACCGCGCGTTCGTAGCTGGTCAAGCCCCCCTCGGGGTCCGGGATGTGGTTCGCCACCGCGTGGTCGCGGCAGACGACCTCGTGCACCAGCGATTCGATCAGCGGGACGGCGATCGCCTTGGGCACCGGCGTGACCAGGTTGACCCACTGCGCCGACAACCAGGGCGTCAGCACCGGCACCGGGAGCACCACCCGCCGCGGCAGGTCGGCGACCTTCGCGTACCGGTGCATCATGTCCAGGTAGGTCAGCACGTCCGGACCACCGATGTCGAAAGCACCACTGGTCTCGGCGGGAATCTCGGCGGCGCGCACGAGGTAGTGCAGCACGTCGCGCACCGCGATCGGCTGGATCCGGTTGTGCACCCAGCGGGGCGTGACCATCGCCGGCAGCCGATCCGACAGGTACCGCAACATCTCGAAGCTCGCCGACCCCGAGCCGATGATCACCGCCGCCCGCAGCACGATCGTCGGCACACCCGAGTCCGCGAACACCCGGCCCACCTCGGTCCGCGACGCCAGGTGCGGCGAGAGCTCCTCCTCGCCCGGCACGATCCCGCCCAGGTAGACGATCCGCCCGACTCCCGCCTCCCGCGCGGCGTCGGCGACGGTGCGCGCCGCAGCGCGATCCAGCGCGACGAAGTTCCGGCTGGTCAGCGAGTGCACCAGGTAGTAGACGACCTGCTGCTCCGACAGCGCCCGCGCGACGCTCCCGGGATCGGAGACGTCACCCTGCACCACCTCCACCTGGTCGCGCCACCGCATGTCGTCGAGCTTCTCCGGGGTGCGGGCGAACACCCGCACCCGGTGCCCGGCAGCGAGCAGCTCGGGCACCAACCGCCCACCGATGTAACCCGTCGCACCCATGACCACGCACCGCATACCGCGATGGTTCCCCGAACCGAGGCGTTCCGCAAAGCATCCGCGACGCGCCGCGGCACGCAGGCGGGTCTTGCTGAACCATTCGGGCATGCTGGTGAACTCGCACGACCGAGACCCGTGAGGTGCCTTCCGATGACCGTCGCCGTCGCCCTGTTCACCCGTGACCTGCGGGTGAACGACAACCCCGTGCTGCACGCCGCGGCGACCGGCGCGGACCGGGTGATCCCGGTGTTCGTCCTCGACCCCGCGATCACCGGAACGGGCTTCCCCGGGCCCAACCGCGCCGCTTTCCTCGCCCGCAGCCTGGCCGACCTGGACGACGCCCTGCGCGAACGGGGTGCCGCGCTGGTCGTCCGGCGCGGCGATCCGCTGCAGGAGCTGGCGGAACTGGTCGCCGAGCACGACGTCACCGACGTCCACCTCGCTGCCGACGTCAGCGGTCACGCGCAGCGCAGGCAGGACACGCTGGTCGACGAGCTCGACGTGAGGGTGCACCTGCACGAGGCGTCGATCACCGCCGTGGCACCCGGTGCGGTCACCCCGTCCGGCGGCGGCGCGCACTTCGCGGTGTTCAGCCCCTACCTCCGGCGCTGGCAGGAGACCGGGAAGCGGTCACCGCTGCCCCCACCGGACCGGCTGCGCATGCCCGACCTCGACCCGGGGAAGGTTCCGGAGGCCGCTGAGATCAGCGACGGCGACCCGGCCGTGGACCCGACCTGGTCCGAGGCGGTGAGCGCAACGGCCGGAGCCTGCTGTCGGAATGGGCCGACGAGCTGGTCGACGACTACTCGTCCGGGCACGACGACCTCGCCGGCGATCGCACCTCGCGGTTGTCGCCCCACCTGCACTTCGGCACGCTCTCGCCGACCGAGGTGGTGCACCGGGTGGGCACCCGCACCCAGGGGGCGCAGGAGTTCGTCCGGCAGGTGGCGTGGCGGGACTTCCACCACCAGGTGCTGGCCGCGAACCCGCGCACCTCGACCGAGGACTACCGCCCGCGCGGCGACGACTGGCGCGACGCGCCGGAGGAGCTGCGCGCCTGGGCGGAGGGACGCACCGGATATCCGATCGTCGACGCGGGCATGCGCCAGCTGCTGCGGGAGGGCTGGATGCACAACCGCGCCCGGATGATCACCGCCAGCTTCCTGACCAAGACCCTGCACCACGACTGGCGGGTCGGCGCCCGGCACTTCCTCTGGCACCTCGTGGACGGGGACGTGGCGAACAACCAGATGAACTGGCAGTGGGTGGCCGGGACCGGCACCGACACCCGGCCCAACCGGGTGCTCAACCCGCTGCGCCAGGCCGAGCGCTACGACCCGCGCGGGGACTACGTGCGGCGATACGTACCGGAACTGCGCGACATCGACGGCCCTGCGGTGCACACGCCGTGGAAGCTGCCCGCCGACCAACGACGCGCGCTGTCCTACCCGGAGCCGATCGTGGACCTGGACCTCGGGCGGCGCCGCTTCCTGGAGGCCCGCAAGGCCGACTGAGGGTCGCGGATCGCCGCTGACCTGGGCCGCGCACCCGCTTGGCCGGACGAGGCCGTTCCCGGGCACGCACGACCCGGTACGTCCGGTTAGGGTAGATCAGATGCGTGAAGCGTTCCACGGCGAACTCGTGGCGCTCGGCGAGCAGCTGGCCGCGATGGTCGGCCAAGCGGCCGAGGCCATGCGTCTCGCCACACAGGCTGCCACCACGGCTGACGTGTCGCTGGCCGAGCAGGTCCTCACCGCCGATGCCGAGCTCGATACCGCGCGCAACACCTGCGAGGACCACGCCCAGCGGCTGCTCGCGCTGCAATCACCCGTCGCAGGTGATCTGCGCACCGTCCTGGCCGTCCTCTACTGCGGGGTGAAGGTCGAGCGGATGGGTGATCTCGCCGCCCACGTCGCGGGTCTGGTCCGCTACAGCCACCCGGACCCGCTCGTCCACGACGAGGTCGCCGACACCGTGGGCGCCCTCGGCGAGGTGACCGTGACCATGGCCCGTTCCCTCCAGGAGCTGATCCGGGGTTCAGGCCCCGCGGACTCCGCCTGGCTGAGCGGCACCGACGACGAGGTCGATGCTCTGAGCAGCCGGCTGGACGCCGCGGTGCGCAGCGAGAGCTGGCCTCACGGCGTGGCCTCGGCGATCCACCTCGCGCTGCTCGCCCGGTTCTACGAGCGCTTCGCGGATCAGGCCGTGTCCGTGGCCCGCCGCCTCGAGTTCGCCACCACCGGCGCCATGCCGGACTGAAGCGGACCCGGACACCTCAGGGCTGCCCTCGGCGATCGTGCCGGCCGGTGCGGACGGCGTACCGGCGTTCGGCGTAGGCGAGGTCGTCCCGCCAGAGCCTGCGCGCCGCCCGCACCATGGCCGGCCGCAGCACCGTCGCCGCGTTCCTGGCGATCCGGAAGCCCGTCCTGCCCGAGGACGCGACGACGGCTTCGACGACCTTCGTGAGCGGACGGCCATCGGCCGTGCTCCCCACCGGTGTGGCGTGCGTTTCGACCACGCTGCCCGCGCCTTCCCCGGAGAGGATGCGCATGAGCACCGTTCTCGCCTCCGGGCAGGTGAACTCGGCGAGGACGGGAACGCCGAGGCGTCCCGCCACGCGGAAGGTGACCTCGACGAGGTAGCGGTCCTTCTCGGGTTCCGCGCCGTCGAGCGGCGGGGTTTCCAGGACGCGGAGCCGGGTGAACGAGTACGGGTGGAACCACGCCCCGTGCCACGGATCGAGGCGGTTGGCGACCACATCGGACGGTTCGCAGACACCGGTCGCGGTCATGACCGCGTCGATGCTGCCGCGGGCCAGCGGACGGGCGGCGATCACCGGCTCGTCGAGCGGCTCCTCGTCGCCCGCGGTGTCGAGCCGGACCCAGGCGAGCACGCCGTCGTCGTGGCTGGGCAGCGGATTCCACCCCGGGCGGCCGCGGTGCCCCAGGCGCATCCCGTGCCACCGGCACACGAGAGCTCCGCAGTGCACGGCGGCCTCGCTCAGCGGAGCCCCGAGGTGCGGGCAGGCACCCGGCCCGACCCGCAGCGCGCCCGACCGATCGCGCCACGCCACGAGTTCGGTGCCCGCGACGTGGAAACCCAGCGGCCGGTCGCCGCGAACCTGGCGGCTGCCTGCGAAGACGTACCAGTTGCCGCCGGATCGGCGTTCGGCCCTGGCCAGCGCGGCCCGGATGATGCGCGGCTCGGCCTCGGGGAAGGTCGGGTGCTGCTCGGCCCACGCGGACCTGGGAACGGGTTGCAGGGGCCACCTCTCGGGCCACTGATCGAGGATGTTCACCGCCGAGTGCTCCCTTCTCGCTGGGCGAGCCGCCGCAGCGGGCCGTTGCGACCGCGGGTGGGAACCGAGCGCAGCTCGTGCCCGCGAAGACCCCAGTGGGCGAGGAGCCGGTTGGCAGCGTGCCAACCGGTGGTCGCGGCCCGTTCCATGAGCGCCACGGGCAGGTCGACCCGGATGCCGTCCCCGGCGAGCACGAGACCCTCGTGCGGAGTGGTCACCCCAGGCCGCCGGAGGAAATCGCCGACTCCGAACAGCGGGCAGTCCTGACGCCACAGCACCGACTCCGCGACGACACCGGCTCGCGCGGTCTCGGGGTAGAGCTCGTGGAGCCGCCGCACGAGTTCGCTTCCCAGCCGGCGCGTCCCCGCGCAGTCCCCCGGGTGATCGGCCACGGCGTAGGCGTGCAGCTCGACCACGGATCCACCGCGCCGGGCCGCCCAGTCGCGGGCTTCGCCGTCGTAGCGGTCGAGCACGCTGATGTTGTCGAGCGGGCCGTGGCCGCTGGTGGCCAGGAACGCCGATCGGTGCGGCTCGACGGGCCTGTCAAGCCAGAGCCGCTGGACGAAGAACGAGGGAGCACTTCGCAACCCGCGCACCGACTCCGACCAGCCGGGCACCTCGAGGTCCTGCGAGTCGTCCAGGAGTTGTCGCAGCGCTCGCACGTCAGCGGCGATGACCACGCCGTCGGCGTCCAGAGGTGCGCCGCGGTCGCGGCGCACCCGGTAGGTGCCGTCGGCGCCGCGTTCGATTCCCGACGCCGCGGTGCCCAGGTCGAATTCGACTCCGAGCGCGCTCAGGTACGTGCGGAGCGGATCCCACAGGCTCCGCTCGAAACCCGCGTCCGGGACGTCGAACAGCAGTCCTTCGCTGGAGCCGAGGAAGAAGATGTGGAACATCGTGGCGAGCTCCGCCGCCGACATCTGGTCCGGGCTCGCGAAGAAGCTGCGGGAGAACACCTCCAGCGCCAGGTGCCGGGCCGCTTCGGGGAAGCGGATGCGGTCGAGGAACGTCGCGGCGTCGACGTGGTCGAGCCGGTCGTAGGTCTCCGGGACCGACACGGCCGCCAACGGCGCCGCGGCGCGCGGATCCAGTCTGGCGAGGTCGGAGAGGCGGAACGTGGGGCTGCGCAAGGCGAACAGCAGCGCGTTCCACGGTGGCGTGCGGGGCAGGCCCTGGAAGGTGTCGGTCCGGCCTTCGGCGTCGACCAGCGGGTAGTCGGGCAGGGCGACGAGGCGTTCCAGGCCGGGGTCGGATCTGCGCAACAACTTCCGCAGGTTGTAGTACTGGCGGAAGAAGGCGTGGAAACCGCGGCTCATCGCGACCTCCTCGCCGTCGGGCAGCCGCTCGGTCCAGCCACCGACGCGACCGCCGAGGTAGCTGTTGCGCTCGACGAGCTCGACCGCCACGCCCCGCTCGGCCAGGCCGGTCGCCGCGCACAGCCCGGCGATCCCACCCCCGACGACCACGGCGCGGGGTCTGCGCCCGAGCGCACCCGCGTCCGCTGCTCCCGGCGGTGCCCGGTGCCGCACCGCCCGCGGGTCCGCGCAGCCCTGGTCACGCATCGGTGGTGTTCCCGGACGGTGTCCTGGCGAGGAAGGTGTGCACCACGCGCCGCTGCCACCCCGACATCGTCCGGGTCTCGACGTCGGTGAAACCGCAGTCCAGCAGTCGCCGCTGGAAGCGCTCGACCCCGTCGAACGACCGGACGCTGCGCCACAGGTACCGGTACAGCGCGGAACTCCCGCTCGCCGCGGTGCCGGCGGGGATGATGATCGTCCAGCACACCAGGTTCCAGACCGCGCGCGCCCGCATCGAATCGCGCACCGAGAACTCGTGCACGACGAGCCTGCCGCCGGGGCGCAGCAGCCTCCGGAACGCGCGCAGCTGCCCGTCGGGATCGTCCAGGTTGCGGACCAGGTAGGCGGCGAAGACGGCGTCGAACGGGCCGTCTTCGCCCGCGCTGGGCAGGTCTTCGACCCGGCAGTGCGCGAAGCGCACCGAAGGCGGCCACGTCTTCAGCCGAGCACGGCGCAGCATCTGCTCGGACGCGTCGACCGCGACGACCTGCGCCAGCGGTGCGGCGTTGAGCACCGCTTCCGTGGACGCACCTGTGCCGCACCCGGCGTCGAGCACCCGCAGCCCGGCACCGTTTCCGGGCAGTCCCATGCGGAGGGCAGAAGCGCGGAGGTGGCGGTGGTAGCCGGGGTCGGCCGCCACGAGGGCGTCGTAGGACGCGGCTGCGCCGTCGAAGGCCGCCGGAACGGCGCCGGTTCGGAGCGTGGTCTGCCTGCGCCTCATCGCGCGGCCCCCGTTCGACCACGTCGGTGGCGCTGCCGCTCCCACCCCAGCAGCACCGCCGTGACCAGGGAGAAGCCGAAGAGGAAGTCCTCGACCGGGATGTCCCACGGGAACCTGATGCCGCTGAGGTGCGCGGGATCGTAGACGACGATCGGCGCGTCGAGCTTGGTCAGCCAACCGTCGACGGGGACCTGGAACGCCAGCACGATGACCAGGGAGATCCAGTAGGCCGGTTTGGCGAACAGCCCGGTGCGCAGCACGGCGCACTCCAGGAGGATCACGACGCCCACCGACAGCAGCGCCGGGACGGTGTACCCGAGCCCGGTCACCGGTGCACCTCCAGGTCGCCGCGGGTGCCTCGGACGCGCCGCGTCAGCGCTTCGACGGACTGGTAGGTCAGCAACGCGCACAGCGGGATGACGAGGAAGAAGAGGAACTCCTCCAGCACGATCCCGGCCAGCGAGACCCCCAGCGTGTAGCGCGGGTTGAAGCTCCACACCTCGGCCCAGACGGCCACCGCGTCCCACACCAGGAAGATCAACGCCACGGGCAGCACTGCGGCGGCGATCCTCCCTGGTTGGCGAAGCACGCGTGCGCCGAGGCACTCCAGCGGGAGCACCAGGAGAAGGCATCCTGCCATCACCAGCAGGTACTGCCACTGGTCGGCCTTCACGACCGAGCACCTCTCGTGGGTGCGGGCCGGCGCGCACCGCGCTCGCGCGCCCGGACGGCCCGGAGCAGCGCGGCACCGGCGATGCGCGCGCGGTAGGCCTTGCCCACCACCGCGCGGCGCGTGAACACCGCGAAGTCGTCGGCTTCGATGCGCTCGAGGATCCGCGAGTACAGGGCGTACGCGGTCTCCACGCACGGCCGCGACACCGGGTCCAGCATCCTGATCCCGACCCGGGCGAACCGGTAGATCTCCCGGGTGAGCGCGTGCTGTTCGACGAGCGCCGCACGCACCCTCGGATCCGTGCGGCGGTGCCGGTGGCACCACAGGAGCAGGTCCCGGTCCACTCCGTGCGCGGCGAGCTCGTCGGCCGGGAGGTAGACGCGACCGCGTTCGAGGTCTTCGGCGACGTCGCGCAGGAAGTTCGTCAGCTGGAACGCCCGGCCGAGCGCTGCCGCGTGCGGCGCGGCTTCGTCGAGCGGAACGACAGCGCCCAGCACCGGCAGCACCTGCAGTCCGATCACCTCGGCGGAACCGCGCATGTAGCGGCCCAGCGCGGCGCGGTTCGGGTAGTCGCGCACCGAGAGGTCCATGCGCATCGACCTCAAGAAGTCCTCGAAGAGATCGCTCGACAGCTCGTGCCGCACGGCGGTGTCGACCACGGCGGCCAGCAGCGGATCGGAGCAGCTCCCGCTCCGGATGCCCGAGATCAGTGCGGCGCCCAGCCCGCTGAGCCGGTCCGCGCACCGCTCGGGCCGCTCGTGCTCGCGCGGCTCGTCGACGATGTCGTCGGCCCAGCGGGCGAAGCCGTAGAGGGCGTGCACCGAGGGTCGTTGCGCGGCCGTCAGGAGGCGGGTGGCCAGGAAGTAGGTCCTCCCGTGGCGGGCGTGGAGGCCGCGGCAGAGCTCGTAGGAGCGGCGCAGGGCGGGGTCGGTGATGTGCGCGGCGTCCAGCTCAGCTCGTGGCACGGCACCTCCCCTCGCCCGCGCGGCCGGACCGCCCACTCGTCTGGTGCATCCGCCCCATTGCAGCCCGGCGGCCAACTGATCGCCATTCCGCGCGACGACGGTCCGGCGGCCGGGGGATCTCGGCGGCGAGGGCACCGAGACCTAATCCGGCCGCCGTCGCCGGTCAGGTGCCCGCGGGAACCGGTTGGTGGACGGGAGCTCCCGTCTTGGCCCGCACCTCCTCCGGGGTGACTCCCGGTGCCACCGACACCAGGTGCAGGCCGTCCGGGGTCACGTCGAGCACGGCCAGGTCGGTGACGATCCGGTCGACCACGCCGGCGCCGGTGAGCGGCAGGGTGCAGCGCTCGACGAGCTTCGGGGTGCCGTCCTTGGCCACGTGGTCGGTGAGCACGACGATGCGACGAGCGCCCACGACCAAGTCCATCGCACCGCCCATGCCCTTGACCAGGGAACCCGGGATCGTCCAGTTCGCCAGGTCGCCGGTGCTGCTGACCTGCAGCGCGCCCAGCACGGCGATGTCGATGTGCCCGCCGCGCATCATGCCGAACGATGCGGCCGAGTCGAAGTAGCTGGCGCCCGGGTTGACCGTGACGGTCTGCTTGCCGGCGTTGATGAGATCGGCGTCCTCCTCGCCCTCCCACGGGAACGGGCCCACGCCGAGGATGCCGTTCTCGCTCTGCAGGGTCACCTGCACGCCGTCCGGGACGTGGTTGGCGACCAGGGTCGGGATGCCGATCCCGAGGTTGACGTAGTCGCCGTCGCGCAGCTCGGCGGCGGCGATGGCGGCCATCTCGTCACGGGTCCAGCTCATGTGCTGCTCCTAGTTCGTCGAGGCGGTGGTTCGGGGGCGCACGGTGCGCTTCTCGATGTCCTTGACCCGCGGCTTGGCCCGCACCAGGCGGTCCACGTGGATGCCGGGAGTCACGATCCGCTCGGGGTCCAGGTGCTCCTCGGCGAGGTGCTCGACCTCGACCACCGCCACCCGCCCGCACGTGGCCACGACCGGGTTGAAGTTGCGGGCGCTGGCGCGGTAGACGAGGTTGCCCGCCGGGTCGGCGGTGTGGGCGTGCACCAGCGCGACGTCAGCGACGATCGCCCGCTCCTGGACGTAGGTCATCCCGTCGAACTCCGCCACCGGCTTGCCCTCCGCGACCGGGGTGCCCACGCCCGCGCGGGTGTAGAACGCGGCGATGCCCGCGCCACCGGCCCGCAACCGCTCCGACAGCGTCCCCTGCGGCGCGAACTCCACCTCCAGCGTCCCGTCCAGGTACTGCTGGGCGAACCGCTTGTTCTCACCCACGTAGGACGCGATCACCCTGGACACCTGCTCGTTCTCCAGCAGCAGCCCGAGGCCCTTGCCGTCCACGCCCATGTTGTTCGACACCACCGTCAGATCCCTGACGCCGCTGTCGCGCACGACCTCGATCAGATCGTTCGGAACACCGCACAGGCCGAACCCACCGACGGCGAGCGTCATGCCGTCCGTGAGCACACCGCGCAGCGCCACCTCCGCGTCGGAACGCAGCTTCGACACCTCATCACCTCTCCCACGTCCACTTGACGGACGTCGGGGAGTAAAGAGCCCGCGAGGCCGTTACCGCAACGTTCCGGGTTTGTTCGGGCGCGATCCGCTCGCTCGGTGACCGGCTCGGCCGGAACGCGTCCACTCAGCGGACGCTACGATGGCTCCATGAGCGACGGCCCGAACGCCCACCTGGTCGGCAAGATCGGCGCCGTGCTGCGCGCGCTGTCCGCCACGAACGCGGAGGGCACGACGACGACCGACCTCGCACGCGGCGCCGGGCTCCCGCGCCCGACCGCGCACCGGCTGCTCAGCTCGCTGGCGGAGGAAGGATTCGTCGACCGCGACCTGCACACCGGCAACTGGTTCCTCGGACCCGAGCTCTACCTGCTCGGCCAGACCGCGGGGAGCCGGTACGACGTCACCCACCACGCGCGCGACAGCGTGCACCGGCTGGCCGCCAAGACCGGTGAGAGCGCGTTCTTCTCTGCACTGCGCGGCCAGGAGACGGTGTGCCTGCTGCGCGAGGACGGCGACTTCCCGATCCGCTCGTTCGTGCTCTACGAAGGCGCGCGCTTCCCGCTCGGGGTCGTCTCCGCGGGCCTGGTGCTGCTCGCCTTCCAGGACGACGCCGACATCGACTCCTACCTCGGAGGCACCGATCTGACCGCCCGCTGGGGCCAGGACCACTCCCCCGAGGCGATCCGCACCCGCATCGACCGAACCCGCCGCCGCGGCTACGCCGTGAACCCCGGCTTGGTCGTCGAGGGCAGCTGGGGCATGGCCGCCGCCGTGTTCGACCACACCGGCAAGCCCGCCTGGGCCCTGACCCTCACCGGAATCGAGTCCCGGTTCAAACCGGCCCGCCAACCGGAGCTCGGCGCCCTCCTGCTCCACGAGGCCCACGTCCTCACCCGGCACCTGACCGGCAACGGGCGAGGCCGGTGAGCACTCCTCAGGTCTGGTCGCCGAGGGCGATGTCGGCTTCGATGAGGGCGGTGATCTGCTCGTCGCTGCAACCGAGCGAGGCGAGGATGCGCCGGGTGTCGGCGCCCTGCTCGCGCGGCGCCGATCGGACGTTGCCGGGAGTCCTGCCGAGCTTGATGGGAAGCCCGATGCCGCGGTAGTCGTCGTGCTCGACGACCATGTTCCGGTGCCTGACCTGCGGATCGGTCAGCGCTTCTCCGACGTGGTGCACCGGGGTCGCGGGCACGCCCCGGCCCACCAGCGCCTCGCTCAGCTCGTGGCGCTTCCTGGTGCTGATCCGCTCGGCCAGCAGCTCGCGCAGCGTGGCGATGTTGCGCACCCGGTCTGCGTTGGTGGTGAACCTGGAGTCCTCGGCGAGGGCCGGGATCTCCAGCACGTCCACCAGGGTCTGGAACTGGCGATCGTTCCCGCCGCTGATGAAGATCAGCCCGTCCGCCGCTTCGAAGGTGTCGTAGGGCGCGATCGAGGGGTGCGCCGATCCGGTGCGCTGCGGGGTCTGCCCCGAGGCTAGCCACGCCGAGGAGTGCGGGTGCAGCAGGGACACGGCGGTGTCCAGGAGGGCGCAGTCCACCAGCTGGCCGCGTCCGCTGGTGCGCCGATCGTGCAGCGCCAGCAGGATGCCGGAGAAGGCGTAGATGCCGGTCACCACGTCGACGATCGGCACGCCGACCCGCAGCGGCGGACCAGTCGGCTCGCCGTTGACGCTCATCAACCCGCCGTAGGCCTGCAGGATCGCGTCGTAGCCGGGAGCGGACCCCATCGGCCCGTCGGTGCCGAAACCGGTGATGCGGCAGTGCACCAGCCGGGGGAAGCGCGTGCCGATCTCCTCGTCGGAGAACCCCCACTTGGCCAGCGTGCCCGCCTTGAAGTTCTCCACCACGACGTCGGCTCCGGCGAGCAGTTCGCCGAGCAGCCGCTGACCCTCCGGCTCGGTGAGGTCCAGGCAGATGTTGGCCTTGTTGCGGTTGATCCCGGCGTGGTAAGCGCTCATCGAGTCGGTGACGAACGGCGGTCCCCAGGTGCGGGTGTCGTCGCCGGCCGGCGGCTCCACCTTGATCACCTCGGCTCCGTGGTCGGCGAGCATCTGCGCGCACAGCGGACCGGCGAGGATCCGGGACAGGTCCAGGACGCGGATTCCGCGCAAGCTGCCGGCGGGTTCAGGTGTGGTCATCGGTGGTGGTCCTGTTCGTCTGGTCCTTCGACGGTTCGTGCTTCGCCGGGTGGCGGGACGGTTCGCTCCGCCGCGCGCTCAGTAGGACTTGGGCAGGCCGAGGACGTGGTGGGACACGTAGTTCATGACCATCTCCTGGCTGACCGGGGCGAGCCGGAGGATCCGCGACTCCCGGAAGTAGCGCTCCACGTGGTACTCCCGGGCGTAGCCCATGCCGCCGTGGGTCTGGATCGCCTGGTCGGCGGCGTGGAAACCCGCGTCGGCGCACAACCACTTCGCCATGTTCGACTCCTTCCCGCACGACAACCCCTGGTCGTAGCGCCACGCGGCGTTCCGCGCCATCAGCTCGGCGGCGTCGAGCCGGGTCGCCGCCTCGGCGAGCGGGAACGCGATCCCCTGGTTCTGGCCGATCGGGCGGTCGAAGACGACGCGCTCCTTGGCGTAGCGCACGGCCTTGTCCAGCGCCGCGCGGCCGATGCCCAGCGCCTCGTGGGCCAGCAGGATCCGCTCCGGGTTGAGACCGTCCAGGAGGTACCGGAAACCGTCGCCTTCGGCTCCGATCCGCGCGCTCTCCGGCACGAACAGGTCGTCGATGACCACCTCGTAGGAGGAGACCGCGTTGCGGCCGAGCTTGGGGATCGGACTCAGGTGCACGCGCTCGGGGTCGATGTCGATGAGGAACAACGACATGCCGTCGGTCGACCGGGCCACGTCCTCACGCCGCGTGGTCCGCGCGATGAGCACCATCTTCTGCGAGTCGCCCGCCTTGGTGATCCACACCTTGCGGCCGTTGATCCGGTAGCCGCCGTCGACGCGCTCGGCGAAGGTCGAGATGCGGGTGGTGTCGGTGCCCGCGTCGGGTTCGGTGACCCCGAAGCACACGTGCAGCGAACCGTCCGCGGCCGCGGGCAGGACCTCCTCGCGCAGCCGCTCGCTGCCGTGCTTGACGATCGTGTTCAACCCGAAGATGGTCAGGTGCATGGTGCTGCACCCGTTCATGCCGGCACCGGAGGCCGCCACCTCCTCCAGCAGCAGCGCGGCTTCGAGAACTCCGAGCCCGCCACCGCCGTACTGCTCGGGGATGGCGATGCCGAGCCAGCCGCCCTCGGCGAAGGCGTTGTAGAACTCCCACGGGAACCGGTTGTCCGCGTCGCAGTCGGCCCAGTAGTCGTCGGAGAAGCTGCGAGCCAGCTCGCGCGCCCCCGCCCTGAGGTTGGCCTGATCCGCGGACAGTTCGAAGTGCATTCCCTGGTCCTCTCCCAACCCAGATGTTCTTATTTGCGAACACCACGACTGATATGGGACACAGACTCGTGCGCGGCGGCGCTGGTGTCAACTGCTTGACAGTGACTCGCTTCACTCCATATGTTCCCGTTTGCGACACCTCGTTGGTATTTGCGAACGCCCTTTCCGCGGCTTCTCACGCGATCTCCGCGACCACCACCGTCGAAGAGGATTCGAGCAATGACGCTGAACAACGCCGCCTCGGCACCGCCAGATCCGTCCTCCCGCAAGTCCGTCGGGCCCGCGGTGGTGATCGGCTCGGCATTGGAGTGGTTCGACTTCTACCTCTACGCCTCGATGGCCGCGCTGGTCTTCGGCAAGCTGTTCTTCCCCGCGAGCAACCCGACCACGGCGACCTTGGCGTCGATGGCCACCTTCGCGGTCGGCTTCCTCGCCCGACCCTTCGGCGGCATCGTCTTCGGCCTGATCGGCGACAAGTTCGGCCGGAAGACCGTGCTGTCGGCCACTTTCCTGCTGATGGGCATCTCATCCGGACTCATCGGCCTGCTGCCGACCTACTCCTCGGTGGGCCTCGTCGCGCCGATCCTGCTGGTGCTGCTGCGCCTGCTCCAGGGGCTTGGCGCCGGGGCCGAGCTGGGCAGCGCGACGGCGGTGGCCTACGAGCACGCCGACGCCAAGACCCGCGGGCGGAAAGGATCGCTGCCCGCGCTGGGTGTCAACATCGGACTGTTCGGGTCCTCGCTCACCGTCACCGTGCTGACCAGCTTCAGCGACGAGTTCCTCTACGACTGGGGATGGCGGATTCCGTTCGTGGCCACCTTCGCCCTGGCAGGACTCGGTTTCTGGGTGCGCCGCCAGATGCCGGAAACCCCGGAGTTCGAGAAGGCGGCCCGCACGGCGAGGGTCGGCGCGAAGGCCAGGCCGCTGCGCTCGCTGCTGCAGTCCAACTGGCGCGGTCTCGCCGTGGTCATGGCGGTCACCCTGGGCTACAACGGGGTCAGCTACATCTTCAAGACGTTCTCGCTGTCCTACCTCACCACGTTCCGCGACGTGCCCGCCAACGTCGGCGCTTTCGGCATCACGCTGGCCAGCGCCTGCGCCATCATCACGGTGCCGATCGCCGGCCGGATCTGCGACGTCGTCGGCGCCAAGACGGTCATCCTGGTGGGCGCGGCCGCCACCGCGGCACTGGCCTTCCCGTTCTTCTGGCTGCTGGACACCGGGCAGCACGTGGCGATCTGGACCGCGCTCATCCTCGCCACCGGCGTGGTGGTGCCCGCCATGCTCAGCGCCCAGGGCGCGTTCCTCTCGCAGCAGTTCCCGACCCGGACCCGGGTCTCCGGGCTCGGAACCGGCCGGGAGGTCGGCGGCGCGTTCTCCGGAGGACTCGCACCGGTGGCCGCGCTCGCCCTGGTCACGGCCACCCCGGGGCACGCCACCTGGGCGGTGTCGCTGATGTTCATCGGCGGAGCCGCACTCATCGCCGTGGGCGCGCTGTTCGACCAGATCAAGGCGGTCGAAGCCGACGAGGCGCAGCCCGCCGCAGCAGTGGGCGGCCGGTCCTGAACCACCGGCGGTAAGTTCGACACCGGACGCGGTCGGTCAACACGATGGGGAACGCAGTGCCACTTGCCGAATCGGGAGCAGCCAAAGCGCACCGGACCGTTTCGCGGATCACCACGATCCTCGAACTCGCCGCATCGCGCCGGTCCGGGGTGCGGCTGTCCGAGCTCGCCACCGAGCTGGACGCACCCCGGTCCTCGCTGCACGGCCTGGTCAAGGGCCTGGTCGCCGACGGTTACCTGCGCGAGCAGGGCGGCGCGTACACCATCGGCCCGGCGATCAACACTCTGCTCGCGGCGGCGCCGCCCACGATCGCCGAAGCCGCCCGCCCCGCCATGGAGGAGCTGCACCGCCAGTTCAACGAGACCGTCATGCTGGCCTCCCCGGTCGGGAGCTCCCTCGTCTACACCGATGCCATCGAATCCACGCAACCCATCCGCTATTCCGCCCCGCTGCGCATCCGGCGCCCGCTGTACCCGACCAGCTCCGGCAAGTGCCTGCTGGCCTTCGGCACCGAGCGTTTCCGGGAGAACTACCTGACCGGCCACCTCGCCGACATGCCCCGGAAAGACCAGGTCCGCCACGAGCTCGACGAGGTCGCGCAGGCCGGGGTGGCGATCAACCGCGGCGAAACGCTCCCCGACATCACCGGGGTCGGAGCACCGATCTTCGGCAAGGGCCGCGTCGTGGCGGCCATCGCCCTGGCGGGCCCGACCTCCCGCCTCGGCGAGGTCGTCGCCGACATCGCCGAAGCCACGAAGGCCGCGGCCCACGAGGTCACCGAACGCCTCGCCGGCCGCTGAGCGACGCGGACTGCCGGCCTCGCATATTCCCGTCAGGTGTCCATCACGGACGAACACGAGGCCGATCACACCGGATCTGAAACCCCGTTGGAACTCCCATCCCGTCCCGGGTTTTCGCGCGGCTCGCCCTCGTCGGGCTCAGGTGTTGGAGGCGAGGAAGCGCCGCCAGCGCTCCCACGTGCCCCGCAGGGCCTCCTCGGCGCTGTGCGCGTGCGGGGCGAGCGAGCGGGCGATGGATCCGGGACCCGCGAGGGGCGTTTCCGGTGGGGAAACCCGCTCGCCCGGGCGAGCACCGAGCAGCGCGGCCGTGGCGAGCACCCGGCAGTCACCGAGGATTCCCGGCGCCTTCCTCAGCTCCGGCGAGCGCAGGTCGAGGTCTTCGACCAGGAGGTCCCGCCCCGCCAAGGCGCACCGCAGCTTCGAGCGCAACCCGCCGCCCTCTTCGCCGCTGCGCCCGAGCACCAGGGTTTCGGACAGGAGAGCGACCGCGCCGTCGTCCAGGACGATGCCGGTGCGCCGCTCGACGTCGGCGCCGCCGGAAACCACGAACGGTGCCGTGGCCCAGACGAGCGAACCACCGCTTTCAACGTGCACGTCGGCCGCCCAGCGCTGGTGACCGCCCCGCGCGTCGTAGGCGACCATGCCCGAGGGTTCGACGAGTTCGAGGTGCGCACCGCTGCCGACCGCGACCTCCACTCGCAGGTCGTCTCCGGCGAGCAGGGTGGCGCACACGCCGACGAGCGCGATGCGCACGCGCGGTCCGTCGATTCCGAGCAGCCGGGGGCGCAGGTGGTCCCCGGCCCGCAGAACCGCGGCCCGCGCGACGCCGTCGACGAGTTCGACGGACACCGTTGCCATCGCGCGGTCACCCGTGGTGGACGTGCGGGGCCATCGGGCCCGGGTCCGAGGCGGTGTGCGCACCCCGGCGGTGCTCGGCCACGAGGTGGTGCACCCACTCGCACAGGTCACCGACGGCCGTCGGATCCGTGCGCGACAGCGCGAGCGTGGGCAGTCCGGAGCGCACCGACTCGGCGTCGATGATCATCTGGGCGACGTCGACGTCCACGTGCGGGGCGAGGTCGGTCTTGTTGATCACGAGGAGGTCGGCTCGTTCGATGCCGGGACCTCCCTTGCGCGCGACGTCGCCGCCACCGGCCACGTCGATGCAGAAGATCTGGGCGTCGACCAGCGCGGGGCTGAAGGTAGCCGTGAGGTTGTCGCCGCCGCTCTCGACGAGGACCACGTCCAGCGGACTGAAGGCGCGTTCCAGATCTTCCACGGCGATGAGGTTGGCGGTGACGTCGTCCCGGATCGCCGTGTGCGGACACGCTCCGGTCTCCACGGCGCGAATCCGCTCCACCGGCAGAACGCCTGCGGCGCGCAGCATCCGGGCGTCCTCGTCGGTGTAGATGTCGTTGGTGACCACCGCGAGCTCCAGCTGATCGGCGAGCTGCCGGCACAGCGTGGCGATCAGGGTGCTCTTGCCGGTGCCGACCGGCCCGGCGATCCCCAGTCGCAGCGGACGGGACGCGGCGCTGGTGTCGCGGTGTTCGTGCTCAGGCAACGAAAATCCTCCTCGTGCTGTTCTCGTGCTGCAGAGCCCAGTGCTCTGCCAGCGGTGCGGTCACGGCGGGCATCTCGGCCGGGCAGGTGACCGCGACGGCGATCTCCGCGGATTCGCTGACGACCGCCGCCGACTCCCATATCCAGCGCGCGGTGTCGACGGGATCGACGGGCAGCAGCTTGAGCGCCGCCGCCGCGACCGTCTGGGCGTCCTCGTACAGGCACGCCCGCGCGACGCGCGACTCGTCCAGCCCCATGACGGCCGCGACCACGCCGAGGGCCACCGGGCGCTGCGGCCCCGGCCCGATCGCGCCGAGAGCGGCCACGGCCGGATGGTCCGGCCACAACCGCTCGGCGAGCCGGACCAGTCCCCGCCCGAGCAGGGCGGAGGCCGCGCGCACCGGCTCGGTCGGCGTGCGCGCCAGCAGCGCCTCGTGGATCTCGTCGAGCCGGACGTGCTGCTCCCCGGCCGCCCGCAGGGTCAGGACGGCGGCCGCGGCGTCGACCAGTGCCACCGAGCGCAGTCGAGCGCGGATGTACTCGGGCACCTCCGCGCGCTCGAGACCGGCCGCCAGCGCCGGTTCCAGACCGGCGGAGTGCGCGTGCCCGCCGGTGGGAAGCCGCGCGTCTGCCAGGAGCATCGCTCCCAGATCCGGGTCCATCACCCACTCCTCAGAACAACGAGTAGCGCTGGGCGAGCGGGAGGGTCTCGGCGGGGTTCGGGCGGACGCGCTCACCGTCGATGCTGATGCCGAAGGTTTCCGGGTCGACCTCGATCCGCGGCAGCGCCGTGTTGTTCGGCAGGTCGTGCTTGGTGACACCGCGGGTCTCGCGCACCGCGGCGAGCCTGCGCCGCAGGCCGAGCTTGTCGGCCAGACCATCGTCGAGCGCCGCCTGCGCCACGAAGCTCACCGACAGGTGCGGCGCGGACGCCGGTCCCTGGGGCAGCGCCGGGCGCATCATGACCGGCTGCGGTGTCGGGATCGTGGCGTTGGGATCTCCGAGCGCGCCCCACACGGCGGCGCCGCCCTTGATCACGGTGAGCGGGCGGATGCCGAAGAAGGCCGGGTCCCACAGCACGAGGTCGGCCAGCTTGCCCGGTTCGATCGAACCGACCTCGTGGTCGATGCCGTGCGCGACGGCGGGGCAGATCGTGTACTTGGCGACGTAGCGGCGGGCGCGTTCGTTGTCGGCGGGCAGCGACGAGCCCAGCGGTCCGCGCTGGTTCCTCATCACGTGCGCGACCTGCCACGTGCGGCACACCACCTCGCCGATGCGTCCCATAGCCTGCGCGTCGGACGAGGTGATCGACATCGCGCCGATGTCCTGCAGGATGTCCTCGGCGGCCATCGTCGTCGGGCGGATGCGCGACTCGGCGAACGCGAGGTCCTCGGGCACCTGAGGGTTGAGGTGGTGGCACACCAGCAGCATGTCCAGGTGCTCGGTGGCGGTGTTGATCGTGTGCGGCAGGGTCGGGTTCGTCGAGGCCGGCAGCACGTTCGGCTCCCCCGCGACGACGATGATGTCGGGCGCGTGCCCGCCACCGGCGCCTTCGGAGTGGAACGCGTGGATGCCGCGGCCGTCGATCGCGTCGAGGGTGTGCTGCACGTAGCCGGTCTCGTTGAGGCTGTCCGAGTGCAGGGCGACCTGCAGGCCGTACTCGTCGGCGGCGCGCAGCGCCGCGTCGATGGCCGCCGGGGTGGCGCCCCAGTCCTCGTGCACCTTGTACCCGCCCGCACCGGCCAGGGCCTGCTCAGCGAGCCCCTCGGCGCTGACCGTGCTGCCCTTGCCGAAGAGGATGACGTTGAGCGGGAGGTGGTCGAGGGCCCGGTGCATCATGGCCAGGGACCAGGCTCCCGGGGTGACGGTCGTGGCCTTCGTCCCCTCGGTCGGCCCGGTGCCGCCGCCCACCACGGTCGTGGTGCCGGTGGCCAGCGCTTCGGCCAGCTCGATCTCGGTGAGCAGGTGCACGTGGGTGTCGACCGCACCGGCGGTGAGGATCCTGCGCTCCCCCGCGATGACGTCGGTGGTCGGTCCGATCTTCAGGTCCGGGTGCACGCCGTCCATCACGTCCGGGTTCCCGGACTTGCCCACCGCGACGATGCGTCCGTCGCGGATGCCGACGTCACCGCGGACGACGCCCCAGTGATCGAGCACGATCACGTTGGTGATAACCAGGTCGAGAGCGCCCTCCGCGCGCGTGGTCGTGCCCTGCGCGCCGGACTCGCGGATGCTCTTCCCACCGCCGAACACCGCCTCGTCGCCGCCGACGCAGAAGTCCTGCTCGATCTCGATCCACAGGTCGGTGTCGCCGAGCCGGACCTGATCACCCGTGGTCGGCCCGTACAGGTTCGCGTACTCGCGACGACCGATCTGGCTCACTGCCCCTCCTCGGAGTGCTGCTGCTCGCCACCGCGCTCGTCGGTGGCCGATTCGTCGTTGACCGCTTCGCCGGTGACGTTCCGATCGCGGATCTGCAGGCCGGCCACGCGCCCGGTCCCGCCCAGCGCCACGAGCTCCACGAGCCTGCTCACGCCGGGCTCGAAGCGCACCGAAGTCCCCGCGGGGACGTCCAGGCGGAAGCCGCGGGCGGCGTCGCGGTCGAAGGTCAGCGCCGGGTTGGCGTCCGGGAAGTGCAGGTGCGCCCCGATCTGGATGGGCCGGTCACCGTCGTTGACCACCAGCAGCGTGCGCCGCTCGCGCCCGGCGTTGAGCTCGACGGGCGTTTCGCGAACGCGGACCTCTCCTGGGATCACGAGATCGGCTCCGTGATCGTGACGAGCTTGCGCCCATCGGGGAAGGTCGCTTCGACCTGCACGTCCGGGAGCATCTCGGGGACGCCCTCCATCACTTCGTCTCGCGTGAGCACGTGCCTCCCCTCGTTCATGAGCGCGTCCACGGTGAAACCCTCCCGGGCGCGCTCGATCGCCCAGCAGGACAGCAGGGCGACCGCTTCTGGATGGTTGAGCAGGACGCCGCGTTCCCGTCGATCTCGGGCGATCATTCCGGCGACGCTCAACAACAACTTCTCCGTGTCAGACGGAGTGAGATTCATGAAAGCACCTCGCATCACCGCAGTTCGCGACCGACTGTAAGGCACACGCCGATCATGCGCACAACGCGCTCGGACATCGCGAAACCGCGCGTCAAAAACGGCGAAACCGCTGTTCATGACTCCACTAGCACTGCGCCCGAACGACTTTCACGCCGGAAAAGCGACCCGTGACGGATTTCGTCCGGTCAGGATAATTTGGCGACTCTCGCCACACAACGCAGTTTCGGGAAACTTCATCGGAGACCGATTTCAGAAACACGCGCGCCACATCCGCGAAACACGAAGATCCGAACAAACTTCCACATTCCGCCCCGCCGGGTTGAAAAAGTGCGCACCTGAACCCCGGAGGAAGCAACTCCTCCTCGAAAACCGCGCGCGTCAACCCCGCCCACGTCCGGTGAGCACGTTGCGCAGCCGGACCGCCACGTGCAGGTCGCCGAGCTTCTCGGGGTCGGTCACGTCGATCCCCAGCGACGCCGACAGCTTGTCCAACCGCTGGTAGAGGGTCTGCCTCCGCACGTGCAGCCGCTCGGCGGCCCGGGTCTTGTTGGCCCCGCAGTCGAAGAAGACCTCGAGGGTCCGCAGCAGGCGGTCCCGGGTCTCGCGCGGCTCGTCGAGCAACGCCCCGAGCTGCTCGCGGACGAACCCCTGCAGCACCTCATCGGCGTCGAGCTGGTGCACGAGCCGGTGCAACGACCAGTCAGCGGCGTCGACGACCCGGGTCGCCTCGCCGTCGGCGAGATCCAGCTGGAGGCAGCGACGCGCTTCGGCCACCGCGTGCGGGATTCCGCCGCTCCCGCTGACCAGCGGTCCGATCCCGACGGCCGGGTGCTCCGGGCCCAGGACTCCCAGCTGGCGCACGTCGTCGATCAGATCCCGCCGGGAGCGTTCGGGCCGCCGCGAATCCAGCGCGACCAGGGCGAGGTACTCCTGCCCATCGGCATGACCGACCGCCATCCGCCCGTTCCGCTGCAACTGCTGCTCCAGCGCTTCGCGCACCCCCGGGTCATCGCCACCGGTGACGACGGCGACGAAGGCGTCCGTGCCCGCCAACCCGGAGTTGGCGAGCAGGACGTCGAGGTCCTCGTGCGCGGCGGAGGGATCGCGGAGGTGCTGGAACAGAGCGCGGGTGGCCCGCATCCGGGGAGTGGGCGGTTGCGCGCGCAGCAACGCCAGGGCGAACGCCTGCGGCGCGCGGCCGAGCGCGGCTTCCAGCACCAGCGGATCAGCACCGGGAGCGGCCAGCACTTCCAGGTTCGCCGTGCTGATGCCGTGCACGGCGACGGTGGCGCGCCAGGTCACGACCTCGCTCGCATCACCTGCTGCCCGCTCCGGCGCTCGGGACAGCACGGCGCCCGAGCGATCCCGCACGACGACCGCAGCGCCGGTGAGCTCCGCGAGCGCGCCGGTGAGCTCCTGCAGACCGGCGCCGGAGGTCAGCTCCGCCGACAGCGCGTCGGAGATCGAGTCGGCCAGGCGCAGCCGTTGCACCGAATCGTTGATGATCAGGCCGTTGATGCCCTCCGTGATCTCCACGAAGGGGACAGCGCGGTCGAACCGGATCAGCGGGAAGCCGTGCTTGGCGCACTCGTCGATCAGGGCGTCCGGCACTCCGAGACCGCTGCTGGCGGTCTCGACCGCGAGCGCGGTCACACCGCGAGCGGCCAGTTCGCGGACGTAGGAGCGCTGCCGCGACGGCGAGACCTCCGAGAGCACCACTCCCCCGGTGAGCAGCAGCTCCCCGCCCCGGAGCAAGGGGGCGATGTCGATGACCTCGCTGGAGTGCACCCACCGCACGCTGCGCGAACCCGCCTCGGAACCGACCAGGAGCACCGGTTCCCCGCGTTGCACGCTGCGGTGGCGCAGCACCTCGTCCAGCGACATCTTCATGACAGATCGTCCACCTGCGATCGACATTTGGTTGACGGAATGTACCTTGTTTCCTCCTCCCCCGGCCAGAAGCATGAGATCTCGCCAAGGCCAGCGTGGAGGGGAGATCCGATGACGAGTCCGGCAGGTGACGACCCCGCAAGAGGTGACCTGGAGGAATGCCTCCAGCCGATCCCCGACGAGTCCAGGACGCGCCGGGTCTCGGGGCAGTTCTGGATCTGGGCCGGAGCGAACATCGCACCGATCAACTGGGTGCTGGGGGCGCTGGGCATCGAGCTCGGTCTCGGATTGTCCGACACGTTGATCGTGCTGATCGCGGGCAACTTCGTCGGGATGGCCCTGTTCGGACTGTTCGTGCTGCTCGGTCAGCGGACCGGCGCTACCGGGATGGTGCTGTCCCGTGCCGCGTTCGGCCGCCGGGGGGCGTACCTGCCCGCGGCGATCCAGGCGCTGCTGGCCGTGGGGTGGTGCGCGGTCAACACCTGGATCATCTTGGACCTGGTCATGGCGCTGCTCAGCGAGCTCGGGGTGGTGGACCCGGCCGCCGAGAACCACGCCGCCAAACTCGCCGTGGCGGCGGTGATCATGGTCGCTCAGGTGCTCATCTCCTGGTTCGGGTACCGCGCGATCTCCAGCTTCGAACGCTGGACCGTCCCACCGACGATCGCCGTGCTGGTCCTCATGTCGCTGGTCGCGTGGACCGGGCTGGAGATCGACTGGAGCTACGCGGGCCCGCCGGGGCAGGTGCTGACCGGCATCGAACGCCTCAGCGCGATGACCGCGGTCATGACCGCCATCGGAATCGGCTGGGGCATCACCTGGTTCACCTACGCGGCCGACTACTCTCGCTTCGTCAGCACGACCGTGCCGCGACGCAGGCTCTACCTCGCCAGCACGCTGGGGCAGTTCCTCCCGGTCGTCTGGCTCGGCGTCCTCGGCGCCTCGCTGGCCACCAAGAACGGCGAGGCCGATCCCGGACGCCTGATCGTCGACAACTACGGCTCACTGGCCGTGCCCGTGCTCTTCCTGGTGGTGCACGGGCCGATCGCCACGAACATCCTCAACATCTACACCTTCGGCGTCGCCGCGCAGGCCTTGGACATCAAGGCCTCGCGCCGGACGCTGAGCGTCCTGGTGGGCGTGTTCTCGATGCTGTGCGTGGCGCTGTTCGTCTTCCACGGCGACCTCGCGTCCGTGCTGGACTCCTGGCTCGTCTCGCTCGTCGCCTGGGTCGCCTCCTGGGCCGGGATCATGCTCGTCCACTTCTTCGCGCTCGAACGCGACAACCACCGGACGGGCCGGTTGTTCGCACCGGTCGGCAGCGATCTCCTGCCGGACGTCAACTGGGCGGCGGTGGTCTCCTTCGGCGCGGGCGTGGTCTCCACCTGGCTGTTCATGCACGGCGTCCTTGAGGTCTTCCAGGGACCGATCGCCGGTGCGATGGGAGGCGTCGACCTGTCCTGGCTGGCCGGTGGCCTGGTCTCGGCGGTCCTCTACGCCGTGCTGGGACCGCGCGCGCACCGCCGTCACCTGCCCGAGCAGCCGCCGAAGCGCGCGGGCGATCACGCCCCCTCCTGAGCAGTGCCATTCCGATGTGGAACGAGGTGACCATGTCCGGAACTCCCGGATCCTTCCCGTGGCAGCGCGGTGTTCGCGCCGCGGCCGCGCTGACCTTCGACGTCGATGCCGAATCCTGCGCTCTGGTCCAGGATCCCGGCTCGGTGGAGCGCATGTCCCTGATGGGGCACCAGTCCTACGGCCCTCGCGTCGGCGTGCCGCGCCTGCTGAGCGTGCTGCGGCGTCACGACGTGCGGGCGACCTTCTTCGTCCCTGGCTACACCGCCGAGTGCTACCCCGACGCGGTGCGCGCCATCGTCGACGACGGTCACGAGGTCGCCCATCACGGGTACGTGCACGAGTCGATGCGCGGGCTCGGCGAGCGCGAGGAGGCCGACTACCTGGACCGCGGGCTCGAGGCGCTCGAACGCGTCGCCGGTGTCCGGCCGACCGGCTACCGCGCGCCGTGGTGGGAGATGAACTGGCACACCCCGAAGCTGCTCGCGGACCGCGGTTTCACCTACGACTCCAGCCTGCTCGACGACGACGTCCCGTACCTGATGACCAGCTCGGGGGCGGGTTCGACAGAGCTGGTCGAGATCCCGGTGGACTGGTCGCTGGACGACTGGGAGCAGTTCGCGTTCTACCCCGGCTGGACGGGCAGCGGTGTCATCGAAAGCCCGCTGAAGGCGCTGGAGATGTGGTCGCTGGAGGCCACGACGCGCCACGCCGAGGGCGGCTGCTTCGTCCTGACCGCCCACCCGTTCCTGTCCGGACGCCCGGCCAAGGCCAACGTCCTCGACCAGTTGCTGGAGCTGCTCCGGTCGCTCGACGGCATGTGGGTGACCTCGCTCGCCGAGATCGCCGCGCACGCGCGACCGGTCTGCGGTCCCGCCCGGACGCACGAGCGGCTGACCGACGTGCCGGTGTGACCGCGCGGCCGTTCAGGGGTGCGGCGGCACGTCTCCGCCGCGCCCCGGAGCGCCCAAGCGGGTGGAGATCTCCACGGCGGTCTCGCGGACGACTCCCGCCAGCTGGTCGCGCAGCTGTTCCGACACGCGGAAGCTGGGCGCCGACAGCAGCAGGGCGGCGACGAGGTGGTCGCGGTGGTCGCGCACCGGAGCACTGATGCCGACTTCCTCCACGTGGGTCTCGCCGGCGTTGATCGCCACTCCCGAACTCCGCACTGCGGCGAGTCGTTCGAGGTAAGCGCTCACCTGGGCATCACCCCCGTGCTCCGAGCACACCAGCCCCCGTTCCAGCAGTTCTCGGGCGCGTCCTTCCGGCAGCTCGGCCAGGAAGACCTGCACCGACGAGCTCGCCGCGGTGGTGTAGCGCGTCCCGATCGGGGTGGTGTGCTTGACCTGCTTCGGGCTCGGGACCTGCTCGACCGAGACGGACTCGTGGCCGCTCCACACCACGAGGGCGCTGGTCTCGCCGGTGCGCTCGGTGAGTCGTTCCAGCGACGGGTAGGCCAGGCGGCGGACGTCGAGGTTGGCCAGCAGCGGACCGGCGATGCCGATCAGACCGAGACCGAGCCGGAAGCGCCCGCTCTCCGGGTCGCGCAGCACCAGGTCGAGCTGTTCGAGCTGGTTGAGCAGCCGGGACACGGTGCTCTTGTGCAGGTCCACCCTGCGGGCGATCTCGGTGACACCGAGCGCGGGCTCGTCCACCGAGAACGAACGCAGCACGCGGATGCCGTTGTGCAGCACCGAGTTGGCGCTCCTGGCTTCCTGCCGGTCGAGTTCGTCGTTGTCGCTCATCGTCGTGTCCTCCTGCACCACCGCACACCGCCCGGGACCGCGACGACGCCGGTCTCCGGACCCGGAGACCGGCGTGGCCTGCGATCCGCCGTCAGGCGGGGAGGACGTTGTGGTCGGGTCCGTAGGGGAAGCGGGTGATGTTCTCAGCGCCGTTCTCGGTCACCACCAGGATGTCATGCTCGCGGTACCCGCCCGCTCCTTCCCGCCCCTCCGGGACGGTGATCATCGGTTCCATGGACACGACCATCCCGGGTTCGAGGACGGTGCTGATGTCCTCACGCAGCTCCAAGCCCGCTTCCCGGCCGTAGTAGTGCGACAGCACGCCGAAGGAGTGGCCGTATCCGAAGGTGCGGTTCTCCAGCAGTCCTTGCTCGTCGTAGATCTTGTTCAGCTCCGCGGCGATGTCACCGCAGACCGCTCCCGGGCGGATGAGCTCCAGGCCGCGTTCGTGCACCGCGGTGTTGACCTCCCAGTACCGCAGCTGGGCCGCGCTGGCTTCGCCGTAGACCAGGGTGCGTTCCAAGGCCGTGTAGTAACCGGCGATCATCGGGAAGCAATTCAGGCTCAGCAGGTCGCCGCGCTGGACCTTCCGGGAGGTCGGCCAGTTGTGGGCGCCGTCGGTGTTGACCCCGGACTGGAACCACACCCAGGTGTCCCGCAGCTCGGCGTCGGGGAAGGCGCGGGCGATCTCGCGGACCATCGCCTGGGTGCCCGCGAGCGCCACTTCGTACTCAGGCACGCCTTCGGCGACAGCGGCGGTCACGGCGGCTCCGCCGAGGTCCGCGATGCGCGCACCCTCCTTGATCAGCGCGATCTCTTCGGGTGACTTGACCATCCGCTGGGCCATGGCCGTCGTGGAGACGTCGGTGAACTCGAACCCGGGCAGGACCTGGGCGATCCGCGCGCGCAGGGCCGGCGCCAGCTGGTCGTCCTCGACGCCCAGCCGCCCCGTGGTGACTCCGGCGTCGGAGAGCACCGTGGCGATGGCGTGCTCGAAGTTGTCGCGCTGCCAGTCCGTGTAGACGACGTTGTCGCCGAAGCTGCGCCGCCACGGCTGCCCGGCGTCGATGTTGGCCGACACGGTGACGTGGCTGCCCTGCGTGACCACCAGCGCGTAGTTGCGCCCGAACGCCGTGTAGAGGAAGTCGCTGTAGTAGTTGATGTTGTGGTAGCTGGTGAAAACGACCGCGTCCACGCCCGTTTCGATCATGCGCCGGCGCAGCACGTCCACGCGACGCCGCATCTCCGCCTCGGAGAACGTCGGTGCGACGCGCTGTCCGTTGTGGATGGTCTTGAGGCGTTCCATGCTCATCGAGCAGATCCCTTCTCGTGATCAGTGCTGGACCGTGCGGACCCCGGTGCCGACCGGTCGGGGCCGGCACCGGGTGGAACGTGACGCGCGGCGCGCATGACCAGCACCGCGGCGACCCCTGCGGCGGCGAGGTACCAGGCCGGGGCGACCGGGTCCGAACTCGCCTGGATCAGGGAGGTGGCCACGAACGGAGCCGTCCCGCCGAACAGGGCGTTGGCCGTGTTGAAGCTGAGCGCGAAACCGCTGTAGCGCACGTGCGTCGGGAACAGCTCGGACAGGAACGCCGGGAGCGTGCCGTCGTTGGTGCTGAGCACGATGCCCAGCGCCGTGTGGATCAGCACGACGCCGACCACCCCGACGGTTCCCAGGAGCAGGAAGACCGGGATCGCCAGCACGGCGAACAGCGCCCCGGCGAGGGTCAGCATCCTCGCGCGACCGACCCGGTCGGAGAGGCGACCCATGAGCAGCACGGCCCCGATGTAGACCACGAGCGTCACGCCGGTCGACACGAACGAACTCGTCTTTCCCAGTCCGAGCTCGGTCGACAGGTAGGTCGGCATGTAGCTCAGGAGCATGTAGAACCCGACGGCGTTGAGACTGGTCACCCCGAACGCGACGAGGAGCCGTCGCTTGTTGTGCGCGAAGGCGTCCCGCAGCGGCGCCTGCACCGCGGACTGCCGGCCTTCCAGCTCCCGGTACTCAGGGGTGTCTTCGAGTTTCAGCCGGATGTAGCGGCCGATGAGTCCCAGCGGCGCGGCCAGCAGGAACGGGACGCGCCACCCCCAGGAGGCCATCACCTCGTCCGAGAGCGTCGAGGTCAGCGCGGTGACCACGACCGAGCCGAGCAGCAGTCCGCAGGCGGTGCTGGCGGGAACGACGCTGGTGTAGGTGCCCTTCCGCCCCTTCGGCGCGTACTCGAACAGGAACGCCGAGGCTCCCGCGTACTCGCCCGCCGCGGAGAAGCCCTGCACCAGCCTGGTGGCCAGCAGCAGCATGGGCGCGGCGATTCCCGCGGCGGCGTAATCGGGCAGCAGGGCGATCACGCAGGTGGCGGCGGACATGATCAGGATCGACAGGGACAGCGCGTTGCGCCTGCCGAACTGGTCGCCGAAGTGCCCCCAGAAGAGACCACCCACTGGACGGATGACGAACGACAGCGCGAACACGCCGAACGTGGCCAGCAGCCCGGCGGTCGGCGAGGTGCCCGGGAAGAACACGCTCGCGATCGTGGTGGCGAGGTAGCCGTACACGGCGTAGTCGAACCACTCGACGAGGTTGCCGATGAAGCTGGCGCTGACGACGCGGCGCATCGTCGACGGTGCAGGCGTTCTCCGCCCGGGATCGGACGTGCTGGAAGGCATGCTTGCCCACTCCCCGATGGGTCGAGTCGGCGATGCAGGCGCGAACCCGCACCGTCCCCTTTCACCTAGCGTGACTCACTTGAAACAACACAGTTGCGATTCCTGCAACGTAGGGACATCCCGTCTCACTGTCAACGCCCTCCCGAGACCGCAGGAGGCACCGAAGTCACGTTTAACCAGATGAAAAGCGTGTTTCAGGAAGCTGCCGAAGCAAAGCCAAACTCGCAGTCAGTCGACGCTGAACGCAACTTGATTGCGTCCAGCGCAACCCTGATTCCGGGACACGAACGCCACCTGGCTCACGTGCGGTGAGCCGGCGCGTGTGGGCGACCGACTCGTCGGCAACCTCGACGAACACTCGAGCTGCCGCAATGTCACACCCGTAGCGTGACGTTTTCAGTCACGTCCGAATCGTTCGTTGTTCCAACGCACCGACGGCTCTACATTTCTCGCCACCAGAAAGAGATCCAGTCGGAGGTTCGCGCAGATGTTCGTGGTGTCAACGGAAGTTCGTGACGCGGTCGCCGCCGGTCGCCCGGTGGTCGCGCTCGAGTCGACGATCTTCACGCACGGGCTGCCGCGCCCGCGCAACCTGGAGGTCGCCAGGGCAGCCGAGACCCGGCTCCGGGACGCCGGCGTGGTCCCGGCGACGATCGGCGTCGTCGACGGCGTGCCGACGATCGGGCTCACCGACGACCAGATCGAGCTGCTGTCCAACGAGGACGGCGCGGTCAAGATCAGCGTGCGCGACCTGCCGGTCGCTGCGGTCAAGAAGCTCTCCGGCGGCACCACCGTCGCGGCCACGGCGATTCTCGCGCACAAGGCCGGCATCGAGGTGTTCTCCACCGGCGGTCTCGGCGGTGTCCACCAAGGCGCAGGCACCAGCTTCGACGAGTCGGCCGACCTGTTCACGCTCGCCGACGTGCCGATCCTCGTGGTCAGCGCGGGCGCGAAGTCCATCCTGGACATCTCCGCCACGTTGGAACGGCTGGAGTCCCTCAGCATTCCGGTCGTGGGCTACCGGACGAACCGGTACCCCGGCTTCTACGTCGCGGATTCCGGCCATGAGATCGACTTCTCGGTCTCCGACCCCCGGGAAGCGGCAGCGATGGCCCGCGCCCGTCGGGAGCTGGACCTGCGGGCAGCGCTGCTGATCGCCAACCCCGTCCCCGAGGATGAGCAGCTCCCGCCCGAGTTGCACGATCGCGTGGTCGCGGAGGCGTGGCAAGCGGCTCACGAGCAGAACATCACCGGTCAGGACACCACACCGTTCCTGCTCGACCACATCGTCAAGGCGACCGGTGGGCGCAGCCTGGACGTCAACATCGCCGTGTACCGCAACAACGTCTCCCTCGGCGCCGAGATCGCCAAGGCGATGGGGGCGTGATGGGGCGCAAGGTGCTCGGCGTGCTGGGTGACCTCGTCGAGGACGTCGTCGTCTGGCTGCGCGAACCTCTGCAGCAGGCCACCGACACCGACGTGGAGATCCACCGGGTGCGCGGCGGGAGCGCGGCCAACGTCGCTGCGTTCGCAGGATGCGCGACGCGCTGGTGGCCGAGCTGTCCTCGCACAGCGTGGACGTCCGGGTACAACGCCACGGCCGCACCGGCACGATCGTGGTGCTTATCGACGAGCGCGGCGAGCGGGCCATTCGTCCTGGTCGAGCGGCGCCGCTCGGGCTCGCGGTGTCGTTCGTCCTGCCGGCCGGGCCACGGCAGTAGGTGGCCTGCGCGGTCTCCTGATCCCGCGGGTGATCGGGGGACCGCGTGCTTCACCCGACGGCCTGGGGCGAACGGGGACGCGCGGTCCAGGCCACGGCCGGGATGATCGCGAGCGCGAGGACTCCGCCCAGGATCGTGAGCGTGGCGTAGCCGCTGCCTGCGACGACGAGACCGGAAGCCATGCCGCCGCCCGCACCGGAGAGGGCGATGGCGACGTCCACGGTCCCCTGGGTCTTGGCGCGAGTCGCGAGCGGAACGGTGTCGGTGATGATCGCCGTGCCGCTGACGAGGCCGAAGTTCCAGCCGAGACCGAGCAGGCCGAGGGCGAGCGCCAGCAGGAAGACCGAGTGGGTCGGAGCCAACGCGGCGAGCAGACCGGCCGCCAGGAGGGTGACGGCCGCGGCGGTCGCCACGGGCAGGCGACCGAACCGGTCGGCGAGCAGACCGCTGATCGGCGAGGGCAGGTACATGCCGGCCACGTGCACAGCGATGACCAGCCCGGCGGCACTCACGCCGTGGCCGTGGTGCTGCATGTGGATGGGGGTCATCGTCATGATGCCGACCATCACGAGCTGGGTGAGGACCATGACCGACGCACCCAGCACGAGTCGACCACCACCCCCGGGAACGCGGTGCCGCGCACCGGTGTCGGCCGCGTCCTGCGGAGCGTCGGCGGCGAGCTCGCGCGCGGTCAGCAGCGGGTCCGGCCGCAACATCACCCAGAGCACGAGCCCCGCAGCGGCGTAGGCGGCCGCGGCGAGCAGGAACGGCCCGGCCAACCTCGGGATGTCGAGCACATCAGCCAGATCGCCGGTGATCGCGGCCAGGTTCGGTCCGGCGACGGCGCCGAGCGTGGTGGCCATCAGCACGGTGCTCACGGCCCGGCCCCGGCGCTGCTCGGGCGCGAGATCGGCTCCTGCGTAGCGGGCCTGGAGATTGGCGGCGGTACCGGCGCCGTAGACGAACAGCGCGAAGAAAAGCAGGGGCACGTTGCCGAGAGCGGCTGCCACGACGACACCGAGGCTGCCGGCGGCCCCAACGCCGTAGCCCAGCGATAACCCCGCGCGCCGCCCCCACCGCTGCGAGATGCGCCCGACGAGGACGGCCGCGGCGGCGGAACCGATGGTGAACAGAGCGCTGGGAATACCGGACAGGCCGGTGCTGCCGAGCAGGTCCTGGGCCAGCAGGGCTCCGACGGTGATGCCGGCAGCGAGCCCGGCTCCGCTGAGGACCTGGGCGGCGACGAGCACCCCCACGACACGGCGGTGAGCGGGGTGAACAGCGGCGTTCGACACGTCATGCCTTTCCGGAACCGGGACGGGACGCGCGTCGAGCGCCGGGCGAGTTGACCTTCCGACGCCGTGACGGCAACAACCCGCAGCATTCCAGCCGAGGCCGTCACCCGGCACCCCTCACGGACGCACACCGCTGCGGCAGCGCCGGACGGACTCGAAATCCATCCGGCGCCCGGGGGGCACGACCGCTCCAGTGGCGTCGCTACTTCGTCTCCCCCGCGAGGTCGACCGCACGCCCCTCCCGGGTCATCAGCACGCAGCCGGCGGAGACCAGGAACGACAGGGCCCACACCAACGCCACCAGCCACAGCCGGCCTCCTGCCGCGAGCACCAACCCGGAGGCGATCGCCGGGGTGAACCCGGCTCCGAGGGTCGAGGAGGTCTGGTAGGCCAACGACGCGCCGGTGTAGCGCATCCGGGTGGGGAAGAGCTCGGCGACGAACGCACCGAACGGCCCGAAGATCACGCCCTGAACGATGCCGTTGGCCAGGAAGAGCCCGATCGCGAAGCCCCACAGTGTGCCGGACTGCAGCAGCCAGATGATCGGGTGCGCCAGCACCGCTCCGGCGAGCATGCCCGCGAACATCACCGGTTTGCGGCCGAACCGGTCGGACAGGCGTGCCGCGAACCAGATCGCCACGATGGTCAGCGTCGCCCCGACCGCCTTGACGTTGAGCACTCCGGTCCGGTCCACCCCCAGCTCGATCACGTGCGCCACCGCCCACACCGTCATCAAGCCCTGCACGGTGTAGGAGCTCATCCCGGCGACAATGCCAAGCACGAGGTTCCGCGGGTACTGCGTGATCACCTCGACCAGCGGGATCTTGCGCCGTTCGGCCTTCTCCCCCAGTTCCAGGAACATCGGCGTTTCGGAGACCTTCAACCGGATGAGCAGTCCGATCGCGATCAGCACGATGCTGAGCAGGAAGGGCACCCGCCAGCCCCAGCTGAGGAACTGCGCGTCCGGCAACGTCGACACCGCCGACATGACCAGGGTCGCGAGCACGGCACCGGCCGGGCCACCCATGTTGGCGAAGCTCGCCGCGAAGCCGCGTCGCGTCGACGGGGCGTGTTCGAGCGCGACGAGCATCGCGCCGCCCCATTCACCACCGACGGCAAGGCCTTGCACCAGCCGCAGCACGACCAGCAGGATCGGCGCCGCGACCCCGATCTGCGTGCTGGTCGGCAGCATGCCGATCGCGCTGGTGGCGACGCCCATCAGCACCATGGACACGATCAGCACGCCCTTGCGTCCGAGCCGGTCGCCGAAGTGGCCGAAGATCGCTCCGCCGAGCGGACGCGCCACGTATCCGACGGCCAGCGTGCTGAACGAGGCGAAAAGACCCACTGCGGGCGGCATCCCGGCGAAGAACAACTTGCCGAACACGAGGCTGGCGGCGGTCGCGTACAGGATGAAGTCGTAGAACTCGATGGCGCTGCCGATGAAGCTCGACGCCAGGATGCGCCGCATTCCTCTGGTGTTGAGGTTGTCCGAAGTGGATTCCTGCCGTGCGGCCCCGGTTGTCCGGTTCATGGTGCGACCACCCCTTCGCGCGCGAGGTGAGGTCCGGCGTGCGACGTCCCGAAGGGCAGCACGTCGAGGTCGCCGGGAACGAAGAAGGCGGCGTGGCACCGCTCGGCTGCGCTCTCCCAGACCGATCGCGGCGCGGTGCCGGGCACCAGGTGGTGCAGGGCGAGCGCCTTGGCGCCCGCGGCGTTGGCGATGTCCACCGCCTGCTGCGGGCTGGTGTGCGACTTGGTGTGGTGATCGATCGAGGCCTGCGCGGTCGGTCCTCCCCCCGAGTAGGTGCGGTGCACCCAGTCGAAGTCGATCGCCTCATGCAGCAGCAGGTCCGTGCCGCGGGCGAGGCGGACCAGGTTGTCGCAGGGCGCCGTGTCACCGGAGATGGTGACTGAGCCCTGAGCGGTGTCGAAGCGGAACGCGAACGCCGGTGCGATCGGTGGGTGGCACACGAGGGTCGCGGTGACAGTGACCAGTTCGTCGGCGTAGATCTCGAAGGGCAGCATGCCGTCCGGTGTCGGGTTGTCGTTCGGGTGGTACCCGAAGTCCTCCGGGACGCGGATGTCTTCGGGGAGGAAGTGCTCCAGCGGGCTCGGGCGCAGGGCGTCGAGCACGCGGTCGTTGAGATCGGTGGCGTGGGCGGCCATCAGGTGGTGGAACATCGCCGCGGTGCCGGGAGTGGGCTGCTCGGCGAACACCGGGGACGGCGGCACCACCGCGCGGGCGGCGACGGGCGGCAGCGCACCGCGATCGCCGGGTCCGATGATCCGGATCGGGTGCTGGTCCGCGCCAAAGGTGAACATGCCGAAGATCGCCAGGCTGGCCAGGTCGACTGTGTGATCGGAGTGCAGGTGCGTGAGGAACACGGCGCGCAGGGAGCTGACCTGGATGCCCGCCAGGTTCAGCTGCCGCCCGACCCCGTGACCGGCGTCGACGAGGTAGGCGCGGTCGCCGACGACGACGGCGGTGGCGATACCGGAACGCTCGCCGGCGTCCACGCCGGGCCACCAGCGGGGCCCTCCTGCCGTACCGAGGGTGACCACCTTCGGCCGGAGATCGGCGACGCTGCCGCGGAGGATTTTGGTGGTGTCAGTCACAACGGCGATTGGACCTCGACCGGTCGAACGACACAAAGACGAATTTTCGGGGCATCCGATAGTGCCCTTCTATCGCTGCTGGTGAAGCAGCAACCGCTGAAACTCCTGCGCGGCGGGAGAAAGCCTGCCTGGGCGCTGGAAGACGTTGATCTGACGGTTCAGCGGCGGTTCCATCGAGCAGAGCACGGCGCCCTTGAGCTCGGCCAGACGTGCCAACGGGTGCGGAAGGACCGCGCACCCGGCGCCTGCGACCACGAGGTGCAGCGCTGATTCGCGGTGCCCGACCTCCACCACGACGTTGAGCTCCACACCGCGGCGATCGGCCTCGGCGCGCAGGAGGTCGCGCACCAGCGTGCCCTCGAACCCGGTCACCACGTCCCTGGCCAGCAGTTCTCCGACGGTCATCCGCCCCTTCGGCGGCAGGGCGCTGCCCGGCGGCAACGCGACCACGAGCTCCTGCTCACCGACCGGGGCGCTCTCCAGTTCATCGGCCGGACGGGGAATCGCGTCGGCCAGGCCCAACTCCGCCTCACCGCTGCGCACCGCCGCGTGCACGCCCTCGCCGAACTCCAACTGCCTCAGGCGCACCCGAACCTGCGGATGACGCGCGCGGAACTGCCCGATCACCTCGGCCAGCGGGTCGAGCGCGAGCGTGGGCAACGTGACCAGGTCCAGCCGTCCGGCCATCAGCCCGGTCACGTCGCGCACCGCCGCCCGGCCGATCTCCAGCTCGCGCAGCGCCCTGCGCGCGGAGTCGATCAGCGCGTCGCCCGCCGAGGTGAGCTGCACGCTGCGGGGCAGCCGGTGGAAGAGTTCCGCGCCCAACTCCCGTTCGAGCACCTTGATCGAGTGCGACAGGGAGGGCTGCGCCACGTGCAGCGCGGCGGCGGCCGCGGTGAACCCGCCGTGGTCCACCACGGCGAGGAAGTACTCCAGCTGACGTCGTTCCACGCACCTACGGTAGGCGTCCCTGGCTCGACGAGGACCGCCGCGCGCATGCTCGATCAGCTACCGGCTAGCGCGAGGAGCACTGGCTCAGCTGTCCGTGGAAGGATCGGGGCGGACGTCGGTGTTCGGGTCGTCGTCCGCGGGCGGTTCGGCCTCGAGCGCCTCGTCGGCTCGCTGACTGGCGCCGCGGCGGAGGTGCCCCTCCATCTCCTTCTCCAGCTCGTCGTCCTTCATCGGTCCGTGCTTGTCCGAACCTCGCTGCATGGTGCCCACTCCTTCCGGTCGAGAACCCGCAGCCCACCAAGCCCTACCCGGCCGACGACGCGGGAAAACGGACCACCGGGCAGGCGCTCACTCCGCCGGGAGCACCGCCACCGGGCAGTTCGCCTGGTTGAGCACCGCGTGACTGACCGATCCGAGGAAGGCGCGGCGCACCGGTCCCCTCCCGTGGCTGCCCACCACCAGCAGGTGCGCACCGTCGGCCTCGCCGAGGAGGAGGTGCGCGGGCTGGTCCGCGCCGACCACGTGGCGGACCCGCACGTCCGGGTACTGCTCAGCCCACCCGGCCGTCGACTCGGCGAGCACCTCGTTGGCCCTGTCCCGGAACTCGCTGCGGTCGGTGTCCCACTCGTCGACGATGTCGAACGGGTTGAACGCCGATTCGCCCCACGAGTGCACGGCCACCAGCGGGCGGTTGCGCCGGGCGGCCGACTCGTAGGCGAAGCCGATCGCCCGGGTGCTCACGGCGGAACCGTCGACCCCGACGACCACCGGAGCATCCGCCCCCGAGTCGGTCTCGCCGCGAACCACGACGATCGGGGCCGCGGCGCGACGGGCGATCACCTCCGCCGCGGTGACCCCCAGGCGATCCGTGCCGGCTCCCACCAGCGGCCCGCCGAGCACGACCAGCTCCGCTTCGCCGGCGAACTCGATCAGGATCTCCGCCGCATCGCCGATCGGGATGCTCTTGCGCACCTCGATCTGGGGGTCGATCGCCTTGCACGAATCCTCCAGCGAATCCAGCTCCCGACGCACCGCGTCCCCCAGCTTGCCCATGACCTCTTCCTCGTCGGGGATGCGCATCGGGATGGAGTGCTGGAAGGGCCGCGCCAGGACGTGCACCAGCAGCAGCGGCGAACGCCTGCTGGAGGCCTCCCGCGCGGCCCAGCGGACCGCTTCGCGAGACGCCTCCGTCCCGTCGAAACCTGCCACCACCGCTGAGCGAGCTTCCTCGGCCATGCGAACCTCCTCCGTTCGAACCGCAGCGCGACTGCGGGCCTCGAATACCCGCTCGGCCTCGCGGTCAACCGGGCAGAGCCACGACGAGGTGAACACCGTCGTGGCCGGGGCGTCCTACCGCTGGTGCCCCGAGCTCGGGTGGTCGACGCGCAGCGCGATGCGTTCGAACGGCCCCGTCCGTGCGTCCGAGGGCGCGAGCAGCAGTGCGTCGTGGCGTCGTTCGGCGACTGCCCTGCCGTCGGCGAGGCGGGCCTGGACGAGCTCGTACATCCGCGTGCCGCAGCGCCGGTAGAACTCCAGTTGGGTGGCTCGGCCGAAGACCCGCCACCCGAGCCGGAGCACCGGATCGAGCGCGGGGGCGTTCTGGGAGAACCCGGTGATCACGAACTCCACCGCCCCCGAACTCATGTCCTTGACGACCTCGTAGGTCATTCGACCGCGTTCGAGATGACCTTCGAGCGTCTCGTACCCCCAGCCCCACACCCTGCGGTCGTCCTCGCGCGTCTCGTCGATCACCACGGTGACCCGAACGCCCATGTCGAAGCGCAAGCCGTAGAACCGCCCCTCCAGCAGCATGTTCCGGCCCAGCAACTCCTCGCGGCCGTCGTAGGCGGCGCGGACGCGGTCGGGATCGGAGAACTCGTAGTCCCGCACGAGCGCGCGAGCGATGTCCCACGCACCGCCCGGTTCCGGAGGCCCCGGCGCTTCGCGGGCGAGGAAACGCCGGTGGGTGTCGAAGTTCCACTCACCTCCGGTCGAATGCGGTTCGTCGACGGTGAAGTTCACGCTCCTGCTCCGCAAGCCCGCCAGCAGGCGAGCACGCTGCTCGGCGCTCGTGGGACGAGGAATTCGCACCGTCACTCGAACTCGCGCAACGAGTCACCGATCAGCCACAAGGTCGGAGGCCACAACCCGGTGAACAGGGCACGGCGTTCGGCGTTGCCGCGCTCCTGCTGATCCACGGTCTTGGCCCGAACCCACAGGCAGAGGCACAGCGCGACCCCGCCCATCGACGCCAGGTGCAGCTGTGCGCTGCGCAGTCCGATCCGGTGAAGCGACCGCACGAACATCGATCCTCCCGAAAAGCCTGGGTTTCGCCTGCCACCCGGAGGGGCACACCTTCACCATGCCCGTCTGAGGACGTCCACGCGAAAGGAACGAGGTGACCGCCGACCTCTCGCCCACGCGCATCGTGCCGATCGTGGTCCGCTCCGCGTTCGGGCTGGCGATGGTCTCCTGGCGCTACCTCTGGCTGACCACTCCCCTGCACCGGCGCGAGGAACCCGGCGACGAGTCGGACCTGCCCCTCGACGTGCCCGAGGATCACCTCGACGAGCGCTGCCAGCAGCTCTGCGATGGAGCGGGCCCGCTGTTCCACCGGCACTTCAGCGTTGTCATCGAGGAGCCCGACCTGGACGCGCCGGAGCTGATGGCGATGGTGATGGCCGACTTCAACCGCGCCCTGCCCAGCGAGGTCGCGACGTTCGACCGCCCGCAGAACCAGCGGAGGCCGCTGCAGCTCGGGGAGGATTGCGTCGTGCGCATGCCGGGGCCGTGGAACGGTCCGGTTCGCGTCATCGATCGTGCGGACACCTCGTTCCGCTTCGCCACCTTGCGCGGGCACCTCGAAGCAGGCCAGATCGAATTCAGCGCCGCGCCGGAGGGAAACGCGATCGTCTTCGAGATCGAAACGTGGGCGCGGCCCGGCAGTCGACTCGTCCACCTGCTCTACACCCACCTGCGGCTGGCCAAGGAGATCCAGCTGAACATGTGGGTGCGCTTCTGCCTCCAGGTCGCCAAGATGGCCGGCGGGCGCCCGCGCGACGGCGTCCGCATCCACACCCGCGAACTCATCCACCACTTCCCCGCGAGCACCGCCCATTCGACGACGCACGGATGACAAGACCCGCGCCTCGAAGGGGGTTGCGGTTTCCGGACAGCGGGTGCGTCTTGCGGATCGCGGGGTGTTCGACGGCTGCTTAGCGTCTGCGGAGAACCGCGGTCGGCGCAGGGTCGACCGCGGTTCCACCAGAGCACATCCCGAAAAACGTTGGGGGTAGCCGTGGTCCGCGACGCTCTCCGGCAGCGCACCGTGTGGCGCGGGCTCAGCGATGTTCCCGCTGACTGGCCGTCCTGCGCGGTCACCATCGGCGTGTTCGACGGCGTGCACCGCGGGCACGCCTGGCTGATCGAGAACACGCTGCGCGCGGCGGCCGAGAGGGGCCTTCCCACGGTCCTGGTCACCTTCGATCCCCATCCGGCCCGGGTGCTCGGGCTGCCGCGCGACACCTCAGCGCTGAGCAGCATCGAGCGCAGAGCCGACATCGCTCGCGAACTCGGCGTCGACCGCGTGTGCGTCCTGCCGTTCACCCCGGAGCTGGCCCGGATGGGCCCCGCGGAGTTCGTCGAGAACGTGCTGGTCAACGCGCTGCACGCCAGCAGCGTGGTGGTCGGCGCCAACTTCACCTTCGGGCATCGCGGCGCCGGTGACGTCGCCACGCTGCGGCACCTCGGCGCACGCCACGGCTTCACCACCCGCGGCGTGCACCTGATGCCCACCGACGGAGCGGAGTGCTCCTCGACCCACGTCCGCGGCTGCCTGCGGCGCGGCGACGTCCTCGCGGCCAGCCGCGCGCTCGGCCGTCCGCACGAAGTGGAGGGCGTGCTCACCAGCGACCACGAGGTGGCCATCTCGGAGGGCACCGCGCTCCCGCGCCCGGGGCGCTACGCGGGGCTGGCCTCCGGGCACCCCGTCGAACTCGTGGTCACCAGCTCTCCTCGATCCGATTCCGAGACCCTGGAACTTCAATGCCCCGACATTCCCGGCGCGCTCGGCGAGACCGTCCGGGTTCAATTCCTGGAACAGCGCGGCACCTGACTCGCCGCGCACGAATGATCAGAAAAGACGCTCGAAGACGCACATCAACAACTGCTCGAGAATGAGCTGGCCGTCTCAGATGAATTCGGGGCACTTGACGCGGTGGCTAGAATTTCGCAATCAATGAGAACGCTTTGCCCTGATCAGGGCGTTGCGATTCACCTCACCCCGAAATTTCCGGAGGAGACGTGGCAAGGCGCGTTGGAAAGCTGCTCGTTCCCGTCACCGGCATGTCCGGCGTCACATACCCCGTTGGCACCACGGTGGTCACCCACGGCCGCGGCTCCGCCGTCGACGCCTTCGTGAGCGGCGACTGGCTACCGCTCGCGTGGTGGGAGTTCGCCGACACCGCCCACCACCAAGTGGACTCCTCACACCCCTGATGACGTCCGGACGGAGCTCCTAGCCGGGTTCACCGCGACGTTTCCGGTGGAGCACCCAGGTGAAGTCGATCAAAGCGGCGACCGCGAGCACGACCAGGACCCAGGCGAACCACGCCAGCGGCGGAACGAGCACGAACAGCCCGACCGCCGCTGCGGTGCAGAAGACGAGGCCGAACCCGGCCAGCCACAGTCGCAGCGTCAAGGCGCTCCGCGCGGCGGGCGCCCCCAGGTAGCGCACCCCGGGATCGTGGTAGCCGGGCAGCCCCCGCTCGTAGTCGCGCCGCTCACGTCTCCGCTCCATGCGCGAGGACTACCCAGCACGCCTGCCGATGAACATTCCCAGCCTCGCCGCCGGAGCGCTGCGCGCGAGTCCACCGCCTCCGCCTCCGGTGGGCTTGGTGATGGTGACCTCCGCGTTCCCGCTCTGACATGCGCCGGTGTCAGAGATGCGGTGGGTAAGATTCCGCACAAGCCGACCCGAGGAACGTGCGATGACGCAGAACGCCGGGCACCAGCAGCGACCGGGGCGCCGCTACTCCGGGCTCGACGCCCCCGAGCGCACCCGGCAACGGCGCGAGGCGCTCCTGGACGCTTCGCTGGAGCTGTTCGCCTCCCAGGGGTACTCGGCGACCTCCGTCAAGCAGCTCTGCCGACAGGCCGGGCTGACCGAGCGCTACTTCTACGAGTCCTTCCGCGACCGGCACGACTGCCTGGTGGCGCTCTACGACGAGCTGGTCGACCGGCTGCGCGCGACCACCGTCGCCGCGCTCGATGACGAGCGCGAAGCCGACGCGGTGACGTGGCGCGGGCTCTCGGCGTTCGTGGAGCACCTCACCGCCGACACGCGCCGCGCCCGCGTCGTCCTGCTGGAGGTCGTGGGGGTCTCGGCGGAGCTGGAGAACCGCAGGCACGCGGTCCTGCGGGAGTTCGCCGAGCTCACCACCGCGGTGTGGCTGCGCATCGACGACCAGGCCGCCCCGACCGACCGGCAGCGGCTGGCCGCCGTCGGACTCGTCGGCGCGGTCAACCACCTGCTCGTCGACTGGCTCCACCGCGGGCAGCAGGAACCGCCGACCGTCCTCGTCGAGACCTGCTCCGCCCTGTTCGAAGGCGCCCGGCGCCAGCTCGACGCCTGAGGCGGACGAGCGCCGTTAAGCCCCGCGGAACTCCGCAACACCCCAGGTCATGGGCGGTGCGCGTTGTGAGAGCATGGCGCCATCATGGAAGATCTTCTGCTCGACAGCCCGGTCATCGCCAGCGTCAAGGACGATGCCGGGCTGGACGCCGCGCTCCGGTCGGAGTGCCCGGTCGCGTTCCTGCTCTACGGCTCGGTGCTCACCGTGCCGTCGCTGGTGGAACGGCTCAAGAACGCCGGCAAGATGGTCCTGGTCAACGTCGATCTCGTCGAGGGCTTCGTCGCCAAGGAGATCGTCGTCGAGTTCGTGCGGGAGAAGACCGGCGCCGACGGGATCCTCAGCTCCAAGGCCGCGCTGGTCAAAGCCGCTCGCGCGCGCGGACTTCTGGGCGTGCACCGGTTCTTCCTGGTCGACTCGTTCTCCTACCACAACCTCGGCAGGCAGATCGCGATCTCCCAGCCCGACTACGTCGAGATCCTGCCCGGCTGCGTGCCTCGCGTGATCACCTGGCTGCGGGCGGACATCGACGTGCCGATCATCGCCGGCGGCCTGGTGTGCGACAAGGACGACGTGGTCGCCGCCCTCGGAGCGGGGGCGGCGGCCATCGCCTCCTCGAACACCGATGTCTGGGCGATGTGAGTCACCCGAAGATCCGGGCGGACCGGCGGAACACCTCGTCGGTGTGCCGGGTGATGTCCCGGTAGACCTCGTGCTGTCGCGCGTGGAGCTCGTGGTTCGCCTCGTCGGGCCGGAACTCCTCGCCGACCGAGACCATCGCGGCCACTGCCTCGTCCACACCGGTGAACCGGCCGAGACCGACCCCCGCGCAGATCGCGGCACCCAGCCCGGCGCCGTCGTTGACCGCCGTGCGGACCGCCGGAACGCCGAAGACGTCGGCGATGATGCCCATCATCACGTCGGCACCCGCTCCGCCACCGGAGACGATCACCCGCTCGAAGCCGGTGCCCAGCTCGTCGGCCATCGCGCCCGCCCGGTCGTACATCGTCAGCGCGATCGCCTCCAGCACCGAGCGGTAGAGGTGGAACCTCCCCTGCCGCCCGTCGAAGCCGAGGAACGCGCCCTTGCGGTGCGGCGCGTCGGTCGGCGCCAGCCAGTCCAGCACCGCCATCAGCCCGTCGCAGCCCGCGGGCACCTGCGCCGCGCCCGCGTTGAGGTGCTCCTCGGGGCTCAGACCGGCTCGCTGCGCGCCCTGGACGACCTCTTCGCCGAGCAGGTCCCGCAGCCAGCTCGCGGTCCACATGCCGCGCCGGATGCCATCGCTCTCGTAGAGGTACTCGTGCGCGACGCTGCCGAAGTTGGTCCAGAAACTCGTGGCGCCCTGGATGTTCCGCTCGCCGACGGTCATGCTCGCGATGTAGGTGCCCAGCGAGATCAGCAGGTCCCCCGGACCGCGCAACCCGCACCCCAGCGCCTCGACGGCCTTGTCGTTGGCGGTGGCCACGACAGGCAGCCCGACCGGCAGCCCGGTGTGCTCGGCGGCCGCCGCGGTAACCCGGCCCAGCGTCTCCCCGGGCATCGCCAGCTCGAAGAGCATCTCGGGCGGGATGCCCGCGGATTGCCGCACCTCCGGGTCCTGCGACCACTGCCAGGTGTCGGTGTCGATCGGCCACATGCCCTGGTAGTTCGCCGCGGTGTCCCGGAACTCCCCGGTCATCCGGTGGGTGATGTAGCCCGAGGAGGTCGTGACGCGGGCGACCGACTCATCGGTGTGGGCGTAGGGCCGGGAGACCCGCTCGTCCATCCAGCTCAGCACCGGATGCGCGAGGGTCCCGTCGGCGCGCAGCAGCGCGCGGCAGAAGCGGATGGTGCACAGCCCGACACCCGCGATCTCGGCCGGATCGCCCGGGAAACCAGCCATCGCCTCGCGGCACGCGGCCCCCACCGAGGACCACAGGTCGTCGTCGGGGTGCTCGACCACACCGGGACGCGGGGTGTGGTTGGGGCGCAAGGCCTGGCGCCCCTGGCTGACGGGGTTACCGCGCTCGTCGAAGATCGTCACCTTCGTGCTCTGCGACCCGTTGTCGACGCCGATCAGGTAGCCCGTCATCGCCTCTCCAAGCTGGAATCCATGTCCGAAGTGGCGGAGCCACTGCGCTTGCCCCTTCGGGGTCTCGCCCGCCCCTGAGCAGAACGGACCGCGTGGGGCGCGCCGCGCCGTTGCGGCCGCCCCGCCTGCTCAGTCCGCGGGGAAGATCGTCCCGCGGTTCATGATCCCCCGTGGGTCGAACGCTTCCTTGAGCCGAACCAGCATCTGGTACGCGCTGCCGTGCTCCTGCTCGGTCCACTGCGCGCGGTACTTGCCGATGCCGTGGTGGTGCACCATCGAACCGCCGTGCCGCAGGGCTTCCTCGACGATGATGGCGTTGAGCGGCTTGTGGTACTTCTCGATCTCCTCGCGGGGTTCGCAGTTGATCGCGTAGTCGTAGACGAAGTACATGTTCGTGCCGGTCTGGTAGCTGTGCGAGGAATGCCCGCCCAGCATCGTCAGATCCGCGGCGTGCGGGTACTCGGTGCGGATCCGGTGCATCACCGCGTCGTAGATCGCACCGACGCTGGACCAGTCGGCCGAGACCTCGGTGGTGTAGCCCAGGCGCTGCTCGGCGAGCATGGTGTCCTGCTCGGCCTTGATCTTGTCGGGTCCCCAGTTGAGATCGTCGAACCAGGCCTGGACGAGCGCCGGGTCTACGGCGGTGTGCGGGTGCTGGGAGACGATGCGCTCGATCTCGGCGCTGGTGGCCTCCACGATCCCCTTCGGACCTTCGGAGACGAACACCAGCACGCACTTGCCGTCGGCGAAGTGCGAGAAGTGCTGCGCGGCGTCCTCTTCGGAGTACACCCGCGCCACCGATGGCCGGAAGCCCTCGGTGATCACCTCGCGCAGGATCGACACACCGGTGTGCACGTCGTCGATCAGGTAGCCGTGGAAGCGGTTGTTCTCCGGCTGGTGCTTGAACACCTTGACCGTAACCTCGGTGACGAAGCACAGCGCGCCCTCGTTGCCGATCACGACGTGCCGGATGTCCGGCCCGGCCGCGCGGCGCGGGACGTTCTTGATCCGGCTGATGGTGCCGTCCGGGAACACCGCTTCCAGACCGACCACCATGTCCTCGATGCCGCCGTAGAGGGTCGAGAACTGGCCGATCGAGCGGGTCGCCACCAACCCGCCCATCTGCGCCAGCGGCTTGGACTGCGGCGAGTGCCCGGTGGTCAGGCCCTGCTCGCGCAACGCGTCCTCCAGCACCTGCAGCGGGACACCGCACTGGGCGGTGGCCTGCATGTTCTCCTCATCGATGCGCACGATGGAGGCCATCTCGGAGCCGTCGAGCACGATGGTGCCCTCCACGCTGGTCTCCAGCCCGCCTTCGGTGCCGGTGCGGCCGGTGCGCGGCACCACGTTGATGCGGTGCTCGTCGGCGAAGGCCAGCACCTCGGCGACCTGCCGGGTGTCGGCGGCGCGCACGACCGCGCGGGGAAGCGGGCCGTCGAAGATGCCGTGGACCGCGGTGTACTTTTTGAACCGGTCCACGCTGGCCTCGCGCAGCACCTGCTCGTCGGTCACCACCCGTTCGTCGCCCACGATCTCGCGCAGTCGCGCGATGATCTCGTCGTTCTCGAATGCCGTTGATGCGGTCAAGGTTTCCTCCGTGCGGGTTGCGGGATGGGTCAGCGGGTGAGGTAGCCGCCGTCGACGGTGAGCACGTGCCCGTTGACGTAGTCGGAAGCGCGGGAGGCCAGGAAGACGGTGGCGCCCATCAGGTCGGCGACCTCGCCCCAGCGCCCGGCCGGGATGTGGTCCAGGACGCGCTGGTTGGCTTCCGCGTCGGCCCGGGTGCGCTCGGTGATGGCGGTCGCGAAGTAGCCGGGGGCGATGGCGTTGACTTGGATGCCGTGCTGGGCGAGCTCGTCGCAGTAGGCCTTGGTGAAGCCGACGATGCCGTGCTTGGTCGCGGCGTAGGCCGGGGACCACTGGCCGCCGAGGAACGAGAACAGCGACGCGATGTTGATGATCTTGCCGGAGCGCTGCTCGGTCATGAACCTGGCCGCCTCTCGGCCCAGCTCGAACGGCGCGGTGAGGTTGATGTCGAGCATCGGGTCCCACTGCTCGCGGCCGAAGTCCTCCACCGACGCCATCCGGCAGATCCCGGCGGAGTTGACGAGCACGTCCACCGAGCCGAGCCGGGAGGCGCAGGCCTCGATCACCCGGCGAGGTGCCCCGTCCTCGGTGATGTCGACGTCCAGGAACTCCATCCGCCGGCCCTCGGCCTCGACGAGCTCGCGGGTGGTGCCGTCGTCGTCGAGCAGGCTGGGCACGAACACGTCGGCGCCCGCCTTGGCCAGGGCCAGGGTGAACGCCTGCCCCAGGCCGGTGTTGCCGCCCGTGATGACGGCGTTCTTGCCCGCGAGGGAGAACGCGTCGAGCGAGAAGTCGCGGAGGTCCATGGATCGCCCTTCTTCAGGGTTGGCGGTGTTCACGCGGCCGGTGTTCTCATCGTGGCCACCTCGTCGTGGCCGGCGCGGGAGTGCTCGGGATCGGCGGGAGACCGGTTCCGGGCATGAAAAAAGAGAACAGTCCCCCGGTGCGTGCACGGGTTACTGTTCTCTGCGTCTCTAGTAACCACTCGCGGCGAGCCGCGAGCGAATGTTCGGTTGTGCGACGGGGCCTGCCCGTCGGGCGGGAACGTTAGCCAGACCGCTCGAAGAGTGTCAAGTCCCCGCGTGAGGCGGAACACGAGCCCTCACGCGGGGAGACGACGGGCAGCGTCAGTAGCCGATGCTGCGGAGGTACTCGCGGGAGTCGCGCAGGCAGTCCATCGGGTCGCGGCCGTACTGGTCGTCCTGTTCGACGAAGAAGTACTCCGCTCCCGCGCGCTCGGCCGCGGGCAGCAGGTCCGGCCAGTTCATGTTGCCCTGGCCGACCTCGGCGAACTGCACGTTGGTGTTGAACAGGGTCATGAACCTCGCGCGGTCCTCGGGATCTCCCGAGGTGATGAGCTCCACCGACTCCGGCGGCAGCGGCAGCACCCGGAAGTCCTTGACGTGAACCGTCTTGCACACGCCCGAGTACTCCCGGAGCATGTCCAGCGGGGCCATGCCCCCGCGCTGCACCCAGAACAGGTCGACCTCGAAGGCCACCGTGGCCGCCACCCTGCGGACGAGGTCGAAGATCCGCTCACCGTCGAACTGGGCGAGGTCGACGTGGTGGTTGTGGTAGAGCAGCGTGATCCCCTCGTCGGCCAGTCGCCGAGCCTGCTGCTCGCACTCGCCCGCCCACGCCTCGCAGGCGTCCTTGGACGCCATCGCCTCGTAGGGCATCATCCCGATCCGCACGTAGCGGGTGTTCAGGCGCGCGCAGTCGGCGATGATCTTGTCGAAGTCGGTGTCGAGGCTGTCGCCGGTGGCGAACGCGTTGCGCTTGAGCGCGACGGACAGCGCTCCGACGTCGAGTCCCAGTTCGGTGACGCCCTTTTCGAGGTCGGTGGTGTTGGCCTCGTCCATCGGGATCTGCGAGACCTCGACCGCGTCGTAGCCGAGAGCGCGCAGCTGCCGCAGGACCGGGAACATGCCCTGCTCCGCGACCTGCTGCTTGAGCATCATCATCTGGACGCCGAGGACTGCCATGCGTTCTCCCATCGTTGTAGGGGCTTGCGAGATCCGGTCAGAAGGTCCCTGCTTCGACGGCTGCCGTGCGCTCGGCCTGCCTGGCGACGTCCTTCGGGTAGGTCTTGTAGAAGGCGAACCAGTACACGGCGTTGAGCAGGTACGGCACGGTCACGAGGTAGAGCATGACCTGGGTCAGGCCCAGTGTTTCGCCGAGGAATCCCATGGCCAGCGTCAGCAGCGCCGCGAGTCCGCCCTGGATCAGGGAGAACAGCACGGCGAAGGCCGTCGCGGACAGCTGCTTGGGGGCGACCGCGGAGACCATCGGCAGCACGCAGGCGGAGAAGCCGATGAGCATGATCAGGCCGAACAGGAACATCACGACGTAGACGGCGATGCCCTTGCCCCAGTCGATCTGCAGCGCCACCACCGACATCCCGGACACGGCGACCAGGTAGATCTGCATCAGCATGATCCGTCCCTTGTGGCCGAAGCGCCGGACGAACCAGTCCCCGAGGAATCCGCCGAGCAAGGACGACAGTGCCATGCCGCCGGAGAGCACCGAGAACAGCAGCGCGGCCGAGGGCACGCCCCAACCGCGGGCGTCGACCATGAAGGTCACGAAGTAGGTGAACAGCACGAGGCTGGTCACCATCGGGAGCATCCCCGCGAGCAGCGCGATCGTGGGGATCTTGAACAGCTTCACGGCGTCGGCGACGCGGAACCGGCCCACATCGGGGTCTTCGGAGATAGCCGTGCGGCGCTCCGGCTCCCTGACGAAGATCAGGATGGCGAAACCGGAGAGCACGCTCAGCCCGCCCATGGCGAACATGCCGTAGCGCCAACCGTTGGGATCGTTGGCGAACAGGGCGAGGGCCGGTCCGAGCCCCATGCCGATCAGCGATCCGAGGGAGCGGACCGTGCCGAACGCCCGGCCGCGCTGCTCGTCGTCGAAGAGATCGCTGAGCAGGCCGTTGGTGATCGGTTCGGAGGCGACGGTGCCGAGGACGCCGATGCTGTAGAGGATCAGCAGCGTCGTGAAGTTCGGTGCGAGGCCGGCCGCCGCGGTCCACACGCCCCAGAGCCCGGTGACGATGAACAGCACCTTCTTGCGGCCGAACCGGTCGGCGGCCATGGCCCACAGCGGTCCGGCGATCATGCGGGCGAACCGCGACAGGCTCGCCATGATGCCCAGGGCGCCGAGGCTGAGCCCGAAGGCGTCGCGGATCAGCGGGAAGAACGTGTTGATCAGGCTGTTCTCGGAGTTGTCGACCGCGCTGGCCGCCGCGAGGGAGCCGATCGCCTTGCCGCGGCCCTTCACCGGAGCCGCGCCGGGTTCCTCCGGAGCGGAGGTGAGGTTGCCGGTGTTCGCTCTGCCGGAGGAGTCGGAACCTTCCGCGTGGTTCACGCTCATCGGGTGTGTCCTTTCGCCGGGCGCTCGTCGTTGGGCGACCGCGGGTGCGAGGGGCTGAGCGGCGGTGGCGGTCGGTGCTCACCCGTCCAGCCCGAGGTGCACACCATTGCGACAGACGTCACAGGCTGACAGAAGCGGTTGCCAGTAGTTGCAGCCGAACCCCCTCCTGACCTGCCATCTCAGCGCGCAACAGGACGCCCTGGCTCCGCCTGCGGGAGGCGGGGCCAGGGCGTCCTGCCGGGTCGGTGTCAGGCGCCTGCCGGGCGTTCGGGGAACTTGCCCTCCGAGCGGATGCGCTTGTTGAGCTCGGCCAGGTAGACGTCCTCGTCGAAGTCGAGCGGGACCTCCTGTCCGAGCCAGCTCGACAGGTGGATCGCGTTGGCCAGCCGCACCCCGTTGACGCCCTCGCTGCCCGGCGCGAGCAGCGGTGTGCCGTCGAGGACGTTCGCCGCGAAGTTCTCCAGCACGCCCGAGTGCTGTGCGCCCCAAGCGGATTCGAACTCGATGACCTCCTGCGAGTAGTAGGTGGTCGGGTCCACCTCGCCCTTGAAGAGCTTGCGCACGTCGTCCATGCCCATGCGGTCGGACAGCGCGCGCTCGTCGTCGACCAGGCGGGTGACCGTGGCGGTCTTCGAGCCGTCGACGACGATCTTGCCCCGGTCGCCCAGGATCTCCAGCCGGTCTGTCCCGGCGAGGTCGTGGACGGCCGTGACGAAGGTGCCGGTGGCCCCGCCGCCGTAGTCGACCAGGGCGGTGACCTCGTCCTCCACGGCGATGTCCCGGCGGAAGCCGTAGGCGACCTTGGCGTACACCGACTTCGGGACTCCGCAGATCCACTGCCACAGGTCGAGCTGGTGCGGGGCCTGGTTGACCAGGACGCCGCCGCCCTCACCGCCCCAGGTGGCGCGCCACGCCGACTGCTCGTAGTAGCCCTGCGGGCGCCACCAGGTGGTGATGATCCAGTTCGTCCGCCGGATCGCGCCGATCTCGCCGGCGTCCACGATCTGCTTGATGCGCTGGTAGAGCGGATTGTTGCGCTGGTTGAACATGATCGCGAACGTCAGCTCGGGGTGCTGGGCCGCGCACTCGTTGAGCTCCTCGACCTGCTTGGTGTAGACCCCGGCGGGTTTCTCGACCAGCGCGTGGACACCCGCCCGCAGCGCGTCGATCCCGATCTGCGGGTGCAGGTAGTGCGGCACCGTCGTCACGACGGCGTCCACCTCTCCCCCGGCCAGCAGCGACTCGTGGTCCTCGTGCACGGGCACGCCGTGCTCGGCGGCTGCGGCCTCCCGCCTGGCGGCCTCGACGTCGGCGATGGCGCCGATCTCGACGTTGGGGACCAGGCCGTCCTCGATGAACTTCGCGTACGCCGAGCCCTGGGCGCCGAAACCGATGATCCCGAGCCGGACCTTCCTGGACATGGGCGTTTCTCCTTCGTCTCGCGAGCGAGTGGCCGCGCCTCGTGCCGACGAGGCGCACTCGTGACTCTGCGCGCTCGCCCCCGGTTCGGCCACGGGTTGCCAGCTGTTTCCGGCCGGGCGTGGCAACAACCGGCAACACCTGGGAGCGCGATCGATCACCCATCATGGTGGGTGGTAGACCTCTCCACCCGGCTCAGTGAGGAGCACCCCGCATGTGGACGCTCTCGGGATTCTCCGACGAGATCTCGCCCGACCTGCAAGAGCAGGCTTCCCTGCTCGGCGAGCTTGGATTGTCGTACCTGGAGTTCCGCAGCGCGTGGGGCACCAACGTCCTCGACCTCGACGACGAGCAGCTCACGCGGGCGAAGGGCCTGCTCGACGCCCACGGCCTGCGGGTGTCGAGCATCGGATCGCCGATCGGCAAGATCTTCCTCGACGAGGACTTCGAGGCCCACCTCGACCGCGCCCGCCACGCCGTCGACGTCGCGCACCGCTTCGACGCCCCCTACATCCGGATCTTCTCCTTCTTCATGCGCCCGGGCACCGATCCCGACGACGCCCGCGACGAGGTGCTGCGCCGCATGCGCGCCCTCGCCGACGTGGCGGAGCGGGGCGGCGTCGTCCTGCTGCACGAGAACGAGAAGGAGATCTACGGCGACATCCCCCGCCGCTGCGTCGACGTCCTCGAATCGGTCGGTTCGCCGAACCTGCGCGCGGCATGGGATGCCGCCAACTTCGTCCAGGTGGGCGTGCGGCCCTTCACCGACGGCTACGCCGCGCTGCGCCCGCACCTGGAGTACGTCCAGATCAAGGACGCGCACCTCGTCGACGGTGAGGTGTGCGCCGCGGGTCGCGGCGACGGCGAGGTCGCCGAGACCGTCCGGGCGCTGCGCGAGGACGGCTTCGACGGGTTCTTCTCCCTCGAACCGCACCTGTCCCAGACGCACAGCCTCGGCGGGTTCTCCGGTCCCGAGCTGTTCACCGAGGCGTGGCAGGCGTTCACGGCCCTGCTGAAGGAGGAAGGGATCGAGCACCGATGATCACAGCGGCCGTCATCGGGTGCGGCGACGTCTCGACCGTGCACCTCGAGGCGATCCAGGCGTTGGAGGACGTCGAGCTCGTCGCCGTGTGCGACACCGATCCCGCGGCGCTGGCCACGACCGCCGAGCGCGTCGGCGTCGCCGGGTTCGCCGACCACCGCGCCCTCCTGGAGGCCCTGCGCCCCGACGTCGCCCACGTCTGCACCCCGCACCACCAGCACGCGCCCGTGGCCCTGGACCTGCTCGACGCCGGGGTGCACGTGCTCGTCGAGAAGCCGCTCGCCCACACCCTCGACGAAGCCGAGCGCCTCGTCGAAGCCGCCGAGCGGGGTCGCAGCCGCGTCGGCGTGTGCTTCCAGAACCGATACAACGCCACCGCGCAGGCCGCCCGCGAGCTGCTCGACTCCGGCGAGCTGGGCCCGGTGCTCGGCGCGACCGCGACGGTGATGTGGACCCGCACCCCGGACTACTACCGCGCCAAGCCGTGGCGGGGCAGGTGGGCCACCGCCGGCGGTGGGCTGCTCATCAACCAGGCCATCCACACCCTCGACCTGGTGCAGTGGCTCGTCGGCGACGTCGTCGGCGTCCAGGGCCACGCCTCGACCCGCCAGCACGTCGTCGAGGTCGAGGACACCGCCGAGCTGCTCCTGACCCACGACGGCGGAGCGCGCAGCCTGGTGTTCGGCTCGCTGGCCAACGTGGTCCACGCACCCGTCACCATCGACATCACCACCGAGCGCGGCGCCCTCTCGATCCGCGGTGACCTCACCATCACCCACGCCGACGGACGGGTGCGAACGGTGGCCGAACGCCGGTCGTCGTCGAACGGACGCTCCTACTGGGGCGTGTCCCACGAAGCGCTCATCCGCGACTTCTACGCCCGGCTCGGCGAGGACGAACCCTTCTGGATCAGCCCGCGCGAAGCGACGAAGGCGCTGCGCGTCCTCACCGAGGTCTACGCCCAGAGCAACCTCGCCGGACCAGCGCACCTGGGCTCCCACGCTGTTTAGTGTGTGCCTTTGCGTGGTGGTGCGGGTTGAATCAGCGGCTCCGCCGCCGGCTTCCCGTCAGCCCAGGCTCAACGCCTCTTCCGCGGCGTCGGTGGCGAGCTCGCGGTCCGCCGCGACCAGGCCGAGCCGGGTGCGCCGGTCGAGCAGGTCGGAGACGTCGAGAGCGCCCTCGTGCCGCACCGCGAAACGGAGTTCGGCCGGGGTGACGTCCACGCCGTCGATCGGTTCCAGGAGCCGGCGGTCGCCACCCGCCTCGGCGACCACGGCCGTCGCTTCCGTTCCGTAGCGGGAGATCAGGCGCCGCGGAGCGTCCACGGTGGACAGATGCGCGGAGCTCGCCGCGCCGACGAGGGGCAGCTCGCGCGTGCGGCACGGCCGGGTGGTCAGCGCGGTGGCGTCCACGGCGTCCTGCGCCATCTTGCGGTAGGTCGTCAGCTTCCCGCCCACGACGCTGATCACGCCGTTGTCGCCGGTGATCACCGCGTGCTCGCGCGAGAGGTCCGAGCTCCGACCGTCACCGGCGTCCAGCAGGGGGCGCAGGCCGGAGTACGTGCCGAGCACGTCCTCCTCGCGGATCGGCCGGGCCAGCACGGAGTTGACCGTCTTCAGCAGGAACGAGACCTCCTCGGCCGAGGCGGTCGGCACGTCGGGGATCGGGCCTTCCTGCTCCTCGTCGGTGAGTCCGATGTAGACCCGGCCGTGCCCGGCGGGCAGCGCGAACACGAACCGGTTGGTGGTGCCCGGAATCGGCACGGTGAGCCCCGCGTCAAGACCGCCGAACACCGCGTCGGAGACCACCAGGTGCGTGCCACGGCTCGGGCGCAGCCGCAGTCCCGGCGCCACTTCGCCGGCCCACACCCCGGCCGCGTTGATCACCTTCCGGGCTCGGAGGTCGACGGTCTCGCCGGTGAGCCGGTCACGCAGCACGGCACCGTCGCCGGTGACCTGCTCGGCCGCGCAGCGCGTGAGGACGCGAGCCCCATGCGACGCCGCGGTCCGCGCGAGGCCGACCACCAGCCGCGCGTCGTCGACGAGCTGACCGTCCCAGGACAGCAGGCCGCCGCGCAGCCCTTCCTGCCGGACGGTCGGCACCATCCGGCGCGTCTCCACGCGGGAGACCCGGCGCGGCGGGGCCAGCACCGACCCGGCGGTCCCGGAGCCGCGGCGCAGCAGGTCGCCCGCGACGAACCCGGCGGCCACCAGCGCCACCTGCTTCGCCCCGACTCCCGAGACCAGCGGCACCAGCTGCGGGAGCGGGCGGATCAGGTGCGGCGCGGTGCGCTCCATCAGGACGCGGCGTTCCACGGCGCTCTCGTAGGCGATCCCGACGTTGCCGGAAGCGAGGTAGCGCAGTCCGCCGTGCACCAGCTTCGAACTCCACCGGCTGGTGCCGAAGGCCAGGTCGTGCTTCTCGGCCAGCACCACGCTCAGGCCGCGCGAGGCGGCGTCGAGCGCGACGCCCGCGCCGGTGACCCCGCCGCCGACGACGAGCAGGTCGACCTCGTCTCCGTCGGCGAGTTCGGTCAGGTCCCTGGTGCGCCGGGCGGCGTTGAGCGAGATCATCAGATCACTCCTCGGGGCTGAGGTAGGCGTCGAGCACGGCGCGCAGCTGCGCGTCGAGGCGTTCCGGGGGAAGCGCGTCGGAGACGATGCGGGCGGACAGGACCGCGGACTGCGCCAGCAGCAGAACCATCGCGGCGATCTCGTCCGGGTCTCCCGCGCGGATCGTGCCGCCCGCCTGCCCGCTGCGGATGGCGGCGGCGAGGACGTCGAGGATGCGCTGCTGGCTGGCCCCGAGCCGGTCGAACACGTAGGTGGTCAGCAGCTCCGGGTCGGTTTCGAGGATCTTGAGGAACAGCGGGTGCTGCCGCACGGCCGAAACGGTGCGCACGATCCCGTCGACCCCGTGCTCGCGCGCCCCCTCCCAGGTGTCGACCGGGAGCAGGGCGACGAGCTCGCGGGTGAGCAGGTCCGCGGACAGCGTTCGCACGTCCGGCCAGCGCCGGTAGACCGTCGGGCGGCTCACCCCCGCTCGGCGGGCGATCTCCGCCAGCGTGGTGCGCCGCATGCCGACCGAGAGCACGCACTGCTTCGCGGCGTCGAGGATGGCATCGTCGTTACGGCTTGACGTCATGTGTAAAACTGTAACGCATGACTGAGCTTGAGCACCGCACCCCGGAGCAGGAGTGGAACGCCTGGGGCACCGCCGAGGGGGCCAACCCCGTGTCCGAGCAGGTGCGCGCCCTGATCGAGCAGGGCCTCGGCGTGGAACGCCGGGACACTCCCTCGGTGAGCCGCTGCGAGGTGCGCGTCGGGCAATCGCGACTGCCCGCCGAGGTCCGCTCGGCGCTGGCCGCGATCGTCGGTGACGACGGCGTGCGCACCGACGACGACACCCGGCTGCTGCACTCGGGCGGCAAGAGCACCCCGGACCTGCTGCGCCGCCGGGCCGGCGAGGCGGAGTCCGCGCCCGACGCCGTGGTGCTGCCCGGCTCCCACGAGCAGGTGTGCGCGGTGCTGGCGCAGTGCGCCGAGCACCGGGTGGCGGTGGTCCCGTTCGGGGGTGGGACCAGCGTCGTCGGCGGCGTGGAGCCCGAACGCGGCGGCTTCGGCTCGGTCATCGCCCTGGACCTGCGACTGCTGGACGGCCTGCTGGAGGTCGACGCCGAGTCGCAGACCGCGACCTTGCAGGCGGGCCTGCGCGGCCCGGAGGCCGAGGCCCTGCTGTCCGAGCACGGCTTCACCCTGGGTCACTTCCCGCAGAGCTTCGAGCACGCCAGCATCGGCGGCTTCGCGGCGACGCGTTCCTCGGGCCAGGCGTCGGCCGGGTACGGCCGGTTCGACGGCATGGTGGTGCGGCTGCGCGTCGCGACCCCGAACGGCGAGCTCGACCTCGGCCGGGCTCCCGCGTCCGCGGCGGGGCCGGACCTGCGGCAGCTCTTCCTCGGCTCGGAGGGCGCGCTGGGGATCATCACCGAGGTGACCGTCCGGGTGCACCCGAAGCCCGAGGAGGTGCAATCCGAGGCTTGGTCGTTCCCGGACTTCACCACCGGCGCGACGGCGTTGCGGATGCTCGCCCAGGAAGGCGCGCTGCCCACCGTCGCCCGGCTCTCCGACGAGGCCGAGACGATGATCAACCTCGCCACCGCGCACGACGTCGGCAGCGGGGAGCAGGCCGGCGGATGCCTGATGATCACGCGCTACGAAGGCTCCCGGATCGCAGCCCGCGAGCGGGTGGTGGAACTGCTGGCCGAAGCAGGCGGCTCCTCGCTGGGCGCCGCGCCCGCCGAGAAGTGGGACCACGGCCGCTACCACGGCCCGTACCTGCGCGACGCGCTGCTCGACGTCAACACCGTGGTGGAAACCCTGGAAACCGCGTGCACCTGGTCCCAGCTGACCGCGACCTGCGACGCCGTGCGCGGGGCGCTCACCGAATCGCTGCAGGCGCAGGGCACCCCTCCCCTTGTCATGTGCCACATCTCGCACGTCTACCCGACCGGCGCGTCGCTGTACTTCACGGTGGCCTGCGGGCGCGGCGAGGACCCCGTGGCGCAGTGGCGACGGGCCAAGCGCGCGGCGGGCGACGCCATCAGCCGATCCGGAGCCACCATCACCCACCACCACGCCGTGGGCACGGACCACCTGGAGTGGCTGACCGACGAGATCGGCGAGCTCGGCGTGCAGGTGCTGCGCGCCGTCAAGTCCACTGTGGATCCGTCCGGTGTGCTCAACCCGGGCAAGCTGATCCCGTGATCACCGACATCGCCCTGCTGGTCAACCCGCGCTCCGGGCAGGGCCGCACCGCTGCCGCCGCGCTGCGCGCGCTGCGGCACCTGCGGGCCTCCGGCACGACGGCGACGGTACTGGTCGGCCGGGACGAGGCGGATTCGCTCGCGCTCGCTCACCGAGCCGTCGCGGCGGGAACGGGGGCGCTGGTCGCCTGCGGCGGCGACGGAGTGGTCAACACCGCGCTGCAAGCGGTCGCCGGGACGGACACGCCCTTCGGCGTCATCCCGGCCGGAACGGGCAACGACCACGCCCGGATGCTGGGGATCCCGCGCCACGACCCGGTGGCCGCCGCGCAAGTGGTGCTCGACGGCGCCGTGCGCCCGATCGACCTGGGACGCGTCGGCGACCGCTGGTTCGGCACGGCGTTCGCCGGCGGCTTCGACGCCCTGGTCACCGAGCGCACCAACCGGCTCACGTGGCCGCGCGGCAAGCTGCGCTACAACCTCGCGACGCTCATCGAGCTGGCCGCATTGCGTCCGCTGGACTACGCCCTGGAACTCGACGGCCGGAAGCTGACGACGCAGGCCATCCTGGTCGCGGTCGGCAACGGCCAAACGTACGGCGGCGGCATGCGGATCTGCCCCGACGCGGTGCCCGACGACGGCCTGTTCGACATCACCGTCATCGGACCGGCACGGCGCAGCCAGATCGTGCGCCTGCTTCCCACGATCTACCCCGGAACGCACGTCCAGCACCCGCAGGTGACCACCTACCGGGCCCGCCGAGTGCACCTGTCGACCCCGGGAATCACCGGTTACGCCGACGGCGAGCGGTTCGCGGAGCTGCCGGTGACGTGCGAATGCGTCCCGCTCGCCGCCAAAGCCCTCGTGCCGTCCTAGACGAGCGGGCTCACTCGGGCGGAACGCGTTGCTGCGACCCGGGACTCGGCCGGGTCGCAGCAACCGCGTCGTCGCCTACTGGGTCAGCAGGGTCAGACCGTAGGCGGAGAGGGCTTCTCGGACCGGCTGGTAGTAGGTCTCGCCGCCGGTGCGGCAGTCGCCCCAGCCTCCGGAGGTCATCCCCTGGGCCTGGTTGCCGGAGATGAACGAGCCGCCGGAGTCGCCGGGTTCGGCGCAGACGTTGGTCCGGGTGAGCCCGCTGACGGTGCCCTCCTGGTAGCGCACCGACTGGTTCTTGGCCAGCACGGTGCCGCAGTGCCAACCCGTGGTGGACCCGGAACGGCAGATCGACGAACCCAGCGGTGCTTCCGCGGACCCGGAGACCCGGACGTACCCGCCGCTGTAGTCGTAGACGAGGGGGTGTCCGGTGTCGTCGGTGCCGGTGTTGACGAAGGCGTAGTCGTTGCCGGGGAAGGACGACCCCGCGAAGTAACCGGTCGGCTGGGTGGTGCCCTCACCCGGCGCCCCGCAGTGGCCCGCGGTGACGAATCCACCTTGGACGGCGAAGCCCATCGAGCACCGCGCACCTGCGGCGGTGTAGTAGGCGTAGCCGCCGACGACATCGGCGTAGGTCTCCGGCCGCGCGGGGGACTCCAGCACCCGCACCGACTCCTGTGACACCTGCGCGTCGCGCACGAAATCGGTTGCCTGCTGCGAGGTCCCGAGCTGGGTGGTCACCACCACCGCGTTCTCCCGCACGTCGGCGTACCAGCCGGTCACCGCCGCGGGTGCCTGCGCGCCGCGGCGGTCGAGGGCTTCGACGATCTCGTCGAGCTGCCGCTGGCTCGCGGCGACCTGCCGGGGTTCGGCACCGGCCGCGCGCACCTCGTCGGAGAGGGCTGCGTCGGTGGTCCCGACGACGAGCTTGCCCAGGTTCGCGTCGAAGTAGGAGCCGCCGTAACTGCCCGCGAGCGCGTCGCGCAGCGCGCTGTCGGCTCGTGCCGCGACGGTTTCCTGGTCGAGCCGCACCCTGGCCTGGTCAGCGGTGAGGCCGAGATCGCGTTGCATGGCGGTGACCAGCTCCGGCGACACCGGCGCGTCGGCGGGGTCGGCGATGGTCGCGGGCGCGGTCAGCGCTGCGACCGTTCCAGCGGCGACGAGCGCCGCTCCGGTGATTCGTGCTGCGGTTCTGGGTTTCATCGGACGCCTTTCGCTCAGGGATCACCGGCCCGATCTGGGCGCGCGGGATCCGCTGCAATGGAGTCGATCAAGGCGATCGGTCAGATCACCGATCAAGGAGTGAGCCGATAAAAATGCCAGTGAGGCCAGAAAAATCATCGGACGAAAGAAGATTAACCCGGTTTCATCCGCAATCAACTATTCGTCGCGGGAACGAGCAGTTCTCGCCAAAACCTTGCGGATCTCGCCATAATTCGCCCAAAGCAGGCGCCGTGGAGCCGTTCGCAGCAACCGCGAGCCGCGAACGGCACCCGCGCGGGAGAATCGGATGGCCGACCCCGATTCGATCCCGGCGCGAAAGGAGCCGATCAACTCAAGGGAAATCGGAACCACATGCTCCGCTTCGCCATTCCGCATCTCGCGACCGGATCAATTCGACGAGCACCCGGAACGCGCGGTGGGCCGGAGCGCGAGAGGGGATCGCGCCCCGGCCCACCGGGGACCGCCGTGCAGCACGACGATCAGTGTGCGGACGCCTTCTCAGCGCCCGCGCCGGTCAACGAGCGAACCTCCATCTCGGCGTACTTGTCCTCCAGGTGCTCCTTGGACAGGACCGTGCCCAACCACCCGAAGAAGAACGCCGCCGGGATCGAGACCAGACCCGGGTTCTGCAGCGGGAACCAGTGGAAGTCCACGTTCGGCAGCATCGACTCCTCGGTCCCCGACACCGCCGGGGAGAACACGATCAGCACCACGGTGGTGACCAGACCGCCGTAGATGCTCCACAGCGCCCCGGAGGTGTTGAAACGCTTCCAGAACAGCGAGTACAGGATCGTCGGCAGGTTCGCCGAGGCGGCCACGGCGAAGGCCAGCGCCACCAGGAACGCGACGTTCTGGTTGCGGGCCAGGATGCCGCCGACGATGGCGACCGCGCCGATGACCACCGCGGTGATCCGCGCGACGCGGACCTCGGCGTCCTTGTCCTCGACCTTCCCGCGCTTGATCACGTTGGCGTAGATGTCGTGGGCGAACGACGCCGACGCGGTGATGGTCAGGCCCGCCACCACGGCCAGGATCGTGGCGAAGGCGACCGCGGCGATGAACCCGAGCAGCAGCGGGCCGCCCAGCGCCTGAGCGAGCAGCGGTGCCGCGGCGTTCGACGAACCCGGCGCGTTCTTGATCGCCTCCGGACCCACGATGGCCGCCGCGCCGTAACCCAGCACCAGCGAGAACAGGTAGAACAGGCCGATCAGCCAGATCGCCCACACCACCGAGCGCCGCGCTTCCTTGGCGGTCGGCACCGTGTAGAAGCGCATCAGCACGTGCGGCAGACCCGCGGTGCCCAGCACCAGGGCGATGCCCAGCGACAGGAAGTCCAGCTTGCTGGTGTCCGATTTCCCGTACTTGGCACCGGGGTTGAGCAGCTTCTCACCCGAGGACGCCCGGTCGACCGCCGCCTGCAGCAGGCCGGAGAAGTCGAAGCCGTGCAACGCCAGCGTCCACACCGTCATCACGGCCGCGCCGCTGATGAGCAGCACCGCCTTGATGATCTGCACCCAGGTGGTGCCCTTCATGCCGCCGACCAGCACGTAGACGATCATGATGACGCCGACGATCGCGATCACCAGCGCCTGCCCGCTCCCGCTGGACACGCCCAGCAGCAGCGAGACGAGCACGCCCGCGCCCGCCATCTGCGCCAGCAGGTAGAAGAAGCTGACCATCAACGTCGAGGTCGCCGCCGCGGCGCGCACCGGGCGCTGGCGCATGCGGAACGCCAGCACGTCGCCCATCGTGTACTTGCCGGTGTTGCGCAGCAGTTCGGCCACCAGCAGCAACGCCACCAGCCATGCGACCAGGAAGCCGATCGAGTACAGGAATCCGTCGTAGCCGTAGAGCGCGATCGCGCCGACGATGCCGAGGAACGACGCCGCCGACAGGTAGTCACCGGCGATCGCGATCCCGTTCTGCGGCCCGGAGAACGCGCGACCGCCCGCGTAGTAGTCCGCGGCGGTGCTGGTGTTCCGGCTGGCGCGCAGCACGACGACCAGCGTCACCACGACGAAGGCCGCGAAGATTCCGATGTTGAGCAGCGGGTTGCTTCCTTGCAACCCCTGCGCGAGGTGGTACATCCCTGCTACTCCTTGGGGTTTCAGGCAGTGTCTTCGACCTTGACGCGGATGCGTTCGGCCACCGGGTCCAGGCTCCGGTTGGCGTAGCGCACGTAGAGCGTGGTGATGACGAAGGTGGACACGAACTGCAGCAGGCCCAGCACCAGCCCGACGTTGATGTTGCCGACGAGCTTGATCGACATGAATGCGTGGGCGTAGTCGGCCAGCAGCACGTAGACCAGGTACCAGACGAGGAACAGCGCGGAGACCGGGAAGACGAACGCCCGCAGCCGCCGGCGCAGCGTGGCGAAGTCCTCGCTGGCGTGGGCCTCGTGCCACACATCTCCGGTGGGCGGCGGATTGGCCGAGTCGGTGGTGCTCACGGATCCTCCCTAACGTGTGAGGAGCGCCACGTTAAGGAAGCCCCGAGCCGCAGCGGGAGCCGTCCGAGACCGATGACGGCCGCACGAGACGAACGGTCGACGAACGGCCCGCCGACTGGGACGAGCGGTCGCGCCCTTCTCCTGCTCGTTACCTGCGCGTGAACATCGCGTTCAGGTGCGCGATGGTTCGTCCAGGTGCAGGCGCAGCATGGCCGTCTCGGCCCACGTCGGGGTCTTCCCGCGCAACGAGATCGCGATCATGGTGGCGAAGGACAGCGGAACCGCCCAGGGAGCGGGCTGGGCGAGCAGGATCGCGGGCACGCCGTCGAGCTGCGGGCCGAACAGGGTCGCGCCGATGGCTCCCGACGTGGCGGTCAGCCCGACCAGCACGCCCCACAGCGCTCCGGTCCTGGTCAGCCGCGGCCACCAGATGCCCAGCACCAGCAGCGGGCAGAACGTGGCGGCGGCAACGGTGAACCCCCAGGTCACGAGCACGCCGGCGGACAGGTGGGCGGCCTGCAGCGCGAGCAGGACGACCACCGCCGCCGCACCCAGCACGGTCCAGCGCAGCTGACCCAGACCGCCCGGGGTGAGGTCGTGGGAGATCGCGCCGGAGACCACCAGCAGCAGGCCCAGCGAGGTCGCGAGAAACGCCGCGAACGCCCCGCCCGTGAGCAGCGAGGTGAACACCGTCCCGACCCAGCCGGTGTCGACCTGCGCGGGCAACCCGACCACCACCGAGTCGGTGACGCCGGAGAGGTACAGCTGCGGCACGAGCACCCGACCGAGCGCGCCGTAGATGCCCGGGAACAGGTAGAAGCTGCCCAGCAGCAGCACGGTGATCGCGGCGGCCCGCCGTGCCGCACGCCCGTCGGGGCTGGTGTGGAACCGCACGATGACGTGCGGCAACCCCATCGTGCCGAACATGGTGGCCACCAGCACCGCCCAGGTCCCCAGCAGCGGGTGGCCGGCGTTCTCCAGGTCCAGCAGCGGCCGCCGCCAGTCCGGCCCGCCCGGCACGTCCACGCCGTCGATCTCGGGGACCGCCGCACCGGCGGGGAACGTCAGCGTCCGCCCCGCCTCGATCTCGTGAGCGCCCGGCGGAAGCGGCACCGGCCGTCCCTCGGCGTCGCGCGCGGTCACCGGTTCGGTGATGTCGAGGTCCACGGCGACGCGGAACGTCACGGGGGTGTCCTCGGCGAAGTGGGTGAACTGCACCGGGTGCAGCGCGTCGTGCCGCACCGCCGGGCCGACCTGCAGCACCAGCCACACCGCGGGGATCACGAACAGCAGCAGCTTCAGGCAGAACTGGAACGCCTGCACGTAGGTCGCCGCCCGCATGCCGCCCAGCGCGAGGGTCACCGACACCGCGGTCCCGGCGATGACCACGCCCACCCAGTACGGCGTCCCGCTGACCACGCTGAGCACCAGGCCCGCGGTGCGGAACTGCGGGACCAGGTACAGCCCGCCGATGATCAGCACCACCACCGCGGCCAGCCGCCGCAGCTCCGGCGAGGCGAAGCGGGCCTCGGCGAAGTCGGGAACCGTGAGGGCTCCGGACCGGCGCATCGGGGCGGCGACCAGCACCAGCATCGCCACGTACCCGGCGGTGAACCCCACCGGGTACCACAGCGCGCCCACGCCGTTGGACAGCATCAGCCCGGCCACGCCGAGGAAGGACGCCGCCGAGAGGTACTCCCCCGAGACCGCCGCCGCGTTGACCAGCGGTGACACCTGCCGGGACGCGACCAGGAAGTCCGAGGTGGTGCGCATCGCCGCCACCCCGCGCAGCCCGATCAGCAGCGTGAGGAGCACGATGACCGCGACGGTCAGCAGGGCGAACACGGCTCAGCGCTCCTCGACGCGCTCGGCCGCGCGCAGCTGCCAGCGCGCCAGCACCGCCATCGCCGGGAACGGCAGCAGCACTAGCAAACCCCAGGAGACGGGAACGCCGAGAACCCGCACCTCGTCGAGCGCCGGAACCGCGGCGAACACCAGCGGCAACCCGAAGACCAGCGCGAACAGCAGGAGCAGCGTCACCGCGCCGAGCCTGCGCTGCGCCCGGTGCAGGGACCTGGCCCGCAACGCCTCCCCCGGTTCGAGGCGCGGCGCCCGCCAGCGCCGCCGCATCACGCGGCGAGCGTGCGCCACCCGGGTCTGCGGGCTGGTCACCGCCACCCGCTTCGGACCACCGCTCATCCCCGCCCCCGCGGGTCGGCGATCTCGGCCTGCCGGGCGTTGTCCAGCAACCGCTCCCGCAGATCCCGCGCGTGCCTGCGGCTGACCGGGACGTCACCGGCGTCGGTGTGGGCGTTGAGCGCCCCGGCGGAGTCGCTGCGCAGCTCCCGCACAGCACCCAGCGATAGCAGGAAGCTGCGGTGCACCCGCACGAAACCGGCTCCCTCCCAGTACTCCTCGAGCCGGGACAGCGGCATGCGCACCACGTGCACGCCGCTGCGGGTGTTGAGCCGCACGTAGTCGCCGTGCGCCTCGACGAACAGCACCTCGCTGCGCCGCACGTAGCGTGTCCGCCCCGCCGTCTCGACCGGGAGCGCCACCATCGCGTCCGGCTGCGCCGGAACGGGTTCCGCGACGTCCTCGGTGGCCAGCAGCCGCGCCACCCGGTCCAGCGCAGCCGAGAGCCTTTCCGCGCGAACGGGTTTGAGCAGGTAGTCAACGGCTCCGATGTCGTAGGCCTGCACGGCGTGCTGCTCGTAGGCGGTGACGAACACGATCACCGGCGGCTCGCTCATCTTCGCCAGCAGCGACGCCAGCTCCATGCCGTCCAGCCCTGGCATGGAGATGTCCAGGAACACCACGTCGAACCGGTCGCTCTGCAGCGTGCGCAGCGCGCTGAGCGAATCCGAGGCCGACACGACCTCGGCGACCTCGGGTGCTTCCCGCAGCAGCCTGCACAGCTCGTCGAGCGCGGGCGGGAGATCGTCCACGGCCAGCGCGCGCAGTCCTTCGCTCAACTCGGCACCACTCCCGGATGGAATCGCGGGACGCGGACCACCACTCGGGTACCCGCTCCCTCGGCGGTTTCCACGACCAGCCCGTACCAGGCCCCGTAGACGCTGCGCAGCCGCCGGTCGACGTTGGCCAGCCCGACCGAGTCGGCCGGCCCGTGCCCGGCGAGGATCGCCTCGGCGTGGGCGGGATCCATGCCGACCCCGTCGTCCTCGACGCTGATGACCAGATCGTTCCCCTCGGCTTCGCCGCGCACCTGCACGGTGCCGACTCCTTCCGAACCCGGGGTGAACCTGGGTTCCATGCCGTGCCGCACGGCGTTCTCCACCAGCGGCTGCAGCACCAGGTACGGGATCGCCACGGCCAGCACCTCGGGCGCGACGCGGATCTGCACCCGCAGCCGCTCCCCCAGCACCGCGCGCTGCAGGGCGAGGTAGGTCTCGATGGCGTGGAACTCGTCGGAGACGGTGGTGTAGTCGCGGTGCCGGGCCAGCCCGTAGCGGATGAACTCGGCGAAGTCGAGCATCAGCTCGTGGGAGCGCTCCGGGTCGGAGCGCACCAGCGAGCCGATCACGGTCATCGCGTTGTACATGAAGTGCGGGGAGATCTCGGCCCGCAGAGCGCGCAGCTCCGATTGCGCGGCCAGCTCCGCCGAGTGCTCCAGCCTGCCGTGCTCCAGCGCGTCCTCGACCCAGGCGGTGGCTTCGCGCACCGCCGACATCCGGACCTCGCCGTCGATGACCAGCACCCCGGCGAGCTCGTCCTGCACCAGCAGCGGCATCGCCACCAGCGGCGGGCGGCCGCTGCGGGTTTCGGTGTGCAGCACGTCGGCCACCGAGGTCACCGCGTCCGGCTCGGCCTTCGACCGGCCGGACCACTGCAGCGACCCGGACAGGTCGCTGATCCCGACCGCGTCGACGTCGAGGAGCCGGCGGAGGTCGCGCAGCGCGCTGGGCACTCCGGGACCGGCGGGACCGGCGCGCAGGTTCACGGCCAGGCGGCGCGCGGTGCGCAGCACCGATTCGGATGCCGGGCGCCGCAACGACCACGCGCCCGAGGGCGTGCGGTTGGTCGGTGCCGGCATCGAAAACCCCAAATCGCCATTGATGGATGCTGGGATGCTAATCCGTTCGGCTGACGTGAGCGAGACCGCTCATCCGCCGCTCGTCGCGCAGCGGGGGCGTTCGGACGCGTCAGCACGACGATCGGTCGCGCAGGTGGTGCCACAGATCACGGGAGTTGCTTACGTTGCGGGCCCAGTACCCCGCACCGATCATCAGGGAGTTGTCCGTGAGCAACGAAGCCCACGACCGATTCGCACCGTCCGAGGATTTCGCGGCGCAGGCCAACGCCACGTCGGCGCTCTACGGCCAGGCCGATGCGGACCGCGAGGCGTTCTGGGCCGAGCAGGCATCGCGGTTGCGGTGGGACACCGAGTGGGACCAGGTCCTGGACTGGTCCGGCGCGCCGTTCGCGAAGTGGTTCGTCGGCGGCAAGCTCAACGTGGCCTACAACTGCGCCGACCGGCACGTCGAAGCCGGCCACGGCGACCGCGTCGCGATCTTCTGGGAAGGCGAACCCGGCGACACCCGCGCCATCACCTACGCCGAACTGCAGCGCGAGGTCTCCCGCACCGCCAACGCCCTCGCCGAGCTGGGTGTCGGCGCCGGTGACCGGGTCGCGATCTACCTGCCGATGCTGCCCGAGGCCGTGTTCTCCATGCTGGCCTGCGCCCGCCTCGGCGCCCTGCACAGCGTCGTGTTCGGCGGTTTCTCCGCCGAAGCGCTGCGCTCGCGCATCAACGACGCCCAGGCCAAGGTCGTCATCACCGCCGACGGCCAATACCGCCGCGGCAAGGCCATGCCGCTCAAGGCCGCCGTCGACGACGCCGTGGCCGAGGCCCCCAGCGTCGAGCACGTGCTGGTCGTCCAGCGCAC